>NZ_AEWI01000005.1 GCF_000191885.1 Anaerophaga thermohalophila DSM 12881
GATGAAATGGACATAGATGGGTTTTCGACAATAAGAATATGTATAAATCCTTTTATGCGAGTTCCATCAGACTAATGACTTAGATAAATTTTATACGGATGAAATATAAAGTAAACCGCGGCAGTATTCTGTTGCGGTTTTTTTCGGATTTTAGAAAATATATGAGTGCGGAATAAAAAGTATATTTGGTTAAAATCAAAAACTGCTTCCATTCCCTGAAAATTGTTTGTTGTTGCTTCGCATGATATTGTTTTTAAAAAAATTCTGAGTTCACCCGCCACCATCCTCTTCGCAGCACTATATGCTGTACGGTTAATTCTTCTTTTAATTCAAAACATATATAAAGCACTGATTTACAGCAATTAGAATGGTTTTCGTTTGTCGGTTTCTCAAAATCTTTGTATATTTGTAATAAATTAAGGATCATGTCTACTTCTGAAAATTGATTCCTCATGGCAATTTTTTTGCCTCTTTATTTTGCTTAATTAGTGTCCGTCTATAAAGTCGGCAAAAGTTGTATCAAATCATGTGTCTGTTCAGAAAGTGTCAGTTGCAAGGCTTTCGAAGCCGCCCAAAATGGAGTTTACTTATCAAATGAGTATTTTGGCGGCGAGTGTAACACAGCAAATGGCACTTTATGGACCGACACTAATTATGGCACCGGAGCATGTCTTGATGTCTAAAAACAGATGTGTTGGTGTATCGAAAGAGAATTAAATATAAAAAAAATAATAAACTTTGGATGCCTATGAAATATCAGATCTATTCATTGCACAATTATCAAAAAATTCCTCAGATCGATAAGTTAAACAAGCAGGATCTAAGAAATATTGATGTAGTTGGTCATGTTCTTCCGTTTAAGACTAATAATTATGTTGTAAACGAACTTATTGACTGGGATAATTTTCATGAAGATCCCATTTTTATCCTAAACTTTCCTCAAAAAGATATGCTTAAGCCTGAGGATTTTCAGAGTATGTCTTCAGTGCTCGATAAAGAGAACGATAAGGTTGCAATAAAAAAGGCAGCCAACGCGATTCGTCACAAACTGAATCCCCATCCGGCCGGGCAGGCACATAATGTGCCGGAACTTAACGGGCTCAAGCTTCAGGGTGTTCAGCACAAGTATGATGAAACCATGTTGTTTTTCCCTACCCAGGGCCAAACATGTCATGCTTATTGTACTTTTTGTTTTCGCTGGCCTCAGTTTACCGGCATGGACGACCTTAAGTTTGCCATGAAACAGATGGACTATGTGATTGAATATCTGAAACAACACACCGAGATCACCGATATTTTATTTACTGGGGGCGACCCAATGGTAATGAAAGCCTCGATTCTCGACAACTATATTACCAGTCTTTTGGAAGCTGATATTCCACATCTTCAGAATATCCGTATTGGTAGCAAGTCGCTCAGTTTCTGGCCCTACCGTTATCTGACGGATGATGACGCCGATGATGTATTACGCATTTTTGAAAAAGTTACCAGGGCCGGAAAATCATTGGCTTTTATGGCCCATTTCAATCATTACCGCGAGCTTGAAACAGAGGCAGTTGCCAAGGCTGTTGCCAGGATACGTGAAACAGGTGCCCAGATAAGGACACAATCACCATTGCTGAATCATATTAATGCCGATGCCGATGTCTGGAGTACCATGTGGAAAAAACAGGTCCGTATGGGAATGATCCCTTATTACATGTTTGTTGCCCGTGATACCGGGGCTCAGGAGTATTTCGGTGTATCTTTGGCACGTGCCTGGGAGATTTTCCGTAAAGCCTATACCCGGGTAAGCGGAATCTCACGAACTGTCAGGGGCCCAAGTATGTCATGTACGCCTGGTAAAGTACGTATCATTGGTGTGAGCGAAGTAAGGGGCGAAAAGGTGTTTGTTTGCGAATTTATCCAGGGGCGTAACAGCGACTGGGTAGGTCGTCCTTTCTTTGCAAAGTATGATCTGCGCGCTTTGTGGATGGATGATTTAAAACCTGCTTTTGGTCAGGAGGAATTCTTCTTTGAGGAAGATATGGCAAGAATGCTTTTGTAATTGTTGTCTGTTAAAATGAAAGTATATTAAGGTTATATGAAAACTTGCGAGTTCCTCCGGTAAATCGGGGCCAGCCTGTTCAACCTTAAAAATTGAATTTTGTAATAATGAGTCAGCTTAAAACTGACATGTAAAAATATCTATTAAATAACCGTCAGGGACGATCCGGGGCGGTTATTTTGTTTTATGGATTTATTGTATTTTTGAACCACGAATTTGTGAATCTCTTCCTGAGATCAGGCCTATAACCCGGACTAATTTTATTTTGATGAATATTATCAACCAAAAACACATAAAAACCATAAAACTAATTGCTAAGATTTTTATTAGCGCCGGTATTTTATGGTATATTACCTCGAAGATCGATATTGAAGAAATTGGTAAGTCCATTGCAAGAGCCAATATTCTGTTGCTTCTTGTTGCGTTATTGATTTATGTGGTTTCTCAGGTGGCAGCGGCCTTTCGTCTGAATACTTTATTCCGGTTAATGCCGGTTAATATCTCCGAAAAGACCAATATAAAGCTGTACTGGCTGGGTCTGTTTTATAACCTTTTTCTGCCTGGAGGAGTTGGTGGTGACGGCTTTAAGGTTTATATGCTCAATCACTATCTGAAAGTACCTGTTAAGAGGTCGCTGGGTGCTATTTTTGCCGACCGGCTTTCGGGCTTAACGATTATTGTCACATTTATATTGGTACTTTTGCATTTTGTCGATTATTCTTTTCCGTATAAATTGTGGTTGTACTTTGCTATTCCGGTTCCCTTAATTGCGTTTTATTTTTTCCTGAAATGGGTATTGCCACTTTTCCGAAAAGCCTTTGTTTATATTAGTTTGTGGTCTGTTTTGGTTCAGGGCTTTCAAATGCTGGCAGCCGTAAGTATACTGTATGCTCTCGGAGTGGAAAATTCAGGCAGTTATGATGATTATTTGTTCCTCTTTTTCCTCTCTGCAATTATGGCATCTATTCCTGTAACACTGGGTGGTATAGGCGCCCGTGAATTTACCTTCCTGATGGGGGCCGAATACCTGCACCTGCAGCAGGACCTTGCAGTTGCTTTAAGTTTGTTGTTTTTTTCGGTTTCGGCAGTTTCTGCATTGCCGGGACTATGGTATACCATAAAACCGCGCAAAATTCTTGTCTGAATTCAGGAGTGGGCACACTTACAGGTTCAGCGATTCGAGTTGTGGATATATTTCTTCCCTGAATTTTTTCAAAAGCTTTTCCCTGGCCTCTTTTAAAGCATACTGATAACTTCCGGGGCGCATCCCCTTTATTCCGGTCACCGTGTCACTGAAAATTTCCGTTCCTGTTTCGGCTGAAATTATTGAAAAGTAGAGGTCGGCAAAAACCACGTAAACCGTGTAGCCTGTGCCTTCTTTTATCTCACCTTTCCTGAAATTTACATCCGTTTCAACGATGTAGGATGCCGATTCGGCGGATGGAGTGAAGTTAAAGAAAGTTTCGTTTAGTTCTGATTTTAGTTGATTGGCGAAGGGTTGCCTGATTTCAGGGCTTCCAAAAACATGCTCGACAGCGGTAAACCACGCATCCGATTTTTGGAGTTCAATGTCGAATGTTGCAGAGGGGACAGCTCCTTCGGGCAGGAAAAAGCCAACCAGCGGGCTGTTGGCGTCCTTGTTCTCTTCCTGAAGAAGTGCTGTGTGGTCGAATTTAGCTGTAACCTTTTGTTTTTTTAGTGGCGACTCAAGTTTTTGTATATAACTTTTTACTTCTCCTCCGGGATCCGAGACCGCCTTTTCCTGTAAAATTCCTTTGCCCTGTGTAAACTGAAAACGAACCGGAAAATTATGAACAGGAACTTTTCGTCCGGCAGGTGAAAAATATTCAACCCTGGCTGTTAGCGGGGCTTCCATCGTTTTTGAGAAAGACACCTTATAGGTCGGATTAACCGGCGTGACTGATATTTTCGAGAACAATTGCCGCAGGTCGTTCATAATATCGATCCCTAAATTGATATTACCGTCAATAGTTCTGTAGGTCAGGTCCTCTTTGAGGTGGTCTTCCAGAGATTCAATGGCTTTGAAGTAAGCGCCCAGAGCAGCTGTTATTTCAATATTTTCCAGATGTTGACGCGCCTCAAGAAGAAAAGAAGCGGCCTTCTTTTTAGCCATTTCCAGATCGAGTTGTTTGCGACGCCGGTATTGTTCTTTATTCAGGCGCATCATCACCCAGTACTCTTTTTTGTTCTCCCATGTCTGCACTTCATATCCGGTCAGATTCCCGGCAGTTGATGTGGCAATTTCTGATTCGAAAGTTTCGCGGAAAGCATAATTGTCTTCAAATTGACGCAGCAGTGAGTTGGCAGATACGTTTACTTCAATTTCCGATGCCAATTCCTTCAGTGCATCGGCTCGTGCCTTTTTGGCATAATCCAGGCCGGATGCTTCATTTTTATAAGCCATCCCTATGCCAATAAAATATTCCCTGTCCGATGGGCGTTTTTTAACCCATTTGGGTTTGGCAGCTTCAGCCGGAAGATGAGATAAGCCAAAAATGACTATCAGAAAGAGAGTGTAGAGCTTGTTCATATTTTTAGCTTTTTTTAATTCTTTAACAATAATTGTTCCACAATTGGAATGATCTCCTCGTATTCATACCCTTTCGATACTGCATTTCTAATCAGAGCAGCCTTCTGTTTGAGGGGCTCTGTGTCTTTAACCTGTCTTAGTTTTTCTTTTATGAGTTTTTTGAGGGTTTGCCGGTAATCATTTTCATCAATTTGATTTAGAGCGTTGTTGACATCATCGTCAGAAATTCCTTTTTGTTTTAGCTGCCAGCGTATTTTTTGCCTTCCCCACCTGTTGAACCTGAACTTGTCGCGAACATAGAACGAAGCAAACCTTGACTCATCAATAAATTGTTCTTTAACCAGTTCTGCCAATATTTTTTCAGATTGTTCCGGCTGAACGTCCCATTTTTCGAGTTTCTTGCGAATGTCCGACCGACAGTATTCCTGCCGTGCGCATAACGATGATGCTTTATGAAGTGCTGTCTTGTAATCCATGAAATAATGTTGCAATATATCCGAAACATTGAAACCTCCAATAACTTGATGTCTATCGCTAAAATAATGATTTTTGTAATTATTACCTATTTTATAGATTTATGATGACAAAGATTGTCACAAAAGAACATGTATAAAACTCTTGCATGCGAGTTCCATTCGGCCAATAACTTAGATAAATTATATACGGATGAAAAGTCTTAGTTGGACAAGTACAAAATGATTGGAAGTTAAAAGTGGATTTGAAATCCACTACCAAAGGAGGTGCGGATTATCGCTCGGCTTTGCCGCTTTGCTCTGCAAAGAAATCCGCACCAGCGGGGGTTAATCGGGAGGAGTCCCGTTCGGCCTTTGAAAAACAAATTTTATTTATTCGAATGCAAAAACATTGTTACATATTTTTTACCATAATCGGGTTGCTTCTTTCAATTGTTGCCAAAGCTCAGGAGGAGGTAGATCAGGCTCCAATACGTTATTTAAATACCTGGGTTTATGGTGGAAAAATTGTTGTTCATTCCTCCAAAGTGGAACATTTCCGCAATGTATCTCCAAAGGGCATTGGCATAGATTATGAATGGAAATTTGTTTCCGGGGAGGCTTATTCTTTGTGTCAGTGTTATCCCTCAATAGGTGCATCATTGAATTTCCGGGATTTTGGTGATAGTTCGCTTGGGCATGCATTGTCGGGATTGTTCTATGTTGAACCGGTTTTGTTTTCCCCGTTTAATATTGATATTTCTTTCAAAGGGGGGTTGGGAATCAGTTATTTGAGCAATCCCTATGATGAAAGCAACAACCCTGAAAATGTGGCGTATAGCATTCATCTTTCTTTTCCCTTGTTGGCGGGATTGTCCTTTAAATATCCTGTTGGAGACCAGTGGGCACTGCGCCTGGCAGGTACTTTTCAGCACATTTCGAATGGTGGAATCAATCAACCGAATCTGGGAATTAATTATACTGCCTTGGGGGTAGGTGTTCAACGAAAGCTCGATTCCCGTTCTCTTCCGTCCAAAATAGAGCTTCAACCTTTTGATCGGGCAAGTGGCGAAAAAAGATGGTATTTTAACATGATTGCCGGACTGAAAGAGCCTGAAGAAAGTGAAGGTAAAGCTTTGGTATTGTCAGCATCTGGCGAATATTTGTCACAGTTTGCTCGTATTAACGCCTGGACGGCCGGCATCATGGCAGAGTTCGACAATAGCCGTGATTATTCGGATGTGGGAAGCAAATCACGTCTGAGTTTTATGGTTGGGCACGCCTTTCTTTTGGGGCGTTTTGCTTTTGGGCAGAAAGCCGGCATTTACATCTGGAAGGGGCATGCCACGCATGCTCCATGGTATCAGTATTATACGCTTGATTTTGAAATAAATGATAAAATCGCGATCGGGACAGGTTTAAAAGCTCATGGGAAAGTGGCCGAATTTCTTGGGGCCCGGCTTTTGCTGTCGCCTTTTTAGTAAATCTCTCTGGCTATGTTATAGACGCACTGCGTGGCCATCATTGAATAGAAATGCAACAAATTGAACCCGCGTGAAAGTAATTCTTTTGATTGCATTATAGCCCATTCTGTTCCTACTTTGGCGGTATCATCGTTGTTTTTGCATTTTCGGAGTTCCCGGGCCAGTGATTCGGGTATTTCGGTATGGAAAACTTTGGGCAGAATAGTGAGCTGGTTTTTGATGTTAATGGGCTTGATACCGGGGACTATGGGCACCTTTATTCCTGCTTCGCGACATTTTTTCACAAAATTGAAAAACTTTTCGTTGTCGAAAAACATCTGGGTAATAACATATTCCGCTCCTGCATCCACCTTTTGTTTCAGCCAGTAAATATCGGAATCCAGATTTGGCGCTTCTTCATGTTTTTCGGGATATCCGGCTACACCATAACTAAAAGGTGTTTCAAAAGGCTCCATGAGTGTACCATCGAGAAATAGTCCCTTGTTCAGATTATTAACCTGATGGATAAGGTCTATGGCATAAGCATTTCCCTGTTCCTCTGGCTTATAAAACTGATGCCGGGAAGAACTGTCTCCCCTGAGCAATAAAAGATCGTGGATGCCAAGAAAATTCAGGTCGATAAGTGCATATTCGGTTTCGCTCCTGGTGAAACCACTGCAGATCAGGTGCGGTACTACCGGTATCTGATACTTGTGCTGAATAGAGGCGGCAACGGCAACAGTCCCCGGTCTTTTCCGATATACCCGGCGTTCGGTAAACCCTTTTTCATTGGTTTTGTAAACCACCTCGTCACGATGAGAGGTGATATTGATATATTGAGGGTTGAATTCCTTGAGTTTATCAATGGTACTGAAAACTTTTTGAATACTGTTGCCTTTTAAGGGGGGCAACAGCTCGAAAGAGAAGGACGGTTTGTCAATGTTTCTGATTATTTCGGCTACTGTTGGCATAAATCCGGGTTTTTATCGTGTGCAAAATTATTCTTATTTCTCTGTGAAACAAATGGCTAAATATTATTTTGAGGGGCTATGAGTTTTGTCTGTTTTTTTATTCCACGCTGAGGGTGCAAAATTAAAGGAACGCTAAAATCGCTAAGAAAGGGATTCCGAGACATTGAAAGAACTGAGGTAATATTTAGCTGACAAACCGGATGAGTTGTTTTATTTTTCCCGGTTGTGCCCAGTTCATGGTTCCTTCCATTTTCATTGACAGAAGATAATGTTCGACTTGCGGCGAGTTTAATTTTTTTAATATTTTTTCGGCTTCTTTTTTTGTACCAAAAGGGATAAACGCCTGGAGCGATTGGTTAGCCTGCCAGTGTCCGTCAACCAACATCGGATTGAATTTTTTTTTGCCGTATGCTTCCCAAACGACTTTATAGGGGGCATAATTGTAACTTCCAACTCCCAACAATGCCCACCATAGGCCTCTTTTTATATGAGATTGTATCAGGGTGCCTCTTCTTGATGTTAATTTTTCCCGGTGTTGTTCAAGATATTTTTTCAGGGAAGGAAAGTTGTCTAATTCCTGCTTTGATAAGGGCCTTCCGTTCTTATTGTGAGGAATTAATACCCAGACTGAAGGTTTTTTGTTCCGGTCTTTGAAATTAGCCGATGTGAGTAATGGATAAATCATTTCTGACGGTAATTCAAATTGGTCTTCTACCAGACAGATATCTGATGATATCTTCTGAACTTTCCGGAAAAAATAAACATTGTTGGCGCCACATGTATTTAGCCCCTGGCGAGGCATTGAAGCTTTGGGTAATTCAATGGCATTAAATGCTTTCAGTGGTTTTTTTCCTACTTTTTCGTAGATACTAAACGGGCCGGCATGCTTTTGAATTGGTGATGCAAGATGTTTTGTCCATTTGTTTTGCTGAAGCATATAATAATCTATTGGAAACCGGGGTATACAGTCTCTCTCGAAATGTGCAAGACCATATCTTGTGGATATTTTATGGAAAACAGGTTCGTTTTTAAAATCAAATATTTCGACAGGTGCAAAACTGGTATCTTTGGTTTTGAATTCTCTGAACTGTTCATGTGCTCCGTCGTTTAAAAGCAGAGAAAGGGGCAAAAAGAAATATGCATGGCCTCTTTTTTTCAGAAAATTATTAATGGACATCTGAATAATGAGTGCCGAAATATCCATTCTTGAGCCTCCCAGCAATAAAGTTTGTTTGTTCCTGATGAGCCCGCTTTTATCGAATATGCTTCGAACTTTTTCTTTGTATTCCCCGGGGAGGTCATTAAAATTTTTCCATGGGGGATTACCAAAAATGATGTCGAATTGACGGGGAGATAAAGTAAGTATATCGCAGTTAGTGATCTGAGTTGAGAGGTTAATTCCGTATGATTGCCTGAAACGGTTCACTGTATGGGTAAAGTATTCGGTGTTTAATTCATTGCCGAATAGGTTGTTAACCGGTAAATCCTCCAATTTGTAACCTTTTTTCAAACCAAATTCAACAAGACTTTCCAGCAAATTGCCGGTACCCATTGTGGGGTCGAAGACAGTGGCTCCGTTCATCCATTTTCCGAAAATATCGAATTGTTCGATGGCGAATTCAGCCCATTTCTTTGGGGTGAATACGTTGCCTATTCTGAGTCGTTTTTCCGAAATGGTTGTTCTCAATGGTTCGCTATTCTTTTTTAACAATCTGTTCAATCCGCCAGATTGGTCGGAATCCACTTCTTTAATTCATCGGGACTTATTCCTTTTCGTCTTGCCACGTCTTCGACCTGGTCGTTTTTTATTTTTCCAACTCCGAAATAAACGGCTTCCGGGTGTGCCAGGTAGATGCCACTGACCGATGCATTGGGGTACATGCTGAAATGTTCGGTCAGTTCGATGCCGGCATTCTCTTCAGCATTAAGAAGGTCGAAAAGAATTCTTTTTTCGCTGTGGTCGGGGCATGCGGGATAACCCAATGCAGGGCGGATGCCTCTGTATCTTTCGCGAACCAGGTTGTCGTAGTTGAATTCTTCATCGGGGTTATAACCCCAGAATTCTTTGCGAACCCTGAAATGCATCAATTCCGCAAAAGCCTCAGCCAGCCTGTCGGCCAGCGATTTTAACAGGATGGCATTGTAATCATCGTGTTGTTCCTCAAAGTGTTTTATCCACTTTTCAATGCCTTCACCTGCACTTACGGCAAATCCGCCAATGTAATCGTTGATGCCGGATGACTTCGGGGCTACAAAATCGGATAGTGAATAGTAAGTTTCTTTTCCCTGTTTCTTTTGTTGTTCCCTTAAAAAGTGAAAGGTGGCTTTGACCTTTTTACGGTCTTCATCTTCATATATTTCTATATCGTCACCTACGCTGTTGGCAGGATAAAAGCCGATTACCGCGTTGGCCTTCAATATTTTTTCATCGCTGATGCGACGTAGCATTTTTTGTGCATCTCTCCAAAGATTGAGTGCTTCTTTTCCTTTTTCCCTGGCCGTATCAGACGAAAAGTTTTCAAGCCACATTTTCTCCGACGCCGTATCTGTCACTTTTTCAATGCCGCGATAGTTGCCGGTTAACCGCCAGGCGTGGAAAAAGAAAGTCCAGTCAATGAAAGGAATGATCTCATCAACCGGGTAATCTTTGAAGGATTTTATACCTGTAAAAGCGGGTTTTTTTACAGATGCTTCGTTCCAGTTTGTCGTCCATCTTTTTTTTCTGGCTTCCCCGATACTCAAATATTCTTTTGTTTTTTTTGATTGATTGGCTTTTCTTAATTTTTCGTATTCTTCTTTCACCGCAGCCACATACTTTTCCCTTTCTTTGGCAGAAAGTAAAGCGCCTGTGACCTGGGCACTCATCGAGGCATCCTTTACGTAAACCACGGGGCCGTTGTAGAAAGGGTCGATCTTCACGGCTGTGTGTACCTTTGAGGTTGTGGCCCCCCCAATCAGAAGGGGTTGTTTCATTCCTCTTTGCTGCATCTCTCTGGCAACATTACTCATTTCCTCAAGAGAGGGAGTTATCAGGCCACTCAACCCGATAATATCAGCCTCTTGTTTTTCTGCTTCACTTAATATTTTTTCGGCCGGAACCATCACTCCCAGGTCGATGACATCGTAATTGTTGCAGGCCAGAATAACACCTACGATGTTTTTCCCAATGTCATGTACATCGCCTTTAACGGTAGCCATCAGGATTTTACCTTTTTTGGATTGAGCATTTCCCGAAACACGCTTTTCTTCTTCGATGAAAGGCTCCAGCCAGGCTACTGCCTTCTTCATGACGCGTGCTGTTTTCACCACCTGGGGAAGGAACATCTTCCCGGATCCAAACAGATCACCCACGATGTTCATCCCGTCCATAAGCGGTTGTTCAATGATGTCGAGTGCAAATTCATATTTTTGACGCGCTTCCTGAAGGTCTTCTTCGAGGTAATCAGAAATTCCCTTGATAAGGCAGTGATGAAGCCGTTCTTCGAGGGGTAACTCACGCCAGGCATTTTTTTTGGAACTTGCAGCTTCTCCGGTTCCTTCTTCTTTAAATTTTTCGGCCGCCTCGATTAGTCGTTCCGTGGCATCAGGTCGTCGGTTTAGGACAACGTCTTCTACCAGCTCCAGTAAATCGGGTGGTATCTCATCGTATATCTGGAGCATTCCCGGGTTGACAATGCCCATATCCATTCCTGCCCTGATGGCATGATAGAGAAACACAGAATGCATGGCTTCGCGGACCTGGTTGTTTCCGCGAAACGAAAAAGACAGGTTGCTGACGCCCCCGCTGACTTTGGCATAAGGCAGATTTTCTTTTATCCATTTTGTAGCCTTGATAAAGTCAACCGCATAATTGTTGTGTTCTTCAATGCCGGTGCCAATGGCCAGGATGTTCGGGTCAAAGATGATATCTTCAGGAGGAAAATGAACTTTTTCAGTCAGAAGATGATAAGCTCTGCTGCATATTTCTATGCGTCTTTCAAAAGTGTCGGCCTGGCCTTTTTCATCGAAGGCCATTACCACAACTGCAGCTCCGTATTGTTTAATTCTTGAGGCTTGCTGCACAAAAGCATCTTCTCCTTCTTTCAGACTGATGGAGTTGACTATGGCCTTTCCCTGAAGACATTTGAGTCCGGCTTCCAGAACTTCCCATTTTGAAGAGTCTGCCATGACCGGGAGGGCTGCAATATCCGGTTCCGAGGCCATCAGGTTCAGAAAGGTAACCATCTCCTTTTTGGCATCAAGCATGGCATCATCCATGTTGACATCAATGATCTGTGCTCCGCCTTCTACCTGTTCGCGGGCAACAGAGAGCGCTTCTTCATATTTTTCTTCCCTTATGAGCCGGGCAAATTTTTTGGAGCCTGCAACGTTGGTTCGTTCTCCGATGTTCACGAAGTTTGTGTGTTCATCGATAACCAATGCATCCAGGCCGCTTAACCGTGTTTTTTGTTCAATTTTTGAAGGGATATGCGGTACTGCATCTTTAAGGTATTGCCCGAAAGCTTTAATATGTTCAGGCGTGGTGCCGCAGCAACCGCCGATAATGTTGACGAGTCCCTGGTTCAGGTACTTAAATATTTTAGGCGCCATTTCGTCCGGTGTCTCGTCGTATTCACCGAACTGATTGGGCAGACCGGCGTTGGGATAGGCGCTGATAAAGAGAGGTGTTTTGTCTCCGATTTGTTTTACATACGACCGTAAATCTTCTGCTCCGAAAGAACAATTAAGGCCAATCGAAAATAAGGGGAAATGCGAAACCGAAATAATGAAAGCATCCAGAGTTTGTCCGGAAAGGGTTCTGCCACTGGCGTCGGCCACCGTAACGGAAACCATAACAGGAAAACCGGTAAGATTTCGCTTTTTGAGTTCTTCCCCGATACCAAAAAGGGCAGCCTTTGCATTCAGCGTGTCAAAAATGGTTTCGAGCAAAAGTATATCCACGCCGCCATCGAGTAATCCCGAAGCTTGCTCGGCATAAACCTCTGCCAAATCATCAAATGTAACGGCTCTGTAGCCGGGGTTGTTAACATCGGGACTGAGTGAGGCGGTTTTATTGGTCGGGCCCATCGATCCGGCAACAAAACGCGGTTTATCGGGTGTAGCATATTTTTTTGCAGCCTCCGAAGCAAGGAGTGCCGACCGTTTATTCAGATCATAGACTTTATCTTGCATTCCGTAATCGGATTGCGAAATGCGGTTGGAATTGAACGTATTGGTCTCTATTATGTCGGCTCCGGCCCCGAGATACTGTTCATGAATCCGGCTGATAATGTCGGGGCGGGTTATTGATAACAAATCATTATTGCCTTTTTGGGAAAAGGAATGGTCTTTAAAATCTTCTCCTCTGAAATCTTCTTCCGTCAGTTTGTATTGTTGGATAAGGCTTCCCATGGCCCCGTCGAGAAGTAAAACTCTTTGCTGTACCAGGTCTTTCAATTGTTCTGTCTTACTCATAATATATTGATGCTGTTTTTCAGCAACTGTGCGGGATATAGCAACCCGGCCAGAAGCATGCTGAATGAATGATGAAAGATTTGCTTTACTACGAAACGAAAATCACGCCTGTTAAAACGTAGTCTTCAGAAATGCAAAGTTAAGGAATTATGTGATACAGTGGGGAGATAGGAGAGGGGAGCTGTTTTGGTGTTTTTGGGCTGAGTGTAAACCTTGTATGAATACGGTCTGAAAAGCCTTTTGACCCCTAAATCCCCTAAAGGGGACTTTTTTAAACTGCTGATTTTTAGCAGTTCCCCTTTAGGGGTCAGGGTAAAAATGGTAAAAATCAGCAGTTTGAAGGCTTTTTATACTGCACTCACTATTGAATTGAAGATTATATGAATCACTTTTATCTGGCTTATTTTGCCATTCATTCTGCCCTTCTGCCTTCCTCTATGTTCTTTGCCCTATGCTCCACGCTCCATGCGCCCTGTTTCGAGCTACTGTCTTCCCCTGAGTTTATTCAGCTCATTTAGATGCTGGCGGGCCATTGTTTTTTCTTTTTCAAGCGCACGTTGTCGGTGTGCTTCAAATTCTTTTTCAAGGTCTTCATATTTTTCCTGCATCTGTTTTGTGATGAAATGACTTCTTTTGAAAAGGAAAAAAAGAAATGCTACTCCTGCGGCCAGAATAAGGACTAATGCCCACATAATGGTATTGTATTTTCCTTTTTGTATTTCTGCCCCGAAAAAGGGGATGCTGTTTTTTGAGAGAATGGCTTGGTCCAGTTTATCTTGTGTGGTTGTCAATTTTTCGTTTAACAGGACAATTTGATTGCCAAGAGAATCTATCTTCGCTTGTTTTTCTGCCATTTCGTCCCGAAGATACGCCAACGTATCCATCACATTGCTTTTCAATTTATAGAGCCATGCTGTTCGGACTACCCTGAACTCTTCATACTTGCTTGATTTTTCGATGGTATAATCGAACTGGCCGGACAAAGGACCTTTGTCCAGTGTGGCTTCTTCGTTTTCCTGAGCTGTTAATGTCAGTATTTCTGTAAAGGATAAGATGACAATCAGAAAGATAGTGCAATTTTTCATGGCCTGTAAAGATTTCTATAATGAGAATATGATACGAGTGTAACGATAAAATAACGATAAAATTGTAAAATACTACAAACTTTATTTGACTCAAAGATATAAAAAAACCGTCCCTGAGGAAGAGACGGTTAATGATTATTTACATAGTGTCGTATCAAGCTTAAAATATGGCACCAGGCATCACTGATTTTCGTTTTTTCTTCATGATGAAAAATTTAGGCGCTTAGTGCATAAAACTAACCAACATGTTGTTTAAGTTGACTAAATCCCGCATAGGGCTTTTTCAGGCTTGTCCTGAAAAAAGGTAGTAGCTATGTTGTGGCTATGCGCACTTTTTCTCATTTTGAAAAAAGCAAAAATCAGTTTCAACTTATACGTCGTTTTACATGACACGACACCGGGACAAATTAATCGAGCGAACCGGTCATTTTTGACGGGTCTACCCATTTGTCAAATTCTTCCGCCGTGAGGTATCCGAGGTCGAGGGCTGCTTCTTTCAGGGTTGTGCCTTCTTTATGAGCTTTTTTAGCTATCTCGGCAGCCTTGTAATACCCGATATGTGGATTCAGTGCAGTCACGAGCATCAGAGAATTGTCGAGATGCATTTTGATCCGCTGATGGTTGGGTTTAATACCTACAGCGCATTTGTCATTGAACGAAACGCAGGCATCTCCCAGTAACTCTGCGCTCTGCAGGAAGTTATATATCATAACCGGTTTGAAAACGTTCAGCTCAAAATGACCGTTGGAACCACCTACCGACACGGTAACATCGTTACCCATGACCTGAGCACATACCATAGTCATGGCTTCTGCCTGAGTAGGATTAACCTTGCCGGGCATAATTGATGAGCCGGGTTCATTTTCGGGGATCAATATTTCTCCGATGCCCGAACGGGGACCCGATGCGAGCAGGCGGATGTCGTTAGCGATTTTCATCAGGCTCACTGCGATTTGTTTCAGAGCGCCATGACTTTCGACAATGGCATCGTGTGCTGCCAGTGATTCGAATTTGTTTGCGGCTGTTTTGAAAGGCAGGCCGGTAAATTTGGCGATGTATTTTGCGACTGTAACATCGTAACCCTTTGGCGTGTTAAGGCCTGTGCCTACAGCAGTACCACCCAGTGCAAGTTCGGAAAGATGATCCAGGGTTGCTTTAAGCGCTTTGAGTCCATGGTCAAGTTGAGAGACGTATCCCGAAAACTCCTGTCCCAAAGTAAGTGGTGTAGCATCCATCAGGTGTGTTCTTCCGATTTTTACCACCTCCATCATTTCTTCCGATTTAGTTTTCAGGGTGTCACGCAGCTTTTCAATGCCGGGAATGGTTTTTTCGATCAGCATTTTGTAAGCTGCAATGTGCATTGCAGTAGGGAATGTATCGTTGGATGATTGCGATTTGTTGACATCATCGTTTGGGTGAATGGGGCTTTCTCCTTCTCCCAGTTTTCCGCCGTTGAGTACATGGGCACGGTTGGCTATCACCTCGTTGCAGTTCATATTCGATTGCGTTCCGCTTCCGGTCTGCCATACAACCAGAGGGAACTGGTCGTCGAGTTTACCCTCGATTATTTCGTCACAGACTTTTTCAATCAAGACTCTTTTTTCTTTGGGCAGGACGCCATGTTCCTCGTTGGCATAAGCAGCCGCCTTTTTGAGATAACCAAAAGCTCTGATAATTTGTTTGGGCATGGAAGCAGCAGGGCCTATGGGAAAATTCATAACAGAACGTTGGGTTTGTGCTGCCCAATATTTATCGGCAGGCACTTTTACCTCTCCCATTGTGTCTTTTTCTATTCGGTATTCCATTTCTTTGTGTTTTTATGTTGCAGTTGAAACAATTAGTTTTTCTTGAAAACATCCTCGGCACCAAATTCCATCAGGTAAGCTTTGATAAAATCATCGATTTCACCGTCAAGTACGGCCTGAACGTTGCTGGTTTCATGATTGGTACGAACATCCTTGACCAGTTTGTAGGGCTGAAGAACATACGAACGAATTTGAGAGCCCCATTCAATTTTTTTCTTCTGTGACTCTATCTTGTTTTGTTCTTCCAGTTTTTTTCGCAGTTCCAGCTCATAGAGTTGCGATTTCAGCATACGGAGGGCATTCTCTTTATTGCCTCCCTGAGAACGCGATTCGGTGTTTTCTATAACGATACCTGTCGGGGCATGTCTTAACCTTACGCCGGTTTCTACTTTATTGACGTTTTGTCCGCCGGCACCACTCGAACGGAAGGTCTCCCACGTGATATCTGCCGGGTTAATTTCTATTTCAATGGTATCATCAATAAGGGGAATAACAAAAACAGACGTAAATGAAGTCATTCGTTTATTGGCGGCATTAAAAGGGGACAGTCTTACCAGCCGGTGTACGCCGTTTTCACTTTTGAGGTACCCATAGGCATAATCTCCTTCGAACTGAAGGGTCACCGATTTGATGCCTGCTTCATCTCCTTCCTGGTAGTTGGTTTCCGTTACCTTGTAACCGTGGCGTTCGCCCCATCTTATATACATCCGCATGAGCATTTCGGCCCAGTCCTGGCTTTCGGTACCTCCTGCGCCTGCATTTATTTTCAGGATAGCCCCCAATTTGTCCTCTTCCTTTTGGAGCATATTCCTTAACTCCAGGTCTTCAATAAGCTTTACAGTCTTCTTGTACTGCAGGTCCACATCGGCCTCTTCAGCTTCTCCTTCCTTCAGAAATTCCAGAAGTACAGACGTTTCTTCGATGGCGTTTTTGACATCTTCGTACGCATTTACCCAACTCTTAAGCGCTTTGAGTTTTTTCATTTTTTGCTCGGCTTTTTTGGGGTCGTCCCAAAAATCGGGTGCCTGGGTACGCATTTCTTCTTCTTCTATTTCAATCTTTTTACGATCGATGTCAAAGATACCTCCTTAACGCAATCTCGCGTCCGGTGAGCTCTTTCATCATTTCGGATGTTACCATGGTATTTTTTTAAATTTGTGCGCAAAGGTAACAATTAAATTTGCTGCAGGGTTGTCGGAAAGTTAAATTAACGACAAAATTCTTTAATTGTATTTATTTACCGTGCAATTGGTATTTTTCAGGACAGATACATGAGCCTCGTCTAAAAAGCATCTTTGTTGCCAAACTCAGTGTTGTTTTAAATTTTCGCATCCTCATTAACAATGAGTTAACTCTGGCACAAAAAATTAAAACGCCTTGATTCTGACAAAAATATGCATTTTATACCGCACTCATACATGATTTGTAAGCTACTTTTCCGGTTTTACAGGGGGCACTAATTGGTTAACCCCCCGGTCGAAATGACCTGTACGTCCCGACTTTAACAAAAACAGCCCTTTCCTGATCAGATTCAGGTAATTTTGAATTCAAAATTCGTCATCTTTTTTCTTAAAAAAAGCAGCCCCAAACATCTGATTTTATAGATATTTGGGGCTTTAACGGGTGAAAGACCGGATTCGAACCGGCGACCTCCAGAGCCACAATCTGGCGCTCTAACCAGCTGAGCTACAATCACCATTTTACGTGGGTGCAAAGGTAAAATTTTTTCTGTTAGTTTTGCAAATGTTTTTTCAAAAAAGCGATTATTGTTGCTTTGCCGCTGGATAGGTAAAGCAGGTTAAATAAGAAATTATTGTAAATGAAACGAGCATGACAAGGTTTGTCTTAATAGATTATCAGATTTTTAGATTTAAGATTTAAGATGAAAAGAGCATGACAACGTTTTGTCTCAAAAGAACATGTATAATTAAACTCTAATCATCAAAGAAACCAAAAACAGGAAACAGATTCTTCGTCGTGCCTCCTCAGAATGACACTTAGCACTCTGTCATTCTGAGCGGAGCGAAGAATCTAATATCAATTAAAGCATAATAAATTGCATCATTTCAATAACTTAGACTAATTTTATACGAATGAAACGAGCATGATAAAGATTGTCTCAAAAGAACATGTATAAATCCTTGCATGCGAGTTCCATCAGACTAATGACTTAGATAAATTTTATACTGATGAAATTCTTTCCTGATATCAGTTTTAAACAGGTTAGGGAATTTTTACAAAATAATTAACTTTGAACTCCATATCCGATATCAAATCTTAACAGATAATTGGATTTTTTAGTGACAGCCCGAGTTCTTTTATAAATAACTGATATACAAATTTTAATTAAAAAAGGGCAGAAGTATAAAGTTAAGGTAAAAGGGAGGATAGAGTGGAGAATTGTTAGATGAAAAATGTCAGGATGGAAATTCTTAAAATATAAACAATTGATTTTAATCCTTTTGCAAGAGTTTAGTTGCAACTGAAAAAGTAATCTTATGCATATTGTTGAAGTAAAATCAGATAAGGAAAAACGGCAATTTCTCGATGTCGTTGATAAAATCTATAAAAATGACGACGCTTATATTCGTCCTTTGGATATCATGATCGAAGAGGTATTTGATCCTGAAGTCAACGATTTTTTTCAACATGGCAAAGCGGTTCGTTTCCTTCTCATGGACGATGATAATAAGCCGATAGGACGAGTTGCTGCCTTTATCAATGAAAAAAAGGCCTACGGGTTTCAGCAGCCCACTGGCGGGATGGGCTTTTTTGAATGCATTAATGATAAGGATGCAGCTTTTATGCTTTTTGATGCGGCCAAAAACTGGTTATCGGAAAGCGGCATGGAAGCCATGGACGGCCCGATCAATTTCGGAGAGAATGACAGTTTCTGGGGGCTTCTGATTGAAGGGTTTACCCCGCCGGCTTTTGGTATGCAATATAATCCGCCCTACTATAAAGATTTTTTTGAATCGTATGGATTTGAGAATTATTTCGAGCAGGTAACCAATCGTCTGGACCTGCAAAAACCATTTCCTGAAAGATTCTGGAAAATAGCCGGATGGGTAGGACGAAAGCCCGGTTATCATTTTCATCACTTTACCTGGCAGGAGAGTGAAAAGTTCATTCAGGATTTTATTGAGATATATAATGATGCCTGGCGGTTTCATGAGAATTTTACCCCCATGAAAGCCGATACGCTTCGTAAATCTCTGAACGAGGCTAAAGATTTTATGGACGAAGAACTGATATGGTTTGCTTACTATGAAGATACCCCCATCGGATTTTTCGTCCAGTTCCCGGATGTCAATCAGATATTGAAGCACTTTCACGGGGAAATGAACTTTATTAATAAGCTAAGGTTTGTTTATCTGAAATGGAGGAAAGTAATGACGCGAACCAGGGTTGTGATTATGGGCATCCGACCGCGTTGGCAGAGAAATGGTATTGAATCGGGGATATTCTGGCATCTGCAGAAAGCGGTCGATAAAAAGCCATGGATCAAAGAGATGGAGCTTTCGTGGGTGGGGGATTTTAATCCCAAAATGCGCGCGCTTCATGATTCAGTGGGGGCAGAATTTAGTAAAAGACATATCACCTACAGGTATTTGTTTGATGAAGAAAAGCGCCGTCAGAAGCAAAGAGCTTCGGCTATTCCTCTGGATACAAAGGAATAGGTAAATTCATGAGATAATCATGCTGTGATATAAAAATTTTTTAAGTAAAAGTTTTGGTGATTGTTGACGGAATAATTAATTTTGCAGTCCGTTTAGAGTGATATAGTGTGGTTGATATTCAACAGCTATTGAAAGTAGTTATTTTTGAAAACGAGGTTTAGAATAAAAATATTTGACAATGAAAAAGGGAATTCATCCGGAAAATTATCGCATGGTTGCGTTCAGGGATATGTCCAACGGCGATACTTTTATCACCCGTTCTACCGTTAATACCCGTGAAACGGTTGAAATTGACGGGACCGAATATCCGTTGGTAAAACTTGAAATTTCAAGTTCATCTCACCCTTTCTATACTGGTAAGATGAAACTTGTTGATACCGCCGGCCGTGTTGATAAATTCCGTAATCGCTATAAAAAACATTTGGAAGGGAAGAAAAAGTAGGTTTTTAGGCTAAAGAAGGTGTTAAGCCCTGGGTGTCTTTCCAGGGCTTTTTTTTGCTGTAGAATTGGAGCGAAGCATAAATCGTGAACGCCTTATAATTTTTATCTCGTGAACAAAAAAAGTAAAAGCCCGCGCAGCTTGAGCGCAAAAAGTTAAATGCTTTTTTTGTCGGACAGTAGTGATTACTTTTTATTTTTTTTAGACCGGGCTTTTTTATTGGTATACATATTGCTACCTTAAACAGTATAAGTAATGTCTGTAATAAAGTATCATTTGCTGTGTTACGCTTGCCCCCATAACGCTCATTTACTTAAGTAAACTGCGCTTTGGCGGCTTCGCATGTCTTGCAACTGCTACTTTCTGAACAAACACATGATGTGGTATAATTTTTCCCGACTTTATAGACGGGCACTAAAAAAATATATATATTATCTGCCAAAATGACAGGTGTTTTAAGCTGTTTTATTCATCAGTATAAAATAAGTCTAAGTTATTGGTATTATGCAACTTATCATACTTTAATTGATGTCAGATTCTTTGCTTCGCTCAGAATGACAGAGTGCTCAGTGTCATTCTGAGGGGGCACGATGAAAAATCTGTTTCCTGTTTTTGGTTTCTTTGATGATTAGAGGTTAGATGGTGTTATACATGTTCTTATTGTGGGAAACCTTGTCATGCTCGTTTTATCAGTTTTCGTCATGAGATGCTCAAATTATGGAATGATACAAATAGCCGCAGACAAATTTTAAGCAGGAAATAGCAGACCATTTTTAACCCGAATTCTTGCAGGCAAGAACTTAGGATCAGATTAAATTTGATGAGGACGCTTGTATTGTATTTTGCTGGCAGTTGAGCATCGTAATTTATGAAAGAAGCAGTCTAAATAAAGAGAATGGAGATAAGACCAAATATGGAAGATTTTAAAATATCGATAGATGCATTTGGAATGAGTGATTTTGCAGATGGTGATTCGGAATTTATTCCCATTATTGGGGATGACATGGAACAGGATACCGATGATACTCCCATCCCTGAAGAATTGCCGATATTGCCTCTTCGAAATACCATCCTTTTCCCGGGTGTTATTATTCCCATTGCTATAGGTCGCGAAAAGTCGCACCAGCTTATTAAAGATGTAGACCGGGCAAAAGGGTATTTTGGAGCATTAACACAGGTTGATTATAAGATTGATGATCCGGGCGTTAACGATCTTTACAAAACCGGTTCGGTAGCAAGGATCATCAAGATACTTCAAATGCCCGATAATTCCACAACGGTCATAATACAAGGGAAGAAACGCTTTGAATTGGAAGAGATGGTGGACGATGATCCTTATTTCATCGGTCGCATCAGGTTGCTCGAGGACAGGGAACCCGAAGGTGACAAAACACGTGAGTTTGAAGCCGTGGTTTCTTCTCTTAAGGATTTGTCCCTAACGTTGATTGGACAAAGTCCGAATGTACCTCCCGAGGCTTCTTTTGCCATCCGCAATATTGAAAGTCCGGCTTTTCTTATAAATTATGTGTCGTCCAATACCGATATACCTGTTAAGGAGAAGCAACGCCTTCTGGAGATTCACGACTTGAAAGAACGGGGGATGCGGTTGGTTGAGTTTCTTGTTCGTGAAGTTCAGCTGGTGGAGATTAAGAATGACATCCAATCCAAGGTGAAGCAGGATATGGATCAGCAACAACGGGAGTATCTTCTCCAGCAGCAGATGAAAACCATCCAGGATGAGTTGGGCTCAAGTCCTGTTGAGCAGGAAATTAAAGACCTGGAAAAGCAGGCTTCGGGCAAGAAATGGTCGGATGAGGTGGCAGAATTGTTTCGAAAAGAACTTGAAAAGTTACGCCGTTTAAATTCGGCTTCGGGGGAGTATTCCATTCAGTATAATTATCTGCAGACACTGTTGGAACTTCCCTGGAATGAATATACGAGGGATAATTTTGACCTGAAACGGGCACAACGTATTCTTGATAGGGATCATTATGGACTGGAGAATGTAAAAGAACGCATTCTTGAACACCTGGCTGTTCTCAAGTTAAAGAAAGATTTAAAGTCTCCCATCATTTGTCTGTATGGCCCTCCCGGTGTTGGTAAAACGTCTTTGGGCAAATCTGTGGCAGAGGCATTGGGGAGAAGATATGTCAGAATGTCATTGGGCGGGCTGCATGATGAGGCTGAGATCAGGGGACACCGGAAAACCTATATCGGTGCCATGCCGGGGCGAATTGTTCAGAATATCAGGAAGGCGGGTTCCGCTAATCCTGTTTTCATTCTTGATGAGATAGATAAGATCAGTAACAGTTTTCATGGCGATCCTGCCTCGGCTTTGCTCGAAGTGTTAGACCCGGAGCAGAATAATACATTCCACGACAATTTCCTCGAAGTGGATTTTGATCTGTCGAAAGTGATTTTTATTGCCACTGCTAACACACTGAACTCTATATCTCCTCCGTTGCTCGATCGCATGGAATTAATCGATGTCAGTGGCTATGTGTTGGAAGAGAAGATTGAAATTGCCAGGCGACACCTAATACCTCAGCTGATCGAGAGTCATGGAATTCCCGGGGGGACTATAACAATACCCAGGCGCACACTGGCCTATATCATTGAGCATTATACCCATGAATCTGGTGTCAGAGATTTGAATAAAACCCTGGCGCGATTGTTTCGGAAGATTGCACTTAAACTTGCTACTGATGAGCAGGTAAAAAAATCGGTTGCTATTTCAGATGTCAGAGAATATCTGGGGGTTGAGAAATTTTCGAAAGATACCTGGCAGGATAATAAGTTTGCCGGTGTTGTTACCGGTCTGGCATGGACGGCCGCCGGAGGGGAAATACTGTTTGTTGAAAGCAGTCTTAGTAAAGGGAAAGGGCAACTCACTCTCACGGGAAATTTGGGGGATGTGATGAAAGAATCGGCCATGCTGGCTCTTGAATATCTCAAGTCGCATGCCGGCTACCTGGGTGTTGAGGAGTCGGTTTTCAGTGAGCGAAATGTTCATGTTCATGTGCCGGAAGGTGCAATCCCCAAAGACGGGCCTTCTGCAGGCATTACAATGGTTACTTCGTTGGCGTCATCGTTTACAGGGCGCAAGGTGAAAGCGAGAATCGCCATGACCGGGGAGATAACGCTCAGGGGCAAAGTGTTGCCCGTAGGAGGCATTAAAGAAAAGATACTGGCGGCCAAACGTGCCGGCATCAATGAGATTATTTTATCAAAAGAGAACAAGAAAGACATTGATGAGATTAAACCCATATACATAGAGGGGTTGACTTTTCACTACGTCGAAAATATAAAAGAAGTGCTTGATCTGGCGCTTACCAATGAAACGAGCATGGCTAAGCCTGTCACAAAAGAACATGTATAAAACTTACATGCGAGTTCCATTCGACCAATAACTTCTACTAACTTTATACGGATGAAACGGGCATGGAGTCGTAATTTTTCAAATGCCTGAAAGTTCATGTATGTGTCCGGTAGCTGATAAATTCCGGTGCAGGTTAACTGTTTTCTTAAGCTTTCTGATTTGACCGCGTTACAAACTTTTCCTCGAACGCGTTTATGAGAGCCTGCATTTTAGGAGTAATGCGAGCCAGCGCCCGCCGTGTTATCGATTTGGGTATGTGACCGAAATATGCTTCAGCCAATCCGCCGGCGATTGATGCAATGGTATTGCTGGGTCCGCCGATGGAAATAGCCAGACGAATGGCTTCTTCGTAATCGGAAGCTTCCATAAATGCTGCAAAGGCCGGCTCTACCGGAGATACTTCACTATCGGGGGTTATTTTTTTCGTTTTCCAGTCATTCACTTTCAACGAAAAATCGTAATCAAATGCTTGTCCGATAAAAGTTTTTATCTCTTTTTTGGTGCCGGCTTCCCTGCACATATAAATAGTTGCTGCTACTGCTTTGGCGGCTTTTATTCGTTCGGGGATATTATGGGTAATTTTGGTACTTTTTTCGGCCTCGATCAGGGCTTCTTCGACACTTTTGGCGGCAAATCCTATCGGGCTGATCCTTCGTGCGGCACCTTCCCCTTTGCTTACATAATGTTTCGAATCGTCGGACAAGGCCCACTCAAGAAATTGGGGGCGATAACCTGCTTTCGGAAATTGCCGGACCCACTCTTTCAGGGTTTTTTCATAATCTTTATGGTGTAATACTGAATCGGCGGTGGCAAGTGTCAATATGGTATCATCTGTGTATGCCGAAGAAGGTTTGAAAAGCTGAAAATCGGTATCCGGAGCATTGTCCGAGGTAAATGTGGAACCAATGATGTCGCCGATAATAGCACCTTTCATAGTTTAGGTTTTGTACGTTATAATTATTTTAATTTGGCACGGCTAATATGATAAGTTTTGCGCTAAAAACAAACTTTTCTTAAAAAATATTGTTCGCTGTTTTTTCATGCCTGTTTGGCTCCAATGGTTTTGTGATGGTTCGTTGTTCGGTTCTTCCCGGCTTAGGAAAGACCTACGGCATTCGTTGGATGATTTTGTATAGAAATTTGTATATTTGAGTCATCCTGATATGCTACAGAGACAGACATGTTTTCGTGCCGGGCCAAAGCTTATCTGATCAAAAATTTTGATAAATTTTTCTGTTTGCAGCAGTATATTTTGTTAATTGTTATTCTTGCATAATCTCATAATTCTGTGATTTGTTGATATGAAGCTGTTCCTGAAATATCTGTTTTTCATTATAGCCATTTTTGGTGGTTTTTTTCTCTTATGGTATTTCCGTTCCATTGTTATTTTCGTGTGTGTTTCTGCAATTATTTCCCTGGTTACCAGGCCGTTGTTCGATTCCTATCGACGCATAAAGATTGGAAAGGCACATGTTGGCAGAACGATATCGGCATTGTTGACGGTTTTGACTTTGTGGGTCTTTATAATCCTGTTCTTCAGATTTACTGTTCCTTTGGTAGCTTCAGAGATTCAGTTTTTCTCAAGAATTGATGTACCGCTTGCATTGGAAAAGGCAGGAAGATTGCTCTCCGATATTTTTGCGCCGTTGAGGAATTCAGAATTTGGCCGAACTATTTTGGATGGCATGGAAGCCCAGTTTGAAGAAGCTTTTCTGACATTCCTGGATTTTGAACAGGTTCGTCAGTTTTTTACCTCCATTGCTCAATTTTTTGGAGGTGTCTTTATTGCTGCTTTTTCTATTACCTTTATTACCTTCTTTTTTCTGAAAGAAGAAGGGTTACTTATCGGTGGTATTTTGCTTTTTGTTCCCCAAAAGCATGAAGCAGGTATCAGGCATGCACTGTTGTCCATCAGGTATCTGCTAAGGCGGTATTTTCTTGGAATACTTATTCAGACAACACTGGTCGGGACCATCGTGACTACCGGTTTTTCCATACTGGATGTCGGATTTAATCACGCTGTAACAATCGGCATTATCAGTGGTTTAATGAATATCATTCCTTATCTGGGGCCTCTCATCGGGGCATTTTTTGGCATTAGTGTCGGAACCCTTGTTTATTTACAGTTGCCTTTGGAATATTCTTTTCTGTCATTTTTTGGTGGTATGATTCTGGTTTATGTTATTGTTCAGTTGATGGACAATATGTTGTTTCAGCCCCTCATTTTTTCTAACAGTGTGAAGGCGCATCCGTTGGAAATCTTTATCGTTATCCTGAGTGCGGGGTATCTGGCGGGAATTTTGGGAATGTTTTTTGCCATTCCCGTTTACACAATAATTCGCGTCATTGCACGGGAATTTTTTGACCAGTATGAGGTGGTTCAAAAACTGACAGGCCGGATGTAACCGGTTTAAGATTTAGTCTTTTTTTCGTTGCTGAATGGCTTCCTGTATGTTAATTCTTTTCCCGTTTTTGATGGCTGTGATATAGGCTTGTTCAAATCCTATGGTTTTTACTATATCCCTGAATTCAACAGCTGCCTCGTAAGTGGGTAAAATGCCAAGTGTGAACTGATTCAGCCCTCCGTATTCCACCTGATGAAGCGAAACCATATAATTTTTGAATTTGCTCATATTTATGTTCGTGTATGCCCCGACCTGGACACTGAAAAAAATTCCGTCATCGGGAACGTTGAAGCGAATGGTATCCGTTCCCGGCGAGACAATGTTCAATTGCTCTATTATTAAAGAGTCTTTTTTTTCTGTAATTGAGTCACGCTTTTTTTGTTCCGGTTGGCCGAGCTTCTGAGCAAGTGTTTGTTCGTTTTTCGCGTAAGTTTCTTCCTGTTTTTTTGGGGAGGTACCCCAAATTGCGATATATGCAAAAGACAATAAGAGGAGGGTGGTTAATATGGCCAAAGCGTTTCTCATTTTTTTGAGCATACGGGATTTTCTGAAGTCCTCTTTTTTTAAACGGACAAGTTCCTTTTCCAATGCTTCACGTCTGGTTTCTTCTTTCCAGCGGTTAAATGCTTTTTCGTGGTCGGTCATCTGATTTTATTTTTCGGGTTATTCGGGGTACTCGTTTTATATTACTGAGCCCAGTCTAAAAAGCATCTTTGTTGCCAAACTCGTTGTTGTTTTAAATTTTTGCATCCTCATTAACAACAAGTTAACTCCGGTACAAAAATTTAAAACGCCTCGATTTTGACAAAAATATGCTTTTTATACTGCACTCATCAATGCCTTGTTTAAATGTTAACAGACTATAAATAAGTTAATTATTATCATAGATTATAGGATTTGTCTGTTGAAATCCGGTATCTCAAATTAATTTAATCTAACAATCTAACATCTAACAATCTAACAATCTAACATCTAACAATCTAACAATCTATTTAAAGATGTTTCAATCACTTCCCTCACAGAAGGAAATGCATTTCTGACAAATTTATCAATGTTTTGGAGATTGACCCATTCGACAGCGGTTATATCTTCTTCTTTCTGAGGAGAAGGATTTTTATTGCCGTTGTAAATCATTTCGAACCACATGGTTTCTTTCAGTATTGGCACTTCATCAATATAGTAAATATGGAATGTGGATATGAGCGGCCTTTTGATACGGAGGCTTTCAATATTACATTCTTCCTGAACTTCTCTTATAGCCGCTGCCTCAAATGTTTCATCGGGCTCGACTTTTCCTTTGGGCAGGTCGTTTCGTCCGCGACGAGTAATTCCCAGAAAGGCGTCTCTCGCAGGATTCCAGACCAATCCGCCGGCTGCAGGAAGGTTCTTATAGCACTTCCTGACCCGTTGGAGCAATTCAAATTCATTGTAGTGATATATGAAAGCTTCTTTGCGTTTTTCATTGTTTTCAAAATCCCTGAGAAATTTTTTCAGTTCCCCGTCACTTCCCAACTTATGGATGGCTCCGAAATCAGGGGTGAGAACAGAATCAATATGTTTCGTTAAAAAGAGGGCTCTGTCTTTGAAAAATATCTTGTACATTTGCGATATGAAAAAATTAAAGGAAATAATTGCCGGTCAATTGTTGCAAATAAAAGCAATTAAACTGCAACCTGCAAACCCTTTTACCTGGGCCTCGGGATGGATTTCTCCCATTTATTGTGACAATCGGAAGACTCTGTCCTATCCTGACATCCGAAATTTTATCAAGATTCAGTTTGCCCGCATTATCATGGAAAAGTGGCCCGAAGTGGATGTTATTGCAGGCGTTGCAACCGGGGCTATTGCCCAGGGGGCGCTTGTGGCTGATCTTTTGGGAAAACCTTTTGTATACGTTCGTTCAAGTCCTAAAGGTCATGGGTTGGAGAATTTGATTGAGGGAGACCTGAAGCCGGGGCAGAAAGTAGTGGTTATTGAAGACCTGATTTCAACCGGAGGAAGCAGTCTTAAAGCTGTAGAGGCATTGCGAAATAACGGTGCCGATGTGCTGGGAATGCTTGCCATCTTTACTTACGGGTTCCAGGTAGCAGAGGATAATTTTGCCGCCGCCGGGGTTGAATATAAAACGCTTAGCAATTATGAGGTGTTGATAAAGGTAGCGGTCGAAAGCGGATACATTTCTGCTGACGATTTGAATGCTTTGACCGACTGGAGAGAGAATCCGGAAAACTGGAGAAAATAATTATGACAAGATTTGAAAGTGATATAAAGACAGTTCCGCATTCTGCATCGAAGGTTTACGAAGTACTTTCCAATTTTGACAATTTTGAATCGCTACTTCCTTCGGATAAAATTCAGAACTGGGAAAGTTTTGGTGACAGATGCCGTTTCGAAGTAACGGGTATTGGACAGATCGGACTAAAGATTGTTGATAAGGAACCTGAAAAGACTATAAAATACACTGCCGACGGCACTGTTCCGTTCAATTTCTTTCTTTGGGTTCAATTGAAACATGCTGAAGCCTCCAGCAAAGTTAAAGTAACTCTGGATGCCGATCTTAACCCGATGATAAAAATGGTTGCCAAAGGACCTTTGGAGAAGTTTGTCGGCTTGCTTGCCGATGCCATTGCATCTCATTCGTATTAAAAAACAAATTCCACCTCTTTAAAGGCGTACTTTGCAGTGATACCGTCGGTACGAGTCAGAAAAATATGTCCGGCATGTCCGATACCTGAAATACTGGCCAAAAACTCCCCGTGGCTGTCACGGTATTTGTGAAACCCCGATCGCCGGTAAAGATGAGACAGATAACTCTTCTCAATTTCCCTGGTTTTGTTTTCCGTAAGTTTTTGGTAGGATGAAGTCAGTGACTGGTAAACCTGATGAAACAGGGTTTGTAAATTCATATTATATCCTGTTATCATTTTCATCGATATGGGATTGGGGATGTTTTCCGGAAAGGAAGTTTGATTAATATTGATGCCGATGCCTGCAATTGTTTGACTGATAGAGCTTCCCTGTAAAGCGTTTTCAATAAGAATGCCACCGAGTTTTTGATCGTTGTAGTATATATCATTTGGCCATTTGATTTCTACCGGCCGGATGTACTTTTCAAGTGAGGTGACAATGGCCACGGCAACAGTTTTGGAGATGATAAACTGAGATGAGGCCGGAACCATTTCCGGGAAAAAAACGATTGAGAAGGTGAGATTTTTCCCTGGTTCCGCTTCCCATGTATTTCCTGGTTGTCCGCGTCCTGCCGTCTGCCGGTTGGTAATTACGACCGAACATTCAGGCAGATTTTGCTGTTTCAGTAATTCTTTCAAATGCAGACTGGTCGATGAGGTGCTTTCGGGCTGGATGATTTCAGGTATTGAATCCATGAGTCAAAATATTAAGCGCCAATTTGTCATAGTAATGGACACAGAAGTTACAAAAATAGGCATTTGTCCTTTTAAAATGTTATCTTTGAAGGCAAATTTAATTGTGGCATTGTTTTTTCAATAGTTCATGAAGATTTTATATTTTCAGAACAGGGAGGTAAGTGATTTTTTTATGAAAAGAATTTTTTGATACAAGGCAATTCCTTGTTAGCCTTGTAACAACAGTATGTTAAGAATTAAAAAAATGTATAGTGAATGACAGAAAATTATTCTGATGTTGTTGCATCCGAAGAGCTCGTAAAAGCGGTTGTAGAAGGAATTCAGGAGAAGAAAGGGATTAATATTACCGTTCTCGATCTTCGGAACATTGAAAATATGATTGCAGAGTATTTCGTGATTTGTGAAGGAGAGAGTAATGTCCATGTTGATGCCGTTTCGGAATCCATTGAGGAGATTGTCAGAAGAGATTCCGGTGAGAAACCGTTTCATATTGAGGGGAAGCAGAATGCAGAGTGGATATTACTGGATTATCTGAATGTTGTTGTCCATGTTTTCCAGAAACAGGTGAGACGTTATTATAGTCTGGAAGAGTTGTGGGCCGACGCTTTGAGAACAGATGTTGAAAATGTATTTTAAATCGATTTTTTCTTTATCAATTATATGACTGAAAACGAACAAAAGAGACAAAATGGTCGGTCGCAAGACCATGGGAAACAAAAAAATAACGAGAAGGATACCAAACGGCCATTAAGTAGTCAGGAATCGGGCACAGATGGAGGAGACAAACCACAGGGTCCCAAAATGCCAAAGTTTAATGCTTACTGGATATACGCGCTTATTCTTATTGCCCTGATTATTGTGAGCACTTTTAACCTTGGACAGGGGCCGCAAAATTTATCCTACAGTATGTTCGAGGATCAGCTCCTGCCGAGTGGTGATATAGAGAAGATTGTTGTTGTGACAAATGAAGGAACGGCTGAAGTCACCCTCCGGGAAGATGCGATAGATAAACATGGTGACTTGTTTAAGAATGGGTATACTCCAACGAGGATAGGGCCTCATTTTGCCGTTAAAATTCCTACAATCGACCGTTTTGAAGAGGCTCGAAAAGCTGCCGAAGATGAAAATAATATAAAAATTCCCGTTGAGTACGAAGAGCGCATCAACTTTTTCCGTGATTTTATAGGGATGGTATGGCCCCTGTTGCTGTTGATTGTCATTTGGATATTTATTTTTCGGCGTATGAGCTCGCAGTCAGGTGGAAGCGGGGCAGGAAATATATTCAACGTCGGGAAATCCAAGGCCCGTATGTTTGATCGTGAATCGAACATCAAGGTTAACTTTGATGACGTAGCCGGATTGGCAGAAGCTAAGCAGGAAGTAGAAGAAATTGTTGAGTTCCTGAAGAAGCCGGAAAAGTTCACCGAGCTTGGAGGTAAAATTCCCAAAGGCGCTTTGCTGATAGGCCCTCCCGGAACAGGGAAAACACTTCTTGCCAAAGCCGTTGCAGGTGAGGCAAATGTTCCGTTTTTCAGTATGTCGGGATCCGATTTTGTAGAGATGTTTGTAGGGGTGGGCGCTTCACGTGTTCGCGATTTGTTCAGAAAGGCCAAAGAGAAGGCGCCCTGTATTGTTTTTATTGATGAGATTGATGCAATAGGACGGGCACGTGGGAAAAATGCCGGATTCAGCAGTAACGATGAGCGTGAGAATACCCTCAACCAGTTACTGACCGAAATGGACGGTTTTGCTTCCAACAGTGGCGTCATTATTCTTGCAGCGACCAACCGGGCTGATGTACTGGACCGCGCCTTAATGCGTGCCGGACGGTTTGACCGCCAGATTGCAGTGGAATTGCCCGACATGAACGAAAGGAAAGATATATTTAAAGTCCATTTGCGACCATTGCGACTTAAAGATGACGTAGATCCTGATTTTCTTGCCAAACAGACGCCCGGATTCTCCGGGGCCGATATAGCCAATGTATGTAACGAAGCCGCACTGATTGCAGCCCGCCGTAGTAAAAAACTGATCGAAAAGGACGATTTCCTCGATGCGGTCGATCGTATCGTCGGTGGACTCGAGAAGAAGAACAAAATCATCAGCAAGGATGAAAAGCGCAGGATTGCCTTTCATGAGGCAGGTCATGCCGTTATCAGCTGGCTGCTCGAACATGCACATCCTTTGGTTAAAGTGACCATTGTGCCTCGCGGAAAAGCTCTTGGCGCTGCCTGGTATCTCCCGGAGGAGAGACAATTGACAACCTCTGATCAGATGCTTGATGAAATGTGTTCGGCTCTGGGGGGACGAGCGGCCGAAGAGTTAATCTTCAACCGCATTTCCACAGGTGCGCTTAACGACCTCGAAAAAGTGACACGTCAGGCCTATGCCATGGTCAGCTATTTCGGTATGAGTCCTAAACTCGGTAATCTCAGCTATTTTGATTCTACCGGTCAGAATGAATATAGTTTCCAAAAACCTTATAGCGAAAAAACAGCTGAATTAATTGACCGCGAAGCTTCGAATATAGTGGAAGAGCAGTATGCACGTGCAAAGAAAATACTCACGGAAAATAAAGATAAACACGCCTACCTGGCTGAACTTTTATTGGAGCGTGAAGTGATTTTCAGCGAAGACCTTGAAAAGATTTTCGGGAAACGTAAGGGACCGGAGCATGTTATTTCTCCTAACCCCAATGGCAAGAGGGATGATAAGGATGAGAAAAAGTCATCCGGTAATGAAAACAAATCGAACCCTGAGAGCACGGATAAAAAAGAAAACAGCGAAGCGAAGTCTGCTAATGATGAAACAGCCGGAAAAGAATAGTGATTCACGTAAGATCATCCTCTCAAAATTACGCGGAAGTGTTTCACGAGCCTGGGAACAGAACTGGCCCGATGAAGTTCCGGAGGGCGATGTTTTTCCCCGGATAACGAATCTGTTAAATGCTTTTAAAGAAGAGCTGGAAGGGCTTGGCGGGGAGGTGTTTGTTGAGAAGAGCGAAGCTGAAGCACTCGTCAGATTGCAAAAACTTGCCAGCCATAGGAACTGGGGGCCTGTTGCGGTAGTAAACCGGGCATTAAAAGAGAAATGCTTGAAAAACAATATAGAGGTCACTGATTTTGACCCCGAAACAGGTGTTTTTGAAGCCGGATTGACCGGTTGCGAAGCCTTAATTGCGCTGACAGGCAGTGTTATGGTGAGCAGCAATGGTTCCGGACGAAAAATGAATGTTTTCCCACCGGTTCATGTGGTTTTGGCACATAGCGATCAGGTTGTGGAATCTATAAAGGATGGGTTTAAAAAAATTGAGGAAAAGTATGACCATCTGCCTTCTCAAATATCTTTGATTTCGGGCCCCAGTCGTACGGCCGATATTGAAAAGACGCTTGTCATGGGTGCACACGGGCCGCGTGAATTGATCGTTTTGGTTCAGGAGGAATAGGGGTGTTCAAATTACATCACTATATTGTTGAGTACAGTCTGAAAAATATCTTTGTTGCCAAACTCGTTGTTGTTTTAAATTTTTGCTTATTCATTAACAATAAGTTAACTCCGGTACAAAAATTTAAAATGCCTCGATTTTGACAAAAAAATGCTTTTTATACTGCACTCATTGTTTTTCCGATAAAATTCAGAATAATTTTTAAGAGATGATAACCCCCGAAGTATGAGTAATTTTTGGCAACGTACCATAACGGGTCTTTTTTTTGTTGTAGCAATAGTTATTGGATTGTGGTGGCATCCGCTGGCCTACATGGCTATTTTCGCGCTTGTTGTATTGCTTGGGATGTATGAATTTATTCGCATGCTTCGGGGACTGGATGTGAAGATTCGTTGGTTTTGGGCTTTTTTAATAGGTTTGTTTCTTTACGTTGGTTCATTTTTCTTTTTTTATGCTCAGGTACCGGCCCGCTGGCTGGTTGTGATTGTTCCCATGGTAGGTGGAGTGTTCCTTTCAGAACTTTATTTCAGAAACAAGAATTCGCTTTTGAATATTGCAACGACACTTATTACTCCGCTGTACGTGGCCCTTCCTTTGGCTTTTTTGCATCATCTTGCTTTTTATGGCGGTGAGTACGGCTATCATTTGTTAATGGGATTTTTCCTGATGGTCTGGGCAAATGATTCCGGAGCTTATGTGATAGGTTCTCTTTTGGGGAGACATAAGTTGTTTCCCAGTGTTTCGCCGGCTAAAAGTTGGGAAGGAGCTGTTGGGGGATTTGTTTTTACGATTGTAGCAGGATATTTCAGTTATTATGTGTTTGGTATATTGAAACTAATTGATTGGATAGTCATAAGCAGCCTCATTGCAGTTTTGGGAACTTATGGCGATCTTATTGAGTCTATGCTGAAGCGAAGCGTTAATATTAAAGACTCCGGGAATGTCTTCCCCGGACACGGTGGAGTGCTCGACCGGTTTGACGGTGTTTTTTTCTCGGCTCCGGCTGTAAGTTGTTATCTTTTGTTTTGTTAAATTTGCACGTTTTTTTAATTAGTGTCTGTCTAAAAAGTCGGGGAAGTATCTTTGTAACAATGTGTCTGTTCAGAAAGTACCGGTTGCAGGGCATAACGAAGCAAGTGGTATTTTATGGAGCGACACGAATAAGGTTATCATTATGAGAGTGCACAAAGAAGGTTATGCAACGTTGTTTGTAGTTTTTTTAATTTTGGCCGGGATCAATACCGGAATCTATTTCTTAGTGGCTTCGCCTGCCCCGGTTCTGGAATGGACCGTTATTATTTCTATCATATTATTCTTTTATTTTGCAGCCTTTTTTCGCAGCCCGAAACGGAGCGTCTTTCTGCAGGACAAAGCCATAGTTGCACCGGCTGACGGGAAAATTGTTGTGGTTGAAGAAACTGAAGAGAATGAATTTCTTAAAGAGAAGTGTGTTCAGGTTTCGGTTTTTATGTCCATATTCAATGTCCATATCAACTGGTTTCCTGTTTCAGGGATTGTCCGTTATGTAAAACATCAGCCGGGCAGGTTTCAGGCGGCTTATCTGCCTAAGGCATCGTCTGAAAATGAACGTACAACGGTTGCTTTGGAAACTCCCGGCGGCTCACAGGTTGTTGTGCGACAGATTGCCGGCGCACTTGCCCGAAGGATAGTTTGTTACGCAGAAGAGGGTGAAAAGGTGAGACAGGGACGACAACTCGGATTTATTAAGTTTGGCTCAAGAGTAGATGTTTTTCTGCCGGTTGGAAGTCGCATCGATGTGCAGCCGGGGCAAAAGGTAAAAGGACGGCAAACCATTATCGGGTGGCTCGAATAGGTTGAAAAAAATCGGTACTTACTGAAGTCTGATGCCCATAAATATTACATCATCAACCTGTTCCAGGTCTCCTTTCCAACTGTAGAAATGTTCTTTAACAGCATTATATTGCTGATCCATAGGTAAGTGATGGATTTCTTCCAGCATGGTTTTTATGCCCACTTTCATGAATTTTTTCTCTTTGGGTCCGCCAAACTGATCGGAGAAACCATCTGAGAAAAGATAAACGGAGTCGCCGGGCTTGCATTGATATTCAATGTTTACAAAAGGCGTATCATCATCGACAAGTGAATCCCCTATACTTCGACGATTTCCTTTATAGATGGTAAGCGCATTGTTCAGATATAAATAAACTGGTCTTTTTGCAGAAGCGACCCTTACTTTATTGGAGTCTGTTTCAATTTCAATAACGGAAATATCCATCCCGTCGCGTGTGTTTTCTTTATTCTTGCTGTTCTGAAGTAATATTTTTATTTCCAGATCAAGGCGCTGAAGAAGATCGGCCGGAGAATTGACATCCTGACGTTTTACAATATCATTGAGCAAAGTACTGCCTATCATCGACATAAAAGCTCCCGGAACTCCGTGACCGGTACAATCGGCACAACTGATAATAAAGTGGTTTTTGGTTTTGTAGAACCAATAAAAATCACCGCTGACAATGTCACGGGGTGCAAAGAAAACAAAGGACTCGGGGTAATATGATTTTAAGACATTAAGAGGGGGTAAGATTGATGATTGAATGGTTTTGGCATAGTTTATACTGTCGGTAATGTCGCGGTTTTTCCTTTCAATTTCAGCCTTTTGCTCTCTGAGCTGGATCGTTTGAAGATCAACGGCTTTTTGTAACTGTTCTTTCTGGCGTTTTAATTTTCTTTCCCGGGAGACTATTATCAGATATACCGCATAGATGATAATAGCGGTAAGTGCCAGGTAGAACCATGGTTTTTTCCAAAAAGGAGCAGCGATGGAAAACGCAATCGATACAGGGTCAGAGGGAACGCCATCGGCATTAAAAGCGCGAACGCTGAGCGTATAGCTACCGCTTGGCAAAAAATCATATTCTCTGAAATTGGTAGTGCCCAGATTTATCCATTCATGGGTTTCTTCGTCTCCACTTCTTTGTAGTTGGTATTGATAAGTTACTTCTTTTGAGTTTTTAAAACTTATGCCGATGAAATTAAATCGGAACTGATAGCTTTTACGATAAGGGTAAGGCAGTTCTATTTTCTCTCCCGGGCGGTAGCTTTCTCCGGATATCGATATGTTGGTGAAATTCAGAGAAGGCGGTATGGGGTTTTTATCATGCTTTTCGGGGAAGTAATGGACTGCTCCGCGGGCAGAAGCAAGCCAGAGCGTTTTGTCGGTATCTTTTTTTATTTGATAAAAATCCGATCCCATGTCCTGTTCGTGGTCGTATATTTCAATTTCGCCGGTTTTGGTGTCAATCATGCTCAGCCCGGGATGATGAGCAATCCAGAGCCGGTCGCGGTTGTCGACAGAAATGCTGTAACAAAAATTTTTAGCCAGGCCGTTGTTGATATTGAAAGTCTGAATGGAATCTTGTTTGTATTTTAATACTCCCCGACCGTGAGTGGCCAGCCATATACTGTTGTCTGATGTTTGAACCATATCATACACATCAACAGGCGCATCGGATATTTTGTGCATTTCAATACGGTTGTTTCTTAATTTGCAGATTCCGCTGTTTCTGGGGCCTATCCATACGTTACCTTCGTTGTCGGTATATACGAAATTTATATTATTGTGGGGAAGTCCCCGTTCGGTAGTTAGATGTTCCGTTTTTCCCGTCTTTGTATTGATGGAAAAAAATCCACCATAGGTTGCAAGATAAATCATGTCGCCTATTCCGGTAATGTCCCTGATCATTAAATCAGGAAGATTACCGGAATAGTGTAATCGGGAAAATCTCATCTCTCCCGGTTTACGGTAATAAAGACCTTTGCTGCCGCTGGCAGCATAGAGCGTGCCGTCGGGCGCACGGTACAATCCGGTAATTTCATCGTTGGGAATACCAAAAGAGGCGTCATAATATTCAAAGTCTATGAAACAGAAAGGATCTGTTTTGATCAGCCCTTTCTCCAGTCCCAGCCATAAGGTGCTGTCATGACGGCAGGTTGACAGGACTTTGTTTTGTTCAAAGCCAATGGTCTCCAGATTGTAAAACACGTGATATTCATTTGTCAGGAGAGAGGTGCCTCCGCCATAGGTGGCAAACCAGTAATTTGATTCGCGGTCACACAATATATCCCTGACATAGTTGTTGTTGAGTCCGTTTTCGGTAGAGAAGTTATAGGAGTTGGTGTACGCTTGTTTGTCAGGATCGAAAAAAAGTTTGATCACCCCGTTGCCCCACGTGGCCAAAAGGAGATTCCCGTTTGGCTCCTCTTCAATGTCTTTTATGTTTTCCCACTGGATATCGAATTTCAGGCAGAGACTGTTGTCTACAAGGTGACGACTTTCGTTTTGTGTGTCGGAATATAAAAAGAAGCCATTGTCTTCTGTTCCGATCCAGTAATCTCCAATAATTCCTTTTCTGGGAATGATGGAAGTAATATTGGTGGATGGAATTTGTGAAATCCGGGCTGCTGAAACAATGGTATCATTTTCCGAAAAATTAAGACGAAAAAGGCCTTCGGATGTGCCTGCCAAAGCTGTACCATTATTAATTCCTATGGAATAGAACAGTTTATGAGCAAGTTTATCGTGTTTTAAAAGTTCATAATCAAGCGTACTTTTGTCGATTTTTATTAACCCTTCATTTTGACAGGCAATCAGGATGGTTTCATTATCAAGGTCGCTGATGCAGGTTACCGGGCTTTTTGTCTCGGGAATCCTGACCGGCCAAAACCGGTTGTTTTTATATATCGTGACGTCGCCGTTATTGTGTCCAATCCAAAGGTTTTCATCAGAAGAGATATGCAGCGACGAGATGAAATCGTCGGCAAGCGAGTCGGTGTGATTAAAATTTTTGAACTCGAGTCCGTTATACCTTACCAGTCCTTCTCCGGTTCCCATCCAGATATAACCGTTTTTGTCCTGTTCCAGCGCATAGACGAAATTTTGTGGCAATCCCACGTTGGAATCGAAGATTTTAAATCTGAAAGATTGCCCCGATACATTACGTGTCAATAAGAGCAAAAATGCAATTGACATGAAGAATGCCAATTGTCGGGCCCGAAACTCCATAATGCTATTGTTTTGGTTTTATGCCTATGCTGTATTTATACTCAGGAATGCCACCAATAGGAATACTGTAAAACGGCATTAGCTCTCCGTATTGATTTTCCAGGAAGATGACAACATTATTGTCTTTCACCATTGGTGATTGTCGTTTTATCATCTGGATGTCCAACGAGCTGTTGTGTTCATCTTCAGTTATGGCATGGCGGCTTTCCACCCATTCATCATCAGCCGAAGCTGCCAGTATTTCACCGTTTTTCGCCGGCGATATGATCCTGATAGATCCGTCAGAGTCCCAATCGAAATTGCTTTGCTTAATGGCAATAACATCCGATGTCATATAAGGATAGATATGTGAAACTTCTTTGACATCGTTGTGCAGTCTGAATTTGTATTTGAAGTAAAAAGCAAATGCTCCTTCAACGGGACGGTTTTCATCGCTTTCGGTCGTCAGGAAAAGGGTGTAGAGATTCCCGTCATCTCCGTCAATTCCTTCAATTATCATTTTAAAAATGTACCCTCCGTATTCCGGCAGTAACTCTCCCTCTGTCGGATTAAAAGGGCCGAATGTGTACCAGCTTTTATTGTACCTTGGGTTGCCTGCAAATGTTTTTGAAGCCAGGAGGTTCCCGCTTTTATAGTTTCCTTGGAGGTTGGAACGACGCGCGTCCTCTTCGGAGCAGGTACCATCGCCGCCGTAAACAGAAAAACGGGTGGTTGTGTCCCATTCACCTTTCTGCTCATCGATATCACTTCCGGTATCGGGATCAGATACTCTTATAAAAATAGGGCGATCATAATTCTCCGGTATCGAAAAAAATATGATTTGACAAAAATCGTCATCACCCCAGGCAGTATCTCCGTCACCACCAAAAGTGACCAGATAGGGGATGTTTTCATCAATTGCAGGAACGGGTTGGGCAGATAGCGAGGACAGGTTAAAAAGGAAACTCAGAATGATGAAATATAACGTTGTTGTTGGTTTCATAATGCTCTTTATTGAGGATCAGTCACTTCAATTTCTCTGAAAAAGCACACTTCCCGGTTATTCTTTAAACGGGTTGAACAGATGATCCTGTATCTGCCGGCTTTATGATATGTGTAATCAATTTTTTTGCCAATTCTTGTTTCTCCGTTGCCAAAATCCCAATAAAAAACCATATCTTCCGGTGGATTCTTATATCCACGAAGGGTTGCCTTCAGCTCCAACGTGAAGTTGGTGTTTATAGTATCGGGTGTTTCAAACCATATTTGTTTTTTTCTTTCAATTTTCAGGTTATACGAAGCAACTGAAAAAAGTTGTTCATTCAACAACGTATCTATTACATTAAGATTAATTTGATATTGTCCGGGCTGTTCGAAACAATGATCTACTTCGAGACCTGTTGCCTCATGTCCGTCTCCAAAGTCCCATCGATAAATGTAAGGCAGCGTGTCTGACTTAAAAGGTCCGTTTTCGAAAAAAGTGAAGCAAAAATTGTCTTCTTCTACTTTTTGAGGATCGGAACATGCAATTTGAGGGAATGAGAATTTGTATATGTCATCGTCGCCGTCTCTGTCCGAAGCAAAAAAGCCATGCTTTTCATCGGGTCCGATGTAACAGGAAAAGTCATTAAAAATAGTGTTGACAGGCTCGGGAAGCGGTACGGGTTTGCTGCCGGGAATATTCATATTGACGTAGTAAATGTCGAGGTTTCCTGCTCCGTTGTGCCCGTCGGAAGAAAAATAGAGTTTTCCTGACGGGTGAATAAAGGGGAACAATTCTTTTCCCGGCGTATTTATGTCAGGGCCGGTATTTTCGGGTGTACTCCAGCCGTCCGGGGTTCTATGTGAGACGTAAATATCGGTGTCGCCATATCCGTCTTCCATATCGGACACAAAAAATAACCGGTTTCCGTCGGCCGAAAGAGATGGCTGACCTATGGAAGCACTTGGAGGAACATCTATATTCAGCTTCTGATACCTGTTCCATGCTTTTTCTCTTTTTTGAGCAGTGTAGAGCGTTAACCGGTTGGGCCGGTTCTGACCGGATCGTCCCTGATATCGTTCCGAACGATTGTGAGTGGCTATAAGCATGGCGCCATTGGCCGAAAAAGTCAGAGGACCGGCATTGTAACGTGGCTGGTCAGGCGGTGAAAAGAGTTCCGCCTTACCTGTTGTGCCGTCAGCATTAAGCGGGGTTCTGAAAATTCTGAAAAGAAGCTCATTATTTTGGTCAAGATAGGTAACAAACAGGTTGGTTCTGCGGTTTGATATAAAATAAAGCATGGAATCCTGTACCACCGGAGCAAACTCACTGGTTCCGGGATTGCTTATTTCTAATTTCCTGACGTCGATTCCCTGTCCGGGGGCTTCTATACCGGATAAGATGAGTAAAAACAGGACTAAGTATGGTGTTTTTTGCCAGGCCATTGTGGTCAGTTTTTAAAAGAATTTGGGACTTGGGGTATTAATTGTGTACCCGAAATCGTACTGAATAGAAATTTCGTGGCTACCATGGTTGAAATTTCCAATATCACCCAGAGAATAGTCATACGAGTAGGCTACCCGAAGCTGCGGAATGATTTGCCAGCCAACATGAAAAACAATCTCTTCCCGGGTACGGTAGGTGGCGCCGCCCCATATCATACTGTTATAGATTACAGAACCTGACAGGTCTGCCCAGGAGCCCGTATCCTGGTTCACTTTTAACAGGAACGATGGCTGGAAACTTAAATCCTGTGAAACATCAAAGAGATAACCGCCTGTGAAGAGAATATCCATTTTCTTCGGGTCGAATTCAGGGCCGTCTAATTTTTCGAAATCGTGGGTGAAAAACTCGGGAATTGATATGCCCCCAAAGAAACGGTGATTGTAAATACTCCATCCGAACCCTGCCTGGGGGCCCGACGATGCCTCTTTAATGCCGAATATTTCATCTTCCGCTTCTTCCAGTGTTACCTCATTCCAGTTGATGGAATAGCTGGAAAAACCTCCCGATACACTAAAAGCCATCCAGGTATAAGGGTTGACGTGCACGCGGTAAGTATATGAAAGCGATGCACCGAGATTGTTTTTGATGGCAAAAGTTTCGTTGAAGACCTGCAAACCGACGGCCATGTGAGGATTCTTTAATGGGGTGTGACCTGTAAAATACTGTGCATGTGGCGATTGTGGCATTCCTGCCCATTGCTTTCTAAAAGAGCCGAAGAGCGAAAGGACTTCACGCGATCCGGCAAAGGAAGTGTTAATGGCAAATCTGTTGTGCATGTATTGGCTAAGCGTCATTGCTTTCTGGCCGGATGCCGGAAGCATTACAAGCAGGAATATGATGATGGCAGTAATTTTCATATCAGACAGACACGGTTAATTTCTTTTGATGATTAAATAATCCTGTACAGTTTTAATGCCTTCTCCTTTGAACACAAAATAGTAAACGCCACTGTCAAGCGGTTTGCCATTGTCGTCGGTGCCGCCCCAGGGTTCATCCTCGGAGTAATCTTTTTCATGATAGACCACAGCACCGTTTTGGTCGAAAATGATCAATTCATTGTTGTCAATATGACGGGCTCCTTTTATCTTGAAATAGTCATTTTTCCCGTTGCCATTTGGTGATATTCCGGTATAGTAGGTCAGTTTCTGAAGATGAAGAACGATCTGGTCAGATTCGGCAGGACAGACGCCGTTGGTTACCAACCACTCAATAGTAACGGGAGCGTTGTTAATATTGGAAATAAGCGTGATTGTGTCGGACGGGTTGACAATGTTTCCACTCCCGGATACAATATACCATTCTCCTTTCCAGTCACCCGACAAGGTGTTGCTGAGAGGCGTTCTGGCGTGAAGGGTTGTTGAGTTCTTGTGATAGAGGGTATCCGTTTCACCGTTTGTAATTTCGGCTAAAGGTGGTTCGTCGAATCGTACAATGCGGCTCTCGCTGGCAGAGCAATCTTTGTTTGTTTCCGTCCAGGTAACAATGTGTTCGCCCCAATCCAAAGCTTCAAAAACAGAGTCATTCGGATTGGTACTTCCAGAGAATGTTCCGGTTTGGGAGCTCCAATAACCATATTGGGCTTTTGCCGATAGCTGATGTGTGAGCACGATGTTTTTTACACCACAAACGGCTGTGTCATTCCCTGCATCGGGTGAGGGAAGAAGATCAATGACCGTGGCTTCATCAGAGATATCTTCCTGTAATGCCAGACAGCCGTTGTTGTCGCGGACCCATAGAAATGAAAAGATTGTTTCACCATTGACGGTTACGGTTTCAGTGGTTGTAGTATTGGCTGATGTACCGTTGAGGACTTTCGAATCGCCGTCGGAAATGGCATATTCCCAGGGGCCGTCTTCACCCTCAAACATAAGTTCGAGTGTAGCCGTCTGCTCTTCCGTACCGCATACTTCCGATGAGGTGGTTAACGATGCCGAGGGAGAGCCGCGAAGCAGGACATTAACCTCGTCTGTATTTGAGCAGGCTCCGTTTTCCTGGTGAAATACCAGCGGATAATTTCCTTTTTCAGGGGCTTCAAAGGTAGTATTGGGATCGCTCGTGTCCCGGAAAACCCCTTCGGCAGGATTTTGCCATGAGTAGTTGTTTGAGATGGGATCGGGGACAGCACTAAGGACCGCCTGCAATCCGCAGGAATCGATATCGGCACCGGCGGAAGGATTTGGCATAGCCCAGTTGGTGAAGGATATCTCTTCACCGGAAAGTTGTTGCCCGTTATCTTTAGTCCAGTTTGTTATTGTATTGTCAAAGACTTCTAATATTTCAAAGGTACCTGTGGTGTCAGTTTTTCCTTCTTCTACCGGAAAGTTAAGGGTATAGTTTTTTATGTATACACCGTCAACCAAATTTTCTTCGAATATTTGGTTGCTTTCGAATACTTCATTGTTATTTGGAAACTTCAGTGAATATGCAAACGGATCATCACCGTAAAAGCGGATTTTCAGTTCAACAGTAATCTGGCCGGTATTGCAAACCTCAATATCCCCGGTTACAAATTCAGCATTCGGAGTTTGGGCCAGTGCACTGCTAAAGTAGCCCCAGAGCAGGATTGTTAAAATATATACCGGTTTAAGCTTCTTCATTGATGTACAATCTTTCCTTGCCGATGATGTTATAAACGGGAACTAAAATAAATATGGCCCTGATACAAATCTAATAAAAAACTCCGTGAATTCAGTCGGATATTGTTCACGCTGTTATCAGAGTTGAATTTAGTAAATAAAAATGACGAGTTCATTAAAAAGTACATGAAAGTAGTTGATTTTTACACGATTCATTGTTTTTTTCTGATGTATTTCGGGCAAAAAGTCTTTTTAGGCGCCTTTATTACCCCTCAATAGTCCGTTAAAAAAGTCTAAACGCAGAGACACAATGACGCAAAGCTTTTATTATGAGAGAGCTGTCCTTCTGTGTTATTGATTGTGTAAACAATTAATTATCAGGAACCTGTAAAAGTTTAACGGAGTATTGACCCCTTTAATGAGCCATAAAAGATAGGTTGGTCACATCAATGCGTACCTGAGATAAGGTAGTGTACCTTCGCGAGATGCTTATGCATGGAGCCACAGTGGGATGGAGTGTTGGACTATTTACGGAATCTTGTGATGTTTTTACTACACCATTTAAAACCTCTAATCATCTGAGAAACCAAAAACAGGGAACAGATTCTTCGTCGTTACCTCCTCAGAATGACATTAGACAGTCTGTCATTCTGAGCGGAGCGAAGAATCTAAGATCAATTAAAGCATGATAAGTTGCATTATTCCAATAATTTAGACTAATTTTATACAGATGAAACGAGCATGACAAAGATTGTCACAAAAGAACATGTATAAAATTCAATCATGCGAGTTCCATCAGACCAATAACTTAGACTAATTTTATACTGATGAAACGAGCATGACAAGGTTTATCACAAAAGTTGATGTATAGAATCAATCATGCGAGTTCCATCAGGCCAATGACTTAGACTTATTTTATACGGATGAAAAATCTGTGTAAATCTGTGTCATCTGTGGTGCATCCTCAACCTCAATCAGGGTTCCGGGTTTCTAACTTCTGCCTTCTGCCTTCTCCCTTCTTCCTGTCGGTTACTAACCGCTATCGACTATTTTTTCGCAGAACTTCCCTCCGGAACTTTTTAAATTGCTCAATGAAGACATCCTGAAAGTTTTCGCCGGGAGCAGGAGCGGGCACCATGACCAGCTTCCCGTTGGGATCAATAAGATAGTATAAGGGAACTGCCTGAACATTGTAGTTGTTGATCAGGTTTCCCTGCATGGCAAAATATAAAAAATGCCATTTGAATGTATTTTCGGTTGCTTGTAAAAATTGTTTTGCCTGATCGAAGTCTTCGTTGACAATAACCGTAACGATATGCAGATCAGGCTGGAAATCATCATGAATTTTTTCCAACAGTTTCAGGTCTTTTCGGCACGCATAATTTTCGGTGTGCAGAAAGTTGAGATACACAAATTTCCCTTCAAAATCTTTCAGCGATTTTTCTCCGCCCGAAAAATCAGGCAGACTGAACGCGGGAGCATCTTTCCCTTCCATCAATATACCTATTCGGTCGTGCAATGCGGCAGCTGTTTTGGATATGCGTTTTTGTCCGGAATTATCTGCGCATTGCTTCAGTAGGTGAAGGGCAACTTTCTGAGAGAGTATTTTTTCGTGATAACTTTCGTAGATGATCCACAGGGCCACCGCTTCACTAAAGTCGGGCCGGTGAAATATATCGCGCGATCTTACAGAATCCCTGACAGTAGGGTAACTTAGGGCGCTTTGAAAATGGTATTCACCAAAGAAGGTATGGCAATACCCGTTAAAAACTTCTTTAAAGGACGTCCAGTATGCCGGCATGTTGAACTGTACCGGTTTGTCTGAAAAATATTTTTTTATGACATCCTGTTCTTTGTTTCTGCCGGCAAGCATGGCAAGTCTTGCATAGCGAAAATGTTTGTGTTCCCGAAAAAAATCATTGTCCGAAGGAAAATCAGTTTCGAGCGAGTCGATGACATCCTGAGCTAAAGATTTATTTTTGGTAGTGAGGAGCTTTACTGCATATTCGTTTAATTTAGTGTTGAAGGCCTGATCGAAATCCCGGATTTTTGCATTCAGTCCGTTTGAATTTTCATTAAGTATTCCGATGACAACTTGTTCGTGTTTGAAAAAGGGATTTAGCTTTTGAGCCTGCGACAACGGGCTAAAGGGAGGCAGTTTGATGTGATACTCCTGTCCCGGAGTTAAATACATAAAACCTCTGAACCGGCCAATATCGGCAAAGGCGTAGGTTGTTTCTTCAAGTGGGAATGAAAAATCGAAAGCACCGTTGTCATCCACTTCTATGGTAAAAAGTTCTTCTTGCTGGTAATTTATAAAATTCTGATAACACCTGAAGACAATCGCGTAATTTCTGTACTCCGGTGCAGAGCCATATATTCTGACACTCCTGTTTTGGGCATTGATTGCCGTTGTCAGTAAAGACAAAGCAATGAAGTGAAAGAGTAGCTTTTTACACATTATTATAACCTAACATTTTCAGGAATTCAGTATCCTGACCTTTTAATTTGCACGAATCATGCCAGGTTATTGTTCCCGGCTGACTCTGGCTACCTGTATTTTTATTTTATCGGGAATAAACCTTGAAGCATCACCGCCATGTTTAAGAATATCACGGATTATAGAGGAGTTTACAGGCGTATGCTCGGGCGAGGTAAGCAGAAAGACGCTGTCAATGCCCGACATTGCCTTGTTTACCTGCGCAATGGCACGCTCATATTCGAAGTCGGCTGCTGTTCTGATGCCTCTGAGTATGAAATTACAACCCAGTTCTTTTGCAAAATCAACTGTTAAACCTTCGTATGAAACGACTTCAATTCGGTTTTCGCCGGCAAAAACCGAGTTTATCCATTCTATTCGCTGTGAAACCGGGAAAAAATCTTTCTTGTTTGCATTGAACCCTATGGCGATAAAGATTTTGTCAAACAAGTTTAGCCCCCTGCGGACAATATTTTCATGACCAACCGTGAAGGGATCGAACGAACCGGGGAAAATTGCTGTTTTTTGCATGCCTCCGTTTTTCAGTTTTTATTGACGCTGTAAAAATTCAAAAAATAAGTCAAACCACCAATTTGTTGGCATATATTTCGGATAATGGCTGTGTTCTAAGTCGTGCTGTCTATAAAGTAAATAGTCGATTTTAAAAAGCCTAAACGCAGAGACGCAATGACGCAAAGTTTTTATTATGAGAGAATTGTGGTTTGTGCCGTTCATTGTGTAAGCAATTAATTTTCAGACATCCGTAAAAGTTTAACGGAGTATTATAAGGTAATATTTGTTGCGTTAGCCCAAAATGGAGTTTACTTATCGTAAGTGAGTAAACTCCGTGTTTTCGGACTTCGCAAGCCTTGTAATCGCCACTTTTTGAACAGACACATGAGTTGTTACAACTTTTCCCTGCTTTATAGACGAGCACTAAGTCGTATACTATTCACCAGAATTTAATTTTTGCCGCCGCGAAAGCCGCCATTTTCAAGAGGATGAATCCATGGGAAAAACGGCTGATATTAGTGCTTCCAAAGGTTCGTTCGCGATACCTTACCGGGAGGTCTATGATTTTCAGGTTAAGCTTGTAAGCGCCAAACAACAGGTCGAAATCTCCGAACGGGTCAAATTCTCCAAAGAAGGGGCGGTTTCGGGCCAGCCTTAGGTAATCTGAGCGAAACATGACTTTAGTGCCGCACAGGGTGTCTTTAACCGGTTGTTCGAGAAGCCAGGAAAATAAAAGGCTAAAAAAGTAATTACCGATGGTATTAAGTGGTCGCATGGCATTCTTTTCCATTGGATAAACCAGTCTCACGCCATTGATAAACTCTCCTTTACGGCTTGTCAGGGCATGGTAAAAACGGGGGAGGTCTTCCGGGGGCACCGTCAGGTCGGCATCGAGTATCATCAGTATGTCGCCCGTTGCCTGTTTGAAACCTTCGCGCACGGCATCTCCTTTCCCTTTGCCGGGCTGGCGTATGGCTTTAATGTCGCGTGCAGGTGTGTATTTTTCTTTAACCTTGTTTATAACGTCCCATGTGTCGTCGGAGGAATTGCCTTCAACAAAAATAATTTCTATATGGCTTCCGAACTCCGGAATGCGTTTAACTGCATTTTCAATGTTTCCCGATTCATTTCTTGCCGGGATAACAATTGATGTGGAGTATTGAATTTCGGTTTTACCGGGAACGGGTGCCGGCCTCGCAAAGATGTAATTGTTGAGACTCAGATGCCTGAGCAGAGGAAGTCGTGAAACAATACGGTTAAAAAACCATGAAATGAGCGGAACTTTAAACGGGATCATCATATTTTTGTTGACCCGGTAAGTTTCAAATCCGGAGAGATAAAGAAGATTTTTCAGATCGTTGGTAGAGAGCCAGTTCTGCAATGGTGAAGACCGTTTGATACGGAGCCATTCGCCCAGTTTCAGCACGGGTTCCCACAGCCGGTTGTAATAGGTCACAATAATGCGGCTCCCGGCGTGTGTCACTTTGTTCAGCTCGGTGAAAGCTTTTTCTACGTCGGGTAAAACGCCCACCAGGTTAGACATGATTATAGTATCGTACTTTTCTTCCAGTGTGAGCTTTTCGGCCTGCATAACTTCAAACCGTATTTCAGGGTATTTTTCACGTGCATGTTTGATCATTTCAGGACTGAAGTCAATCCCTGTTTTATTGTCCGCATCCAGTTTGGCCAGCATTTCGCCTGTGGCACAGCCTATTTCGAGCACTTTGTGATCAGCTGGAATAAAATAATTGCAATGCCTGGTAATACTATCCCAGTAATATGATTTTCGTTTTCTGTAACGCGACCAGGTTTTTGCAGCGTTATTGTAATAGGTGAGGATATGATCCATTTTTTATTCTTCTTTATTTTTTTGTTGCCAGATGTTGTAATTCACCTCAAACAACCAGGCGGGTTCGGTTTCTCCGATTTGCTTTCTGAGAATAAAAGTTCCCGGATATTTGTCGGCAATGTGTTTCATGTAACGATGAATGGTGTTTATCACCTGGCCGGTTCTCATTCTCGGATTTTTACGCAGGGAAGCTACAATAATGTGTGTTACACCCCGGTTGTATAATTGCGTAATAAGCGTGTCCGCATTTTCGGAATCGATTCTGTAAATACCATAAAATTCCTTACCCCCGGCTGTTAAACGGGCAATATTCGGTTTGCGACAGGCAATGTAAGATTCCGGCGGCAGATTATGTGATGCAAATTCTACCATTTTCAGGTAATTCTGCCAGTCGGGCGTGTAACCGTAATATTGGTCACCAGATATGTTCTTAAATGTTGCCTGAAAATCGGTTTGTTTTACTGTTTGTGCCGTTGATAATAGTATAGTAAAAGCCAGGAGTACCGCCGGAATTTTTTGTTTCCCGGCTGTTTTGCTTTTTGAAGTATAGGCGACAACGGTTTCGATAAGAAATATTATCATTAAAGGATAAAAGGGGATAATTAGTCGTACCTGATCCCAAATTGTGTGCAGGGCAAAAAATGTGGTGCCCAGCATAAATATCAAATATATCCCGATGAACAGGAGATAAGGGTTTCTTCTGTAGAAGCGGATCATTCCTGCTATGAGCCATGCATAGAGCAATATTGTGACAAGAGGCTGCTTCGACAACGACATGGCATTTTTAAAGCCTGTCAGGATTGCAAAATATTTGGACAGATATATGTTGGAGTTCTGGGCAAAGCGTTCGAAAAAACCGCCAAATGTTTCGCGACCCTGAGAAGCATCGTAGGGGTGCTTCATTAACAAAGACTGAAGCTGAGAATCTGCGCCTGTGGGACTGTCTGCAACGATTGCCTTTAACCCGATAAAAGCCCCTGACAATACAACGAAAAAGAGTATTGTCAGCCACGCTGCCTTTTTTTGATTCCGAAGGAAAAAGAAAAGAACAACTGCCGGAACAGCCACGATGGCGATCGTTCGGGTAAGATATAATGTCAGCAGTAATACCGAAATGGCTAATACACAGCGAACCGGAATGATAAGATTATCATGTTTTTCTATTGTCCTGAAAAGATAAAGTATGAAGAAACTCTGGAGAGCCATGAAGAAGGCCTCTGAGTACGTTTGGCTTCCGAAGTAGAGAAAATGGTGATTGACAACCAACGCCAGAATAATGCCCCAAAATGTAATGGCAGATACTTTGTTGACTATGGCTTTTCCTAACAAAAAAACCGAAAGCGACAGGAAAATCCAGGAGCTCAGTTTTAATACAACAATCCGGGTTCCGAATAGGGCAATAAACAACGAAAGTATAAAGGGATAAAGAGGTCCCTGAAATTGTGGAAATTTCCCTTCTTCCAAAAACGAAATTGCACGAATGATGTAAGCGCTGTCGTCGCCACCTTCGCTGATTCGAAGGCTGAAGGTGAAAAAACTGAAAAACAAGTATATAATGAAGGCTGCCGTTACCAGCATCGAATGGTTTTCCGCAAGTGTCTGATTCGCTTTATCCCACCACGAAGCACGACTCTTTTTTTCTCTTTGTTTGTTTCCCATATTCAGGTCGGTTAAATTATTAGTGCATCAAAATTAATAACTTCACTGGTTTCTTTGATAAAATACCCGAATAAACTTGTTTTTATCTAATCTGGACAAGCCAGAACCAAAAAGCTATAAAAAATCGAATCAGAATTAGCCTGATAAGTTAATTGCTGTGCAATTACTTGGTGGGGTCAACGAATTTATGCCAATTATCCATGCTGTCTAAAAACTCTGCATAATTTATTGTTTCACAGAGTTCCACGGAGTTGGTACACAGAGTTTCACAGAGTAAAAAGTCCGTTTTTCTCTGTGAATCTCTGTGATGTGCTCCGGGCACCTCTGTGTAACTAATTGAAAAAACAATACTTGCGAAGCAAGGATCGAATTCAGTTTTTTAAAAGAATTACTTTTTAGGCAGCCCCTTTTTAATTCGCATAATTCGTGCAATTAGCTGACCCGGGACAAGAGATGGCTTTGCCATGCTCGTTTCATCAGTATAAAATTAATCTAAGTTATTGGCCTGATGGAACTCGCATGATTGAGATTTATACATGTCCTTTTGTGACAATCTTTGTCATGCTCGTTTCATCTTACATTTAATAAATTGTTACGGCTGTTAGAATTGTTAAAGTTGTTAATATTGTTAATGTATTAGTTGTTAAAATATTATAAGTTTTATTACATTAGCTAACAATCCTAACAATCTAACAATCCTAACAATTTTCATCCGTATAAAATTAGTATAAGTCATTGGAACGATGAAACTTATCATACTTTAATTGATATTAGATTCTTCGCTCCGCTCAGAATGACAGAGCGCTCAGTGTCATTCGGAGGAGGCACGACGAAGAATCTTTCTCTTGTTACAACAAGTTCCTTTAGCCGGTTTTTATCATTCAAAGACTCTTTGCCACTGATGAGATGCTTCGCTTTGCTCAGAATGACAGACTGTCTAATGTCATTCTGACGAGGTAACGACGAAGCATCTGCTCCCTGTTTTTGGTTTCTCAGATGATTAGAAGTTAGGTGGTGTCTACTTTAAGCGAACTGAACATTTTCAATTCATTCATGTTTGCTATTCAGAACAACTCAAATAGGTTCTGTGCGACTTTTTGCATAAGTGAAGAGTGTTTTTTACCTTTGCAACTGTTTTGTCCGGCTGATTTAAATAGAAAACCCCACATATTTAGTTGGTATAGAAATAAAATATTTTTTTAGGAATAATTTATTTAGTTTGATAGCTTAGTGTTTATCGGACTGAACAAATTTTTTTTTGTGGTTTGAAGAAAAAATCACTTGACGTTAAGTGGTTGAATGATTTAATTTTAAGACTGTCTTTTAAATGCGCAGAGCCCTGAGTAGGGAGTTTCTGTTATCCTGCTGTTACCATGCTATTACCCGGTAGCGAAACCAAACATCTTTTGTTTTTTGGAACAATGTGTTGTTTTGAAGAATTCATTTTTAATTTTTAATCTAAAAATAGAGTTGTTATGAAGAAAGTAGTATTTACGATTTTTGCCATTGCAGCATTTCTGACCCAGGGTATTGTTAATGCCCAGGAAAAGAATGAAGACTATGTGAAGTTTGGAGGGGCAGTTCGTTACAATATTCATGATAAGAGCTGGAACGGTGATAAGACGGATCCCCAGTTTACCTGGGACACCTGGCGGTTGAATGTTAATGCTCGTACTGTCGGCGTTGATCTTAGTTTTGAATACCGTTTCTACCCTGTTGATAATACTCATTTTATACACCACGGGTGGTTAGGTTATGGCTTTTCAGATGACCTTTATATGAAACTGGGTGTAAGCCAGGTACCTTTCGGTATCACTCAATATGCGTCTCACTCATGGTGGTTCCAGATTCCATATTATGTTGGTTTGGAAGACGATTATGATATGGGTATAAAATTTGATTATACCGGCATTGAAAACCTGGAATTGAATTTTGCTTATTACCATCAGCCGGAACCAAAGGGTTCTCCTAACTATGCATCACGTTATTCTTATGATATAACGCCTTCTGAAGATGCATCTCTTAAGGAGGTTAATCAGTTTAATGTTCGTGCTGCCTACGATGTTTCCGAAAGTTTGGAGCTTGGTCTTTCAGGCCAGTTTGGAAAAAATTACAACAGTGTACTCGATGAATCCGAATCATCCAATGCTTTTGCTGCTCACTTAGTAGGAAATTTTGGTAATTTTAATTTTAAAGGCGAATACATTTCGTACGATTTTGGAGCAAAAGATAATGAAGGAAATGATCTTGACATGGTTCAAATGGGAGCTTATAGTTACAACTATAATGTGGCCGCAGAAGGTGATATTTGGGTAGCCGGTCTGGCTTATTCAATTCCTGTTGAATGGGGGCCGATTTCCAATATTCAGCCCTACGTTGATTATTCTGTGATTAATAAAGCAGAAGATAATTTTGAATCAAGTCAGCACCTGGTTCCAGGTATGCTTATTACCGCCGGAAGTATTTATACCTACGTGGATTGGGCATTTGGGAAAAACAATGCTTGGTTAGGTCCGGATATTTCAGATGAAGAAGGAAATGTGTATAGTACCTGGTCAAGTGGGTTAGCTGAAGGATTAGAAGATGCCGACTGGGAAAGCCGTTTCAACATCAACATCGGCTACTATTTCTAAACGAAAACTCAAACCAAATGAGTAAAATTGAAGTTAAAGACCTGTACGTGATATTTGGTTCCAGGCGTAAACAAGCCCTTGAATTAGTAAAAAAGGGTGTGTCCAAAAATGAAGTACTGGAAAAAACCAAATGTACGGTCGCGGTTAACAATGCCAACTTCTCGATAGAGGAAGGCGAAATATTTGTAGTGATGGGACTTTCCGGTAGCGGAAAGTCCTCACTTATTCGTTGTCTTAACCGCTTGAATACACCTACTTCGGGTTCCATATTCGTCAATGGCAAGGATGTTACCAGGATGACAGAGGAACAGCTTCGCCAGTTGCGTCGTACCGAAATGTCGATGGTCTTCCAGCATTTTGGTTTGCTCCCGCACCGTACGGTACTTTCCAATACTGCCTTTGGTTTGGAAATTCAGGGGAAATCTGAGGAAGAAAGCCTCGAAAAAGCCCGTCAGATGATTAAAACAGTTGGCCTGGAGGGTTATGAGGATATGATGACCCGGGAACTGAGTGGCGGTATGCAGCAGCGTGTCGGACTGGCAAGAGCGCTCACTACCGATCCGCAAATTCTGCTGATGGACGAGGCTTTCAGTGCGCTCGACCCGCTTATCCGTACCAACATGCAGGACGAGCTCATCGAGCTTCAGCGTAAATTGAAAAAAACCATTGTTTTTATTACTCACGACCTTGACGAAGCTTTGAAGCTCGGCGATCGCATTGCTATAATGAAAGATGGCGAAATTGTTCAGATAGGAACCCCTGAAGAGATACTGGTAAAACCGGCCGACGACTACGTGAGAGCTTTTGTAGAAAATGTCGACCGTAGCAAAATTGTTACCGCATCAAGTCTGATGTTTAAGGACACAGGTAAATTGATTATAGAAAAGGATGGCCCGGCGCTGGCCCTGAGGCGTATGCGCGAAATGGGCGTCAACAGGCTGCCGGTAGTCGATCGCGAAAATAAGTTCCTTGGTTTTGTGATGGACCATGATGTTGTGGAGCTGAAGAAAAAGGACGACAGGGATATGAGAAAGATTCTGATTTCAGATGTGATGCCAAAGGTTTCTCCGGACACGCCGGCAGCAGATTTGTTGCCGTTGTTTATCGACAAGCAATTGCCACTTCCCGTGGTTGATGAAGAAGACAGATTGCTTGGTGTTGCGGTTCACTCTTCGGTCATTGCCGAAGTTACAGGGCGTGACCGTGAAGAGATTATTGAAATTAAAAACAGCGGAGGTCTTTAATTATGGATAAACTTGATATTGGGAAATTTGTAGAACAAGCCATCGATTTTATTACCGACCATGCCGGACCGGTTCTGGACGGTATTGCCTATGTGATAGACCTTGTGGTGGATGGCTTTCAGACGGCATTGCTGGCGGTACCCTCATGGGGTATTATGATTATTCTGGCGTTGATTGCCTATTTCGTTCAGGCAGAAGGATTTAGACCCGGATTCACGAAAAAGGGCTTTAAAAAAGCCATTGGTCTCGCTGTTTTTACTGTTATAGGACTGTTTCTTCTTTTTTGGATGCAGTACTGGGAAGAGACTATGGAAACCCTTGCTCTGGTATTGGTTTCGGCACTTATTGCTCTTTTAATAGGTATTCCATTGGGAATATGGGCTGCCAGAAGCAGTAGAGTGGATCAGATAGTAAGACCGATTCTTGACTTTATGCAAACCATGCCGGCTTTTGTCTATCTGATTCCGGCCATTCTGTTTTTTTCTGTCGGGAATGTTCCCGGCGTTGTGTCAACCGTAGTGTTTTCATTACCCCCGGCTGTTCGCCTTACCAGCCTCGGGATTCGTGGCGTACCGGGCGAAGTGGTAGAGGCCGCCTTATCATTCGGAAGCACACAAAGACAGTTGTTGTTTAAGGTACAGATACCTTTGGCTATGCCCACTATTCTGGCCGGGGTTAACCAGGTTATTATGCTTGCCCTGTCGATGGTTGTGATTGCATCGATGGTAGGTGCCGCCGGACTCGGAGAGCGTGTATATTCCGGTATCCTGCAGGCAAAAGTAGGCCTTGGTTTCGAAGCCGGACTTGGTATCGTGATCCTTGCTATAATCCTGGACCGTGTTACGCAGGCTATGGGTAGTTTAGGGAAAAAGTGATAATAGAGTGCCTGTTCATAAAGTACCATTTGCTGTGTTACGCTTGCCGGCAAAATACTCATTTACGAAACGAGGATGGCAAACCTTGTCATGCTCGTTTCAGTCGGATGGCTGTTATTAGAACTGAGATCAGTTGTATGTTTTTAAGAAAAGAGATTGTTCCTGCCTGCCTTTAGGCAGGAATCTTAAATCTAATGATCTAATGATCTAATAATCTATTATATATTTGTGATTTACAAGAATTTTGTTGAATTTTATTCGACATATCAAACCTTAAAAGGAGATGATTATGAAAAACAAAATGAAAAAAGTATTGAATCTGACCATCGCTGCTGCCCTCACACTGGCAGTAGTTGCATGTGCAGGTGACCAGCAGAAAAAAGAAGTTTTTATTCCTTATCCTAACTGGTCGGAAGGAATTGCTATGACCCACCTGGCTAAAGTATTCCTCGACAAGCAGGAGGGATACGATGTGGAAATTAAGCCCATTGAGCCGGGCCCAATCTATGCTTCACTCTCTAAAGGTGATGCCGATGTCTTTTTGGATGCATGGTTGCCCTATACTCACGCCGAGTATTGGGAACGTTTTGGTGATAAAATTGATCATATCGGGACTGCTTTCGCGGGAGGTACTACCGGACTGGTTGTCCCAAGTTATGTGACCATTGACTCCATTACCCAGCTGAATGACTATGTTGACAAGTTTGATGGAGAGATCATCGGTATTGGAAGTGGCGCCGGTATTCATAAAAATACCCTGAAGGCTATTGAAGAGTATGACCTCAACTTTAAGCAGGTAACTTCTTCAGGTACAGCTATGGTTGCCGCTCTTGAAAAGGCCATCAACAATAATGACTGGGTGGTTGTTACCGGCTGGAAACCTCACTTTATGTGGGCGCGCTACGATATCAAATATCTGGAAGATCCCATGGGTGTTTATCCCACTGATGAGTTAAGAATTCTGGCACGTAAAGGTTTTACAGAAGAATTTCCAAAATTGGCCAAATTCTTCTCAAACTTTAAATTGGAAGAAGATAAACTTTACGAGTTGATGGATGCTGTTGAAAACGCAAATGATCCACTTGACGGAGCCGAGCAGTTCTATCAAAACAACAAAGCTATGGTTGACGGCTGGTGGCCGGCCGAAGAGTAAAAAATATTTTATGAGTGCGGTATAAAATGCATATTTTTGTCAAAATCAAGGCGTTTTAAATTTTTGTACCGGAGTTAACTCATTGTTAATGAGGATGCAAAAATTTAAAACAACACTGAGTTTGGCAACAAAGATGCTTTTTAGACCGGGCTCATTTTATTTTAGGATAAAAAAGGACTGGTGAAAGCCGGTCCTTTTTTTTGGTTAAATGGGGGCTAAACCACCGTTCGTGCCGGTTTTTTCATTTTCTTTGCTTAAAATCTCAAAATAATTTTTCACTATATCTCGTTTTGGTAAAAAAAATAAGTTTAAGTTTATACTTTTCTGTTGGTTATTGTTCAAAATCATTTTTATTTCTCTATCGGTTATAAAAATGTCTTTAATATCAATTACTCTCACGCATTCCGGCTTCTTTTGTTTTGGTAAAAGAAAATTGATTTCTTCTTCATTCCATGAAATATAATATTTTTGATCTTGCAAGCTTTTTGCTAAAGCAAAAATACTGGCTGTGGTTATTGCCATAAATATAAGGCTATTCCAAACGGATAGGTCTAAAAATGCGTTTTTCCCGATGAATAAATTTGAGCCTAATCCCGCCAAGCCAACAATGAATATTAAAATGTCTATAGTAATGAAGAATTTTATACTTTTTTCATTTCGCCGATATAATGGCAAATAGGTCTCTTTTGTGATGTTTTTTTTCATAAGATGGGGATATCGTATTCTTGAGATTTAGAATTTATTGATTCTTTAATCATCTGAATTAAATTGTAATCATTTGTTGGTAAGTCAATTTCAATAGAACTATTGTTGATTAATAATATTTTGTATCTGGCTGCTTTGTATTCAATTGATTTAATGTCCTTCCATTTGATTCTTGTTTCTTTTTTGAAGGGTTCTGGCTTGGAAACGATTTTTTCGTTATCTATTAATATATGGGCTTTCGCACCAAACAGCTTCCTTATGGAGATGCCTGTTCCTTCTATTAAATGAGAGAGCCCCAGCAATAAAAAAACAACAAAATATATCCAATCAAGTAGATTGAAGGACTTTTCGGTGTTCAAATTATAAAAAAGATAGGAAAATGAGAAGATCACTATCAAAATTCCGAAAATTGTCCTGACAGTAGATTTGGGGGGGTTCAATAAATCAATGCTGAGGTTCATAATTGTAAGTTTTTACCGTGTTAAAAATCCCTGCCGGCGGGAATAGACGGCTGTTTCACATCTAAAAACAAATCATCTTCCCCTACCTGTACTCATTCCAGCTCTTGATAGGGATATCACTAATATCCATCTTGCAGAAAGCATAGATAAAAGCACTTGCCAACCGGGCATTGGTGATGAGCGGTATGTTAAAATCGACGGCATTTCTTCGAATCCGATAGCCGTTCCGAAGTTCCCCTTTGCTCAGGTTTTTTGGGATGTTGACCACCAGGTCGATTTTCTTTTCCCTGATATAGTCCAGGGTATTAGGTTTCATGTCGGGTTCGTCGGGCCAGTGTAGCATGGTCGATTTGATGCCGTTTTCTTTGAAAAATTTGTGAGTGCCGGCTGTTGCAAAAATATTGTATCCTTTTTCAACCAGCATTTTTGCGCTTTGAAGCATTTCCACTTTACTTCTTAGCGGACCGGATGAAATAAGGATGTTCTTTTTCGGAATGTTATAACCTACAGCCAGCATGGATTGTAATACTGCATCGTAGTAATTATCTCCGATACAGCCGACTTCCCCGGTCGAGGCCATGTCCACACCAAGTACCGGGTCGGCATTGAGCAAGCGGGCAAATGAAAACTGCGGGGCTTTAATACCTACATAATCGAGTTCGAAGATGCTTTTTGCAGGCCTTTCGACAGGCATACCAAGCATTACTCTCGTGGCGATATCGATAAGGTTTATCTTCAGAACTTTCGAGACAAAAGGAAAACTGCGGGAGGCTCTTAAATTACATTCTATTACTTTTATGTCGTTGTCTTTTGCCAGCAACTGCATATTGAAGGGCCCCGAAATATTCAGAGCAGCAGCGATCTGTCGTGCAATCCGTTTTACTCTTCTGATGGTTTCGATATAGAGTTTTTGCGGGGGGAATACAATGGTTGCATCTCCCGAGTGAACACCGGCGAATTCTATGTGTTCGGAAATGGCATAGGCAATCATCTCACCGTTTTTGGCTACGGCATCTATCTCAATCTCTTTAGCCTGTTCTATAAATTCCGATACAACTACGGGATATTGTTTGGACACGTTGGCAGCCAGTTCCAGAAAATGTTCCAGTTCTTCTTCGTTGGAAACAACATTCATGGCCGCTCCCGATAAGACATAGGATGGACGAACCAGAACGGGATAACCGACTTTCCGGATGAAAGCATAAATGTCTTCAATAGAAGTAAGCTCATTCCACCTTGGTTGGTCGATTTTCAAATCATCCAATAACGATGAGAATTTCTGACGGTTTTCGGCACGGTCGATGTCTTCGGGCGAAGTTCCCAGGATAGGAACATTGGTTTTATGCAACCGCATGGCCAGATTATTGGGAATTTGTCCGCCTACCGATACAATAACGCCCCTGGGATTTTCAAGATCGGTAATATCAAGAACCCGTTCCAGAGTTAATTCATCAAAAAAGAGCCGGTCGCATACGTCGTAATCGGTACTTACCGTTTCGGGGTTGTAGTTGATCATCACCGAACGGTATTTTTGTTGGTTGATGGTGTCAATGGCATTTACACTACACCAGTCAAATTCGACGCTGGAACCTATCCGGTATGCCCCTGAGCCCAAAACAACGACCGAACGGCCGTCCTTTTCAAATTCCACATCGTGGTATTCGCCATTATAGGTGAGGTATAGATAATTGATTTGGGCCGGAAATTCGCCGGCCATGGTGTCAATTTGTTTGACGACAGGCAGGATGTTACGTTTCTTTCGGTGCTCACGTACCTTCAGGAGGTTTTCTTCCATCTTGTCGTCATCAGGATTGAGGACGAGACGAGCAATCTGGAAATCGGAATAGCCCATCTGTTTAGCTTTAAGCAGCATTTCATCCGGGATATTTTCGACAGAATCATATCTGGAAAGCTCGTTTTTAAGATCGGTAATGTTTTTTAGTTTGTTCAGGAACCATTTGTCGATTTTTGTGAGATCATGGATTTCTTCAACGGTAGTCCCGTTCTGAAGCGACTCTGAAATGGCAAAAATGCGTTGGTCGGTAGGCTCTGCAAGTTCCGTTTCCAACACGATATCTTTAAGCGGATGATTGGCCACAAAACCGTGCATCCCTTGTCCCACCATTCGCAGTCCTTTTTGAATCGACTCTTCAAAGGTTCGCCCGATGGCCATGATTTCGCCCACACTTTTCATACTCGACCCGATTTGTTTGGACACGCCCGTGAATTTGTTCAGGTCCCATCGGGGTATTTTGCAGACAATATAATCGAGTGCAGGTTCAAAAAATGCAGGGGTGGTTTTGGTTATAGAGTTTTTCAGTTCAAACAAACCATAGCCCAGTCCAAGCTTGGCAGCCACAAAAGCCAGCGGATAGCCGGTTGCCTTGGATGCAAGTGCACTGGACCGTGACAGGCGGGCATTTACCTCAATGACTCTGTAGTCCTCTGAGTAAGGGTCAAGAGCATATTGAACGTTGCATTCGCCAACTACTCCGATGTGCCTGATGATTTTTATGGCAAGTTCCCTTAATTTATGATATTCTGAGTTACTTAGTGTTTGAGAAGGAGCAACAACGATACTTTCACCCGTGTGAATTCCGAGCGGGTCGAAGTTCTCCATATTACATACGGTGATGCAATTGTTGTAGCTGTCACGCACTACTTCGTATTCCACTTCTTTCCAGCCTTTGAGAGATTCCTCGACCAATATTTGTTTGGAGTACGACAGCGCATTGTCGGCCCGTTTGATGAGTTCTTCCTTGTTGGCGCAGAAACCGCTACCCATACCGCCAAGTGTATAAGCAGCTCTGATGATGATGGGATACCCCATTTTGTCGGCGGCTTTAACTGCATCCTGAACCGAAGTTACAGCAACACTTTTGGGCGTTTTAACGTTGATTTCGGCCAGTTTACCGGCAAAAATTTCCCGGTCTTCAGTATCGATGATAGCTTGTATTGGTGTGCCAAGAACTTCAAGGTTGTATTTCTTCAGTATTCCCTGCTCGAAGAGCTGAATCCCGCAGTTCAGTGCTGTCTGACCGCCAAAAGCGAGGAGAATACCTTCGGGCTTTTCCTTTTTAATAACTTGTTCAACAAAATAGGGTGTGACTGGTAGAAAGTATATCTTGTCGGCAATTTTTTCCGAGGTCTGAACCGTGGCTATGTTAGGATTGATAAGAACCGTCTCTATGCCTTCTTCTTTAAGTGCTTTCAGTGCCTGCGAACCGGAATAATCAAACTCACCTGCTTCTCCGATTTTCAGGGCTCCCGAACCCAGGATAACCGCTTTCTTGATGTGCTTCTTCATTGATTGATTGTTTTTTAATGCAAATAATGGCTTGCTTGTTCTCCGGGTTGCAAAGGTACATTATTCTTTAATAATGACCATAATCTTTTTTGGTGTTTTTGTATATTTTTTGAATATATATTTTAAAAATGATTTTTAGAGAAAGTTTTTGTTTTTCTTGCTGGCAAAAGTCTTACCACTATTTCAGGTGTTCTTTGAAAAGAATAAATAATGCAAAAAAAGTGGATAAATTTTGGATGTTTATGAAATTTGAATAATTTTGCAATCAATATTGAATAATTATTCCTTGGCAGGAATTGGTTAATTTTATTATTAAATAGAACTGAACATTCCTTTTATGTATTAAGGCATGAGGGAATGTCTTTTCATTTGTCGATATGAAGGTAAAGACGCAAAGATTAAATGTCATCAGGCAGCTGATTTCGAACCACAGGGTGAGGAGCCAGGAAGAGCTGCTTAATTTGCTGGAAACTGAAGGTTTTTCGGCAACTCAGGCTACGCTTTCACGTGATCTTAAGGCATTGAAAGTGGCCAAGCGGCCCGATATAGAGGGCGGATATGCTTATGTTCTGCCGGAAGAGGATGATAAGAGTGGAGAAGACGAAAATGGAGATGTATTCCCCGTTAGCGGACTGGAATCTATTGAATTTTCCGGGAATATGGCTGTTTTGAAGACACGGCCCGGATTTGCCAACAGTATCGCTTCGGTCATCGATAGTCATGCTCCCTTTGAGGTGCTGGGAACAATTGCGGGAGATGACACCATACTTCTTATCAGTAAGGAAGGGGTATCGCGACCTGATGTTATCAATGCACTTTCTTTGTTTATGCCGGGACTGAAAAAGAAATTATTGTGAGACAATCGTTCGTTAAGTTTTTGCAAAGGCCTTGAAATCTGTTTTGGGATGATGGTTTGTGATAAACAGCTGACTGTAAAAATTCTTTGTTTCAAGGTTATGTGATCATCTTAAATCTATTGTAAATCTGACATCTTTAATATAGAATGAGTGCGGTATAAAAAGCATTTTTTTTCAAAATCAAGGCGTTTTAAATTTTTGTACCGGAATTAACCCGTTGTTAATGAGGGTTCAAAAATTTAAAAAAACAATGAGTTTGGCAACAAAGATGCTTTTCAAACCGGGCTCATAAATATCTAACAATATATATTTAATGGCACAGGCACAGGTAAATAATATAAAAATACAGATTGCTTCGGAGGAGCATTTGCCTTATGTGGATACCATTCTGGAGACCATTGCGGAAGCCGCCAAAATCAGGGGAACAGGTATAGCCCGCAGGAGTCCGGATTATATCCGTAACAAAATTATTGAGGGGAAGGCCATTATTGCACTTGACGGTGATGAGTTTGCCGGATTCTGCTACATCGAATCATGGGGACACGAGAAGTTTGTAGCAAATTCCGGATTAATTGTCGTGGATAAATATCGTGGACAGGGTCTTGCAAAGAAAATCAAGCGGAAGGCTTTCGAACTCTCACGGAAAAGATACCCAAATGCTAAAATATTTGGGCTTACAACAGGACTTGCCGTGATGAAAATCAACTCGGAGCTCGGATATAAACCGGTTACTTTTTCGGAGTTGACCGACGATGACGAGTTCTGGAAAGGCTGCCAGAGTTGTGTAAATTATGATATCCTGATGCGTACCAACCGCAAACATTGCCTTTGTACAGGAATGCTTTTTGATCCGGCAAAAGATGCAAAGCCGGAACCCATTCCTCCAAAGCGGCTGAGTGTGTACGGCAGATGGTTGAAATTTAAGCAGTTTGTGTTCTTAAAGTCGAACAATAACAAGCAGTCCACAGGGAAAAGAAATTTGCTGAAGAGCCTGTTTTCTACTCTCTTTGCCTGATTCATCAGGCCTTTGGTGAGGCGGCAATTACCGGTAGATTTTGAAAGAATGTTTAGTTGATATAACAAAATAGAAATAATGAACAACAAAGTAGTGCTTGCCTTTAGTGGCGGACTGGATACGTCGTTTTGCGTTAAATACCTCAAAGAGGAGAAGGGACTGGAAGTTTATTCAGCAATTGCCAATACGGGTGGCTTTTCGGATGTCGAACTCGGGGAGATAGAGAAAGGTGCACGGAGCCTGGGCGTGACCGATCATGTTACCCTCGATATTACCGGACTTTATTACAGGAACTGCATCCGTTATATGGTTTACGGGAATGTGCTCAAGAATAATACCTATCCGCTTTCGGTTTCTTCGGAGCGTATTTTTCAGGCTATGGCTATTGTAGATTATGCACGAAAAATTGGTGCCCGGTATATCGCACACGGAAGTACAGGGGCCGGAAATGATCAGATTCGGTTTGATCTTACTTTTCAGATAATGGCCCCGGAAATTGAAATACTGACCCCGATTCGTGATCTTACTTTGTCGCGCAATGAAGAGATTGAATACCTGAAAAAGAGAGGTGTCAATAAAGATTGGACCAAAATGGCCTATTCCATCAATAAAGGGATATGGGGTACCAGCGTGGGAGGGAAGGAGACGCTTACTTCCGATCAGGCTCTTCCTGACGATGCCTACCCGAGCCGGCTGAAGAAGGAAGGAAGTGAAGAAATGATACTTTCCTTTGAAAAGGGAGAGCTGAAGTCGGTTAACGGTGAGTCGTCTGACAATCCTGTCGATGCCATTCGTAAAGTTGAGTCGTTAGGGGCCTCTTATGCAATTGGACGCGATATACACGTGGGTGATACTATCATCGGGATAAAAGGACGCGTCGGGTTTGAAGCAGCAGCACCGCTGATGATCATTAAAGCGCATCATTTGCTTGAGAAACATACACTTACCAAATGGCAGTTGTATTGGAAAGAGCAGCTGGGTAACTGGTACGGCATGTTGCTTCACGAGGCTCAATACCTTGAACCGGTGATGCGTGACATTGAAGCATTCCTGGAACATTCGCAAGCCAATGTTTCGGGCGACGTTATTCTGAAACTTCATCCTTACCGCTTTGAACTGATTGGAATTCGTTCGCCACACGATCTGATGAGGAGTGGGTTTGGCGATTACGGTGAAGTGAACAAAGAGTGGGATGGTAATGATGTAAAAGGATTTACAAAGCTGATGAGCAATTATCTGAAAATATTTAATAAAGTCAACGGATTTGATGTGGAGACTGGTGTTAATGCTTGAGTAAAGCATATTTTTGTCAAAATCGAGGCGTTTTAGATTTTTGTACCGGAGTTAACTTATTGTTAATGAGGATGCAAAAATTTAAAACAACAATGAGTTTGGCAACAAAGATACTTTTTAGCCCGGTCTCAATGCTTAAATCTGACATATTGTGAAAGTTTGTTTGAGTTTATAGAGGAGTACTAAATATCTGATTAGAAAAATGATAAAAGTAGGCATTGTAGGTGGAGCGGGATATACAGCCGGAGAACTTGTCCGTATTTTACTTGGGCATCCTTCGGCAGAGATTGTATGGATTCATAGCAGTAGTAATGCGGGAAATAAATTGTTCGATGTTCATACCGACCTGTTTGGAGAGACCAATCTGGAATTTTGTGAAGGGATGGATTTCGAAGCGGTAGATGTCATTTTTCTCTGCATGGGGCATGGTCGATCAGCAACATTTATGAAAGAGCATAACCTGCCGGATCAGTTGAAGGTGATTGACTTGAGCAATGATTTCAGGCTGGACAGACAAAACAATGAGTTTGTCTACGGTCTGCCCGAGGTGAACCGGCCAAAGATAAAAGATTGCCGGTATCTGGCTAATCCCGGTTGTTTTGCCACCTCCATTCAGTTGGCATTGCTTCCCCTTGCGGCCGGTCATCTGCTTGATGAGATACATGTACATGCCATTACCGGTTCTACAGGTGCAGGACAGGCACCCTCGGGAACAACCCATTTTAGCTGGCGAAATGGCAATGTTTCGGTATACAAAGCTTTTGGTCATCAGCATCTTAATGAAATGACCGAAACCATGAAAGAACTGATGCCGGGCTTTAATGAAGCCTTCAATTTTATTCCCGTCAGGGGTAATTTTTCCCGGGGAATTCTGGCTTCGGTTTATTTGAATTGCCCGATAAGTGAGACTGAAGCAAATGATTTGTTCGGGAAATTTTACAGTACTCATCCTTTTGTTACAATATCGGCAAAACCTGTCGATGTAAAGCAGGTGGTCAACACCAATAAATGTTTGTTACATGTGAAAAAGTATGGCAGTAAGCTCCATGTGGTAAGTGTTATCGATAATCTTACCAAAGGTGCATCGGGGCAGGCTGTTCAAAATATGAATCTGATGTTTGGTCTGGACGAACAGGAGGGGCTACGACTGAAGCCAGTGGCTTTTTGAGATAGATAAAGGGTTGTTTTTTTACGGTTTAAATTTAGGTGTTCATTTTTTTCAATCCTACTCCCTTCTGTTTGTTTGTCGCTGTGCTCAGATGAGTACAGCGACATTTCCGGACCATATTATAACCCGGTGAAACAAGCAGGCAAAGTTTACCACTGCTGAAAGTATTGATAATAAGCGTTCGGTATAATAAAGATGCTTTTTTAGACCGGGCTCATAATATATTAAACGATAAGAATAATGGAGTTGTTCGATGTTTATCCGCTGTTGGACGTGATTCCCGTTTCGGCTAATGGTTGTTACATTACCGACGATCGGGGTGTTGAATATCTGGATTTGTACGGGGGTCATGCTGTGATCTCAATAGGTCATTCACACCCGCATTATATCCGGCGCATTAAAGAACAGCTCGACCGTATAGGGTTTTATTCCAATTCTGTCATTAACCCGTTGCAAAAGGAACTGGCCAAAAAACTGGGCGAAACATCCGGGCTCGAAGATTACCGTCTGTTCCTGTGCAACAGTGGGGCTGAAGCCAACGAAAATGCTTTGAAACTGGCTTCATTTGCCACAGGGAAACGTCGTGTTGTTGCTTTTTCGAAAGCCTTTCACGGGAGAACCTCGGCAGCATTGGGAGTTACTGATAACGATAATATCCGTGCAGCGTTAAATCGTGGACAGGATGTTACTTTCCTTCCTCTTAATGACATAGTGGCTGTTGAGAAAGAGTTGCAGAAAGGCGATGTTTGTGCTGTTATCGTAGAGGGTATTCAGGGAATCGGGGGCATACGCATCCCTGAAATTTCGTTCCTGCAAAACCTTCAGACTTTGTGTGAGAAAGCCGGATGTAAGCTCATTCTGGATGAGATTCAGTCGGGATACGGACGGAGTGGGAAGTTTTTTGCATTTCAGGAAGCAAATATTGAACCAGATATAGTAACTGTAGCCAAAGGAATGGCCAATGGTTTTCCGATGGGCGGCGTTTTGATCAAACCCGGTATTGAAGCCCGACACGGGATGCTCGGTACCACATTTGGTGGTAATTACCTTGCCTGTGCTGCCGGGCTGGCAGTGCTCGAGGTCATTGAATCCGAAGATTTGATCATCAATGCCGATGTCATCGGAAAATTTCTTTTGTCAGAGCTTCGAAAAATCAGTGGTATAAAAGAGGTTCGTGGCCGCGGACTGATGATAGGGCTGGAATTTGACTCACCGGTAAATGAGCTCAGGAAAACACTATTAAAGGATGAGTACATATTTACCGGCGTTTCTTCCACCAATATCATCCGGCTTCTTCCGCCACTAAGCCTTACCCAAAAGGAAGCTAATGTTTTCATTAAGGCTCTGAGGCGTCTTTTGGCTCCCTAAACCCTTGAATTATGGTTAAATCATACTGGAATGAAGAATGGAAAGAAATCCCTTTCGAAAAAGGAGCCCTGCGAAAACGTTATGCTGTTTCGAATTACGGGCGCGTCGTCAGCTATTGTGCCGACGATATGAGTGATGCTGCTTTTGTTAAAGGAGGCACACTTAAAGGATATAAGACATTGCCCCTGCGACCCTTTGGGCGTTCGCGAACCTATTATGTGCATAAACTGGTGGCTGAGCAATTTATCGGCAAAGATTCTGATGATCAGAAGTATGTGATTCACCTGGATTATAACAAATGCAATAATTTTGTTGAAAATTTGTGCTGGGCCAATAAAAAGGATATGTTTGAGCATCAGCAAAAAAATCCCACGGTTGTGGAAGGACGCAAGCGCCTGAAGGAAAACCGCCGGAGTGAGGGAGGCAAACTTACCGATACGCAGGTGATGTTGCTTAAAAAGAGAATATCGGACCCGCGCCGTAAAACCCGTCTGAAAATTATTGCCCGTCAGTTCGGGATAAGCGAAATTCAGTTGCAACGGATCAAACGTGGTGAAAACTGGGCGCACATTCAAGTTAATGAACCGGAAGTAGCCGGAGAAAGAAATAAAGACATTCATGATCAATAAAATTGCTATAATCGGGGGAGGCAATCTTGGATCTTCCATTGCCAAAGGTTTGATGAGTGCGAACCAACCTTTTAAAGGGGAATTGGTGGTGACCCGAAGACGGGTGCATCTTATCAAAACACTTGAAACATACGGCATTGTAGTTCAACAGGATAATGCGAATGCCGTGAATAACGCTGATATCGTCATTCTTGCCGTGAAGCCGTTTCAAATGAGAGATATAATAGAAGAAATTACGCCTGCTCTTAAAAAGGAGGCCATTCTGGTTTCTTTGGCTGCCGGCGTAGATGCACAGCAAATTTCTGAGATGGCAGGCGGAAGAAAAGGCATTTTCAGGGCCATGCCGAACACGGCTATTTCCATAGGCGAATCCATGACCTGTGTTTCTTCTTTTCAATCGACCGAAGAGCAGGATAAAGTCATTCGGGATTTATTCGAACCGGTAGGGGTCGTTCAGTTTATCCCTGAAGAATTAATGTCTCCCGCTACGGTGTTGGCAGCCTGCGGTATTGCATTTGCTTTGAGATTTATCCGTGCTGCCACCCAGGGAGGCGTGGAAATCGGATTTGGCTCAGAACTTGCCCTGAAAATTGCTTCCCAGACGGTGAAGGGGGCATCGGAATTGATCATCAGAGGTGAGACTCATCCGGAGGCCGAAATTGATAAAGTGACAACCCCCAGGGGAATTACCATTTCAGGTCTGAACGAAATGGAGCATCAGGGGTTCAGCTCAGCCTTGATCAAGGGTTTACTTACTTCATACGAAAAAATTGAAAACGCCACAAAAAAGAAGTGAGAAATAACAAGCTTATTTATAAGTCTGTAACAATAAAGGTAGGGTCCAATGTCCTGACCAGGGACGATGGGAGTTTAAATGTTCAGCGGATGGAACATTTGGTTGGTCAGATTGGCTGGTTGCATAAACAGGGCATTCATGTTATACTGATTTCCTCCGGTGCTGTTGCTGCCGGTCGCGATACCATCAGGAACGCATCCGCTAAAGACCCGGTTGCACAGCGACAATTATTGTCTTCAGTAGGACAGGTGAAACTGGTTAATGTTTATTCTGATTTATTTGAAAAACAGGGCCTTATAAGTGCTCAGGTGCTGGCCACAAAACAGGATTTTAGCACACGGGAACATTATCTGAACATGAAAAACTGCTTTTCTGTTTTACTCGACAACGGAATTGTTCCCGTGGTAAATGAAAATGACGCAGTTTCTGTTACAGCCCTAATGTTTACCGACAATGATGAACTGGCAGGACTTGTGGCATCCATGATGGATACCGATGCGCTGTTAATCCTCAGCAATGTTGACGGAATATTTACCGGTGTCCCGGGTGAATCCGGCTCCGAACTTATTTCCGAAATAAGAGAGGGTGTGGACGACCTTGATGCCTATATCTCTGCCACGAAGAGTGATTTTGGCAGGGGCGGGATGCTGACCAAATGCAGGGTAGCCCGGAAAACGGCTGCCGCGGGTGTTACGGTTCATATTGCTAACGGCACCCGTGATAATGTAATTATCGATTTGATTTCTGAAGATGTAAATGTGCCACATACAAGGTTTGTTCCCAATAGTCCACGACCGGCCATTAAAAAGTGGATGGCCTATGCCGACGGGTTTGCCAAAGCAGAAGTGGTCATCAATAAAGGAGCTAAGGCAGCTTTGACCGGGCCCAAAGCAAGGAGTCTGCTCCTGGCTGGCGTGGTTTCTCTCAACGATGATTTTAAGAAGGGCGACCTGTTGCGGATAAAAGATGAAAACGGACAATTGTTAGGCATCGGCAGGGCTCAATATGACCGGGCGGTTGCCGAAAGACATTTACATGACGAACGTTACCGCCCCTTGATTCATTACGATTATTTGTTCATTTACCCTGACCTGGCATAACCGGGATCAAACAAATCTATACCTTATCTGTCGCTGCTCCGCGGCTGTTAATTGCTGATATGTTGTTGACAAAACGAAAACCGCAGAGCGGTGTCCGGAGCGGTAACATTACCAATGAACCCGGTAACAACGAAAACCGCGGAGCGGTACCGGAGCAGTAACTTTTATAGCAATTATAATCCAATTAAAATGCGACGCCGAAAATGTCGTACAATTATCTATCAATATGACCAACAACGAACAATTCAGGAAAGCGGCTGAAGCCACCCAAACAATGGTGCGATTGAGTGATGATAATATTAGAAGTGTTTTACTCGATCTGGCCGATGAAATGGTCGCGCGAAGTGCTTTTTTGCTGAGTGCCAATAAAAAGGATATGGAACGGATGGATGAGTCCGATCCCCGGTATGACCGGCTTATGTTGACGCAGGAGCGAATAGAAGGGATTGCTGCCGATATGCGTTCTGTCGCCAATATGCAGTCCCCCCTGGGAAAAATATTGGACGAGCGTTCCATGCCATCCGGATTGCACCTTAAAAAAGTGAGTGTACCGATTGGGGTTGTTGGTGTTATATATGAAGCACGTCCCAATGTGACTTTCGATGTTTTTTCACTTTGTTTTAAGTCGGGAAATGTGTCGGTACTGAAGGGAGGACAGGATGCCTGGCATTCTAATCTTGCCGCAGCCGGAATAATTCGGGAATGTCTGGCTGCCCATTCCGTTTCTTATGATGTCATTCAACTGCTTCCACCCGACCGGGAGGCCGCCCGCGCCTTAATGAATGCCGATGGTTATGTGGATGTGCTTATCCCAAGAGGCTCGCAGGGGCTGATAAATTCGGTACGTGAAGGCTCTAAAATTCCGGTGATAGAGACCGGAGCAGGTATTGTGCATACTTACTTTGATGCCTCCGGCGATTTGGAAAAAGGGAAACGCATTGTGTTCAATGCAAAAACCAGAAGACCTGCCGTTTGCAATGCACTTGACTGTCTGATACTTCACGAAGATCGGCTTTCCGACTTACCGGAACTGGTTGCTGCACTCGCCATGAAGAATGTGGTGATAGAAGCTGATGAGAGCGCCTGGATGCGACTCGAAGGTCACTATCCTTCAGACCTTTTGCAGAAAGCGACACCCGAATCTTTCGGTACCGAGTTTCTGTCGTTGCGTATGGCCATAAAAGTGGTGAAAGATTTTGATGAAGCGCTGTCTCATATATCCCAAAATAGTTCCAGACATAGTGAAGCAATCATTGCCGAAGACAGAGCAGCAGTTGAACGGTTCTTTAACGAGGTGGATGCGGCAGCCGTCTATTCCAATACATCCACCGCCTTCACCGATGGTGCCCAGTTTGGACTCGGGGCCGAGATAGGTATCAGCACACAAAAACTTCATGCCCGTGGGCCCATGGGGCTGAAAGAGTTGACCAGCTATAAGTGGATCGTTGAAAGTGACGGCGCTATACGGCCATGAAAAATCGTTACGAAATTGCAGATAAAGCAATCATGAGTTTGGCAACAAAGATGCTTTTCAGACCGGACTCAATCATACGAATTTCCAGGATAAACCGGGCGAGGCTATAAGGCCGGTAAATCAAAAAATTTATATTGATGAAGAGATTTTTAACACCTTCCGATATCGGAGACCTCCGGCAGGCATTGAATGAAGCCGCCGAAGTGAAGAGAAACCCGTTTGGTTATCAGCATCTTGGCAGAAATAAAACCGCTGTATTGATTTTTTTTAATTCCAGCTTGCGGACGCGGTTAAGTACACAAAAGGCGGCAACTAATCTTGGAATGAACGTGATCGTGCTGGATATAAATAAAGACGGCTGGAAACTGGAAACAGAATTTGGTGTGATAATGGATGGAGACAAACCCGAGCATATTCGTGAAGCTGTACCGGTAATCGGACAATACTGCGATATTATTGCCGTAAGGTCTTTTGCTAAATTTGAAGATAAGGAAGAGGATTACAGCGAACGGTTGCTGAATCAGTTTATCGGGTTTTCCGGACGACCCGTCATCAGTATGGAATCTGCAACGCGCCATCCGTTGCAGGCTTTTGCCGATTTAATTACCATTGAAGAGTATAGGAAAAAAAGCCGCCCCAAGGTTGTTCTTACCTGGGCGCCACACCCGAAAGCACTTCCCCAGGCTGTTCCGAATTCTTTCGTGGAATGGATGAAGGCAGCAGATGTGGAGCTTACTGTTACCCATCCAGAGGGTTATGAACTTGCACCTGAATTTATGGAAGGCATTCATGTTGAGTATAATCAGGACAGGGCTTTCAGAGATGCCGATTTCATTTATGCTAAAAACTGGGCCAGCTTTTCGGAATACGGGAAAGTGTTGTCAACCGACAGAAGCTGGACAGTTGATGAGAGAAAAATGGCCCTGACCAATCATGCAAAGTTTATGCATTGTTTGCCGGTGCGACGTAATATGGTGGTAAGCGATGGTGTTATTGACAGTCCCGATTCTATTGTTATCCAGGAAGCTGCCAACAGGGTGGTATCGGCACAAACCGTTTTGAAACGAATGTTGGAAGCTTTGGAATAGTTTTTCGGATGTTTTGATAACCGGGTATAATTCTTCAGTTGTCCGTTAGCTTTTTAAATCATATTTTTTATGGATCAACAATTAACCATTGTCAAAGTCGGGGGGAAAGTTCTGGAAGAGGAACAGACACTCCACATATTTATGGACGACTTTGCATCGCTTCCCGGTGCCAGACTTCTTGTCCACGGAGGCGGGCGTTCGGCTACGGCCCTTGCAGGGCGCCTGGGAATAGAGACCAAAATGGTGGAAGGACGCCGGGTAACAGATGAAAAGATGCTTGAGGTGGTGACAATGGTCTATGGCGGCTTAGTCAATAAAAATGTGGTAGCTGCCCTTCAGGCAAGGGGGGTCAACGCTTTTGGCGTTACCGGAGCAGATATGAATATTGTGAAAGCCCATAAACGAACAGGAACCGAAGTTGATTATGGTTTTGTTGGGGATGTGGATGATGTCAACATTGGTAATTTGACGGCCTTAATTAAACGGGGACTTGTTCCTGTGGTTGCTCCTTTGACACACGACGGAGCAGGACAGATACTCAATACAAATGCCGATACCATTGCTGCTGCTCTGGCTGTGGGATTTGCAGAAGCTTTTGATACCCGTCTGGTTTTTTGCTTCGAAAAACCTGGCGTATTGATCAATCCCGATGATGACGCTTCTGTTATTCCTTTTCTGAACCGGGAATTGTTCCAAATGTATCGTGATGAAGGCATCATTGCAGAAGGAATGGTACCCAAGCTCGAAAACGGGTTTAATGCTTTGAGCCGGGGTGTGCTGGAAGTGGTTATTACCAATATTGAAGGATTGACCATCCCCGGAAAAGGTACTACGCTTGGCGAATAAATGAGTGCGTTATTTTTAGACCGGGCTCATAAATTTTTTAGAGAACTTAAATATGTCCGTTCATCCATACATAACTGATTCAATTGAGCTTCTGAAAAGAATGATAGCTGTTCCTTCTTTTAGCCGCGAAGAGCAGGGAGTGGCCGCATTGCTTGAAGATTTTTTTAAAAGAAACGGGTTGGATTATTATCAGCGAAAAGGGAATAACCTGTGGATCAGGTCGAAATATTACTCCGAAAAATCACCCACCATATTGCTGAATTCCCACATCGACACGGTTCAACCCTCTTCCGGCTGGACAAGTGATCCGTTTTCTCCCAAAGAAGAAGATGATAAGATAACCGGGCTCGGAAGTAACGATGCAGGTGCATCCGTTGTTTCATTGCTTGCCGCTTTCAGGATGCTGGAGGAAAAGAAACATCCGTGTAATTTTATTTTTGCTGCAACTGCGGAGGAAGAAATATCCGGAGAGGAGGGTGTCGCTTCTATTCTTGACCAACTCGGACCTGTTGACCTCGGGGTTGTGGGTGAACCCACACGTATGCAGATGGCTGTGGCTGAAAAAGGACTGATGGTGCTTGACGGAACGGTAAAAGGTAAAAGTGGTCATGCAGCCCGTGACGAAGGCATCAATGCGATTTATGAAGCGATTCCTGTCATTGAATGGTTCAGGAATTATCAATTTCCCCTGCAATCAGAGTTTCTCGGGCCGGTGAAGATGACTGTTACCGGTATCGGGGCAGGCTCTCAACATAATGTAGTTCCGGATGTTTGCCTGTTCATGGTCGATATAAGAGTAAATGAGCACTATAAAAACGAGGAATTATTTCAACTTATCAGGCAACATGTCAACTGTGAATTAAAGGCTCGGTCTTTCAGACTAAACAGCTCTTCTGTCTCTGTAAATCACCCCTTTGTTAAGAGGGGCGAAGAGCTGGGGCTCGAAAAATTTGGCTCTCCTACTACTTCCGACCAGGCGCGTATGCCGTTTACTACGGTGAAAATTGGTCCGGGTGATTCTTCGCGTTCTCATACTTCCGATGAATTCATCAGACCATCAGAAATTGTTGAAGGCGTGAAGATTTACCATCAATTACTCGATAATTTGCATATTCATTCAATTTAAAATGATTTTATATTCATCTTTTTGAAGGCTGATTTGAATGAAACGGGCATGGCAAAGTTTGTTTTAATAGATTTTTAGATGTAAGATGGTAAGATGTAAGATAAAACGGGCTTGACAAGGCATACCACAACAAGAATATGTATAAAGCCTTACATGAGGGTTCCAACCGACCTTAATAATTAAAATTTATACGGATGAATTTATTAGTGTTTTTAAAATAAATCGTTTATTTTTGTGATGATTTCAACAAAAAGGTTACAGATTGGGAGTAAACTGTAACGAGTTGTTTTTTGAATTTTCTGTGAATATTATTCATTTATATCCGTAGTGTTTCCTGTTGGGAAGATGAGTATTTTCCCATCCGTGGAGAGAATTTTATACCTGTTTTTCCCCCGATAAACAAAATTTAGCTTTGTTGTATAAGGTCTGCCAGAAAATGGTGGTTTTGCTGAGAGGGGATGTTGTTTCTTACTGGGAATAGAAATTTAATGGGTTGATACAGAAGTTAATACTATGAAAAACTTATACAACAGAAGGCAAATCTACAAGTTGTGTTTAAAAGGGTTGTCGGGTAAATGCGGTATTACAAGGTTAAATCGAACATCTGAAATTCTGAAATTCTAACCCTCTGTTGAGATGTACTTGTTTAATAAAATTTGCAGCTATGAAGCTATGGGATAAAGGTACCGGAACCGATAAGAAGATAGAATTATTTACGATAGGAAAGGACAGGGAGCTGGATGTTTTTCTTGCCCCGTTTGATATTATAGGTACAATAGCTCATAGCATGATGCTGAAGAAAGTCGGATTGTTATCGGAAGATGATTTGAACGCCTTGTTGCCAGCACTAAAGGATTTATATAAAGAAGCGAAAGAAGGAAATTTTCGAATCGAAGAAGGAGTCGAGGATGTGCATTCACAGGTAGAACTTGAATTGACACGCAAACTGGGAGATGTTGGTAAAAAGGTGCACAGTGGTCGGTCGCGAAATGACCAGGTGCTGCTCGATCTGAAGCTTTTTACGCGGCATAAAATTATGGAAATAGCCGGGTCGGTGCAGGAATTGTTTAAGACACTTCAAACCAAAAGTGACGAACATAAAAATGATCTTTTGCCCGGTTATACGCATTTACAGGTAGCAATGCCATCATCCTTCGGACTGTGGTTCGGGGCTTATGCCGAAAGTTTAACAGATGATATGCAATTGATGCTGGCGGCCTGGAAGATTGTGAACCAAAACCCGCTGGGAGCTGCCGCCGGATATGGAAATTCCTTTCCACTCGATCGGACCATGACAACCGGTTTACTGGGATTTGACGATCTCAGCTATAACGTTGTATATGCTCAGATGGGGCGTGGAAAAATGGAACGTACCGTGGCGATGGCCATGTCATTGATTGCCGGCACTTTATCGCGGCTGGCGATGGATGCCTGCCTGTATATGAGCCAGAATTTCGGATTTATCAGGCTCCCTGATGATTTTACAACCGGTTCGAGCATCATGCCACATAAAAAGAATCCTGATGTTTTTGAATTGTTGCGGGCACGTTGCAACAAACTGACCGATATGCCTCAACAAATCGCATATATAACAGGTAATCTGCCTTCGGGCTATTTCAGGGATATGCAGATTATAAAGGAAATTTTTATTCCGGCTTTTGATGAATTGATCAGTTGCCTCGATATAATGACTCTTGCCCTGAAGCACATGGAAGTAGTCCGTAATATTATGAATAACGAGATGTACAAATATGCTTTCAGTGTAGAGGAAGTAAACCGGCGTGTTCTGAAAGGAGTTCCGTTTCGGGATGCATATAAACAGGTAGGCCTGGAAATTGAAGCCGGTAAGTTCAGTCCCGACACCTCCCGGGTGGAGCATACCCACGAAGGTAGTATTGGTAATCTTTGTAATGACAAAATCAGAGAGAAGATGGATGCCGTGATGAATGGTTTTAGCTTCGGGAAGGTTGAGGCTGCTATTGAAAAATTAATTACTTAATAATGTGTCTTTTCAGAAGGTGTCATTTGCAAGGCTTGCGAATTCCGAAAATAGGGAGTCCCGAAAAACCGGGATGTGTATTTTTGGTAAGCATAACAGAGTAAATGGCACTTTATGGACAGCACAAATTAACCAAAAAATATTGTGTATGACCTTTTTGAAAGAATTAGCGAAATCAGCAGTTCAGTCGTGTGAGATTGACAAAGAGTTGTATGAGAAGTACGATGTAAAACGGGGATTGCGGAATGCAGATTTTTCCGGCGTTTTGGTAGGGCTGACCAACATTGGCGATGTGGTTGGCTATAAAAAAGATGAACAGGGAAAAATCATCCCGGCCCATGGAGAACTGTACTACCGGGGAATTGAATTGAAGGACCTTTGCCGTGGTTTTCAGCAAGACGGACGGCATGGCTTTGAAGAGGCCGCTTATCTGTTACTCTCGGGGAAATTGCCCAATACTTCACAATTGAAGGAGTTTTCTGAAATGTTGACCCGGGAACGTGAACTTCCCGAGTTTTTCTCAAAAAATATGATTTTGTCGTTGCGCGGTCGCAGTGTAATGAATATGCTGGCCCGTTCGGTATTGGGGCTTTATACTGCCGACGATGAAGCCGAAAATTATTCACCTGAAAATCTTCTTAAACAATCGATCAGTCTCATTGCCAAATTTCCTGTCATTGTGGCTTATGCCTACTATGGGATGCGTCACTCCTTTCAAAGGAAATCACTGATTATCCGTCATCCCCAACCCGAACTTAGCGCAGCCGAAAATTTCCTCTATATGCTCAAAGGGAATAAGTACACCAGTCTTGAGGCTGATTTGCTTGACCTGTCACTGGTGTTGCATGCGGAACATGGCGGCGGAAATAATTCATCGTTCACGACACGGGTAGTTAGTTCGGCCCAAACAGACACCTATTCGGCTATTGCTGCAGCACTTGGTTCGCTAAAAGGGGAATTGCACGGCGGTGCCAACCTGAAAGTGATCAACATGATGAATAACATCAAGCAAAACGTCAAAAACTGGGAAGATGAGAATGAAGTGGCCGAATACCTCGAAAAAATTTTGAACAAGAAGGCCAATGACGGGACAGGTAAAATTTACGGCATAGGGCACGCCATTTATACGCTCTCTGATCCCCGTGCCGTGTTGCTTAAAGAAAAGGCAGAGGAACTGGCCAAAGAGAAAGGACGTCTGGCTGAATTTAAACTTTATGCCCTGATTGAACGGATTGCCCCTGAAGTATTCTATAAGTTTAAAGGGTCTAATTCCAAAGTGGTTTGTGCCAATGTCGATTTTTACTCTGGGTTTGTTTATCAGTGTCTTGATATTCCGGAAGAAATTTACACCCCTATTTTTGCTGTTGCCAGGATTGCCGGCTGGTGTGCACACCGCATAGAAGAAGTTACCTGTTCGAGCCGCCGGATTATTCGTCCCGCCTACAAAGCCGTTTATCCGCGACTGGAATATGTTCCGATTCAGAAAAGGAAATAAAATGTTCTCCAATCCTTAAAGGATCATGTTGTGAACTCTTTACGGAAAGTGCTTCCGCTGTTTTTTGAGGGCTCTGAGATATCATTAATGTATATTTATTCGGTTTGTAAGAATTAAACTTAATAAATATTCAAAATTATTCTTTTCCGGCTGGTTTTTATGCAAACATTTTCCTATTTTTGCATCATGATAGTGTTCCACAATTACATGCATTTACCGGTTTTTCGGTAAATGCATTTTTTGCGGAAGGCGAGTGATAAATTTAAAGAAGATTTTAGTATGCCTGATTTTAAGCCTATTAAGCTTGTGTTGGAGGACGGAACGGTCTTTAAAGGGAAATCCTTCGGGTATCACAAATCTGTGGCCGGGGAAGTTGTTTTTAATACTGCAATGACCGGCTACCCGGAAAGTTTAACAGACCCTTCCTACGAAGGACAGATTTTGGTTTCTACCTATCCTCTGGTGGGAAATTACGGAGTGCCGAAAGATGATAAAGAAAACGGAATTCTTAAATATTATGAATCCGACAGCATTCATGTTTCAGGATTTGTCATTTCCGACTATTCTTTTGATTATAGTCACTGGAATGCAAAGAGCTCGCTGGGAGACTGGCTGAAGCAGAATGAAGTTCCGGGTATCTTTGGAATCGATACCAGGGCATTGACCAAAATATTGCGAGAAAAGGGAACAATGCTTGGGAAGATTGAAGTGGACGGGGAAGAAATTGATTTTTATGATCCGAATAAGGAAAATTTAGTATCTCGTGTCAGTATCAGGGAAAAAGTGACCTACGGGAATGGAAAGTATAAAATTGTATTAGTCGACACCGGGGGTAAATACAATATCATTCGCTGTCTTCTGAAGCGGGATACTACCGTTACTCTTGTTCCATGGGATTATGACTTCAACAACGATCAGTTTGATGGTATAATGCTTGCCAACGGCCCAGGCGATCCCCAAATGTGTGATGTTACCATCAATCACATCAGCAAAGCATTAAACGGTAACAAGCCGATTTTTGGAATTTGCCTGGGGAATCAATTGCTTGGAACCGCAGCCGGTGGCTCAACTCATAAACTTAAATACGGCCACAGGGCACACAATCATCCCGTTATTAAAGTTGGCACCGGTACATGTTATATCACCAGTCAGAACCATGGGTACGTTCTGGATACCGACACTTTGAGCGATGAGTGGAAACCTTTGTTTGTCAATATTAACGACAACACCAATGAGGGAATACGCCATAAATCCAAACCCTTTTTTTCTACCCAGTTTCATCCTGAGGCTTCGAGCGGACCTACCGATACAGAGTTTCTTTTCGATGATTTCGTTGATTTAATAAAGAAATCCAGGGGAGAGAAATAAGTAACCGACAGGCAGAAGAATGCGGCATGGCGAACAGGGCAAGAGGCAGAGCATAAAGGTAGGAATGGTAGTTATCAGGCAAGTAGAAATATAGCCACGGCCCGGCGTCAGAATGGTAGTAGCACAGATGTCATTGGCTCCTTAAAACAAACTGCGGATTTGCGACAGAGATGAAAGAGGTTAATAGAACGGAGCCTGAAGGGCTTCCATATTATAGCATTGATGCACAAAATAAACATCCACGCCGAAGGCGTCATTTCGTAGAATTTTAACCAATGCACAATAAACAGGACTTTGATTACTGCAAAGCCCTGTTTATCATCGTTATTTCCCTGTTGCTTCTTCAGCTTCTGTTTTTTCTTTCCATTTTTTATCAAATATCTTTATGGCCATCATCGAAGCAAAATAGCCAATGGCTACAGTTGCCAACCACAAAAGATGCATCAGAACAGATCCAAAATAACTCATATCGTTAATGTTTTTTGTTTGTCTTCTTTTTCCTGAGATTTGTTTAAGGTTTAAGTTATCCAACCTGACACATAGACAAATCATCTAATAAAAATGTGACTCTCCGGATGACAATTCCTCTTTACTGATTTTCTTTTTATTAATGGCCCGCCATGTAAACCAGATATAGGCGACCACTATTGGAACCATCAGTGATACGTAGCTCATGACTGTCAGAGTGAAATGACTGGATGAGGCTTTCATAATTGTCAGTGAGCTTTGAGGATCAATGCTCGAAGGATAAAAGGCGGTGTTGTTGAATCCTGCGACAAGAAAAAGAGAAAACACGGCAAGAAATGTCCCCGGCCCGGTATACCATATACCAGCAGAGCTGTTACTGAACAGCGTGATGGCAATGCCGGTAATGACAAGGACTACAGCTGCCAGAAACAATATCAGTACCAGCGGCATTTCAATCAGGTTACGGAAGTATTTATGCGGTTCCATGAAAATTTCTCCGTTATCGGGGTTTATAGCGTATCCGTCACGAAACATCAGCCAGGTTATGAATACAATAAAGAGTACCAGGAACGGTAAAGCGTTATACCAAAGTTGCTTTTGAATATTATTTTCGATTTTTTCATCTTCTACTGTATTTTTAAAGTAGAGTAGGCCCAGTGTGCGGCCAAGAAAGAATAAGGCCAAACCAAGAGTAAGGTTATGTACATTAAATAATAGCTCCAGCCCACGTAATGGTGACTCCCATCGGGTTTCGTTCAGATCGGTCAAAGTAAACGGTGAGCCGGTAAAAAAACTGGCCACCACCACACCCAAAAGAAAAGTCCCGATCAATCCGTTGATGAAGAGAAATGTTTCATAGGTACGTGCCCCGAAAACATTGCCCGGACGGGATCGGAATTCATAAGAGACTGCCTGCAGAATAAAGGCAAACAAGAGCACCATCCAGGCCCAGTAAGCACCACCGAAGCTGGTGCTGTAAAAAAGGGGAAATGATGCAAAAAAAGCTCCTCCGAAGGTAACAAGTGTGGTAAAAGTAAATTCCCATTTACGGCCCAGGGCATTGATCAGCATGGTGCGTTCCTCTTTGGATTTGCCAACCTGGTAAATCAACGTTTGTCCACCCTGAACAAACATCAGGAATACCAAAGCTCCTCCAAGTACAGAAATAATGATCCACCAGTATTGCTGCAATGCAAAATGTGTTAATGATTCAAACATTTTTTGGTTCCTCCTTCTTTTGGGGTCCTACTTTGATTTGTTTAATCATAATCCTGACTTCGGCTATGAAAAGGCCGACAAAAGTCACCGAAAACAATATGAACGTTGTCATTACCGAGCCAACATCTATTTGAGTCACCGCTTTCATGGTTGGCATAAGGTCCTGTATAACCCAGGGCTGACGACCTACTTCGGCAACGATCCAGCCGGCCTGAGAGGCAATGTAAGCCAGGGGAATGGTCCAAACCCCTGCCCATAGAAGCCATTTTTTATTGTGCAGTTGGTCCTTCATAACCAGATAGAGGAAAACTGCGAAAAGAAGCAGAAACAAAACGCCAAGAATTACCATGATATGAAAAGCATAAAAGGTCATGGAAATTGGAGGTACCATCCTGAATGCGTTTTTCTTCAATACTTCGGGATCTGGATCATAAAAATTTCCATACCCAAAATATTTAACATTGTTTTCGATAAAATCCGGATCCCTGAATTTGGCTTTCAGCTCTTCCGCTTCGGGGCTCTCCGGATTGGTCTTTTGAACTTCTTTTAAGGCAAGAAGCGCTTGTTGAGCTTCGTATCCGCGGTTTATTTTTTCCTCGTATGAGAGAATGCCCTGTTCCTCATTGCCCATGATGAGGTCTTTTATTCCGGCTACAAAATTGTCGGCATCTCCATAGGCGAGCCATGAAAGCATTGAAGGAATTTCAATTTTAAAGAGAAAGTCGGCCTGACTGTCTGCATCAACATTTTTGTGGTTTTCTTTTCCGCTCAGGATGCCAAAGGCGACTAACGGGGCATTGGTTTGCCCTTCATAAAGAGCTTCCATCGCTGCCAGCTTCATCGGTTGGGATTTTACAATTTCTTTCGCAGAGCTGTCTCCCGTGCCGATAAGAACAATCGAACTGATAAGCCCGAAAACCGAGGCAATGACAATGCTTCGCTTGGCAAGCAGCAACTCCCGCTTTTTAATCAGAAACCAGCTGCTGACCCCGATTACAAAAATGGAAGCCAGCACAAAACCTGATGTAGTGGTGTGCACAAATTTGTTAACGGCTGTCTCCGAAAGGAAAACATCCCAGAAATTGATCATCTCGTTGCGGGCAGTTTCGGGATTGAAGATGGTACCAACGGGGTTTTGCATCCATGCGTTGGCTACCAGTATCCAGATAGCACTCAGACTTGCACCGACGGCTGTCAGCCATGTAGCTGTTAAATGGAACTTTTTACTTACTTTGTCCCATCCGAAAAACATGACCGCAATGAATGTGCTTTCCAGAAAGAAGGCCATAATGCCTTCAATGGCAAGCGGCGCTCCGAAAATATCTCCAACAAACCAGGAATAGTTACTCCAGTTCGTACCAAATTCAAATTCCAGAATAATACCCGTTGCAACGCCGATGGCAAAGTTAATTCCGAAAAGTTTCATCCAGAACTTAGTGATCCTTTTCCATTCCGGATCACCTGTTTTTACATACATGGTCTCCATGTAGGCCATGATATAGGAAAGCCCCAGTGTCAAAGGAACAAATATCCAGTGAAACATGGCGGTGAGGGCAAATTGCCCCCGCGACCAGTTGACCAGGGTGAAGTCAATGTTCTCAAGCATTGTATCAGAGGTTTAATCGTTATTACTTATCTTATGATTTGGTTATGCTTTCGATAACATGATTTGCCCGTTCTTCATCCGTCTTGTAATTGGTTTGTAGCTGATTAGGGAAAAAGAAAAGGCGTAATACCACAAACATAATGAAGAGCTTGATGAGTATTATGATCCAAAGCGCTCTTCCCCAGTCCGGTAGCTCCCTGAAGCCGGTTGCATAAAAGTCGACTATTTTCTTGACACGTTCCATGTTTGAGTTTTCAAGATAGCAAAAAATAATAGAAATTACATCCCGGGTTGTTTTTTTTAAATAGAATCCGAAAGGGATACAACGATTCTTTTGATAATTTTTTGCGGATTTTGGATGTTGCTAAAATAATAAATAATTAAGAACCCTAATACCTAAATAGAGGAATTATTCATGGTCAAATTCTCAGGTGGACCGGTTTAGTCAGTAGTCAATAGTTAGTAGTTGAGTGCAGTATAAAAGGCATATTTTTGTCAAAATCCAGGCGTTTTAAATTTTTGTACCGAAGTTAACTTATTGTTAATGAGGATGCAAAAATTTAAAACAACAACGAGTTTGGCAACAAAGATGCTTTTTAGACCGGGCTCAGTAGTTTATACCTAATTTCTTACAAAGAAAAGCCGGGCGGATCGATACGGTTTACGAATGTATCGCTTTACTTAGAGTGAACCCCGATTTAGAAATGTTGGCTTTAATGGCAGACACTAATTAAAGTAGTTAATTGTAAGAATTGTTGCTTCGAAATTTGATAAATGTAATCAAAATAGCTATTTTTGCTTTCGAATATTAATTTTTTCCACTTAAAATGTGATAGTGTAAAACAGGATGCTTCAAAATACGAAGTTATCCTATTGTTTATCTCCATTAAAATAATTTAGTATGCAGCAACGTTTTCCGAAAGTTCAGGGGCTGTACGATCCGGTCAATGAACATGACAATTGTGGAATTGGATTTGTGGCGCACATCAAAGGAAAACCGTCTAACGACATCGTCAGGAAAGGCCTGGAGGTACTTGTGAATATGACACATCGTGGTGCCGAAAGTGCCGATAATAAATCGGGTGACGGTGCGGGTATTCTTATGCAGGTTCCGCATGATTATTTCAGAACACTGGATTTCGATTTGCCGGCAGCGGGAAGTTACGGTACCGGGTTGGTCTTTTTGCCTTCTGATGCCAATTCTGCCAGAGCCTGCCTGGAAATTCTGAATCAGAATATTATTGAAGAGGGTCTTGAGCTTATTGGTTACCGGGATGTTCCTGTGGATTCGGATGCTATAGGAGAGATTGCCAAAAGCAGTGAGCCTGTCATCAAACAGGTTTTTGTGACCGGTAATTTCAGTGAACAGGATGCACTTGAAAGGAAATTGTATCTGCTTCGGAAGGTTACTGAAAATGCAATTCGCAAGTCTGATATTAAGGGGAAGAATTGTTTTTACATTGTGAGTTTGTCTTCCAAAGTATTTATTTATAAGGGAATGCTTACGCCTGCTCAACTGAGTGAATATTTTACGGATTTACAGGATTCGCGCATGATGAGCGCGATTGCTCTGGTTCACTCCAGGTTCAGCACCAATACGTTTCCCACCTGGGATTTGGCACAACCCTTTCGTATTTTGGCCCACAACGGTGAAATCAATACCATTAAAGGGAACCGCATGTGGATGCAGGCCAGGGAGGGCTTGCTTGAGTCGGATATGTTCGGGGAAGACCTTAAAAAATTGTTTCCGGTCATTGAAGAAGGGAAAAGTGATTCGGCATCGCTTGATAATGTCCTTGAGTTCCTGTTTCTTGCCGGGCGCTCTCTGCCACATGCGCTTACTATGCTGATTCCTGAATCATGGAACGATAAGAACCCCATCCCTCCCAGCCTGAAGGCTTATTACGAGTATCACAGTACCATTATGGAACCATGGGACGGACCGGCTTCTGTTGTCTTTTCCGACGGCAGGTATATTGGCGGGACACTGGACCGGAACGGACTTCGCCCCTCACGTTATGTAATTACCGATGACGACCTTATCGTGATGGGGTCGGAAGTGGGCGTACAAACTTTTCCGGCCGGAAAAATTGTAGCCAAAGGGCGATTAAAACCGGGGAAACTGTTACTTGTAGATACTCAGTTGGGCATCATAATTCCGGATGAGGAGATCAAAGCCCAGCTATCCCGTCGACATCCTTACCAGAACTGGCTGAATGAAAACCGTATCAGTCTGAAGGATATTGAAGTCCGGCAACGCGTACCCTCGCAGTTGGGCGACAAGTATGACATGTATCTGAAGGCCTTCGGATACAATAAGGAGGAGTTAAGTATGATTATTACGCCCATGGCCAGGAACGGCGTCGAACCAGTGGGATCAATGGGGAATGATACACCTATGTCCATTTTTTCGGACAAGCCGCAACGTCTTTTTAGTTATTTCAGGCAGCAATTTGCACAGGTGACAAATCCCCCCATAGATTCTATCCGGGAAGGACTTGTAATGGCACTCACCAATTATATTGGCTCTGTGTCTAAAAATCTGCTAATGGAAAGTCCTGAACATTGCAGGTCTGTTAAATTTACAAGTCCGCTGATTACCAATACCGACCTGGGCAAAATAAAGGATTATCGCCGCGAAGAATTCACTCATGTCACCATTCCTATGCTTTTCCGTGCCTCTGAAGGCGGAAAGGGGCTTGAGAAAGCAGTGGAAAATATATGCATACGGGCCGGGAAAGCAGTGGATGACGGGAATAATTATATTATTCTGAGCGACAGGGGAGTGAGTATTGAGAATGCCGCTATTCCTTCGTTACTTGCTACCGCGGCAGTTCATCATCATCTGATAAAGGCCAAAAAGAGGATGCAGGTGGGATTGATTATTGAAACGGGGGAGGCTCGTGAAGTGATGCATTTTGCATTGTTGCTGGGCTATGGAGCCAGTGTCATCAATCCCTACGTATGCTTTGCAGCCATTAACGACTTAGTAAAGCAGGGGAAAATTGAAGGTTCTTACAGTGAAGCAAGGGAGAGATACATTAAGGCTGTCGACAAAGGTATACTGAAAGTGATGTCGAAAATGGGCATTTCGACCCTGCGCAGCTATCATGGAGCTCAGATTTTTGAAGCAATCGGGATTTCACAGGAAGTAATCGACAAATATTTTACCGGAACGACATCCCGGATCGGTGGGGTCGGGTTTGAGGAAATTGCTAAAGAGGCACTTGAATTCCATCAGAAGGCTTTCGATGAGTTATTGCCAAAAGGCCCGTATGAAAGTGCCGGGGCCTATGCTTACAGAAAATACGGAGAGAAACATGCCTGGAATCCGGAATCTATCGGGTTACTCCAATGGGCAACCTCCAGAAACGATTACGATAAATATAAGCAGTATTCACGTCAGATTGAGGAGGATAATAGAAAACCGCTGTTTTTACGTGGCTTTTTAAAATTTAAAAACGGTACACCTATAAATATTGAGGAGGTAGAACCTGTTGAGTCTGTCATGAAAAGATTTGTGACGGGCGCAATGAGTTACGGCTCTATTTCCAAAGAGGCGCATGAAGCCCTCGCTATGGCGATGAATGAAATCGGAGGAAGAAGTAATACCGGCGAAGGAGGAGAAGATGCTAAACGGTTTAGTACCACGGCCAGAAGCGCCATAAAACAGGTGGCCAGCGGCCGGTTTGGGGTTACCAATAATTACCTTGTCAATGCCGATGAGTTGCAAATAAAAATTGCTCAGGGAGCAAAGCCTGGAGAAGGCGGTCAGTTACCCGGATATAAAGTGGATAAAGTAATTGCCAAACTGAGACATTCCACCCCCGGCATTACCCTTATTTCACCTCCTCCGCATCATGATATCTACTCAATTGAGGATCTTGCCCAGTTGATATTTGATCTGAAGAATGCAAATCCAAGGGCCAAAATCAGCGTTAAGCTGGTCTCCGAAACAGGTGTAGGTACTGTTGCTGCCGGGGTGGCTAAAGCGCATGCCGATCTTATAGTGATCAGCGGGACCGAAGGAGGTACCGGTGCAAGTCCCACCAGCTCTATCAAGCATGCCGGATTACCTGTTGAACTGGGACTGGCCGAAACACAGCAAACGCTGGTGCTCAACAATCTCAGAGGACGCGTGAAATTGCAGACCGACGGGCAGTTAAAGACCGGCCATGATGTCGTAAAAATGGCTCTTCTTGGGGCCGAAGAGTACGGTTTTGCTACCTCCAGCCTTATTGTATTGGGCTGCGTCATGATGCGCAAATGCCATTTGAATACCTGTCCGGCAGGAATTGCCACGCAGGATGAGGTTTTGAGGAAGCGGTTTATCGGCAAGTACAAAAATCTTATCAACTTCTTTACCTTCATTGCGATGGAGGTGAGAGAAATACTTGCCCAAATGGGATATCGATCGCTTGATGAAATTATTGGCCGGAGTGATCTTCTTGAAAGAGACCCTGACGTGAAAAACTGGAAGACCGGAGGATTGGATTTATCCGGATTGTTGCACTTCCCGGAAGAAGGTCATAAATACCCGCTGCGTAATACCATGGAGCAGGATCATAAAATTGATGATGTGCTTGACAGGAAGCTTATTGAAGAAGCTCATCCTGCTCTTCAAAGCGGATCGCGTGTCTGGATGGCATATCCGGTAAACAATACCGACAGAGCCGTCGGAGCCATGTTATCCGGTGAAGTCTCGAGAATATATGGTGAAGAAGGGCTTCCAAAAAATACGATTAATTGTTCGTTCTCTGGTTCTGCAGGACAGAGTTTTGGTGCTTTTCTTGTCAACGGGGTTAGTTTTCGTCTTGAGGGAGAGGCTAACGATTATCTTGGGAAGGGACTTTCCGGCGGGAAAATAATTGTTGTGCCCCCAACGGGTCATAAGTTTAAACCTGAGGAGAACATTATAATAGGTAATACAGTTCTTTATGGTGCAACCAGTGGTCATTTGTATGTCCACGGTATAGCCGGTGAGCGCTTTGCGGTAAGGAATTCGGGTGCAAATGCCGTAGTTGAAGGAACCGGAGACCATTGCTGCGAATACATGACCGGAGGACGTGTTGTAGTGATCGGGCCGACAGGACGGAATTTTGCTGCAGGAATGAGCGGGGGAATAGCCTATGTGCTGGATGAAACAGGAAATTTTGACTTTTTCTGTAACAAAGGATTGGTTGATCTGTTGCCCGTCCAGGACTATGAGGATGTTCAGGAACTCCAGTTTCTTCTTCATAAGCATCTGTTGCACACCAATAGTGCTAAAGCCAGGGAGGTACTTGTCAATTGGGATAAATATCTGCCACGGTTTGTAAAAGTAATTCCGTTTGAATACAAGAAAGTACTTGAGCAGCAGAAGGTTGAAGAATTGGAGAAAAAGTTGCGTGAGACGGAAGATGCTCCGCATCTGAGAGAGTAAATCAAATGTTAATCCCGGCTTTTTTATTCAAAAGTCATATAATGGTTATTAGCTATGGGAGATCCAAGAGGATTCATAGAAGTTCAGAAAAAAACAAGTGGATATCGTCCTGTCAATGAGCGGGTTGATGATTATGGTGAAGTTGAGCAAACCCTGAATGATGAGGATCGCCGGTTACAGGCATCGCGGTGTATGGACTGCGGTATCCCCTTTTGCCATTGGGCATGCCCGGTAGGCAGTAAAATTCCGGAATGGCAGGATGCTCTTTACCGTAAGGATTACAAACTTGCCAGTGAAATATTACATTCTACAAACAGTTTTCCCGAATTTACGGGCCGTGTTTGCCCGGCACCCTGCGAAAAATCATGTGTGCTGGCTATTCACGATGAGGCGGTTACCATACGTGAAAATGAAGCTTCAACAGTTGAAAAGGCGTTTAAGCTTGGTTTAATTCAACCGCGCCCTCCGAAAAAGAGGACAGGTAAAAAGGTGGCTGTCATTGGTTCGGGGCCTTCAGGATTATCTGTTGCCGATCAGTTGAATCAGAGGGGGCATACTGTCACTGTTTTTGAGAAAGATGATGCTATTGGCGGACTTTTGCGGTATGGAATACCCGACTTTAAACTCAACAAAAAAGTTATTGACAGAAGACTCAGAATTTTTGAAGCAGAAGGTATTGAATTCAGAGTTAATACCTGTGTTGGAAAAGATATAAGGGGAGCTGATATACTGAATGAATACGACGCTGTGGTTTTGGCTATTGGTGCTATGCAGCCGCGGGACCTGCCTGTCGAGGGACGCGACCTGAAAGGCGTATACTTTGCCATGGATTACCTGAAACAACAGAATAAGGTCAATCGAGGAGAGACTTTTTCTCCTGATGAACGGATTGATGCCCGTGGAAAGAAAGTTATGGTTATAGGAGGTGGCGATACCGGCAGCGATTGTGTCGGGACTGCCAACCGCCAGAAGGCTTCCAAAGTGACTCAGATTGAGATCATGCCCAAACCACCGGTTTCGCGGACGCCCGATAATCCTTGGCCCTATTGGCCAAATGTGATGAAGGTTTCCACCTCGCACGAAGAGGGCTGCGAACGTATGTGGAGCTTGTCGACACGCAGGTTTATCGGTGAAAACGGCCATCTGAAGGCCGTCGAAGTTGTTGAGGTAGATTGGATGCAGGACAATGGCAGATGGGTTATGCAGGAAAAAGAAGATACCCTTCGAACCATTGAGGTTGACCTGGTATTTCTCTCAATGGGATTTGTTCATCCAATCCATAAAGGTCTGGTGGAAGAGCTGGAACTTGGGCTTGATAATCGCGGAAATGTTAAAATTAACGGGGCGTTTGCTACTACGAAAGACTGCGTATTTGCGGCCGGCGATGCAGCCAATGGTGCCAGCCTTGTAGTAACGGCCATCTCGAAAGGCCGTGAGGCAGCTCTTCATGTCCATGAATATTTATCGACGAAGTAAATGATTTGTTAGGGGTTATTTGACTTTTTGGTTCCCCTATTTTGGATGCCGGCTTCGAAAGAAGCCGGCTTTTTGATGCCGATAATAAAAAAAAATGTATTTTGAATTCAATTGATTATTAACGTGTTAGTTCTCTTGATTCAGTGCTGCCCTGAATTTATCGAAATTTTTGGTACGTGTCTTTTTTTGCTGGATTGTCATATCTATAAGGTAAAATTGATGAAATGTTAATAATTTGATAACAGAGGGCTGTCATAAAAAATATGTCAGCCTCCGATTTTATAAACAGATTAGACGAAGAAAAGATGGAGCAACTCATTTCAAACAGGGCTGAAATTCATCCTGATGCAAAAATCGGGAATAATGTTACTGTTGAAGCTTTTGCAAAAATAGATAAAGATGTTGTGATAGGCGACGGAACCTGGATAGGTTCAAATGCAATAATATATCCCGGAGCACGCATTGGCAGGGAATGTAAAATATATCCTGGTGCTGTGATATCGGCCGAGCCTCAGGACCTTAAATTCAATGGCGAGTATTCTACCGTAGAGATTGGTGATCGCACTACTGTCCGGGAATACGTTACCATAAACAGGGGTACCGCTGCCAGGGGTGTAACCAGCGTTGGTAATGATACTTTACTGATGGCTTACACCCATTTGGGACATGATGTGGAAGTAGGAAATCATTGCGTTGTTTCCAATAGTGTCCAGCTTGCAGGTGAGGTTGTCCTGGAAGACTGGGTAGTGATTGGAGGAATGAGTGCCGTTCACCAGTTTTGTCGGATAGGGGCTCATTCCATGGTTTCCGGTATGAGTGGTGTCCTTTCTGATGTAGCTCCTTTCACCAAAGTATTTGGCGTTCCTGTATACTACATTGGAATTAATGTTATTGGACTTCGGCGTCGTGGTTTTTCCAAAGAACAAATTGATAATATTCATGAAATATACCGTGCTATTTACCAGCAAGGCCGTAATTTTTCGCAAGCCATTGAATACGTGCAGGCTTATCTTGATCCTACCCCGGAAATGGGACAGATCATTTCTTTCATAAAAGCGTCGAAAAGAGGCATTGTTAAAAATGCTATAGGACAAACTGCTTCTGTGGAATCATAAACTGATACACGACCCAAATTCTTGCTAGCAAGCGGCAGGGCCGGGCGGACCGAAATCACTCAACGATTTAAAAATGCCCAGCTGGTGCGGATTTCTTTGCAGAGCAAAGCGGCAAAGCCGAGCGTTAATCCGCGCCTCCTTAGGAGTGGATTTCTAATCCACCGTTAACTTCCGATTATTTTCATCCGAATAAAATTTAATAATTAAGGTCGGATGGAACTCACATGTAAAAATTTATACATATTCTTATTGTGGCAAACCTATCTATGAGTGCAGTCTAAAAAGCCTTTTGACCCCTAAATCCCCTAAAGGGGACTTTTTCAAACTGCTGATTTTTAGCAGTTCCCCTTTAGGGGTCAGGGGTAAAAATGGTAAAAATAAGCAGTTTGAAGGCTTTTTATACTACACTCATAAATATTTTTTTATACGGGCAAACTGTAGTGTTGCAGGGGGTTGGGGGAAAAAGCTTAAACGCAAAGACGTATGTTGTGTTTATAATTCACACTACTGGCTACTGGCTACTGGCTACTGGCTACTGACTACTGACTACTGACTAAAAACTAATGACTAAATTACTTATATCTAAAAATCTGATAATCTATTAAGGCAAACCTTGCCATGCTCGTTTCATCAGTATAAAATCTGACTAAGTTGGCCGCAAGCGTAACACAGCAAAGGGTACTTCATGGACAGACACTAAATAATGTCGTCGTATTGTGCCTCTTTTCCAATCGTAAAAGGTGCAATTGCTCTTTGGTATATGCCATGAACCCAGGCAATAGCCATTCCATAGTTGGTGACAGGGATGCCTGCCTCTATGGCGGGGCGAAGCCTGTTGTGTAACTGGCGACGGGTGATCATACAACCTCCGCATTGAATGACCAGTGCATAATCGGTAATGGGGCGTTTTACAGCATCCAGTCCTGCCACTACATCGAACTCAAGATTTTTGCCGGTATAAGTTCTTATCCACCTGGGTATTTTAACTCTGCCTATATCGTCGCACGAAACGTGATGAGAACATGATTCGAGCATTAGTATTCTGTCGCCATTTTTTAGATTCGAAATAGCCGGTGTGCCTTTCATATAATGATCAAAGTCCCCTTTTAGCCTGGCCATAAGTATACTAAAACTGGTTAATGGGATATCCCGGGGGATGGAGGCATCGGCTTTTGGGAATACCTGTGAATCGGTTATTGCCAAAGCCGGTTTTATTCCCGTTTCTGCAAGAAATGAGTCTATTTCTCTTTCCTTTAATATCACGCAAACGGCATCATTGTCCAGAATGTCTCTTATTGTTTGTACCTGTGGAAGAATCAAACGTCCTGTAGGTGCTTCTATGTCAATGGGTGTTATAAGTAAAACGATGTCCCCGTATTTAATGATGTCACCTACAAGTGTCGGGATGGAAAATGCCGATTCAGGAATGGAGGTTTGTATGACTTGAATCAGAGGATCAATATCCTCTTCTGGAGAAAGTAACAGAAAGGCTCCGGCACCGCTTTGCAGATATTTTTCTTTTGTTTTCGTCGCTGCTTTACTAATGTCTTCCTTGTTGTGAACAACAATAAAGGGTACTTCCCGTTTTCTGAATTCATTAATCAGGGTTTGTTCCTGTTCATCAAACTGATTGTCTGTGATTACCAGAATTGCCAGGTCAATAAGATCGATGGACTGTAATGTTTTGGAGACTCTTTTTGTCCCCAGATCGCCAATATCGTCAGTTCCCGCAGTATCGACCAAAACTACCGGTCCGAAACCGGTTATCTCGAACGATTTTTTTACTGGGTCCGTAGTTGTTCCCGGCGTGTCTGATACTATGGCGATATCCTGACCGGCAAGACGATTAATAATTGTACTTTTTCCGTTATTTCGTCTTCCGAATATTCCTATAAATGGTTGTCTGTCTCTGGCCATTTTTTTTTTGAAAATTAATTAAAAAACGATAAGATAGCAAAGACTAAGTAGTGCCCGTCTATAAAGTTGGGGAAGTTTCTTAATTATAATGTGTCTGTTCAGGAAGTGCCATTTTCAAGGCTAGCGCAGCAAATGGTACTTTGTGGAAAGACTAAGTATTGCGTATTTTTCTCTTTCTTCGCGGAATTGGTCTGTTTCAGATGAAACAAGTGGATTGCAGTTTCCGAATGCCTTGATCGAAAGAACCGATTCATTTAATCGAAACTTCCGAAAGCCTTAATCGTATGAGTTTATTAGCTATATTCGTACCTTCTGAAAACCCTGGTTTTCAAATTTCATTATTTTCTTATGCATATCAAAACAGCTGTTTTATTAATGTTTCTGAATTTGTGCCTGATAATTAAGGGACAGACATACGAAGAATCTCCATCCGATTTCTTTTTTTCTGACAATGCTGAAGACAACTCATTGATGATGGCACCCTCTCTTATATCGACAGGCATGAATGAGATACATGCAACTATGGCTTCAGGCGGAGATGAATTTTACTATTGTGTGAAGGGGCCGGGACGGTTTTCGGTCATCGTGGGGCTTCGATTTGAAGATGGCTTCTGGAGCCATCCTGAAGTGGTTTCTTTTTCAGGAGGAGAAAATACTGATCTAAGCCCGTTTGTTTCACCCGATGGCCGGTTTCTTTATTTCGTTTCCGACCGTCCTCGAAGTGCAACGGATGAAATTCGGAATTTTAATATCTGGAGGTGCCGGCGTCAGGATGACGGCAGTTGGGGAAATCCTGAACTAACTGAGTTTAGCAAATATTCTGGAAACGAGATATCGGTTTCTGTAGATCGTGTTGGCAATGTATATTTTTGCGCAGATTATGAGAGTAATAGTCTTTCTTTTGAAAGGGATGCGCTTGACATCTATTGGGTTAGAAAGAAGACCGGCAATACCTGGGGGGAAGTTCAAAAGTTGGGTTCTGCTGTTAATACAGAAAAAATTGAGCAGACTCCGGCTATCTCACCCGACGGGAAAACATTGGTATTTAGTTCTCTGAGAGGTGATGGATTAGGCGCGGCCGATCTGTATGTTTCTTTTCTCCGGGAAGATGGATGGAGCGGGGCCGTTAATCTGGGAAGAATGGTAAATACCACAGCCTATGAGTGGTGTCCTGCATTTTCGGGTGACGGACAATGGCTTTTGTTTTCAGGCAATTTAATGAAAGATAAGCCTGACCTGGTTACTTATACTTCTGTGAAAAGATGGTTGCTTGGCGACGGTAATGGGGCTTCGGATATTTGGTATATTAGAGCATCCGCCATTCAGAAATTAAAAGATAATCAATGAGATCAGTCGGAGTGCCCGGTTTCTTCGGGGTTAATATCTTTCAGACTAAAGCCTTTAGCTGTCAGTGATGAAGGTTGTAAAATTCGCAGAATTTTGCCTTCCGGTAAAATGGCAAGTTTGCTATTGCTTTCAAAAACGGTTGTGTTTGATTCCTTCATGTCGCTTGCAATGAGGGCGGCCTTTTTATGTCCGATGTAAGGGACAAGTGCAGTGGTGATGGATGGGTTTTTGAATATGTCATCTTCCTCATTTTTGGCAGAAACCGTCATATCTTTGAGTAAATTTTCCGTCATACTTTTACATCCCGAGCACAAAAGATTGAAGCTTTCTATAAAAGCCAGACCAATGGAAGGCAGGTAGGCATTAAGATCGAGACATCCCCTGGCTGCAAGATTCGCTATCATCTGGTCGTTAGCATATACTTTGTGACTTATCGATATCATGAACTCCGGGATGACAGGATTGACCTTACCGGGCATCATTGAGCTTCCCAGTTGCCTTTGAGGAATTTTTACCGACGGATGGACAAACAGGTCGGCCGCGAGAAGTCTCAGGTCAGTGGATATCTTTTCGAGATTAACGGCGAGCGCTTTTAAAATGGCATGTGATTCTACAAGGGAGTCGTTATTCATTGTAGCGTCGACCATATTTTCTGCCTGAGCGAGGGGTAATCCTGTTATTTTCTGCAATTCTTTTGGTACCTGAAGAATAAAGAAGCGCGGTATTCCCATCCCGGTGCCGGCTGCTCCTCCGCCAATATTCACTTCTTTCAGACGTTCCTTTATGCGTGAGGTTCTCCACCAGTCGCGTGACAGGGCATCACTGTAACTGGCAAAAAGATTGCCATAGGTTGAAGGCACCGCTTTTTGCATCTGGGTAAAGGCCTGGCGAATTTCGTTTCTATAGGTTTGTTCTAACGACTCTACAGCGCTTCTTGTGGCATTAACGGCCTCTTCCAGTCTGACGGTCAATCGTATTAATGCTATGTGGAGAGCTGTGGGGATAACATCGTTGGTAGATTGGTAAATATTTGCGTGGTCAAGGGGATCAATATAACGGTAGTCGCCCGGTTTGTGTCCGGTTTTTAGCAACGCAACATTTGATATAATTTCATTCACATTCATGTTAATGCTGGTACCTGCACCTCCCTGAACGGCCGGGACAATAAAATGACTGAAATGCCTGCCCTCAGAAACTTCGACAGCAGCGTCCTCCAGGGCATTAATTATTTTATCCGGCAACCACCTGTGACCCCCCGGCGACGGGAGACCTTTCTCTCTGGCCGTGTCCCTGAATTTCCGATAAGTTTTGTAGTATGCCAGTTTCACCAGTCCTATGGCACGATACCATTCAACGGGGAAAAGTGTGGAATTGTCAAAATTTTCCCGGGCACGCAATGAATGAATGCCAAATAGATGCTGCTCTTCTATTTCTTTCTTTCCCAGAAAATCTTCTTCAACCCGCATCTGTCTCTTTTTTCAGGCCAAAGGCATGGCGTAAGTTTTTACATCTTCTTCAGTAATGGTATCACTGCCAAGAATAATTAGTCTTTCGATGACGTTGCGAAACTCCCTTATGTTTCCTGTCCATTTGATGGATTTTAAGGTTTCAACGGCAGATTCGTCGAAAGTTTTAGGTTGAACACCCAGCTCCTGGCAGATTAAATTGTTGAAATAGTCGGTCAGTAACGGGATATCATCTTTTCGTTCGTTGAGCGATGGCACATGAATGATGATGACACTAAGCCTGTGGTAAAGGTCTTCACGGAAGCGACCTTCTCTTATCTCTTCCTGAAGGTTTTTATTGGTGGCCGCGAGAATGCGAACATCAACTTTTATGTCTTTGTCACTTCCCACTCTCGAAATAACATTTTCCTGAAGCGCTCTGAGCACTTTTGCCTGTGCAGCATGGCTCATGTCGCCTATTTCGTCGAGGAAGATGGTGCCGCCGTTAGCTTGTTCAAATTTCCCTTTTCTCTGTTTATAGGCCGAGGTAAAGGCTCCCTTTTCATGACCAAAGAGTTCGCTCTCGATGAGTTCCGAGGGGATGGCTGCACAATTGACTTCAATAAAGGGCTGACCGGCTCTGTTGCTTTTTTCGTGGAGCCAACGGGCCACCAACTCTTTACCGGTTCCGTTTTGTCCGGTGATAAGGACACGCGCATCCGTAGGGGCCACTTTATCTATCATTTCTTTAACCCGCTTCATTGGTTCCGATTCGCCAATCATCTCATAGGTCTTACTGACTTTGCGCCTTAACACTTTTGTTTCATTGACCAACTCTTTCTTGTCGATTCCGTTACGGATGGTCACAAGTAGCCGGTTCAAATCAAGTGGCTTTTCGATAAAATCGTAAGCTCCTTTCTTGATGGCCTCAACAGCTGTGTCGATGTTTCCGTGACCAGAGATCATAATGACGGGTGTGTCGGGGGAAGATTGCATCATTTTATCAAGCACTTCCATTCCATCCATGTCCGGCATTTTTATATCGAGCAATACGGCATCGAACTTATCTGCCTCAAAATGTTCCAATCCTTCCGGACCGTTTTCGGCAAGAACTACTTCATGCTTTTCGTATTCCAGAATATCCCTGAGTGTATTACGTATGCTTTTTTGGTCGTCTATTACTAATATTTTGGACATAATTCAGTTTTTATACCGCGCTCATAATTGACTGGAAATAATTTGCAAAACGGCTCCTTCCTTCAGTGCGAATGAGCATTGCCATACTTCTTTTATTTTCAGTTCATCAATTATAAATTTAACAATAATACTTGCAGGAACAATACTATCTACCCTGTGAGGTTCCATTCCGGGCATCACTTTTCGCTGATCAGAATCAGACGTCATAAGCTCTTTGTGGACAACCATCAGCCGTTTGCTTTCCAGAAACAGCGAAGTGAGCTTTGACATGTCGAGCAGTGGGTAAAACTTTTTGGCCAAAAGTGCTGCAAGCGTATCAAACGAACCGGACGACCCCACCAGTTTTTTTACCGGAAATTGTTTGACGGCCTCATACAGCGATTCCAGAGATTTTTTCAGGTGCTTCCGGATGGCTTTTATTTCATTCTCCGTGATGGGATCGGACGGAGTAAATTGTTCCAGCAAACGGGCGACACCAATTTCGTAGCTTTTTTTCCAGGCAACGCCAAACCGGTTGGCAATGATAAACTCAATACTGCCTCCTCCGATGTCGGTGATGAGTACATAATCTTCGTCCAGGGGGAAAACCTGTTTTACTCCGTCAAAAATGGTTTGTGCTTCTTCATCTCCCTGAATAATTCTTATGGTAAGCCCCAGTTCGTTTTTTACTTTTTTTACGAACAGGTGGCCATTGTCGGCAGATCGAATTGCAGAGGTAGCAAAACAGAAAATGCTCTCAACCTGAAACTCTGAGATGGTAATCAGATGGGATTTTAATGCTTCAATACCCCGTTCAATGGCTTCCGGTGTAATGGTTGACTTATGAATACCTCCTTTCCCCAGCTTGGCAGGAATTTTTGATTCGAGGAGGATGCGGTAGGTGCCAGTGGGATTTATTTCTGTGATAAGTAGATTGAATGTGTTGGTTCCCAGATCGATAATAGCAATTCTGTTGTGCTCCATAATATTTTTTGAGATGTACGTTCAAAGGTACAAATAATCATATTCATCCGTATAAAATTTGTCTAAGTTATTGGTCTGATGGAACTCGCATGTAAGAGTTTTATACATGTTCTTTTGTGGAAAACTTTACCATGCTCGTTTCATTCGGCGATTAATTGCCTGTATCATTATCCTAAAATTATTTCTCTGTGCTCTCAGTGGTTGAATATTGCACCACAGAGGGCGCAGAGAGACACAGAGTATATTATTTATCCGAATACCTGAGCCATTTCCAAAGTTCTTTGTAATCCACTTTTTTTCCATACATAAGGATTCCTGTTCTGTATATTTTACCTGCCAGCCATGTGGTAAATATAAATCCGGCAACGAGTAATGTCATAGATAGCAGGAGTTCCCACAAGGGAACCTGGAAAGGTATCCGTGCCATCATAACAACAGGAGAGGTAAGAGGAATTATGCTGAACCAGAATACAATATCGCTTTGGGGATTCCTGAAGGTTATCATCGCCACATAGAGCGCGATAATAATGGGGATGGTGATTGGCAGCATAAACTGTTGCTGATCGCTTTCGTGGTCTATGGCGGCACCTACTGCGGCAAATAGGGCAGAGTAGAGCAAATACCCTCCGAAGAAATAAAATAAAAACAAAAGAAGGGTTTTCATCGGCTCAAGGCTTCTGACCATTTCCATAGTCTTATCGAAGTTAAAACCTGGCACGGCTTGAGCAGTTTCTTCTCCGGCTTCAATACTCTGCATCATTTCTACCTGTGCCTGGGCTCTGTCAGGCATGGGAGAATTTTCAAAGAAAACAGACTTAACCCCGGTTACTATCAGAATAGTAAGCACAACCCATAGTAAAATTTGCGTCAGGGCAACCATAGCGAGTCCGATGATTTTGCCCATCATTAACTGAAAAGGTCTTACTGATGAAACAATGACCTCCACAATGCGTGATGTCTTTTCTTCCATGACACCTCGCATAACCTGGCTGCCGTAAATGAAGATAAACATATACGAAATGAAGGCAAAAGCCATGCTGATTATCATTGTCAGTTCAGCAGAACTTTGTTTTTCAGTACCGTCAGTCCCTATTTTTACCGTAGAGATATCAACGTCAATATTTTCCAGTTCCGAAATAATGTCAGGCAGTCCGGAAATATCGTATGAACGAAGTCTGGCATCTTTAAGATGCTGTGTCAGGCTTCTTTCAATATGGTCTTTGACATCCATGGTAACCTGCGAATCGCTGTAAAGCCGGATAGCGCTTTTGTTATTCAAGAGGTTGTCTGAAATAACCAGGAAAGCATAATAGCCCGATTCCGGGAAATTTTCCCGTATTTTCTCTTCTTCCTGGTCTGACAGAAATTCGAATTTCAACAGTTCGGTATCTTCTATTTGTTCTGAATAGAGTCCTGTATTATCAATTACGGCAATAACTTTTGCTTCGTCGTCTTCGAGCGTGGCCAGCCAGGCGGGAATAACCATCAGGGCGGCAAAAAGTATCGGCCCAAGGATGGACATTATGATAAAACTTTTCTTTCTGACTCTGGAAAGATATTCCCGTTCTATAATTAATGATATTTTGCTCATGACCGTTGTTGCTTTTGGGAGGATTGTTTTTGTTGATTCACCACCTGAATAAACACATCATTCATGCTTGGAAGTAATTCCTGGCATCCGTGAATGTGACAATGTCCTATTATTGCTTCCAACACCTGGTTGAGCGATTGGTCTTCGCCGGTTTTGACCAGGGCTGAGTAGTGGCTGTTTATTGCTTCGAACTTATGAAGCTCAAACCGATCCTTTAATATTTTCTCAACAGTGTCCGCTTTACCTGAGAAATCAATACTAACCAGGTTTTGTCGATAATTTTTTCGAACTTCTTCGGTGGGGCCTTCGATCATGGCTTTGCCATTGTTAATGAGTGTAATGTGATCGCAAAGCTCTTCCACCGATGACATATTATGCGTGGAAAAGATGATGGTAGCGCCTTTTTCTTTGAGTCGCAGAATTTCTTCTTTCAGAAGATTGGCATTAATGGGATCGAAACCGCTGAAAGGCTCATCGAAGATTAAGAGAGAGGGTTCGTGGAGTATGGTTACGATAAACTGCACCTTTTGGGCCATTCCTTTGGAGAGCTCCTCCACCTTTTTATCCCACCATGGCTGAATTTCAAATTTTTCGAACCAGTATTTCAGTTGTTTTAAAGCATCATTTCTGGAGAGTCCTTTGAGCCGTGCAAGATAGATCGCCTGCTCACCGACCTTCATTTTTTTGTAAAGTCCCCGCTCTTCAGGTAAATAACCGATATTACGAATGTCGGCCGACCGCAGAGGGTGACCGTCAAGTATCAACTGTCCTTCATCGGGCCCGGTAATACGGTTGATGATGCGGATGAGTGTTGTTTTTCCGGCACCATTTGGGCCCAGCAGGCCGTAAATGCTGTTTCGGGGAACATCAATGTCTACTTTGTCGAGGGCCAGGTGGTTGGCAAAACGCTTAACAATGCCCCTGGCTTCAAAAAATGCCATACACTTATGGGTTTAGGTTTGACAATAAGCTGAATTTGAACAGCCAAAAATAGTGAAATTGTTGACAGGGGCAATGGATTTGAAAAATATTATATTACCGTATTGTATTATTTTCCTCTCCGGACAAGAACAATTCCATATTCCTGTTCAATGAAGCGGAAGTAATAATACAATTTGTAATTTAACTCCAGTCCGTAATCGATGTTTGGCTGGTAGTCGATCCTGGTCTCATAAAAATTACCGTAACGAATCGGATTATCATGCCTCTGATTCCATTCGGTAACATAACGCTGGTTCCAGTTTTCGTAATATTGCTGCGAATAGTAATTGGCAGGTGGCTGTGTGGCAAGCCAGGAATCAAATTTCGGATCGAGCACGATCAATTCATACTCAACAGAATCTTTGCTTTGGGTGGTGTCGTTTTCAGCCACAAGTTTTATTTTTTGTACAGGGGCTTCTGCTTTTTTTGTGGTTTTACAGGCTGATACAGCAAAGCCTGCCGTAAGCAACACAATAAAAAAAATTCTTATAAGAGAAAACGCCCTTTTTTGCAGATTTGTTTTATTCATTATCATGGCATCATCTTTTTAGAAAAAAACCTGCAATATATGTGCCACTCTACAAAGCTCCTTTGGTGGACGGTAGCTGCATACTCAACGGGTCTTTTTTTATGGCTGCTTTAATTGCACGTGCAAAGGCTTTGAAAATCGCTTCAATTTTATGGTGCTCATTCGTTCCTTTGGCTTTGATGTACAAATTTGCTGCAGCAGCATCTGAGAAACTCTTGAAAAAGTGCATGAACATTTCGGTTGGAAGATCACCGACTTTTTCTCTTTTAAATTTGGTCTTCCAGACAAGCCAGGGGCGGCCACCAAAGTCAACAGTCACATGCGCCATACAATCGTCCATGGGGAGGGAAAAACCATAGCGTTCGATTCCCCGTTTGTCTCCAATGGCTTTTTTAAACGCTTCACCTAATGCCAGGGCAGTATCCTCGATCGTGTGATGCTCGTCAACATGCAAATCACCTTCAACCATGATGTCGAGGTCGCAACCCGAATGTCTGCCTATCTGTTCAAGCATGTGGTCAAAAAAACCCAATCCTGTGCTGATATTACATTTTCCTGTTCCATCCAGGTTTAGTCTGATCTTTATTTTAGTTTCTGAAGTTTTTCTTTCCACTGTTGCCGTTCGTTCTTTAATGAAGAGAAAATTGGCAATTTCTTCCCAGTTGACGGAACACAGAACACACTGGTTTTCGAGATTTTGTTTTTCCAGCAACGGGATACCTTCCGTTTTTTCCTTCATGAGTATGGCTTTACACCCAAGATTTTTGGCGAGTTCTACATCTGTCAGGCGGTCTCCGATGACAAATGAGTTTTCCATGTCATAATTTCCCGAAATGTATTGTTTGAGCATGCCGGTACGTGGTTTCCTGGTGGGGGCATTGTCTTCGGGAAATGAACGATCAATATGAATTTCACTGAATTCTATACCTTCACCTTTTAAAATGTTCAGCATCTTATTATGTGCCGGACGGAACGCACCTTCAGGGAAAGAAGAAGTTCCAAGCCCGTCCTGATTGGTCACCATGATCAATTCGAAATCCAGATGTTTTGCAATCCGGGACAGGTTACAGATCACCCCGGGAATAAATTCCAGCTTTTCAAGGCTGTCTATCTGAAAGTCGACTGGTGGTTCTTTTATGATGGTTCCGTCACGATCGATAAATAGAATGCGTTTTTTTGTGGGGTTGTTCATGTCCATAGGTCTATTTTCCTGTTTCGTGAAGCCACTCTGCCAGATGTGTGGTCCATTCGAAAGCCGGACTTTCCTCTCTGAACCCGAAGCCATGACCTCCTTCTGGAAGTATTATTTCCTTTACATTTACATTTTTCTGTCGCAGCGCTTTGGCATAAGTCCTTGTGTTATCCGCAGGAACCGCTCTGTCGTCAGCCGCATGAAGGATAAAAGTGGGAGGTGTTTCTTCCGATACCTGTTTCTCAAGCGAAAAAAGATCGATCAGTTTCTGTGATGGATTGTTACCAAGCAGTGCTTCTCTTGATCCCTTGTGGGTGAGCTCATCTGTCATGGAAATAACGGGATAGATAAGTATAGAAAAATCCGGGCGTACCAAATCTCCGGTTTTAGCATAAGGGATTTCATGATTGAAAAGGGTTGAAGCTGAAGCCGCCAGGTGTCCACCTGCCGAAAATCCCATGATTCCGACTTTTTTGGGGTTGGTGCCAAGGCTTTTGGCCATTTTCCTGACCAGGGCAATAGCTTGCCGGGCATCGGCCAAAGGAATATAAGTGGCCTCAGAAAAAAGATTTTCGTCGGGCAAACGATATTTAAGAACGAAGGCCTGATAACCCATATCCGACAACCATTCTGCCACCTGTTTCCCTTCATGCTCATAAGCCTCGTAGCGGTAACCTCCTCCGGGGCAAATTATTATTGCAGGTCTGGCGGTATCTGTCCTGGCAGGGAACCACCATAGTTCAGGCTCCGTGATGTTGGAAATGACCGCCGATCCGCTTTTCGAATTGTCCCGTTTTTCCTTTATTCCGGTAATTTTATTCCCGGGAATTGTATCTTCATATAGGGGAATAATGGCTTTCTGTGCCTGTGTGTTGAGCACGAAAAAGGTCATAAAAATGAAAATTATAGTTCGCTGCATGGTGTTATTGTTTAAAGATCAATTTGTTTCAGTGTCTCTATCAGTTTCCTGTTTTCTTCCGGGGCACCTATAGTTATTCGCAAACATCCTTCGCACAATACGACTTTGGAGCGGTCGCGGATTATGATTTTATTTTCAACCAGAAAATTATATATTTTTTTCGGAGCATCGGTCTTTATTAATATAAAATTGGCATCGGATGGATATATTTTTTGAACAATAGGCATCTTCTTTAGTTGTGCAATCAGGTTCTGTTTTTCAGATAAAAGCTCTTCTACCCACTTTTGCATGCTTTGACTTTTGTTTAATAACTCAAGCGCTTTTTCCTGAGTCAGATTGTTTACATTGTAGGGGTATTTTATTTTACTAAACACGTTTATTATTGATTTTTCAGCAAAAGCCATTCCCAGTCTTATTCCGGCCATTCCCCATGCTTTTGAAAAGGTTTGGAATATTATCAGGTTTGGATAATTTATTAACTCGGGTAACCAGCTTTTTTCCGGGGCAAAATCAATGTATGCTTCATCGATAATGACGATGCCCTGGAAGTGATTTATTATATCTCGTACATCTTCTTTGCGGAAACAGTTGCCGGTTGGGTTGTTTGGCGAGCAAAGGAATATAATTTTTGTGTTTTCGTCGATATTGTTTAGGATGGCACTGACATCCAACTGAAAATCGGGGGTAAGAAGTACTTTCTTTACTTCTACATTATTGATGTCGGCTGCCACCTGATACATCCCGTAGGTTGGTGATATAGACACAATGTTATCGATTCCGGGTTCGCAGAATGCACGAATGGCAATATCAATGGCTTCATCACTTCCGTTTCCCAGGAATATGTTTTCGGGTGATATGTTCTTTATTTCTGCAATCCGTTTTTTCAGTTTTCGCTGGTATGGATCGGGATAGCGATTGTAGGGTGCATTGAAAGGATTTTCGTTGGCATCCAGAAAAACGGCAGCCTCGCCACTATATTCATCCCGTGCCGAAGAATAGGGCTTAAGGTCTCTTATGTTCGGACGTAAAAGCCGGTTTAAACTTTGCATTTTGCTAAACGTGTTTAATAATAACTTGTACTAATAGATCACAGATTCTTAAGCCTAAGCATTACTGCCATTTTATGAGCTTCAAGCTGTTCAGCTTCAGCCATTGTTTCAATGACCGGCCCCAGTCGTTTTAGTCCCTTTTTGGAAATTTCCTGGAAGGTTATTTTTTTGCAGAAGCTGTCAAGATTGACACCACTGTATACTTTTGCATAACCGTAAGTGGGCAGGGTATGGTTTGTACCCGATGCATAATCTCCAGCACTTTCAGGGGTGTAATGTCCAAGAAAAACGGAGCCGGCATTGACAATTTCTTTAGCGGTATCCTCAGGGTTGCGTACTGCCAGAATAAGATGTTCGGGCGCATAAAGATTCGTAAAAGAAACCATATCGTGGATGGTTTTCAGCAAAATAATTCGACTGTTCCCAAGCGCTTTTTTTATCGTTGCAGTGCGAGGAAGAAGTGCCAGTTGTTCATCCAGCTTTTCTTTTACTTCTTCTGCCAACTCAGCAGAATTTGTCACCAGGATAGCTTGGCTGTCGGGTCCATGCTCGGCTTGTGAAAGAAGGTCTGATGCCACAAAGTCAGGATTGGCGCTTTCGTCGGCCATTACTTCCACTTCGGATGGTCCGGCCGGAAGGTCTATGGCGATACCATCGAGGGTGACCAGTTGTTTGGCTGCTGTTACATAGCTGTTCCCAGGGCCGAAAATCTTATCAACTTTTGGGATGGTTTCTGTTCCGTATGCCATAGCAGCGATTGCCTGGGCGCCTCCAACTTTAAAAATTCGTGTAACACCCGTTAGGTGTGCAGCCAAAATTATGGCAGGATGTATTTTTCCGTCTTTCCCCGGAGGCGTACAAAGCACAATTTCTTTGCATCCGGCTATTGCGGCAGGGATCGCCAGCATTAATACCGTTGAAAACAATGGCGCTGTTCCTCCCGGAATATAAAGACCTACCTTTTCTATGGGAGTGCTGCGTTGCCAGCAAATCACACCGGGGGAAGTTTCTATTTTCCGAACCGGTTGTTTCTGGCTTTCGTGAAATTTCCTGATGTTGATTATGGCACTGTTGATGGCTCCTTTCAGTTTGCTGTCAACATCAAGACATCCTTTCCTGATCTCTTCTTCAGATACCTGAAAGGAGCTTAATGAAATACCGTCGAATTTGGTTGTCAAATCTCTGACAGCTTTGTCTTTGTGGGTTTTAACGGCATTAAGGATCGGCCGCACTTTTTCCATTACATCCTGTTGGTTGTCAACTGCCCGGGTTGTTAGTTTTTCCCATTCCGTGCGTGCAGGAAATCTGAAAGTGTTCATGGGTATAAAATTTGATTTTTAAGGCCCGATATAACACGATTCCGGCTAATCGGGTCTCGTTTCATCGGTTGGATTAAAGTATCATTTTTTCAATTGGAACAATGAGAATACCTTGTGCCCCGTTTTCTTTGAGCTGACCGATAACTTCCCAAAAATGGTCTTCTTTAATGACAGAATGAACGCTTGACCATCCTTTTTCTGCCAGTGGCAGTACTGTTGGACTTTTCATTCCCGGTAAAATATCAACAATTTTGTCAACTTTATCGTTTGGAGCGTTCAAAAGAATATATTTGTTCGAATTTGAAGCCATCACTGCATTGATACGGAAAATCATCTGCCCGAGAATGGCTTCTTTTTCCGGGGAAAGATTATCTGAGGCGACCAATACTGCTTCGGAATCCATTACTTTTTCTACTTCTTTCAGGTGATTGGCCACCAGGGTACTCCCTGAGCTTACAATGTCGAAAATGGCATCGGCCAGTCCAATACCCGGCGCAATCTCTACCGATCCTGCAATTTCATGGATTTCGGCATTGATGTTTTTTTCATCGAAGAATCGTTGCAGTATTTTGGGATAGGACGTGGCTATTTTTTTTTGTTTGAACCATGAAAGTCCCGTGTATTCAATTTCTTTCGGAATGGCCAGTGAAAGACGACATTTACTGAATCCCAGTTTTTTGACAGTTCTAAGCTCGAAACCTTTCTCCTCAAGCTCATTTTCTCCCACAATTCCTATGTCTGCTACGCCGTCGGAGACTGTCTGCGGAATGTCGTCATCACGCAGGAACAATACTTCCATAGGGAATTTGGAGGCTGAAGCAATCAGTCTTCCGTTACCAAGGTTGAACATAATTCCGGCTTCTTTCAGCAGGTCGCGGCTGTCTTCAAACAATCTTCCTTTCTTTTGCAGTGCAATTCGTAGTATTGTATTCATTGAATTGGTTTTTCTGAGGTTCAATTTTTTCAGTTTATCCGTATAAAATTAGTCTGAGTTATTGGTCTGATGGAACTCGCATGATTAATTTTATACATCTTCTTTTGTGACAATCTTTGTCATGCTCGTTTCATTGATTTCCTGTCTGTCTATATCGAATCATGTGTCTGTGTCAAAAAAAAAAGCTTACCATCGAGGTAAGCCTTTTTACAAAATATTTTTGCATAGTACATTCAGCCCACCCTCGCTACAAGAGGTAAAAATGATGATGAGCATAATGTTGTACTGAAAAGTTCATGTTTGTTTTTTGTTATTACTTACAATTCAATGCAAAAGTAGGTTGTTTTCGGATAAAATCAAACTTTTTGACTGTTTTTTTATTTTTGGGCAAAAACGGCATACTTTTTATCTTCGTTTTTTATGTGATGTGTGATCCACTCTTTAATGAAGTTAGTGACTTCCAGCGAAAGGAGCAACTTACCGGATGTGTATTTTTCATAAAATTTATTGGTCTTTTTCATAAATGCTTCATGCTCCTTTTTGTGGGCATCAAGTCCTGGAAAGTTGACAGACTGCATGTACTCTTCTTCATGTGTGAAATGGATTTGAGCATATTCTAGCAGTCCTTCGATGAGACGGGCCAGTTTTTCTTTCGACGACCCATCCTGAATTCCCTTATAAAAGTCGTTAAGTATATCGAACAGACTTTGATGTTCTTTGTCGATCTCGATATTATTAACCTGATAATCAGTACTCCATTTTACGATCATTGTTACCGGGTTTTTGTTGACGTTTTAAAGTTATGAGCCCAGTCTAAAAAGCATCTTTGTTGCCAAACGCGTTGTTGTTTTAAATTTTTGCATCCTCATTAACAACAAGTTAACTCCGAAACAAAAATTTAAAACGCCTTGATTTTGACAAAAATATGCTTTTTATACTGCACTCAGTTATTATTTTCTTAATCGTTGAGGGGAATGGCTCCGTTCGGCTCTGTTTGCAGGGCAAAACGACCGCTTGCTTGCAGGAATTTGGGTTATATATTGTTGGCAAACCTTGCATACTGCTGATCGGTCCCCTTTATGTGATTTATGAGCCAGGTTTTCAGGAAATTGGTCACTTCGAGCGAGAGAATCAATCGGTCATTTTTAATTTTTTCATAAAATTCCGTAATCCTATTTACATAGTAGTCGTGTTTTTCTTTATGGGCATCAAAGTCGGGGTAACCGATTGATTTCATATATCGCTCCTCATCGGCGAAATGATACTTTGTGTAATCGAGCATGCCAACGACGAGCTCGGTGAGCTTTTCTTTTGATTTGCCATCCATTAGTCCCTGATAAAAATCGTTTAGCAGGGAAATCCATTTTTGGTGTTCTTTGTCTAATGTTTCATGACCTACGGAGAGATCTTCTGTCCATTTTAGAATCATATCTTAAATTTTTATTTGTTTGCTTCAATAGTGGGTTTTGAGCTCTTTTTTATTTATGAGCCCGGTCTAAAAAGCATCTTTGTTGCCAAACTCAGTGTTGTTTTAAATTTTTGAATCCTCATTAACAATGAGTTAACTCCGGTACAAAATTTTAAAACGCCTTGATTTTAACAAAAATATGCTTTTTATACCGCACTCATTTATTACGGGGAAATGCCGAATGGGTTGCAAAGTTGTTCCGAGTCAAAAACGTTGATTTCTGGAAAAAGTTTACTTTTGTTCCTGTTAAAATTAAATAAAAATCAAAACCGGATTTTTCCGGATAATAAGGCAAATTATTCATGAAACGAGCATGACAAAGATTGCCTTAATAGATTATCAGATTTTTAGATATAAGATTTAAGATGAAATGAACATAAATAGATTTTCCACAACAGAACATGTATAAGTTCTTGCATGCGAGTTCCATCAGACCTTAATAAATAAATTTTATGCGGATGAAAATTTTAAGACATGTTCCGAATGCGCTGACAAGTCTGAATTTATTTTTTGGTGCAACAGGTGTATTCTTTGCTTTACAGGGACGACCTGATCTAACTGCATGGGCAGTTCTCATTGCTGCGGTGTTCGATTTCTCTGACGGTTTTGCAGCCCGGTTTCTGAAAGCATATAGCGAAATAGGGAAAGAGCTGGATTCGCTGGCCGATTTGATTAGTTTTGGCCTGGCCCCGGCTGCTTCCTATATGAGTTTGTTACACTATGGTTTTGCAGAAAGCTGGAAGATCGATTTCTGGCAGTTGAATATGGCCGGGCAGGTACTTATTTTGTTTCCTCTTATTTTGGTTGTTTTTTCAGCTTTGCGGCTTGCAAAATTTAATATAGATACGCGTCAGACAGAATCTTTTCTTGGACTTACCACCACGGCAACGGGTATGTTTTCTGTGTCTTTGATCCATTTCATTTTTACCCGCGGTGGTATATGGACAGTGCTTTCCTCGGTTTATGTGGTGGTGCCTTTACTGGTTATTTTTTGTTTTTTGCTGGTCAGTGAAATTCCCATGTTTTCGCTGAAATTTAAGACCTTTGGTATCAGGGAGAATTTTCCCGGATACTTTTTACTTCTGACCGGGCTGGTTTTTGTTATTTTGACAGGTGTAGGCGGAATTGCTGTAACAATTTTGCTGTATATTCTGTTTTCGCTGGTGAAATTGATTACTTCCAAACAAAAATAAAAAGCTGTCCCGAAAGAGACAGCTTTACAATATTGTGTAATACAACTGACAACCTTTGAACAGATGGATCAGCTCAAAAATTCGAGATCCTTCACATTCAGATTCAATGCAGATTTAATGTCTCCATCTTTGCTTTTGAATCCTTCGCTTGAAGGCACCCCTTCGAGCAGCACTTTCCTTCCTTTTTTCAGGAAATCGGCAACTTTTGTGCTCTGGCCGTCATTTTTCCAAATAACGGCTTTCACCCATTCGGTGCGTTCCACCTTGTTGCCTTGCTGGTCTTTGTAATCCATCGAAACAGCAACATCAAAATTAATTGCTTTCTTTTTGCCTACTTCTCTGATTTCGGCATCTTGTCCGAGTGCTCCGGACACAATCATTTTTAACATGACAATTTATTTTAGGGTTAATAAAAAAGGGATAAATAATTGTCTAAGTAGTCTCTGTCCATAAAGTGCCATTTACTGTGTTACGCTTGTCCGAAAATTACTCATTTACGAAAATGTAAACTCCATATTTTCTGACTTCACAAGCCTTGTAAATGACACTTTCTTAACAGACACATGATAAGTAAGAAACTTTCCCGACTTTATAGACGGGCACTAATTCGTTAATGCATTGTAAATCTATATATTTATTTTGAAAGATGCTACTTTTTATGATAATAAACCGGGATTTTTAGATATAATATTAGTCAGAAGTGGTCAGTTAATGGCCAGTAGATGAGGTTCCTGGTATTGACTAAGCAAAAATCTGACAAAATTATCACATTTTAATGCTTTATCATTAAGTGGACTCATTAATAGTTCGTTAAATTTTTGCTGTGCGCTGCATACCAACCGTGGCAGAGCGAATTTGTTGTTGTTTCCATATTTTTATTTTTCCTGGCGGCTGCTATGAATAGCACATAATTCATAATAGCCGGATCAACCGGTTGAAAAAAGTCAGGGCCTCACATTTGTGAAGCCCTGACATCCAAAAACTAATTCTTCTCCTTCCCTATTTTTTAATAATATGTTTCACTAAAATATCTCCGTCAGTATTTGTTATTCTGAATAAGTACAGGCCGGATGTCAAATGTGAAACATTCACTGATTCTCCGGGTTTGTTTATTGTGCAGACCAGGTTCCCTGTTGTGTCGAAAACATCAATTTTTTCGATCTGCATATTTCCTCTTATCCATATTTTTTCTGTTACCGGGTTGGGCCACAGTGTGAATGTAGATGTTTTCCCGGTTCCCACTGACGTGGCTTCAAGTGCTATTATTTCTGTAACATTATTGTCTGAAACGTTGAAGACGGCATCATCAACCATAAGCTGGCTTTCAAAGACTACATCATACAGATAAGATCCATTCGGTAGACTTGTTGATGCCAGTCCCGTGTTGTCTGTTAATAACTCTTCTCCGGTTCCGTCAATTTGTATCAAAGCATTTTCGACGGGTGTTCCGTCCAGGGTAACTGTAAATGCAACTTCCCATTCGTCAATGGCAAATTGTGCTGTCACATTAATATCATTCGTGACACCCGGGTCGATTCTGGCGGCAGTGGTAACCCCGTCGTTCCATTGCAAAAAGTGGTACCCTTCGTCGGGAACGGCTGTAACTTCTGTTCCGTCCTGACCGTGTTCAACAGTTTGCGGTGTATCGCCGCTGATGGAACCATTCTCACCTGCCAGGTAGAAAAGGCTGTATGAATTGATGGCAAATTCGGCAGTAACGTTAATATCACCAGTGACGCCTAAATCGGTTCTGACAGCAGACGTAACCCCGTCGTTCCATTGCACAAAAGTGGTACCCTTCGTCGGGAACGGCTGTAACTTCTGTCCCGTCCTGACCGTGATCAACAGTTTGCGGTGTATCACCGCTGATGGAACCGTTCTCACCGGCACTATAGTTCAGATTATAAGCGTTTATTTCAAATACGGCGTTCAGGGTACGGTCTTCGGATACAATTATTGAATAGGGATTATCAGTGCTCACAGCGGAGCCTTCTTCCTGCCACTCAAGAAAATGATAGCCCGCATCGGGTGTAGCTTCCAGATTTATTACCAGGCCTTCGTGAAGAATGTAGCTGCCGGTTTCTTCATCATCGGGTACTATTACTTCACTGGCATCATTACTTACCTCAACAGAGCCGTTCGCGGTTTGGATGATAATGTTGTGAACCGGCACAAAGTGCGCGGTGATGGTGTGATTGCCCGTTGCGTTGAAAGTCAGTGGATTATCTGATGAAAAGATTGTACCACCTTCACTCCATTCTGTGAAATCATAGCCGCTGTTTGCTGTGGCAGACAAAGAAACCAAGGCATTGTTTTCATATTGTCCGGCTCCGGAAACTGTTCCACCTGCATCGGGATCCGACAAAACATCAACTTGATAATAACTGGTAACCGTAATGCTCTTGGTTGCATCAAGTCCCGAATGATAAGCTGAAAGCGTGGCTGTACCCGGCCCAGCGACTTCAATAAAACCTGTAGGATTTATTGTTACGATGTTTTCATCATCTGTACTCCAGTCGAGACATTGAAGAGTGGCATCTGTGGGTGTAAAGGTTGCTGAAAGTTGATATGTCTCTCCAACGGATAGAGACATGTTGTCCTGATCTATGGAAAAGTCGGTAAGGTCAGTAACCGGAGTGGTTTCCGGCGTTTGCCAGCGCAGGAACGGATAACCGTTGTTTTTGTCGGGCTGAATGTCCCAGATGGTTGAGAAATCCCATTCGGCATAGGTTTGGGAGCATCTGAGGAAATCTTCAGGAATGGCTTCTCCCAGATTATTGTTGGGTTCATTATCGGGGAAATAACTGTTGTTAATTGTATAAGATGAGTAAACGTATCCTATCAAGCCTCCTGAACCATTTACCTGCGTTAAAGAATAGCAGTTATTTATAGTGCTGGAACTAAGGTGTCCAATTAAGCCTCCGCCACGATAGGTGGTTGATATTGTTCCGGTTCCGTAGCAGTTGGTTGCGGTTCCATTGTCTTTATATCCAATTAGTGATCCAACATAAGATCCTGTTACATCAACATTTGTGTAGCATTGACTGACTGTTCCCATGTCTCTGCCTGCAATGCCACCGCCATAATCTCCCGCTTTAATAACTCCTTCAACTGAACAATTTCTGGTAGTTCCGTAATAATGAGCAGCAAATATACCACCTACGCGTCGTGATCCTGTTAAATTAATATTGGTAAGATTTAAATTTTCTATTGTTGCATATTGCCCTAAACCAAAAAGACCAACATTCATAATGGAGCGATTAATATAAAGGTTAGATATGGTATGTCCGTCTCCATCAAATGTTCCTCTAAACGAGTTGTAATAATCATCGCCGATAGGCAGCCAGCCATTGCCTTCATTGTAGGGAGCAACGTCAAGGTCAATGTCTGCAATCATTTTAAAGTGAACACCGGATTGTTCAAGAAAGTTCCGAACATTGTTTAAATGTTCCGGTGTTTCAATGAGAAACGGGTCTTCTGATGTTCCTGTTCCCCCGGCAAACCATGGAACAAAATGAGCAGTCAGGTTCCTGGCACCATCAACCGTAAAGGTTATTTCGGCTTCGTTGCTTATGGTAATGCCATCTTCGCTCCAATGCGAGAACGAAAACAGGTTTTCAGGAATGGCTGTAAGGGTTATGGTTTCTCCGATAAGATAATCTCCCGTTCCTTCAACGGTTCCAACATCGACAGGATCCGTAGTGGCTGTGATGGCATATTGTTCCTTGAAGATGGCTGTTAAAGTTGTATCGCATAACATATCGAAGATCAGAGGATTGTCTGATGAAACAGAATCGCTGTTACTCACCCAGTGAGAGAAACCATATCCTCCTTCGGGAAATGCTTCAACAGAGACTTCAGTGGCATAGTCATAAATACCATCGCCTGTAGTTAAACCGTAAAGTGTATTATTGGCTTCGGTGGTCAGGGTGTATTGATTGATTTCGAAATTGGCTGTCAGGACTTTATCTTCGGTTGCTGAAAAAGTGTATTCGGCAGAAGTGCTGACTTCTGTTTCACCTTCTGTCCAGTTGATAAAGTGATACCCTTCATCGGGAGTTGCACTGATTGTAACACTTTCTCCGTCAGTATAGGTTCCTGCACCTGAAATATTTCCATGGACAGGCTCGTTCACCAGAAGAGATATTGTGTGATCTTTGACCGGCTGAAATTCGGCTGTGAGGGTTCGGTGGTCAAACATCTCGATATCGGTTTGTGCACTGGCCGAAACAAACTGTCCGTTTTCACTCCACTGAATAAACTGGTAGCCCGTTTCGGGGGTTGCTTCAATGGTTTGCGTACTGAAAACTATGTATTCGCCTTCTCCTGAAACTGTTCCGCCTTCCTGTGGAGATGCTTCAAGAGATAAAGTCCGCTTGTCGGGTATACTGAAAAAGTATCGTGTATTTGGACCATGCGGGCCATTGCCTGGGCCGGGGTTAAAATCGAGATAGGTGCAGGAAAAATTAACCAGCGTGTCGTTGGGGGCGGAAACGGTAGAAGGCCAATAACCTTCTTCAGTCAATGGAACCTGCTGAAAGGTGGCAGGCCATGTTTCGTCTTCAGGATACTTTTCAGCATATATGGTGCGTTGATCTTCCACGTTAATGATAACCGTTTCTTTACCAAAACCATTGGCGTGAATTTTAACGGCATTTACTATTTGTCCTTCTTCAAGAGTGTAAATGGGCGTTCCCGGACTGTTATCCAGGGTAGATTTGTACATTATTTGCTGAGGAGTAGCATTGGTTGTGTACACGATGCGTGGATTGCCATCGGGGTGCCTGCAAATATCCTGACGGTTATGTGCTGCCGGTGAAATAACTACCGGCGAGTCCCATGAACCGTCTGGGCAAGTTCTGTAACCTAATTCACCACTTCCTTTATTGCGCCAGTATATGCCTGCTATAGAACCATCCTCTTGTATAATGGCGGGAAAGAATCCCATTCCATGATCAACCGATGTGTCATTATAATTTGCAATGGTAATTGTTGACCATGCTCCGGAATTTGGGTCTCGTCGGAATTCCCAGGCTTTTCCGCCATAATCTCCCCAACCGTAGTAAATTGTTATCAGATGCACAGTGCCGTCATTGGAAATCAATAAGTCACGGATTATTTTATTTCCATAGGCAGATGCTGAGGGGGTTGAAACCGGTTCTTTTACCCAGCTGCCAGTTAAGTTATGGAATACATAAATATTTCTCCAAAAATACTGACTACTACCCGAAACAGCTGCACCATAATTAAATGCCGGATTAATGCTTACCACAAGAAAAATATTGCCATTAACATCGCCTTTGATCATTACATCGGAAACTTTACCATCGTATTCCGTAGCTACTGACTGTTCTGTCCACGTTTGTCCGTTATCAGAACTGGTTAAATACTTTAGTTCATAGTTGTCAACGACAGCCATGTGAAAAGTACCATCTTTGGCTTTGTAAAGATTTGCCCTGTGACCGTGATAATAACCAACATATGATGCGGTTGAATAAGTTTCTCCGGTCATGACCGTGGTTTCGTAGCTTTGGGCATTGGTGTATGAAATGCCAAAATTCAGTATTACAAGAAAACTGAGGAGTGGTAAAAGTTCTTTCATTGTTGACAGGTAAAATGAGTTTATAAATCATCAAAAGTCCCTGGATAAAGGGATTGATGAATTATACGAGGGTGTTGCATTTCCGTTCTTGCAAAAGGTAAAACGGTCTTTGAAAAGGTAAAAAAGGGGAGAAATTATTGGTGAGCGTCGGGTATTGATTGACGAAATTCGTTAGGTGTTATATTTTCAAATGTTTTAAAAGCTCTGACAAAAGACGAATAATTCAGAAATCCGGACATGCTGGCCAGAACGGTTAATGAATAGTTTTGTGTTCCGGGGTCGGTCATAAGTCTTTTTGATTCCTCTATGCGATAAAAATTGATAAAAGTCGAAAACCTTTGTCCGTAGATATGATTGATTAATCTGGAAATGTAAGTGCGGTTTGTATTCAGGTCGCGGGCAATGTCCCAGATTTTTAATTCGGGATTAAGGAAGGGACGATATTCCCGTATATAGTTCTCCAGCTTTTCTTTGAGTTCTGGTGGAATTTCGGGTGTTTCAGTTTCAATTGTTTCAGTTTCAATTTTGCGGTCAATCTCTTCTGTGGGGATTTCTTTCTTTAGAGAGACACCTTCTGTTTCACTCTCATCCACCTTTTCCGAAGGAAATATTATAATGGCCTGACGATTACTGTAATTGCCCACCATCGCGAAGAAAGTTCCAAGTAAAATGAATGGAACGGATGAAAGGAAAGGACTGTTTAATACATTCAGACGGGGAAACCAATGTACTGAGATACCCGAGAACAGGGCAAGAACAAAAACAACGGAGATGACTTTTACCCAGCTCAGTGAGACACCTTTCAGGGATGAATAGTAGTCTTCAATTCTTTTTTGGTGCCTGTTGACCAAACGGAGGGTGAGTATATAGTAAATAACGGAGAAAAAGATGTACAGCAGCTTGGCGAGCCGGTCTGTTTTCTTCATAAAATGAAATTTCCAATGTGCATCGGCGGGCGGATTGGATGACAAAAGAAATTCCTGAATATAGAAAAGCTGTTCCGCTTTATTCATCATTATCACGTACAGGGTGAAACTGGTAAAGACCAATAATATCCCGGGGATTAAATGTCGCAATAGTTTTGGTGAAATTTTTTCGGGATTGACAATTTGCAGAATGTATATATAGAATAGCGGGAACAATACCAATGTTGTGAAAAATACATAAGGATATACAATCCGGTAAGTTTCCATGGCGCCACCATATATCCCGATTCCCGACAAGAAGGTGAGCAATGCGCATCCCATGAATAATGCCATTATAAATCGTGGATTTCGAAGTGATATCCTGCTGAAAAGGAATGATATAAACCAAATAAGGGTTACAAAAACCGGAAATAACAATGCTATCTGAGAAAAACTCATTGGCTGAAAAACTGATGCGATGATTTATGATTTACGTTGTAGTAGCTGTTTGGTTTCGCATAAATCTTTTTATTTTCTGATAATTGATCCCCGGTAGTATAAAAAATAAATGCCAGTCGTTGCAATCACAGCAAAAGTGGAAAATCCATATTCCATGGCCGTTTTTTTACCAGTAAAACAGGGTTCCGTCTGTTTTTCTGTTTACAGGTAAGCTGGCCCTGCTATAAGGAAATTTTTCGGCTGCTTTTTCATCTATATCCACACCAATTCCGGGTGTGTCGTCAATATACATGTAGCCATCTTTGAAGTGGTAATTGGTCTTAAACACTTCATTGACAATTTCTTCATGGGGCATGTATTCCTGAATCCCGAAATTGTTGATGGCATAATCGAAGTGAAGAGCTGCAGCCATATTTATGGGAGAAAGGTCGGTTGCACCATGAAATCCGGTTTGTACATGGTAGATAGAGGCAAAAGCGGCTACTTTTTGTAAATGAGTAATTCCTCCACCATGCACGATGGGCATTCGCACAAAATCTATCAATTGTTCCGAGATAAGTGTGGTATAGTCATATACCGAATTAAAAACTTCACCAATGGCAATCGGGGTGGTTGTATGCTGGCGTACCAAACGAAGTCCTTCCTGAAGTTCTCCCGTCACAGCATCTTCCATCCAATAAAGATGGAAAGGTTCCAACTCTTTCCCTAATCGTCCTGCTTCTATGGGTGTTAGTCTGTGGTGAACATCATGCAACAGAAGCAACCCCTCTCCGAAGTGTTCTCTGACTTTGCTAAACAGTTTAGGTACCCAGTTAAGATATTTGTGTGTATCCCAGTAATCTTCTTTTGGGAGGCCTTTTCCTGCCGGTTCATATTTCTCACCTTTTTTGGCGACTCCGTAAGTGTGGTCCAGTCCTGGAATGCCCGATTGCACCCTGATGGCCTTGAAACCATTGTCCAGTTCGCTGGCGACACTTTCCAAAGCGTGGTCGAGGTCCACACCATTGGCATGGGCATATACCAGCACCCGGTTACGGCTTTTTCCTCCCAGCAGGTTATAAAGCGGAGTATTCAGAACTTTTCCCTTAATGTCCCACAGGGCCATATCAATGGCCGATATGGCTGTCATGGTAACGGCTCCGCGTTTCCAGTATACCCCACGATAGAAATAGTGCCAGATGTCTTCAATGTTGGCCGGATCCCGGCCTGTTAAAGCCGGGATACAGTATTCTTCAAGGTATTTGGCTACGGCAAGTTCCCTCCCGTTAAGGGTGGCATCTCCTAATCCGTAAATGCCTTCATCGGTATATATTTTAAGGGTGACGAAGTTTCGTCCGGGTGAACATACTATTACTTTAGCATCTGTTATTTTCATGATTGTTGTTTTTGTTGACCTGCCAAAATCATTAAAAATCAAAATCCAATGGAATTGCCGCCATCAACAGGCAGAACAACTCCTGTAATGTAGCTCGCTGCATCAGAGACAAGGAATAGAGCTGCTGAAGCAACTTCTTCGGGATTGCCCATTCGTCCCATGGGTGTTCTGGAAAAGACTTTTTGCTTCCTTTCAGGGTCGTTATCCAAAGCGTTTGCCGACATTTTGGAATAGATAAATCCCGGTGCAATGGCATTGACACGGATCCCTTTAGGTGCCCACTCAACAGTCAGTGCACGGGTCATGCCTTCAACAGCGGTTTTGGCAGCCGTGTAGGCAATTACTTGCGGCATGCCGTATTGTGCCGCCATTGAGCTAATGTTAAGGATAGAACCGCCTCCATTGTCGATCATTTTTTTTGCAACTTCCCTGGAAAGCGCAAAAACAACATTCTGGTTTGTTTGTATTACTTTCTGAAATTCTTCATCCGAGGTCTCCAGGGCAAATTTTTTCAGGTGGATACCGGCATTATTCACCAGGATATTGAGTTTACCATATCTCTTTTCCAGAGTGTCAACCAGATTGGGAAGTTCTTTCAAATTGGTAAGGTCGAACAATTCATAACCGCATTTGTCTCCAAATTCCGCTTTGGCCGTTTCCAGATTTTCCTTGTTAAGATCGATAATGATTGTAAAAATTCCGGCATCGGTAAAAGCTTTGGTAATGGCTTTACCAAGCCCGGTAGTTCCTCCCGTTACAATAGCTGTTTTCTTTTGTTGCATCATGATTAATCGTTTTTGTTTTTCTGTATAATGAGTGCAGTATAAAAAGCCTTCAAACTGCTGATCTTTACCATTTTTACCCCTGACCCATAAAGGGGAACTGCTAAAAATCAGCAGTTTGAAAAAGTCCCCTTTAGGGGATTTAGGGGTCAAAAGGCTTTTTAGACTACACTCTATAATAAATATATTTAAGTTATTGGTCTGACAGAACCCGCATGTGGGATTTATTCCTATTCTTATTGTAGTATCCCTTGCCATGCTCGTTTCAGTTAAAATTGTTATTTTACCGGTTTTCGGTTTGTCGATTCCCTGATGCGTAAACCGAATTTAAGAACAATTTGCTTTCCTTTTGGCTCAACATGTTTAGTATTGAGTTTTTCAATCATAAGATTAACGGTTTTGATTCCCGTTTCTTCACCCGGATAATCGATGGTAGTAAGGGATGGTTTGGAAAATTCAGAAAAAGGGTCGTTGTTAAAACCGGTGATTTCAATCTGTTCGGGTATTTTAATCCCATTTTTTTGCAGATAATGCATAATGGTGATGGCACAGGTGTCATTGGCTACAAAAATTGCATCGGGAAATGGTTTCATTGTCATTATTCTTTTCGCGCATACTTTGCCGTCTTCAACACTTAGGTTTGTCTGCCATACCATCTGGGGGTCGAATGATCTGTTCGCTTCCGACAAGGCTTCTTTATAGCCTTCAAGTCGCTGCTTATAGACCTGTATGCCTGTATTACCTGTGATATGTAAAATTCTTGTTTTTCCGTTATTCAGCAGATGTCTGGTTGCCTGATAGCCTGCTTCTTTGTTGTCGATTGTAACACAGTTGTGTTGGCTGTATTTTTCCGGGATTCTGTCAAAAAACACAACCGGAATATTTTTAGCGAAAAATGGTTTAAAATGGGTTGGTTCGGGAGATGTGTCGGTAGTGGATACCATCAACCCGTCGACACGATGATTGAAAAGAATTTGCGCATTTTCTTTTTCTTTAATTTCCGATTCGAAAGACTGCATTATAATAAGGTGATATCCGGCATCTGATGCGGCTTTTTCCATCCCGGCGAGTACTGTTGACATGAAATTGCTGTTCAGGCGGGGAACTATGACGCCCAAGGTATGACTTTTGCTCGTACGTAAGCTACTTGCCAGAGCGTTTGTCTGATACCCCATTTCATTCGCTTTCTCTCTGATTTTATCACGGGTCTTTTTGCTGATTGCCGGATGGTCTTTTAACGCCCGGCTGACGGTTGCTGCCGAAACATTGAGGGCCGCGGCTATGTCGTATATGGTTGTTTCTTTTTTGTGCACGGTTTCTGTGATTCAGTGTTCAAAGTTAAGCATTCTTTCTCTGATTACGCAATCGATTGCATTATTTAAATATTTTTTTAATCTTTGTAGAAAAATTACAAAATAAATCGTGATCGCAGATTATTAGATATGAGATGTTCTAAAGCTTTGCAATCGTCACTTTCTTGGCGGACACGCATATTGAGCAAATTTTTGCAGGTGTGAGTGCAGTATAAAAAGACTTCAAACTGCTGATTTTTTACCATTTTTACCCGTGACCCCTAAAGGGGAACTGCTAAAAATCAGCAGTTTGAAAAAGTCCCCTTTAGGGGATTTAGGGGTCAAAAGGCTTTTTAGACCGGGCTCAGGTGTATTAGACGATTTCTTTGCTACTCCTGATTTGTGGGAGTACAAAAAGAATACTAATTTGGTAAGGTTTATATTTTGAAGCAATTTATCAGAATGGATTTACGGCACATTTTGTTCCGTATTATTACGGGAATTATTCTCTTTCCTTTTCTTCCGGAGATGGCAACTGCCTCCTTTTCCGGGATTTCATTTCGAAATGTACCCGTCGATGCCGGTCTTTCCCAGGCATCGGTATATTGTATGTTGCAGGATCATAAAGGTTTCATCTGGATAGGGACAAAGGACGGGCTGAACAGGTACGACGGGTATGAGTTTATCACCTATAAATATGACCAGAATGATCCGAACAGTCTGTCCAATAATGAAATTATCTGCCTGGAAAACGAGAACAATGAATTTCTTTGGATTGGAACCAGAAGTGGCGGTGTCAACCGGATGGATTTTTCCACCGGGCATATAACGCGATTTAATAATCTTACGTATGATGATCTTGTGCAGAGCATTGTTTTAGACAGTTTGAATAATTTATGGGCAGGAACATCGGAAGGATTATTATTGTTCCAGGTTGATAAAGACGGGGAACGAAATATGGTGCGGAATGTTTCTGAAAACGCATTGTATCATGATATAGATGGAAAAATCCTCGATCCCGACAGAAAGAACATTTCCATTGCTTCGATTATTGAGATCAGAAAAGGACTTTTACTGGCAGGTTGCGAAGAAGGACTTTTTACTTATAATATCAGTAAGAATCTGTTTACATCTGTTTCTCCTGAAACATTTGATGTAACGGTTTTCACCTCCCTCAGGAAGGATGGAAAAGGAAATATCTGGGCCGGCTCTTATGACGGACTGTTTAAGCTGTCTTTTATAGGTGACAGTACTGAAACCCGACTTGTTCGTTTCGATACATCGGCGCCGGAGGGTAGACGGTTGCCGGTTAACTGGGTCGAAGATTTGGTTGTTGACCATGAAAATAATATATGGGCCGGGACGCGGGGTGCGGGGTTGTTTCGTATCAGAGATGAAAAAATTATTGAACAATACACCAACCGGTTTTCTGTGGAAACTTCACTTTCCGATGATTTAATTAATTCTCTGATGATCGACAGAACCGGTATTTTATGGGTTGGAACAGAGAGCAAGGGGTTGACATATACAGATTTATACACCCGAAGCTTTAAAATTATACGCCCGGGGCTGGAATATGGTGATGGTTTAAGTGATAATCTGGTTACAGCGCTTGCCGGCAATAATGATCGTATTTGGGTCGGTACGGCTGCTGAAGGAATTGATGTATTTGAACATAATTACGGAGAAGTAAGGCGGTTGTATAATCTCCCGCGCGTTCAGATAGGGAACCGGCAAAGTACACGGGAAGTAATGTCGCTTTTGGTTGACAGGGATGATGATCTTTGGATTGGATCTGCCACCAACAGTCTGACTGTATACAGTGAGAAAAGCGGATTTCATAGTTATGTAGTCAACGGATTTGTGTTTTCTCTTTTGCAGGATAGTGACGGCAGGATTTGGTATGGAACCTGGGGACGGGGGCTGGGATATGTAGATCAGGAAAATGACACTATTGAGAGTTATTACGGAACCATGGCCAACTCTCTGGGTCTGAGCAGTGATAAAATTCTTTCGCTGTTTCAGGACTCCAACGATTTGCTCTGGGTAGGAACAAAGGGAAGTGGTGTCAACGTTTGCCGGCTGGATAGCGTGGTAACCAGAAAAGGAGAATTTGTGAGTTACCGTAACGATGCAAACAATTTGAACAGCATAAGTTATAATGATATATACGACATTCATGAAGACAGAGACGGGAATATCTGGATTGCCACGGGAAGCGGTTTAAACAGAGCCATTCCCGGGAATAATGCGGGACTGACCCAGTCGGCATTACAAGGAACGCTCTCTTTTAAATCATATTCCGAAAAAGACGGGCTTGCCGGTGGTCTTGTTCTCTTTATTGAAGAAGATGCCAATGGCAATCTGTGGATGGGCACGAATAAAGGAATTTCCAGGTTTGATCCCGAAACAGAGACATTCACTAATTATGGAGTAAACGATGGATTGCCTTCCGGAGAATTTCATATCAATGCATCTTTCGTAGACGGCAAAACAGGAATAATGTATTTTGGCGGAGTTGAAGGTGTTACGGTGTTTCATCCGGATAGTCTGATGGCCAATCCTTTTCCTTCGAAAGTCCAGTTGACAGGTCTGCGTTTACATAATCAGCCGGTTTATCCCGGAGATACAGTAAACGGAAAAATTATTCTGAAGGATTATATCAGTTACACCGATCATCTTACCTTGTCGCACAGCAATAACGAGGTGACTTTTGAGTTTTCGGCACTTCATTTTTCAAACCCGGACAAATTGAAGTATGCCTACCGGTTGAAAGGGTTTAATGACAATTGGCAAGAAACTTCCAGTGAAAACCGGCGGGCAACTTATACCAATTTACATGAAGGCGACTATGTTTTTGAAGTCAGGGCCACTAATTATGACGGTTCCTGGTCCGATTCGATAGCAAGTATCTCCATCACTGTGAATCCTCCATTCTGGAGGACGCACCTGGCCTATTTGTTCTATTTTTCTTTGCTGGTTTTTCTGTTGATTACTTTCCGCAAGTATTCATTAATCGGCGTCAAAGAGAAGAATAATCTGATAATTGAGAGTCTGGAGCACAAAAAAGACAAGGAGTTAAACGATGCCAAGATGAAGTTCTTTACCAATATCTCTCATGAGATCAGGACGCCCTTAACACTTATTTATGCTCCTTTGCAGGAAATACTCAAACGTAAAGATATTTCTCCCGGTCTGCATGAAATGCTATCGGTTATGCATCGTAATGTTAAACGACTGCTTAATATGGTGGATCAGTTACTGGAGTTCCGGAAAATTGATACCGGCCATATAAATGTGCATCCAGTCAGGTTTAATTTGAATGAACTATGCAGGGATACTCTTTTTGCTTTTGATTCACTGGCTGTGCAGAAAGGAATTGAAACGAATATTGAGGGTGAGGAAGATCTTTATATTGTTGCAGATGAAAAAATGGTGTCTACCTCCATCTATAACCTTTTGTCAAATGCATTTAAATTTACGCCTTCGGGTGGACAAGTCACCTTGAATATAGAAAAAAACAGAAAGGGAAACGAGCATCAAAACGGTGAAGTTGTGATCAGGGTTTGCGATACAGGTCCTGGTATTCCGGAAAGCATGTTGTCCCACGTTTTTGATCGCTTTGAGCAGGTAAACGTTGAAGGGCAGGAACATCACGCAGGTTCAGGGATTGGCCTGTCTATCGTTAAAGAATTTATAGAACTGAATGAAGGACATGTAAAGGTTTATAACAGACCTCACAAAGGATGTTGCTTCGAAATTTACCTGCCCTGGGATGCGAATACGGGGCCCCGGCAAACGGATGCGGATAATACCACTTCCGGAGGCGGAATGAATGAAAAAGACGTTTCATTTAAGAAAGGTTTTACCCGGGTGGAAGAGACGATTAAAGAGGCCGATGCCGGTAATGAAAATAAGAGAACCATTTGCCTGGTTGAAGATGATGTTGAATTGGCTTCATGGCTTTCAGCTGTGTTTGGCCGGAAGTTTAATGTTATTGTTTTTCACGACGGGAAAATTGCCATGGAGAAGCTTCCGTCATCAAATCCTGATATTATTGTATGTGACATAATGTTGCCCGGTGTTTCGGGAATAGAATTGACCAAAAGTCTTAAATCAAAACTTGAAACCAGTCACATTCCTGTAATTATGCTTACTGCTAAGTCGGGTGAAGATGATATGCTAAAAGGGTTACAAACAGGGGCTGATAGTTATCTTACGAAACCTTTTAACGTCGACATTTTACGAGCTCAGGTAGATTCTCTGCTGGCTTCGCGGGATGCTTTCAGAGCCGGATTCTCCCGTAAATTGTCGCTTGAACCTTCCGAAGAAATTATTACGCCGGTGGATGAGAAATTTCTTAAGCGACTGATGGAAGTTACGGAAAAAAACCTGGGTGATCCGGCTTTTGATGTCTCCGTTCTGGTAGACGAGATGAACATGAGTCATTCCATAATCCTTAAAAAAGTAAAATCTTTAACCGGGCTTTCGTTGGTTGAATTTATTCGCTCCATGCGAATAAAGAAAGCTGCCCAGATTTTTCGTCAGGATAAACTATCTGTATCGGAGGTGAGTTTCATGGTAGGATTTTCGGATCCTAAATATTTCAGCAAATGCTTTTCAAAACATTTTGGGCAAAAACCTACCGAATATATAAAGGAACATCATAGTTGAGCCTCGTAATAGAAAATTTATGAAATGTGCATGGCAAAGATTGTTTTAATAGATTTTTAGATATAAGTAATTTAGTCAGTAGTTTTTAGTCAGTAGCCAGTAGTGTGAATTATAAACACAACATACGTCTTTACGTTTTAGCTTTTTCCCCCCAACTCCCTGCAACACTACAGTTTGCCCGTATAAAGAAAAAATATTTATAGTGATGAAACGGGCATGACAAGGTTTGTCTTAATTAATGTAAAGAATAAAAAATACTCATTGGTCATCAGATTTGAGTAATTCATCAAAACCGCTCAATTTTTTAAATTTTCACTTACAGTTATTTGCAGAAATTTACTCCATTTTTTTAAAAAAATACACCTCGCCTGAAGGGGAGAGGGGTTATATTAGTGTTGTTAAAAAAAGTATAAAAAATACATAAATCTTCACAGTATAAAAATTTACACTTTCTCCCGGGTAGAAATTTTTGTTTCACAAATGTAAAAGGTAAAAAAAATTTAAAATTGATTACGGAACAGCACAGAACAAATAGCTTCGGAGTTGTAAAACAACAAATTATGAGTTTTATAAAAATTGAATTTCCTAATTATAAAAATCACTTCAAATGAGAAAAACGGAATCTTCATTAAGGAGGACAGTTTTCGGATTGTTCTTATTTTTATCGGTTTCCTTTGTTGCGATGTCGCAACAGCAGGTGACGGTGACGGGAAAAGTCACAGACAGTGATGGCGGTCCTTTACCCGGCGTCAACATTGTCGTGGTAGGAACTACGGAGGGTACAATTACCGACATAGATGGTAATTATACAATTGAGGTACCCGGAGATGCAGAATTACGGTTTAATTTTATTGGTTTTGAGTCGCAGGTTATCCCTGTAAACAACCGGACGACTATTAATATAACCCTACAGGAGGATGTGCAGACGCTTGATGAAGTGGTCGTCGTTGGTTATGGTCAAATGAAACGGAGTGACCTGACCGGTTCGGTGGTTTCGGTTTCGGAAGATGCCATCCGGCAGTCGGTGCCAACTTCCATCGATCAGGCTTTACAGGGAAGAGCTGCCGGTGTACAGATTCAGCAGAATTCCGGTACACCTGGTGGTAGTTCTTCTATTCGCATCAGGGGTATTAACTCTTTGAACGCGTCTAATGAACCTATTTTTGTAGTCGACGGGGTTATTATTGATGGTTCTACCGGGTCAAGCACGGAAAATGCCCTCGCGTCTATTAACCCGAACGACATTGTTTCCATGGACGTATTGAAAGATGCGTCTGCAACCGCGATTTATGGTGCAAGGGCTGCCAATGGGGTTATTATTATTACTACCAGGCAGGGCGAAGCTGGCAAGTCGCGCATTACTTATGACGGTTATTACGGCGTGCAGGAAATGCCTACAAAATTGGATTTGCTCAACCTGAGACAATATGCACAGCATAAAAATGACCGGACTGATGCCGGTATTGTTGAAGCCGATGATTATTTTGTCAGGGCCGATTTGTTGGGAGAAGGAACCGACTGGCAGGAAGAACTCTTTCAGGCGGCTTCCATGCAGAGTCATAACCTTTCTCTGACAGGCGGAACTGAAAAGACCACGTATGCTCTCGGAGCCGGGTATCTTGACCAGGAAGGTATTGCCATTGGTTCTGGCTTTGAGCGACTTAGTTTACGCGGAAATTTTGATTCCGAAGTTAACGATTGGCTAAAAATGGGTGTCAATTTTGCCTTAAGTAACTCTGAGCAGCAGGTGACTGTTGAGGATGCCTCTCTTATTAAAACGGCAATGAAGCAAACACCTAATGTAGCTGTTCGCAATGCCGATGGCTCTTTTGACGGACCTGACACCGATATGTATGTGCAAACCAATCCTGTTGGTTTGGCTATGCTTCGCGAAAACAGCAATGAAAAGACAGGTATCCGAAGCAATGTTTTTGCTGAAGTAATGCCCATTGAAGGGTTAAGTCTGAAGACTGAGTTCTCAAGCGATTTGGGTGTTAATAATACCTATCTTTTTAATCCGTCTTACCAGTTTGGAGCCATTACCAATGAAGTAGTAGAGTCAGAAAGGGCAAAATCGTATAGTAAATTCTGGTCCTGGCGAAACATACTGACATTTAACCGGACTTTTTCCGATGTTCATAATTTGAATTTCATGCTTGGACAGGAGATGCAGAAGTCGCACTGGGAATATCTGTATGGTTATCGTGCCGGTTTTGTCAGTAATGTCGGACATGATCTGAATTTAGGTGATGGTAATACAGCAAGGGCCAACGGATCAAGCGGTGGGAATGCCATTGCCTCTTATTTCGGCAGAGCTTTCTATTCCTTTAATGATCGCTATCTTCTGACAGCAACTCTCCGATACGACGGTAGTTCGAAATTTGCAGAAGATAACCGGTGGGGATGGTTCCCATCAGCTGCACTGGCATGGAAAATCTCCAATGAATCTTTCCTCAGAGATCATCCTGTAATAAATAATCTCAAGCTCCGATTCGGATGGGGAATGGTCGGTAACCAGAATGTCAGCTTCGATTATCCATATACATCTACCATGCAATCTGTTACCACCGTTTGGGGTACAGGACTGCTGAGTGGTAATATGGCCAATCCTGAGCTTCAGTGGGAGTCAACCAATTCAAGTAATATCGGAGTTGACCTTAACTTGTTCCGAAACCGGATTGAGTTTATCGGTGATGTTTATTACAAGAAAACTAAAGACTTATTGCTTGAGGTCCCCTTGCCTGCCTATCTGGGGACAGAAGGGCAAGGCTCAACCTCTCCTCCGTGGGCAAACGTAGGATCACTCGAAAACAAAGGGATCGAGCTGACACTGAATACTGTTAACGTGGACAGGGGCAATTTTCTTTGGCGAACAAATCTGGTTTTTTCTCTTAACAGGAGTAAAGTTGTAGAACTTGATACAGAATATAGTACACTAGATAAATCCATTCAGGAAGGATCTGATGTTACCATTGTTACGCGGACAGCTGTTGACCAACCTATTGGACAATTTTTTGGTTACAAGGTGATTGGGCGGTTCGATGAAGCTACTGATTTTTACTATAAAGATTCAGAGGGTAATGTTAAGCCGGTTCCTATACCTGAAGGGTTGGAAATTTCCGAATCCGGAGTATGGATTGGCGATTATATTTTCGATGACAGGAACGGTGACGGAGTGATTAATGATGAAGACAGACAGTTTATCGGTAATCCTGAACCCAAATTTACCTATGGTATTGGAAATACATTCTCATATAAAGGATTTGATTTGTCCATATACTTAAACGGAGTCTATGGAAATGATGTGCTGAATTACCAGAAACGATGGTTGGAAAACCCGAGGGAGAACCATAACCTTCTGACTTCGGCCCTCAATTATGCACGCGTTGAAAAAATTGACCCCGATGGACCGGTAGATTTCAGGAATATGCATGTTACAGGCGGTGATCCCATGATGCCACGTATGTCGGCGTCGTCATCGAATGCCAACAACAGGATGAGCGACCGTTTCATCGAAGACGGATCGTTCCTGAGAATACAAAATATTTCGTTGAGTTACACGCTTCCATCCAGATGGTTGCAGAACTTGTTTATGAATAACGTAAGAGTGTATGCCAAGTTGCAAAATGTCTACACTTTTACGGAATATTCCGGATACGATCCTGAAGTTGGTTCCTATCAACAGGATGCTTTGATGAGCGGTATTGACAATGCTCGTTACCCATCGCCAAGGATTTACACTTTTGGTGTAAATCTGAGTTTTTAAACTTTTAAACATTGTTGACAATGAAAATTAACAAGATATTTTTGATATTATCAGCCATTGTTGCAGTGAACATTACTTCCTGTAACGATGACTTTCTCAATATTGAACCTGAAGACAGATTATTACTGGAAAACTTCTTTGCGAGTGAAAGCGACATGAAGGTAGCCACAGCCCCTCTTTACAGTAAGGTTTGGTTCGATTTTAATGATAAATTCTATTACGGGCTGGGCGACGGACGTTCCAACAATCTTTTTGCGCCTTATTCGGATTATATTTATCCGTTTACAAACTTTACCGAGACATCTCTGACCGGACCGCTTGTGTCGGCCTGGCAATCGTTGTATAATGTTGTTGGACAAAGCAATAATACCATTAATAATATCAGAGACAATTCAGCTGAAGATATCAGTGAAGAGGCAAAGAATGCAGCTATTGCTGAAGCCCGTTTTATGCGGGGCACTGCATACTGGTACCTTACATCCCTCTGGGGAGATGTGCCTATTATAACGGATAATGTTGCTCTGGTGAATAATCCTATTGTGCCGACGAATCCGCGTAACGATGTTTTCGAGTTTGCCATCCGTGATCTTGAATTTGCAGCAAAATATCTTCCCGAAACGCCTGAACGTAAGGGGCGATTGACTAAGTGGAGCGCTTATGGGATGTTAGCGAGGGTCTACCTTTCCTATGCCGGATTGTATAACATTGATGACCGGAACGGCGGGGTTCGTGATCCTGAATATCTTGAGATGGCCCGTAAAGCAGCCCAAAAAGTGTGTGAAGAGAGTGGTCTGGAACTTCATGAAGATTATTACGAGCTGTTTTCTCTGGCAGGGAATAATAGTCCCGAAGACCTCTTTTCTTTGCAATGGGTTGGCGGAACCAACGAATATGGAATTATCAATACCCAACAGGCGTATTTTGCCTGGAATTCCGAAATTACCGGCGACGATGCCGCCTGGGGCTATTATACTTTTGCTTCGTGGGATATGATCCGTGAATATGCTCCCGACGAAGATATTCGTCTTTATACCACTTTTGCCACCTATGGTGCCGAATATCCCGATATCAACAAAGCAGCCGGCGGATATCTTTATGAAGAAACCGATCGCTGCAATGTGAAAAAAGGTGTTGTCGGTTCATCAAAGGATACGGACGGTGTTGTGGCAAGAATGAATTCGGGGCTGACTACAAAAATGTTGCGACTGGCAGAGGTTTACCTGCTTTATGCCGAAGCTATTCTGGGCAATGATGCCTCAACTACAAATGCAACGGCTTTGGAATATTTTAATAAAGTGCGGGAGCGTGCCGGAATGCCTTCAAAGGATGAGATTACCTATGAAGATATTCGTTACGAGAGAAGAATAGAGCTTGCCATGGAAGGCCAGTACTGGTACGACCTGGTAAGACGTTCGTATTATCGTCAACAGGAGGTACTTAACTATATGAATAATGAGCAGAACAGGGCAGTTGCCTATGAATGGGACGAGTCATCAGGGAAATATGTGCCCGGCGATTTGAATACGGCTCAGCAGGTTGCAACAGCTACTGTCGAATCGCTCTTATTGCCATATCCCGAATCGGAAATGGTTCAAAATCCAAAACTTAAAGAAGACCCTGTGCCTTACCAGTTTACGGAAGAGAGACTCAACCTGTTTGAATAATGTTATCGATTTAACTTTAAAAATCAATGAGTATGAAGATTCAAAAAAATATATGGCTTTTGCTGGGTGTTTTAATCGCGACAACGGTTTTTTATGCCTGTGAAGACGACGATGACCCTGCAGATAGTTCTCCTATCACGGTTTCGGCAGTTTATCTTCAGGATGCTAACTCAGAAGTTCCCGACAGAGAAGTTCCTTTTGCCCGGCTTGGGCAGGTTATCAGAATTGAGGGCTCCGGCTTTTCAGGATTGAGAAAAGTTTATGTGAACGGATACGATACTTATTTTAATCCTGTTTATGTGACCGACAATAATATACTGTTGAGACTTAGCCGGAACACGCCTACTGTAGATGCTGAGGACAATGTTCGTAATACCATCAGGCTTGTAAAAAGAGGCACCGGGTATGTTTATGAATTTGAAATTCGTGCAGCAGCGCCGCAAATTTCGAAACTTTCACATACGCTTCCTCAACCGGGAGAACCCCTGGTTATTTATGGCAGCGGCCTGGTCGAAATTGAGAAAGTTGTTTTCCCGGGCAATGTTGAGGTTACTGAAGGTATCGTTTCCGACGAAGACGGAGAATTTGTGACAGTTGTTGTACCTGACGGGATTACCGAATCCGGTTCTGTTTATGTTGAAGGACCAAATGGCGGTGCTTATTCACCGGCGTACTTTAATTTCAGGGAAGGTATTATCCTTGACTTTGATGAAAATGGCCAGCAGGGATACTGGGGTGATGCCGGGAGTATGATTTTACCCGACGATTTGAAGTCGGAAGTAATTGGAACAGGTAATGTTTCGCAAGGAACTTATGTTCCCCATCGACCCGACAGAATCGAATCTTTCGGAGCCAATCAAAACCGTCTTACCGAAGTATGGACAGCGGGCAATGATGTTGATGACTGGCGCGGCCAGTTGACGCCGTATATTCCCGCATCGACGCCCGTTAATCAGGTGGCGTTCCAGTTCGATATTTATGTTCCCGAGGTTTGGGAAAATACGGGATTCCTCAAAATTTTGCTTATTAACAATTACAATGGTGGAGAGTGGAGTGGTTATATTTATAATTATGTTCCCTGGATTATTGATAAAGAGGTTGTTCCGTTTCAGACCGACGGATGGGTGACTGTTACCGTACCGTTTAGTGAGTTCTATGCATTTTCGGACCCCGAAGAAGGCGAAGAGTTCACATTCGAGGATGTTCTTGTTGCGCGGGAAAGTGCATCATGGAAAAACTTCGGTTTCTTCTTTGAGAATTCTGATTTCACTTTAGCGGATGTAACAGGAAATGATTCGGATGAGACAGAGTTTATTTCTTCCGAAACGTCTGTAGATGTATATACGGATAACTGGAGAGTTGTTCCTCTTGAGCAACCCGAATATTCCGATTTTCCAACTGAGGAGGAAACAACAGAGGAATAATAACTAATCTAAAGAATGCGAATTATGAAATACATAAAATTAATATCGATTTTTGTAATCCTTTCATTTATTGGAATATCCTGTGAGGATACCAAAATGGAATGGGAAGAACGCGATCCGTCTTCGGAAGTAACGGTTGCCGAGATTCCTCTTAAAATGGAGGAAAAGATAGAACGTTATGATGCTTTGAAAACCTACACCAACATGAAACTCGGTGTAGGGGTGGGAGCCTCGCTCTATATGGACGACCAGAGAGTTGACAGCATAGTCAACGAAAATTTTGATGAAGTTGTTGCCGGATACATTATGAAGCACGGGCCTATGGTGCAGAGCGACGGTTCTCTGGATTTTACAGCGGCAGATGCTTTTGTTCAGAAGGCCAAAGATGCCGGTCTGGATGTATTCGGACATACCCTTGTATGGCACCAGAACCAGAATGCCGGATATCTGAACGGGTTGATCGCACCAGAGGTTATTCCGGGTCCGGCCGGTGCTAATCTGCTTTCAAACGGCGATTTTGAAGAGAATATTGACGGTTGGAATTCGTGGGGTGCGGCCAAAGAAGTTGTTGAACATACAACAGATGATGCCGTTAGTGGTAGCGGAAGTTTAAAAGCTGTTACCGCCGCCGGAGCTGCTAATCTCTGGGATTTGGAAATCCAATCCGAAGATGTTCCCGTCATTGAAGGTCATCGTTACGAAATTACCTTTTTCATCAGGTCGGAAGGTATCGGTCATGTCCGTCTTGCTTTTAATAACATGAATCTGGAGTACCCATGGATAGCCGGGGCTGAAACCGTTGAAACTTCCTCTTCATGGCAACAGGTAACCTATAATGCTGAAACGCTGGGTGAGGACCTGATGCCTGCTGAAGGAGCCACTACCATGAATTTTCGTTTTGATATAGGTAAAGATCCAAACATGACTTATTATATTGATAATGTGGTTATGGTTGATATTGATGCCGGCCCTGCCGAGGTTAACTATGTTTTGAATGGAAATTTCGAGAGTGGCGACTTGACAAACTGGTCGGTTATGAATGCAGGAGCAGGAATTGAAGTTACCGATACAGAAGCGTTTGAGGGCTCTTATAGTGCAAAAATGACTGCCGGAGAGTCTTCTTCTAATCCGTGGGATCTTCAACTTCAATCTGCTGATATTTCTGTTGCTGAAGGGAATGATTATGTGTTAACTTTTTATGTAAAAGCCGATCAGGTAGGAGAAGGACGGGTTTCATTCCCCGGTTTAAGTAACGAATGGCCACATAAGGATTGGTATGATTCCGGTGGAGAATGGACCGAATCTTTCGTAGTTACAACGAACTGGCAACTCATTACTGCCAGGATGGATGTTCTGGAGTATGCAGAGGGTAATACCAGCTTTAAATTAAGTTTTGATTTTGGGTACGTACCCAACGTAACGTATTATATTGATAATGTAAAATTTGTTGAAGCAACGGGACCAAGCGGCGCACCTTTGCTAAAATCTTCCGGGCCGACAATAATTGAAAAAACCGATGAAGAGAAGACACAGATCATTACAGATGCTCTTGAAAACTGGATTTCAGAGATGGTAGGTCATTATAAGAATGACATTACTGCCTGGGATGTGGTCAACGAACCGATGAACAACGATGGTACCGTTCGTGATGGCAATGTAACCAATCCTGCAAATGACGAGTTTTACTGGCAAAAATATCTGGGCGGGGATTATGCCGTTATGGCCTTTAATCTGGCGCGCCAGTATGGTAACCAGAACGATATTCTTTTCATTAACGATTATGGTCTCGAAAGCAGCATTCCCAAGTGCCAGGGATTGATTGATTATGTAGAATACATTGAGGCTCAGGGAGCACAGGTTGACGGAATAGGAACCCAGATGCATATATCAATCAATACCAATAAGGAAAATATCGTGCAAATGTTTGAATTGTTGGCTGCTACCGGTAAACTTATTAAAGTTTCCGAGTTGGATGTTCAGGTACTGACCGATGCTCCAACTTCTGAAGATTTTGAAAAGCAGGCCGAAATGTACCAGTTCGTGGTTGAAAACTATCGGGAAATTATTCCCGAGGCCCAACAATACGGCATAACTGTGTGGGGCCTCAGTGATGCAGAACAGGAACATGAGAACTGGCTGCCCGATGATGCTCCTTGTCTATGGGATGCGGACTATAAGCGCAAACTGTCTTACAAAGCATTTGCCGATGGCCTTGCGGGACGCGATGTAAGTGAAGATTTTACCGGAGAACTTCAATATTGATTATCTATCTTTTCCCTGAAACTAAGACCCGGCAGGTTTTTCCTGCCGGGTTTTTTTGGTGTGCCGTGTATGGTAAATAGCTAAGTGGTGCAAGTTCACGATGGGGGTTTATGGTCGCCAACCATTAGCAGAAAGCAAGGGTCCCACCGCGAGGTGGAATCTGAAGGAAGCCGGAAGCAAAACACTGCCCCAGGAAACACGAACCGCATCAGGCATATCCTGTAGGCTACTCGATTATTAATTTTTTACAGATGGCATGTAATTACCATTACAGACACCATGTAATTACTATTACATGCCATCTGTAATGGTAATTACATAAAGTTTGATGTACCGCACTCATCCATTATTATCGCTCAATGTTTAACATTAATTTTAAAAGAGTAGCGGGTTTTTAATAAAAAGGGAAAATATCCACCTTTTTAGCAATTATTTTTACTTTTTTTAATAAAAATACTCGCATTAAACAAATTTTTACACCTCCTTAAAGCTTGTCAATCTTAAATTCGCATTATGTTTTTATGCTGCGGCAGGACAAAATAGTTAAAATATGGGAAAAATGACCTTCCTGTGTGTAAATGTCTTAAACAGAGATACGAAACAGCACAGGTCATAATCCTGGAAACATCGTCATTTTTAATTTTAATAATCGTCAAAATTTCAATCTACTAATCAACAAATTTATTTCCCATGAGAAAAACTGATGTATTTAAAAGAAGAACAATGCTCGCATTGTTCTTTTTCTTATCGGTATCTTTCGTTGCTCTTTCGCAAGAGATAAGGGTAACGGGAATAGTAACTGACACCAACGGCGATCCGTTGCCAGGTGTCAATATTGTGGTGCAGGGCACTACGAGAGGAACGATTACCAATGTAGACGGGAATTACAGCATTGAAGTTCCGGGTGATGCTACATTGGAATTTAATTTTATAGGATTTGAATCACAGATCGTTCCTGTGGATAATCGACAAACCATTGATGTGGTAATGCGGGAGGAGCTTTTGTCGCTCGATGAGGTGGTAGTGGTTGGTTACGGTGTTCAAAGAAAGAGCGATGTAACCGGTTCTATAACCTCTGTTAAGGCAGAAGAGCTTAGAGATGTGGCGTCTTCCAGTATTTCAAAATCCTTACAGGGCAAAACCGCCGGTGTTGAGATTCAGAACATCGGAAATAAACCCGGAGGTGAAACCCGCATTCGGGTGAGAGGTAGCCGTTCACTCACCGCCAGCAACGACCCCCTGCTGATTGTAGACGGGGTACCGTTTAGTGGTGATTTGAGTGACATCGCATCCGACGATGTGGAGTCTATCGAGATACTGAAAGATGCTTCAGCAACCGTTATTTACGGTTCGCGAGGAGCCAACGGCGTTATTCTGGTAACAACTAAACGTGGTGAAGCCGGTAAAACCCGTGTTACTTATAATGGATATACCGGTATTAGTAACGTATCACGCTATTACGACGTATTTGATGCAGAAGAATTTATTAAGCTCCGTGATGTGGCAGGACATCCGTTCCTTCCGGTTGAAATTGAGTCCATGATGCTTGGTCGTGAGACCGACTGGCAGGATATCGGTTATCAGTCCGGCATGGTGCAGAATCACGAAGCCGGGGTCAGTGGTGGTTCAGAGAACACCCAGTATTCATTTTCATTGGGTTACTACGATGAATCATACGTAATTGAGAATATGGGCTTCGAGCGTTACAGTATGCGTGCGACTATAGACCAGCAAATTGGTGACAGGGTCAAAGTCGGCCTTTCGACAATGAATGTGCTGGCAAACACTGATGGTGAAACTGCCGACCCGACCTGGTCGCTCGTATCATTGTCTCCACTGGCAGTTCCATATAATCCGGATGGGTCTTTGGTTGAACAGCCAACTTATGGTGTGGATGATACATATAGTCCTCTTACCCTTCAGGATGATAGTCGTTGGGGAGAGGAGCGCAGGAAGTTCACTTCTTTCAATACGGGCTACGTACAGGTTGACATTTGGAATGGCATTCAATACAAATTAAATGCTGGACTTGACTTTATTGCTAATAAATATAATAATTTTTACGGCAGTAATACTCCGTTTAAAAACGGAGCTCTTAGTGAGGCTGAAGTCCAGAATATAGATAACCTGGCATGGACAATTGAGAATATGATCCTGTGGAATAAAACAATCGGACTTCATCGATTTGATTTCACAGGGATGCAATCGGTGGAGAAGAGTACCACTACATCTTCTATGTTCAATGGTACTAATATTGCTGCCGATTATTTGCAATTCAATAACCTTTATTTGTCTGAAACTGTGCTGGCCGATCCATACAACAACTATTTCTCAGAATGGTCCCTGCAATCATTTATGGCTCGCCTGAATTATGTCTATGATGATCGTTATCTTTTAACACTTACCGGACGTGCCGATGGTTCATCCCGTCTGGCCGAGGGAAACAAATGGCATTATTACCCGGCAGTTGCTGTGGCATGGAATGCATATAATGAATCTTTTCTCGAAGATGTTGATTTTCTTACCCAGTTAAAACTTCGTTTGGGATATGGGCAAACTTCCAATGCAGCTATTAACCCATACAGTACATTGGGCGGACTGTCATCTGTAAAATACAGTTTTGGGGATAGGGGGGTAACAGGATATTATGTATCCTCTTTGCCAAATCCTAATCTGGGTTGGGAGTATACTACTTCCTACAACATAGGCCTGGATTTTGGGTTTTTCCGGGGTCGTTTGTCCGGGTCAGTTGATATGTACAAGCAAAAGACCAATGACTTGTTGCTTGGTAAGTCATTACCATATACCACTGCTGTTACTGGAGATTTTATGGAAAATGTTGGTGAAACCGAAAACAAAGGACTTGAAGTTGTTCTGAACGGAGTTATTTTTGATGGAAGCTCGGTAGGAGGCTTAAAATGGAACCTTAACACAAACTTTTTCCTAAACAGAAGCAAGATTGTATCTCTGCAATCTGGTGTAAATAGAGATGTAGGTAACGCTTGGTTTGTTGGTGAGCCGATTAGTGCTATTTATGATTATGAAAAAATTGGTATCTGGCAGTTAGGAGAAGAAGAGGAAGCTTCAATATATGGAGCCCAACCCGGTGATATTAAAATAAAGGATCAGAATAATGATGACCAGATTACTGATGAAGACAGGGTTATTCTTGGTTCACAAGAACCGGATTTTTCCGGAGGTTTTACATCTTCCTGGGAATACAGGAATTTCGATCTCTCTGTAGTTGGTTACTTCAGGGTTGGCGGTACTATTATCAGTACTTTACACATGCCCAACGACTATGTTAACCGTCTTGATGGACGACGTAACGGTATTAAAGTAGATTACTGGACAGAAGACAACCCCACTAATGCTTATCCTAAGCCAAAGAATGACCCCGGACCATATACAAATACCTTGGGTTATTTCGACGGCTCATTCCTTAAAATCAGGAGTATCAATCTTGGTTATACTTTCAATAATTTATTTAATACTAGGTCCGATTTGAGGATTTATGGTTCTGTGACTGACCCCTTTGTCTTGTTCTCGCCGTATCTTGATGAAGGAGGCGTTGATCCTGAACCCACCAACAGGGCTGAGGACCGAAACGATGCCCTGGGATTGCCCTCCGATAATCTTGTTATCGGACTTAACACACCTCCGGTAACTAAGTACATCTTTGGGTTAAACTTTAGTTTCTAAACATGAAAATGAATTAGAATATGAAAAATAGATTCTTAAATATAATAGTATTGGCTCTTTTCGTCGCAGCAATATCTTCCTGCAATGATTTTCTTGAAGAAGAACCAAAATCACAGCTTTCTACCGACTACCTGGAATCAGCCGAAGGGGTTGAAGCTGCAGTTAATGCTGCCTATTCATCATTACGCTATTTCTATACAGGGGGTGGTAGTGAGTGTGGCATAAAAATGACCTGCTACGGAACTGATGAATGGCAGAAGGGCCCTGATGGTAACGAGGTTCTTAGTGTATATGGAGATGGTATTAAATCTGCCGGAATCTCTATGCCCTGGACCTGGGGTTATACCGAAGGAATTAATCCTTGTAATGCGGTGCTTGCCTATGCCCCCGATATCAATATGCCTGAAGAGGATAGAGTTTTTGCCATGGCACAGGCAAGTTTCCTGAGAGCTTTCTGGTATTTTATCCTGGTACAGACTTATGGTGAGGTAACTTTAACGCTTGACTTACCTGCCGAACCGACAACGACCGCAGAAAGGAATACTTTGCAGGAGTGCTTTGAGGCAATTAAAACCGATGTTGATTATGCTGTTGCTAATCTCCCGGCTCAGCCAACCGAACCAGGAAGAGCTACTCAGGCTGCCGCATTGCATCTAAGGTCAAAACTTTACCTCTGGAAGGCCACATCTGATGTAAGTGCCGGAAATTCCGACTATCAGCAGGCATATGATGATGCCATGGAGATAATTAACAATCAGGGTAGATACGGTCTTGCTATTTTCCCCGATTTTTTTGAAATGTTCTATCCCGGGAATGAGCATAATAGCGAAACTATTTTTACCTGCGAAAGAAACACCGATGTTCAGTATAACGATTATGCGGATGACAACTTCAAGAGCAATATGGCCAGTTTTTACTTCAGGCCCAATTACAATGTGCTGGTAAGTGGCTTGTCCCGTTCAACCGGTTATTATTATGGTCGTCCATGGCATCGCCTGAGACCGACTGACTATCTCCTGGAGCATTGTTTCGCCGACCGTACCGACGACAAACGTTATGAAAACTCTTTCCAGACAGTTTGGCTGTTTAACGATGCCGATGCTATTGATGATCCCAACTTTTCGGTTGGTGATACGGCAATTTGGCTTCCGGGTGTTGAAACCGGTTATAATACCAATGCTCATGTTAAAAGAATTTTTACACCAAGTGAATATTTTGGTGGAGAAAACAGTGAAGGATTATCTATATATCCTGCTTTGACAAAGTTTAATGATATTGACCGTCCTTCAACCCAGGATCCTTCAGTTCGTCCTATTGTTATTTACCGTCTGGGTGAAACTTATCTTAATGCAGCCGAAGCAGCTATGTATCTCAATAAGCCAGGTGAAGCTCATGACCTGGTGGCTGTTATCAGAGAACGGGCGGCTTACGATCCCGACCGGTCAAGCACTGAGAATGCCATTGCTGCTCAGCGTTTGGTTAACCGGATTCCTGTGCTGGATGGAAGCGATGATGCCCGAAATTGGTTGCTTGACGAAAGAGCACGTGAACTCGCCGGTGAATTTGTGCGCTGGTACGATCTGACTCGCTCAAGAACTGAGAGTGGAAAAAATCAACTGGTTGCACGATTGAATGACCATTTGCCCGCTATGGGATATCCTGTTCCGGCATCGGGGAATGTTGAGGATTATCATGCCTTGCGACCGATTCCTCAGGAGCAGATTGACCTGACGACTAATGAATATCCACAAAATCCCGGATATTAAGAGTGTGAAACGAGTCCCGGGTAATCGGGACGAGTTCCATTAGACCAATAACTTAGATTAATAATATCCTAATGAATGATGAGGAAAAGCTATGCTTCTTAATAGGATATGTATTGAAATAAAAATATAAACACATGAAAATATATAGTAAAACAATAAAATCAATAACGGTGCTTTTGGGTTTTGTTGCTCTCTTCGCTTCATGTACAGAAGATAACAGCAACCCAATGGAAGAAAACATCAAGGATGTTAACAACTATATTACCGCTGTCGATAAAGAAATCGCGAGTCCCGGCGATGAAGTGACCATAACCGGAACCAATCTGGACAAGGTTTACAAAATTATGCTAAATGATAATCTGACAGTTATTGATTTTGAAGCGACAGAGACGTCTTTGACGTTTACCGTTCCTTCGTCGGCTCCTCTCGGGGATGTGGTGATCATAAATATCTTCTTTGAAGGAAAAGGCCTGGCGCGGCATCCGATTGAGATTATTTCGCCACCGGTAATTTCTGGGTTTTCACCCATTGCAGCTACCGGCGGAGAGGAATGTCATGTTTATGGTGCCGAACTGTATAAGGCTGTTAAGGTTTATGTAGGTGACACTGAAGTTGCATTTACATTAATTGATGACAAACAATTTGTCATCGACCAATTGCCTGCCATTGAAAATGGAGACAAAATTAAAGTGGTGGATGCAACGGGTGCTGAAACAATCTCCGATTGGGAATTTGTTCGAGGAACAGAAATTCTTATTACCGACTTTGACAGTGAATCAGATTATTATACCGGATTGAGCAGTAACGGTAACCTTGATGGTGATACCGAAGAACAAGGTCCGTTGCCCTATGGTACATTTTATACTTTTGTCTTTACTGACAACGGGACCAGTTGGGGTGGAAACCTTGATTTCTATTTCGAGGGTGTACCTTCAAATTATCCGGATAATTCAAAAGTATGGCTTTATATCGACATAAAGATGTCCGATCCGTTGAGTGGCCGTATCATGGTACAGGATCCTGCCAATGTATATGGCGATGACAGGGATTTTACCACAGAATGGACTACTTTCAAACTGCGGCTTGATCAGCTTTATACAGGATATGGCAATGGAGATGAAGTTGGTGCTTGTCCAACGGTTGATAAATTGACAGCAGTTAAAATTCAGCCACCTGCACAGGCAAACAACAATAACTTTGGTAAGACCATTTCTGTTGATAATATCCGGTTTATTGTTGAAGAATAACGATTTTACATGAAATGCACCCGGTTCTTTTTAGAAAAGCTATCTGCAGATTTCTGGTGCGTTTCATTGAACGTTTGGCTAAGAGGCCATAGTGAATGAAACTCGTCCCGAGTCATCGGGACGAGTTTCATCAGACCTTAAAAAACAAATTTTACACTAATGCAACAAGCATAGTAAAGATTGCAACAATAAGAATATATATAAGGTCTTTCATGTGAATTCCATTCGACCAATAACTTAAGTAAATTATGTACTAATGAAAAAGATGAAGATATTTTCCAGTATAACAATGATAGGACTGTTATTTTTAACAGTTTTCAGTGGCTGCGAAGAGGTCGCTGATATGACTATCGATCCTGTTGAAAGTGAGCTGGCGTTCACTTTTTCGCCCGAGGTTGGTTACCCCGGGACAGTTGTTACGCTAACAGGGGCTAATCTGAGTGATGCGGAAAAAGTTGTTTTTGGGACAGCCGAAGCTGAAATTACCTCAAAATCCGATTCGGAAATAAAAGTTGAAATTCCCGTAGCTGCTGAAACCGGTAAAATTCATATTATTTTTCCCGGGCGAGTGATTTCTTCACAAAGTTTCTTTATTGTTTCAGATTCTCCGGTTCCGACCATCACATCTTTAAATCCTGTGGAGGTAAGCCGGGGCGAAGAGGTCACCATTACCGGTACTTTACTCGATCAGGTAAAAAGAGTAGAAGTGGGAAGTCTGGAGGCTACAATCGTATCTCAATCGGCTGAAGAGATTGTAATCACAACTCCGGAAGAATTTTCTACTGCACCTGTTTATATTTTTTATGATTATACCACGGCTTATGGAATGGTGAAGGAAACTTCGGCAGTCAGTGAAGCCGAACTTGGCTTGCGTCTTCCTACCATCTCAGTTGTGGAACCCGGACTTAAGGACCTTGATGTTGGGGATGTTCTAAAGCTGCAGGGATCGAATCTCGACCTGGTTAATACCATCTCATTCGCGGGTATTGAAGTCGGAGAAGAAGATTTCACTTATTCTGAAGAGGAAGGAATTATTACTGTGGCTGTTCCCGAAGGGGCCTCGTCAGGAATCCTGAGTTTAGTGGCTACCGATGGAACTTATGAGCATGAGACTTCCTTCAATGTTTATCTGCCTGTTATTTCAAGCTTTGTTCCGACAAAAGGGGATAAACAGATGGATGACAGGTATTTTTCCGTGTTAGGAAGTAATCTGGATATTGTTGAATCCATTGAAATGGGTGGCTATGATGCAACCATAGTGGATCAGACGTCAGAACTTATCACTTTCACAATTTCCGGTGAAGCAGGTGGATTCATGAATTTCTCTTGCTATAACGGAGTAGTGCAGAGTCCTACAGCATTTGTTTTGTATGGCGATATGTTTGTTTATGACTGGGACTCTCAATTTGAAGTAGATCGGTTTGGGTGGTTCCAGAGAAACAATCTTGGTTCTCTTGCTACTGATAGTGTAGATGATGGAACAGGAAATTATTTCGCAGAGATAACGATGGGTACACCCATTAATAACAATTCTTTCTATTTATGGGGGCCGGAAACAGGCAATAATGATCGTTTTTCATTATATGTTTCCGAACCTCAGGGCGTTTATCTGGAATTTGATTTAAGAGTTACCGACATTCCGGAAGAAATGTTATATGATGAAGGTTTCCAGTTCAAGATTTTTATGATGGATGCCCAAGGCTGGGGAGCCAGTGGTGAATATTCCTATGGTTATAACAGTCCAACCAGTTATGTGCCGGCTGATGGCAATTGGCACCATTTCAGAATGCATTTGGCTGATTTTGTGGCTTCAAATAATAGTGGTTTGTATACTGTTGGTCAGGATTTTGAACAGGCTTCCGGAGCCTATTTGCACCCCAACAGTCTGCGCATCATGACATACATATTTGGAACGGAAAGTGAATCAGATGATCAAACTGTTGTTATTGGACTGGATAACATAAAATTTGCAATAGAAGAATAGAATTTTTGAAATTCACCCGGAGTTGCTTATTCAAAGTAACTCCGGGATTTTTATATATCCGTGATGAAAAAATTATCCTTTTCTTTTTGACGAGAATTATGAGCCGAAGGCTTCTTACTTTTCGATAATGGATTTTTAGATGTTTTTACCTTCCTGTAGTTGTTGATTTTGGTATTAATCCTTTAGAATTATTGAATAATGCGCATTTTAACTTATCACCTGTTGCTCTTATTAGCGATGTTACTCCCGTTTTCTTTTTTGGGAGTTCGGGCCCAACAAGCAAACAATGTAATGGCAAAAACATGCGATTTTGTAACATCATCTAAAGTTGAAGGCGACTTTGTGCTGGTTGAGGAAGGGTCTGATCAGGTTGCTTTGTTTGTTGCCGGAGGAGATGAAAATGGAATTAAGCGTGTGGCAGACTTGCTGTGTGAGGATATTGAACGGGTGTCTGGTCAAAAACCGGAACTGTTCATCAGTTCTGATGTGCCTGAAGCGAAAAGACTTGTAATCATCGGAAGTGTTGAAGGTAGTTCTGCTATAAAGAATCTTGCAGAATCAGGTAAGATATGCATCGCCGATATTAAAGGAAAATGGGAAGCTTCATTTATTACGGTAGTTGATCATCCTTTCCCCGGGGTCGAAGAAGCCCTTGTTATTGCCGGTAGTGATAAAAGGGGCACCATTTACGGCATGTTTGAACTATCGCAGCAAATGGGAATTTCGCCATGGTATTGGTGGGCCGATGTTCCTGTTGAAAAAAAGGATCGGCTCTTTGTAAAAGCCGGACGTTATGTAATTGACAGTCCTAAAGTAAAATACAGGGGCATTTTCCTGAATGATGAAGAGCCTGCTCTGGGTAACTGGGCCAGGGAAAAATTTGGCGGCTTCAATGCCAAATTCTACGATAAAGTATTCGAACTGATTCTTCGCATGAAGGGTAATTTTTTATGGCCCGCTATGTGGGGAAAAGCCTTTTATGATGATGATCTCCGGAATGCGGAATTAGCTGATGAGTATGGTGTGGTCATTGGTTTTTCTCATCACGAGCCCATGATGCGGTCTCATGTAGAATGGGAACGTTATGGTAAAGGGCCCTGGGATTATACACGCAATGCTGCAACACTAAGGAATTTCTGGCGCGAAGGAATAGAACGCATGGGTGACCATGAAAACATTGTTACGGTTGGTATGCGTGGCGACGGCGATATGCCCATGAGCGATGAGCGTAACATAGAACTATTGTCGGGTATCATTGAAGACCAGCGGGGAATAATCTCTGACGTAACCGGGCGTCCGGCCGAAGAAACGCCCCAGGTTTGGGCTTTGTACAAAGAAGTTCAGGACTATTACGATATGGGCATGCGCGTTCCAGAAGACATTACGTTGCTTTATTGTGATGATAACTGGGGAAATGTTCGTCGTGTCCCCGGCGGGGAGGAACGGCAAAGAGCCGGTGGCAGTGGAATGTATTATCACTTCGATTACGTCGGTGGACCACGAAATTATAAATGGCTTAACACCAATCCCCTCCCCAGGATATGGGAACAGATGAAACTTTCATACGAATATGGAATAGACCGGCTTTGGGTCGTAAATGTCGGAGACCTGAAACCCATGGAATTACCTATTCAGTTTTTTCTTGATCTTGCCTGGAATCCCGATGCTGTTGGAACCAAAGAGCTTGATGCCTACTCTTATCTGTGGGCAGCACAACAGTTTGGAAAAGAGAGAGCAGCACAAATTGCAGTATTTCTTGATAAATATACGAAGTTCAACGGACGCAGGAAGCCCGAGTTGTTAAGTCCCGATACTTACAGTCTCCTGCATTATCGTGAGGCAGAAAAGGTGGTAGGCGAGTACAATCTGCTGGCTGCTGAAGCTCGTGAATTCTATGAAACGATGCCTGAGAATATGAAAGATGCCTACTATCAACTGGTGCTTTTCCCCATTGAGGCATGTGCCAATCTCAATCATCTTTATTATGCAGCTGCAAAGAACCGTTTGTACGCGGAGCAGGGGGGAGCACTGACCAATGCAATGGCCGATAGTGTGAAGCTGCTTTTCGAGAGAGATGCGAAACTAACTGAATACTTCCATACTGAGCTGGCCGGCGGAAAGTGGAACCACATGATGTCTCAAACACACATTGGGTATACCTATTGGCAGCAGCCTGAAGAGAATAATATTCCTGAAACCCGTACTATCAAATTACCGCCAAAACCCGAAATGGGAATTATGGCGGAAGGCTCAGATAAATGGTGGCCCGAAACATCCGAATTGTCCGAATTGCCTGTTATTGATGATGTGAGCAAAATGCGCCGTTATATTGAGGTTTTTAATCGTGGCGCCGAAGCCTTCAGGTATTCTACAGATACATCTCATCCATGGCTGAAAATATCCCATCCGGAAGGTGTCTTAGAAACCCGTAAGCGTTTGTGGGTCTCTGTAGATTGGGGAAAGGTTCCGGCAGGTATTCACAAGGCTTCTGTTGAAATCAACGGAGCAGGGCAAACCCTGAAGGTGGTGGTTCCCGTGGAAAAAAGAGATGAAGAAACTTTTAAGAGCATTAAGGGTTTTGTTGAGTCGAACGGGTATATTTCAATTGAAGCCGACCATTATGCGAAAAAACACGATACCGTGGATACAAAATGGATGACTATTCCGGATATGGGACGTACCGGTTCGGCCGTTACCATTCATCCCGTAACAGCTGAATCGCGGGAACCAGGAGATGAGGTCATGCTCGAATATCCTGTTCACCTGAAATCGTCCGGTAAGGTAACCGTTCATGCTTATTTTTCACCAACATTAAATTACACGGCCGGCGATGGATTCAAATATGCCATCGGGTTTGACGACAAAGTTCCCGTCATTGTCAATATTCATGAAGATGAAACACATAGTGACTGGCAACGTTGGGTGGCCGATAATATCAACATTTGTACTTCGGAGCATGAAATTCAATCTCCCGGAAATCATGTGCTCAGGTTTTATATGGTGGATCCCGGTCTGGTGCTTCAGAAGATTGTCATCGATACAGGGGGGCTCAAAGAAACATATCTTGGACCAGATGAAAGTAGGTTTCTCTATTGAAGTTGGACGCGTCTGAGACATTATATAATCATTAACTAAATACAATGAGATTAAAAAAAATTCTTCTGATACTCTGGATGTTGATCATTCCACTTATTGCATTTTCCGAAACAGGTGAACGGTTGTGGCTTAGGTATAACCCGCTACCTGATGATGTGCAAGCCCGGTATGCCGGACTTGTCAGTGTGTATTTCGAACCGGGCAGTTCAACTGTTAATGTTGCAAGGGATGAGTTGAATAAAGCCTTCAGAGGCCTGATAGGTGGCCGGCTGCAGTTTCAGGATAACATAAAGAAAAGCAGTCTCCTGATCGGAAAGGAAATAAGCAGTAAAGCCGATGTTGACGGCTTGGATGAAGCATTGAAGAAATGCGGTAGTGAAGGTTACGTTATTAAATCGGCTGAAATTGGCGGACGTAATAAGATTATTATTTCGGCAAATACCGATGCCGGAATACTTTACGGAACCTTTGCCTTTATTCGGATGATGCAAACCGGCCGGTCGCCTGGGAATTTGAACATTATTGAAAAGCCCAAATATGATCTGAGGCTGTTGAATCATTGGGACAATCTTGACGGAACTGTTGAGCGCGGTTATGCCGGCCATTCCATTTGGTGGAATCGTGAGAAGGATTTTGACGACCTGAAAGAACATTACCGAATATACGCTCGTGCCAATGCTTCGGTAGGGATTAACGGTACTGTCCTGAACAATGTTAATGCCGACCCGCAGGTACTTACGCATGATTATATTGAGAAATTTGCCCGTTTTGCCGACTTGTTGCGACCATACAACATAAAGGTTTACATGTCTGTCAACTTCTCTTCTCCTGCCATTATCGGGGGGCTGGAAGATTCGGACCCTTTGCGTGAAGAAGTACGTCAATGGTGGAAGCAAAAGGTTGCCGAAATTTACGATTTGATCCCCGATTTTGGTGGTTTTCTGGTAAAAGCCAATTCTGAGGGTCAACCCGGACCCCAGGATTACGGACGTACGCATGCTGAAGGCGCTAATATGATGGCCGAAGCCCTTGAACCTTATGGAGGTATTGTTATGTGGCGTGCTTTTGTCTATTCTCCCTCGGGTGATGACCGGGCTAAACAGGCATATAACGAGTTTGTTCCTTTGGACGGGAAGTTTCACGAAAATGTGATTGTCCAGGTCAAAAACGGCCCCGTCGATTTTCAACCCAGGGAACCTTTTAGTCCCATCTTTGGGGCAATGGAGCACACGTCGCTCATGATTGAATTTCAGATCACGCAGGAATATCTTGGATTTTCAGATCACCTGGCTTATCTGGCGCCATTGCAGAAGGAATGTCTCGAAAGCGATACTTATGTCAAAGGCCCCGGCTCAACCGTTGCAAAAACTACCGATGGCTCCATATTTAATCAGGCACACTCTGCCATTGCAGGTGTTGCCAATATCGGACGGGATATAAACTGGACAGGGCACCACTTTGCCCAGGCTAACTGGTATGCTTACGGACGACTGGCATGGGATCATACCCTTGCAGCTGATAATATTGCAGTTGAATGGGTGAAAATGACTTTTTCTCACGCCCCTGATTTTGTTCAGCCCGTCCTGAATATTATGATGCGCTCACGTGAAGCCGTTGTTAACTATATGACACCTCTTGGATTGCATCACCTGATGGGATGGGGTCACCATTACGGTCCCGAACCATGGACCGATATAGAGAATGCTCGTCCCGACTGGCTTCCGCGGTATTACCACAACGCTTCTGAATACGGTATCGGCTTCGACCGGAGCGAATCGGGCAGCAATGCTGTAGAACAGTATTCCGAACCTTTGCGTTCGATGTTTAACAATCCCGGAACCTGTCCTGAGAACCTGATCCTCTGGTTTCATCATTTGCCGTGGGATTATCGTATGAGCTCGGGTCTGACTTTGTGGGATGAGCTTTGCTATCACTATTATCACGGAGTTGAAGAGGTCAGACTGATGCAGAAAAAATGGGATCGCCTGGCCGGAATGATTGACCAGGAACGTTTTGATCATGTTCAGCATAAATTAAAAATACAGGCTCGCGAGGCAGTTTGGTGGAGAGATGCATGCCTGCTCTATTTCCAGACTTTTTCGGGGATGCCGATTTCTTACGAACTGGAACGTCCCACTCATGATCTGCAGGAGTTGATGGAGCTTGAATTTGATATGACCCATCACAATTGATATGCTGATTTATTGAACATTCTCTATGGCTGTGAAAGATGAGTCTGATCTAAAAAGGTGACTTTCAGGAGTGGACTCATCAATGAGAATGAGATAATGCCGGGAGCTGTAAAAAAGCATGCTGCCGGTATTTTTGAATTACCCTGAGCACCCTTTAAGCCCCCAACCCTTCCTGTCCCGCTTGCCTTCAGGCAACTGATATCTGACATTCTTGCATTTTGTTGATATGAGAGCAATTCTGAAAAATACAATTGTTGGTCTTTTTTTCCTGTCTGTTGTGGCTTTTTCATCGTGTGAAAAGAAACATTCAAGTCAGGCTGAAGCAAGGTTTCTCTGGTTTGTATATGAAGGAAATGATGAATTTTATGCTCAGAATCCGCTTGATGTCAAAACATCACATACCGGCAGAGATACTTTGACCGAAGTTTCTTCTTCGGGAAACTTCGCCATTCACGATAATTTTTCTGAGGACTCTCTGGCTTTTTACTGGAATTTTATCCGGACACCTCACGAAAAATGGTTTGAACTTGAGGATAATGCGCTGAAACTTGATTTCAGACCGGTTTCTTTCAGAGAAAAGAAAAATCCTGCATTTATCGGATACCGCCAACAACATCACCGGTTTGTTGCCACTACAGCCCTGAATTTTACGCCCGGGGGTCCCGACGATACAGCCGGATTACTTTGTTTCAGAAATGAAACCAGTAACTATTATCTTGGATTAAGTTGCAATAATAAACAAATGGAGGCGTTTGTAGAGAAAACCATAGTGAGGGGAGGTCAGCCGGTGAAGAAACGTCTTTCCATCAAAAAAATTAATTGGAATGCCGGTCATCCTGTTTATCTCAGAGTCGAGGGGAAAGACAACACCATGAATTTTCTTATTTCTGAGGATAATGAGACATGGGAAACACTGGCCGAAGGACTGGCCGCCTCTTACCTTCGCATCGCAACCGACGGAGACTCTGTAGGAACGTATATCGGGATGTATGCATCCGGGAAGGAGGAATAAAAATTTATGGATTTAGCTCAACATTACAATAACTTATATCACGAATCGCTGCAAAAAATAAAAACCGATCATTACCAGGTTGATCATCTGATTGATTCTCTTTCTGATAACAGATACGGGCTGACACTTTTGTTTCGCCCCGACGAAAAGGTGAAAAGCGCGATTGAAGGTTTTTTGGATGAAGCGAAAAAGGTGGAGCCGCATCAATATTTTTATCCGGCGTCTGATATTCATGTCACGGTTATGTCGGTAATTTCCTGTTATGAAGGGTTTGATCTGTTTAAAATAGCTCTTAAAGAATACATTGATATTATACAGGAATGTATAAAAGGGATGTCGCGTTTCGACATTGAATTCCGCGGTCTAACTGCTTCGCCTTCATGCCTGATAGTACAGGGATTTCCGAAGGATGATACCCTTAATAAAATACGCGACAGCTTGCGGGAGAACTTTAAAAATTCAGATTTGGAACAATCGCTCGATAAACGGTACACCCTTAAAACAGCTCATGCCACTGTTCTGAGGCTCAGGGATAAGTTGAATAATAAGGATGAATTTATCAACAAGATAGAGGAGTACAGGAACCGATATTTCGGGTGTTCAACTGTGAAATCAGTCGAATTAGTATCCAACGATTGGTATATGAGAAAAAACCGTGTAAAAGAATTATACAGTTTTAGGTTGAGATAGTAGTTTATAGTCACATCCACACTGAAAGTGTCGAACATTTAAAGTTCGACACAAAGTTCCCGTTCCCGTACACCCTCTGAAAAATTCTCGTTCAAAACTTCGCATCCATTTCAATGACATAGAACGACATTGGTTTTAACCCAACTTGTCATCTTGCTATCATAAAATTCTGTATTCCAG
>NZ_AEWI01000004.1 GCF_000191885.1 Anaerophaga thermohalophila DSM 12881
ATAACTGACAGGGAGATTTCAATTCCACCATGGTACGATTGGAAGTCAGTTAATGATAAGCGACGGGGCAACTTCCTTGATTTCAATTCCACCATGGTACGATTGGAAGATTCCGCCATCTGAAGGGCCGGATTTTTACGGCACATTTCAATTCCACCATGGTACGATTGGAAGTTAATTCAAAAGCTCTGGCTCCTCTCATGTCGAAATTTCAATTCCACCATGGTACGATTGGAAGACAATTACGTTTTCAGGATACACATTTTACATTTCCCATTTCAATTCCACCATGGTACGATTGGAAGTCGTCTTTAAAAGACAAAATCAAATGAAGAAACTATTTCAATTCCACCATGGTACGATTGGAAGGTTCTGCGCTGTCGGCAATGACTTCACTCAGATTTCATTTCAATTCCACCATGGTACGATTGGAAGGAACAGGCAGCAGCGATTAATAGAAAAATTGACAATTTCAATTCCACCATGGTACGATTGGAAGGGCGATGCCGGATTAGTATCCCACAGTTCCGTTAAAATTTCAATTCCACCATGGTACGATTGGAAGTAAGCCTTGCTGTTTCCTGATACACTTGTTCAAGATTTCAATTCCACCATGGTACGATTGGAAGCATCAACCCAGGTTTCGGTTGCATAGCCCTGTACTGAGATTTCAATTCCACCATGGTACGATTGGAAGCCGTTGAATCAACTTAAAAAAGTTACCCAAAAATAAGGGTTTTAGGAAATAAATCCTCGGAATTTTGGGTTTAAATGTTGTCGATGTATAATAAGGCGTTTTAGCCCGTCCTTCGACAATTGTTATTAACTTATTAATTTCCAGTATGTCAAAGAGCTTTTTTGAAAAGTGTGGCGATGAAGAAATTTTTTTTATTAGCTAAAAAAGTCAGACCGACGACCAACAATTACAAAAAGTTATCTGTTTCAGAACGTTCGTTTCCTATAATTTCTTTTTCGAGCCACTTCTCATTTCTTGTTTTAAAGATAATCAAACTATCGGTTTCGTTGTCCATAATTGAAGAAGCTTTGTTTATAAGTTCCTTTAATTTTACTTCAGAAATTTCTCCTTCAAAAACTGAGTTTTGAATCCAATTCAGATATTTGCGACACAACTTTAGCATTTTGCTGGTCCGTTTTTCGTTGACATCGTAAACAAGAATTACATACATCTTTAATAATAAAATAGAGGAATTAGTTTTTAACTACCTTAGACATGAGCCCGGACTGAAAAGCATCTTTATTGCCAAACTCGTTGTTGTTTTTAATTTTTGCATCCTCATTAACAACAAGTTAACTCTGGAGCAAAAATTTAAAACGCCTCGGTTTTGACAAAAATATGGTTTTTATACTGCACTCAACTATCCGAACTGAATAAAGTTGTTTAGTTATGTATAAGGGAGGTTAGAATCTTGTTACAAATAATTTCTAAAACGGCAGAATTTAAAACTGCTGCTTTTTTGGTTTTTATCGTGCATGGATACTATCCGCTGTGTAGTTGATGCTACACATTGAATATGATGTTTCTGAAGTTTTTTTACAACAGCAAATGTCAGAGTCATTTCTCCCATGACGTGCACTGCATGAGTAAGAGACGATGGCTGGGCTTCCAAAATTTCTCTACATCTTTTAACCAAGCTGTTCGCAAGAGAATTGATTTCATTTTCATCTGCCATCGGGTCAACATCAGGGAAGGGCAAATCCCTGATGATTCCGAATAGTTTGCCGGTTGTTAATTTTTGCTCCCGTTCCCAGGTATCAGAAGGGTGATTGCTTAAGTTAATGAGCATTACTTATAATGTATTTAAAATCAATTAATTGTTGTTTTAGATTGGTTTGAAACTTTTCGCCTTTCTTAGGTTGCGGTTTTTCAAGCATCCCACAATGATTAATATCATTTCTGTCAGTTCTGAGTTTTTCAAAGCATGATTTAAGTTGAGTTATAGTTGAGTCAAGGCTCATTTGGACTATTATATCCTTATTTTTTTTGCATTTTTCATCCCAATTTTTTTCTTCTATTTTACGTGACAAAATGTTAAAACCTGATGAAATAACCTCCCTGATTTCCCGATTATGCATATCAACATTCAATTTTGAAGCCGTGTAGTTAATTGCTGTTTCCTCTAAAATTGTTATGCCCTGCTGAATCAATCCGTTATCAATGCACCATTCAACGGCAGCAAGGCCGTTTAGTATGTTGTTGGTTTTGAAATCTTTAATTCTGTCTTTTAATTTATCCAATATCGGGTTGAGTGGTTTTATTATTTCATTCTTAAGTTTATCCAGGTATTGGTGAACTTTGACTACCGAAGCATTGGAAATAATATTCTGGCCACGGCAGGTTTGAATATCTGTAGCGAAGTTTATTAGCTCTTTTTTTATTCCTTTAAGAAATCTGGCAGATTCTTCATTATTTCCTTTATTTTTCAGAACAGGTGCTATCCTTTTATCTGTAAGTTCAGCTATTTTCGTTACCTGTCCAAAGTTAACAAAGTCGCTCGCAGCAATGCTCCAATCCTGTAATTCAGAAAAGGCTGTTAAATCCATTATCGGGGCGAAGTTATCAGCATCCCGGGCTTCATAATTGCCATAAGAGATTCGTTTGAGGGATATGTTTTTCAGGTATTTGGCGTAATTGAGCAGAACAAGAAGCAACATGGGTAAATAGCGAAACGAATGGGTAATGTCCAGATATACCTCGTCATTTTCTTGCAATGAGCCATAAATGGTATCAAAAATTTGCCAAATCTCTTCTGTTGTTTTTCCGTCGGGAATTGGCTGTGTTTTGGCCCGGGGTAATAAGTTTTCCAACCCCTGATAGTCTTGTTCTATTCCTTCTTTATTTATTCTTTTATGAATGCATTTATTCCAATTACTTTTATGGGCAGCGTCGGTCAAAAACAGGATTATTTCATTGTTTTCGTTCCAGTCATTGAACAAGAGGTCTACACAGGCTTTTTGGATAAAGCGTTGTTTAGAGAATTGATTTCTGGTTTGCCAGTAATAATTGCATTCATGGTAAAATCCGTTCCCTAATATTGAAAGAAATACTTTTCGTGCCATAAAATTATTCTTTTTTATTGTATCGAAATTTTCACCCATCCCATTGGTTCATAAATACCTGAAATAACTGAGCGCGTAACAGGGAAAGGTTCTTTTGGTTTATAGTGCTTTTCATTTGGGGCTTTTCCCAGCTTATACATTTTACAAAATGTTTTAAATGCTTCAATATCTGTTTCCAGGAGTATCATTGATATGGTATTATTATAGAAGCTTTTGCCGGAACCAATCCTCAAGAAGAAGGTCAATTCTTCACTTTCTTCAATGCGGTCTATCTCGTTGGTCATCCTGTTGTAGAAAGTATTTAATTTCTGTTTTATATTGCGGGATATGCCCTGTGAATGATCAAACAATATTTCCTCTTCTGTGACAATGGTATTGTAGGCAAAAGTATTCATTTGTTGAATGAAGGATATATCCGGCTTCCAGCGGGAAGACATATAGTTAAGAATTGAAGAATAGCCTTTGTTGATACACATTTTGACTTGGGGTACTCCATTATATTTTGGGTTGTTCAGATGAATACGTTTGGTTTTGAAAATTATCATTGATTCCTCAGGGAAGGGATCGGTATCACTTATGCTTAAGTCGGCAAACAAGTGTTTTCCCGCTTCATCATGCGCATCAGGGAATTTCTGTTCGACCTCTTTAGGGTATTCTTTTTTGAACCATTCTGAATGGTATTGCGGAAGAAGATGATTGATGATGTTATCGAGCGCTTTTTTCCCATCTCCGGAATGTTTGAGCCAATCGTAAAAGAGAGCGGTTTTGACTGCTCCTTTGAGGGAGGAACCTGGAATAATAGGAAGTCCCGTTACCTGGTAACAGCAGTCCACCTGTTCTTTTCCACTTTCCATATTTGGGTAAGGGAGTACCGACCCGGCCAGATTTTGTGCCGGAGAATTCAGTTCATTTTCGATAAAAAGTCTCAAATCGGCATTTGTGCCAGTGCGGGACTCATTAATCGATTTCGAAACATATTGCAGAAAGGTCTCTATTTTGTTATTTTCCTGCAGGAGATTCTGAAATTTTACAGCATCGATTCGGTATAACTGTTTATCCTTTACAAAAAAATCTGTAACAGGCGACCAAACTTCGCCTGTGCCAACAGATACTGGAGTAACCGTTTCTATTTTCAGGTGTTTTGTTGTGTTTTCCATAGCATTTCGAAATTTGAAGGTAACGGATAGAGCAATGTCCGGCCATATCGCCGGTAGCTGCCATCATTGTCGGGAGAAATATCCACGATCCGCCCCGATACCGGTCGGGTAACAATGGAGCCTTCGCCGATCATATTCACCAACTTCAACTGTTTGTTACCATTTACGCGACGGCCACCGCGGGTGACAATCCGGTAAAAGGCAAATGCATCGCGTTCTTCTGTTGACGGATTGGTCAACGATAACGAGAGGTAATTTTCTGAAGGGCCGCGAGGAATACTAGCTTTAGTCAGCCGCACTTCCTTAAACTGACCGCAACCCGTAGAGCGGTCGCCTCCAAGTCCTTCATCGGCCAGTAGGTTCAGCACCGTCAGAAACTTTTCCTGATTTTCGGTTGGAAGATGCTCATCCAGATAGAAGTAGTAACCTGTCTCAATATCATTACGTTCGAACACCGGAAACATAATATTGGTTTGACTGTAGATACAACTATCTTTTTCGGGCGTATGTACTTTCACTTTGGGAATGGTGACTTCTTTGTAAACTGTGATGCTGTCCAGCCCGGTTTCTGAGAGTTCATCCTTAAGACAGACCAGTTTTCCGTCGAGCAACGAGCAACGGTCAGGCTTGAGCCATTCTTCAGGAAGAACTCCGTTATTTATGATTCCTTCTGAAACAAAATCAATCTTTTTCAGTTTTTTGTGTTCTTCGATTTGATACAGGTTGGCTGTGACAGGCTTTGGTAAAAAACGAATGGCTTTTTCGTTTTTCCTGATAAAGAAAAAAGCTGACGATATCCGGATATCATCTTCCTGAAAATTTTTGACTAGTACTGAGGCATCGCCAAACACCTTACGCCAGATGTTTATCAGGGCAGAAAACAGCAGGTCGGAGGAAGGGAATGGCGTTATGGCATTCAAATGCTGCTCTTCCTCCTCCGGTAATATCTCCCCAAAATGATACTGCTTGCCGGGCATCGAAATGAGTTCAACGCGTTTCATTTTGTTATTGTATTTATCCAGTAATCACTTGTAATATCTTCTTCATGCCGGTTTTCTTTCGGTTTATAATAGCCGGTGATGGTTCGTCGTTTGAGGCTGATATCTTTAAATCTTATACGTCCATAGCCTCTGGTACCGCTTCCTCCCAGGTAGTCATCTTCGAGCAAATGAAATGTTCTTGCGATTTCGTGCATGTGCACATCTTCCTTATTATCGTCGTACACATCATAAATCATATTAAAATGAAATACGGCACCTGCCGGCACCCGCTCCATTTGCCTTGGGTTAGCGCTGCTGTTTTTCCGGTCAATACGGTTTTCCCACTTACTTTCGGTCCATGGAAATTCCATTTCACTCTGGTTGAAGATTTTCTTAAATGCTTCAGTATCAAGCGTTGCATCAGATACAATAATACGTGATATTTCATTGGTTTTGGTGCTGCCAAAGATGGTCGAAACAGGTTCTCTGTCATCGTCAATACTGATGAAACCATACTCTTTAGCCAGTAATGTTCTGAGTTTTCCTTTTAATGAGCTTCCCGGAATGTAAGGAATGCCTTCAAAATCGGTTTTTAAGGGAACCGACTTAATGACGTTATTATCAATGCCGCCTATGTCGCTGATAGAGGAAGAACCTCCTATATGTAACCCTGTAATGAGTTCAATATTTCCACTTATGATGATTTTTCCTGTAAGTTTCATTTTTTAAGCATTTTATTGGTTATTAGTTCAGTTCTTTTCACCGAAATATTTATGATAGGCTACGATAGCTTCAAATATCTTAAGGAAATCGGGCAATGAAATGCCTTTGCTTATGAGGTCGTCGAGCAAAAGGAAAAACTTTCGCATGGATTCTCTTTTATATGGTTGACCAGTTGCTTGTTGCCGTGCAACCATATAGGCAATTTGAGGCCGTAACAATTGCAACTGACTTTCGTTCTTTACAGCTCTTGCCTTAGAATAGAGGTTGCGAACCTGTGAGGTGCTAATGTCTTTTCCGGTTTTACGGACAAAATTTTTCAAATTCTCAATTGTTTTTCCTGTTTCTTTGGGGTCATTCCCTTGCGTGAAAGAAAGCAGGGAAGCGGGATAACCCGGGAATTCAGTATTTAACAATTCTAACAGTTCTTGATCGCTTTTTTCTTTTTTCTTGGGGGTTTTTCTTGTTTGATTATTCATGACTTGAAATTTTTAAGTTTATATTCGGCTATTCTTGCAGCAACCGGGAAAAGCATGGGATTACCGTTCTCTTTTTCCATGAAGGCATTCATTATCAAGGCTTCATATTCTTTGATCAGTTTTTCTATTTCCTCTTTGTTTTCGGGTTTTACATTTCGTATGAAATAGAATAATCGCCACACGCTCGGAATGTTTAAACGCCCGCGATCCGAATGACGCAATGCTGCCGCAAATCCTTTGCGGCTCTCCCTTATACGTGAAATGACGGCTTTACTTTCACCATGATTGCGGACCAAATCATCCAGCAGGTTGGATATGTTAATCATACGGGAGAATTCATGCCACTTAAATGGTTGTCCTAAAACAGAAATACGGTTTTTATCGGTCGAGGCTTCTTTGGCCAGGTTCAGATGATGCTCAGCTGTTGAAGCCATCTTCAAAAGTGGATACGATGGCTTAAAAAAAATGATCGAAGCGGAAAAAGTTATGACTTTTTCAAGATTCGGGATATCATTCAGCAGTTCTTTGGAAAAAGTGGAGAATTTATTTTGCAGTAATTCGGTAAATTGCAATACTGCATCGAATCCGCCAAGGAGAAAGGTATCGTCGCCACCGGCAAAAACCAGGTAAATATTGTCTTTGTAGCGGTGGGAAAATTCATTATGATGAAATACTTCTTTTTCACGGAGTTTTTTCAATTCCTCACCAAAGAATTGATTCAGCCGTTTTGAAAGTTTATCCGAGGCTTCTTTGGTTTTCAATTTTTCGAAGCATTTTCCCAGGTTGTCTACATCCAGTTTTAGGGCCGCGAGCAGATCGCTCCCGGTACGTTGCCTGGCAAAGGCTGCCAAATGGTCGAAGTCGATAATTCCACTTTTGGGAGACTCCTCATTTTCATCATATAGTCTTTCCTGGCAATCGTCCCAGGTAGGAATATCCTTCGGTTTCACGTCTGTGGGAGGAGTAGGTGATGGCATCCGGTATGGATCAAAAAAAGCGTCTGTTATCTTCCCCTGTTGCAACTTATCTTTCCCGGCCTGACTTTCCAACAAATGCCGGTAACGGGAATAATTCAGGTTTAATTCTTCTTCTCCAGGAACTTCGTAAAAGGAAAGCACCAGATTTAAACGTCCTTTCCGTTCTTTGCTTTCATACCTTTTTCGCAACAGGTTCCATTGTTCTTCCCATTTGGAAGGCTTTGGGGCTTTTAACAAAAAGTAGCCGCCGCCTGTCGTGAGCATTGTGGCATCCAGCTCCCTCGCAATATCCAGCCCGGTTTGGAGGGTGCTTTCTTTTACTTCCAGCGAACGATTTTTCAATCGCCGGGCAGCGCCATCATTCTTTACCGAAAAGATGTAGTGCTGAATGCCTGCAACGTCACCTTTAATTAACAGTAATTCCTTGTTTTCCATAACATTGTTTTTCGTATAACAATATTCTGATAAACTTTTACAAATGATTGATAATTAAATGATAATGAAACCAGCAATAACAAATTATCTCCTAATATAATAAAATTTTGCGTCTCTATGTTTGTTTTTTTTAACGCCCTATTTAAATTTGTTATGATGTTTAAAGCTTTAATAACTTTAGTCGATCGTTTGATGGTCTGATGCCAGATCGCTACCATATCAGCTCACCAGTTATAATCACCACCACATCTTAAACGGCTGATACTCTTCAATTCCCAGTACATGTTTGACCAGTTTGTAGCACTCCAGTTTGACAAGATGTTTATAGCTTACAGAACGTTTCAGGCTTCGATGTTGAATGGTTTCTGAAAGCCGGTCTTCGAAGGCTTTTACAAATGCCTTTTTCCCGGCGGGTTTCAGCACAATCCGGTTCAGTGTATTATCAAAGTCTCCGGCCCCAATGATTTTTTTGTTGAGGACTTTAAAGATCACCCGGTCAACAAGAATAGGTTTGAAAATTTCAGCCAGATCCAGGGAGAGGGAGAATCGTCTTTCGCCCGGTGTGTGCAGAAACGAAATGACCGGATTGAGCTGTGTCTGATGTATAGCCCTCAGACACTGACTGTAGCACATCATGTTGCCAAACGATATAAGGGCATTCACTTCGTTTTTTGGAGGGCGCATGCTGCGTCCGCTCATACTGAAATCATTTACAATCAATTCAAAACCTTCGTAATAAGTACGGCGAATGTTGCCTTCCAATCCCATGAGTTCATCAATGGCTTTCACATGGTCAAACTGATGACGGTAACCTTCTATACGTTCGATCACTGGTAAGAGGTCTTTGCCCCGGTTGTCGTAATATTTCAGATTTTTGATCATGTTATGTACAGCCCCGTCGAGTATGCGGCTGGCCAGTTTGATGCGGCGATTTTCATTGTCGTGTAAACGGGCTTGTGCCATAAGAGCCTTTCCGCTCAAGAGTCCGTCTCTTGGCATAAATGATCCTGTGTAGTTTTCGTAATAATCGAAAAAGTGAACCGGAATTTGTTGTTGTCCCAGGAAATTGTAAAGGGCCGAGTTGGCATCTAAATTTCCAAAACAATAGAGTTCGGCAATATTTTCGACCGGCAGAAAACGCGGCTTCTGACTATTGCCTTCCTTATCGTAGGGGGTAAATTTGAGGGTATTGTCGCGTCGTTGAAGCAATCCCGGATTGAAAAGGTAATAAGTTCGTTTCATAGCATGGAAAGATATTGAGTTGGTGAATTATTGAGCTGTTGAGCTATGATTTATTGATTTTTCTGATTTGCTCCAGCATTTTCCCGGTAGTTGCAGATACTTTCAGCAGGGTATCTGCTGCATTTTTTCGGCGACCGGTTTGTTCGGGTGGCTCCGGTTCATTTTCTTTCACAAGGTCAAGCCATACGAGGGGTTTGTTACATTTTTCAGCTACTCCTCGCCGCTGTGACAGAAATCGAAATAGCTGCAATTTTTGCATTTACTTCTCGGCAATTTTGGCGGACAAACGTCGTTATTAATGATTGTTTTAATTGCGACGACCATTTCCCGGATGGCGTCCCTGTCTGGGGTAGTCAGCAATACTTCTTCGGTTTTATGAAGACGGGGATATTCGAGTAGTCCGGTACATTCTTTTACGCCATTTTGTTCAAGCACATAGAGGTAATACTTCAGTTGCCATTGATGGGCTTCAGAACGCTTGTCCGATTTTTTTATTTCATGAACAATTCTGTTTCGTGGCTCGAAATAGTCTATTTTGATACCATTCATCTCTATTTCGCGGTATTTGTCGCTTCGACGATCGTAGGATGTTTCATGGATGAGCTTCCCTTCATAAACAGCATCGGACGTGTGTTCCATCTGAATGCCGTTGGCAAACAGCCAGAGTTTGCGATGGCAAATGAGGTAATAATTGAAATGAGTTCCGGTAATTTGCATGATGAGGTGTTTGTATCGGGTGTTATTCTCTGTCAAGTTGCATTTTTTCATTTTCTGCCGGTTTTCGTTTAAACTGGTGCTCGAACAGGGATCCGTGACGATGGTATTTCAGGTTGAAGTAACGGGTATAAGCGTTGAAGAGGTGGCCGAGGTGGGAGGAGGGGTTGGGGGTTTTCTTTACCTTCCCGCTCATGCTTGCCCACTGACGTTCCGGAGTTTGGCCGGCCCGTTCTGCTGGAAAATCCAACCACGTCAGGGCGAAGGAAGGGCGGAGAGGAGTCGGTTGAGGTTGGCGGGACGGGACTGGTTTCATAGTAAGACATCTTCTCTTGCTTTTTCAAGGTTAAAACCTGATTCTATATTATAACAACTTTCCCAATGTGATAAATATTGGTAACCATATTTACTTTTTTCGATATCAAGTTTATCAACAATTTCTTTCAACAGATTAGGGTATACTGAAACAGAGAAAAGAGACATTAGGCCAGTCAACTTTTTCAGGTCAATTTGTTTTTGTATGAAATCAATATCCTTGTTATGAATAAGGCCAATAAACCGGTCAAATAATTTTTCTCCTGAAATCCTTAATTGGTCATCTGTTAAAAGATCAATTGTTTTAAGGTCTTTTGAAGAATAACCATCCGGAATTTTTATTTCAACCGGAATGAACAATGATTCAGTTTCGTTATTCTCTATAAGTTGAAATTCCTGACTGATACAGGAGAAGTCAAATCGTTTAAAGTTCTCAAGATAACTTTTGAGCTTAGAAGAATCTGTCCAGTCATCTTTTTTTGCATCTTCAAAAACCTTTTCATAAAGTCTGTCAAACTCTTTCTTTTGCAATATTTCTTCAAAACCAAAGTATAATTCCTTGTCCTTCTGCTGATGTTGATATCTTTTGTCCGTGCCGTAAATTGTTGAAGCCCGGTCGCAATCAAATAAGAATACCTTACAATCATTTTTCGAAGCGTTTCGATTGATTCGGCCGGCCAACTGTTCATCGCTGTCAAGAATTGATCGGTCTTTAAACCCTAAATCCATATCAATATCAATTCCTGCTTCAACGACCTGGGTTGAAACCACAATTACTTTTTTGTATTTTTCTTCTTTTATTTCGTTAATTACCCTTTTTCTTTGGGGCTCAAGAATGTCGCCGGAAAGGAGATATAATTTATAATTTTGGAAATCATCAGACTCAGAGAGCAATCTGAAAAAATGTGAAGCCGTGTTTTTTGTGATAAATTCGATGAGTACTCTGGACTGGTGGTGTATTTTTGTGTAATCGTCAGCTTTATGCTTTATGAAATATGCCAATTCTGTTAAATATTCTTCTTTGTTTTCTTTTGATGGTTTAGGTTTTTTCAGAAGAGAAAAATCAAACTCAATTCGACCAGCAAAATTTTTATTCGAGAAGTATAGTTTTTTGTTTGGTGTAAGATTTACAAAACGCCCTTTTAACGTTTCACTCAAAGCATCGATTTTTGGTAAGGTGGCCGACATAACGATAAAACGAGTATTGAAATGGCGGGCATAATTTTCAATAAAGAAGACAATTTTGTCCCAGTGCCTGGGATTATATGTTTGCAATTCATCAATTACTACTATTGAATTACATAACCGATGTAATAAATAATTGGATTCCTTGTTATTTCCTTTTAATATTTCAAAAAAGCGAATATGAGAGGTTACACAGACCGGATAGTTTACAAAAAGATTGTCCAAATGAAGTTTTTTTTCTTTCCCGTATTCTCCGTCCACACGTTCTTCTTTTTCATGAAAGCCGGCTTTCGAGTGCAATTGAATCAATTCATCATTATTCAGGCCTATTGTCTCTTTAATACATTCAAATGTTTGGGTGATAAGTGTTGTGAAAGGGAATACATAAAACACTTTATTAAGGCTTTGATCTAACTGCAGCAATTCTGAAACACATGCTAAAGATAAATTTGTTTTCCCGGCGCCGGTGGGTGCTTCAATATAATACCAAGGACTATCAGGTTTTTGCCTGATTGATGTAATGACTTCTGCATTTAACTTTTGACGCAAAAAGTTCAGATTCTTTTTGCTGACTTCCTGTAATTCACTGAACGGTTTATTCTGGTATTTTTCGATATTGATGAAGAGATCCTCGTTATATGGTAACTTTGTTTTGAAGTTGTCAGATATTTTATCGCGTAAAGCCTTATCAATAATGCCGAAGTCGTTAACCTTTATGTCTGCCATGTATTCGTTGGTAGCATAATAATCACTTGCTGTAAGCAGGGAATAAGATAATTTAAGCAAGGCAAAGATTGAAAAATGTTGTTCTTTGCTAATTCTTTCAATTAGTTTGTCTTTGATGTGGACTATTTTTGTACTGGCCTTAAGAGGTAAATTGATGTTGCAATATTCTACGAAAGGAAAAAGCTCTTCAAAAATTTCGACAGAAAAATGGTTTTCATTACTTAAAACGGCACTGTGATGTTTTAAAATGGGGATACAAAAAAGAATTATTATTCCGAAAAGTAATTCTTTTTCTTTTGGCTCGAAATTGCTGAAATTGACCTTTTCGATGAAGTAATGAAGAAACAGGACTGCACTAAGCAAGGAATGTTGACTTCCGATTGATAGTTTTTTCTCTTTAAAGAGATTGTTCTGCATTTTCAAAACCTGGAAATTGGGATTTATTTTACCTATATCGTGGTACGCGATGGAAGCACTAAAAAGCAATTTGATATATTCAGCCAGGTTCTGATTTTCTTTTGCTATGTTGTTGCATAAGTGATCAATAATATCATCAATTTTTTGGGTTTTAACAATCGATGTGGCGTATGATATAACCAATTTTACATGATCCTGAAGTATCTCGTACCTGCTATTAGTTCCGTCGATATGGGCCCAATATATAGCAGCATCGGGAATAATATTGCTGATTGATGATAGTTTGTGACTTGTTATCTCAGAAAAGCTGGATAATTTTTCCTTCATCTTCACCTGTTTTTAATTTGATAAAATTTCCTGACGATTTCTGTTTTAGGGAAAGATCCCAGTCAGTGTAAGCAAAGTTGCCATATTCATATTGAAAAAGAGGTGCACCTGAATAGGCAATAGGCAAATTTTCAAAGTAAGTAAATGTGTTGCCTTCGGAGCTTTCCATTAATATATCAAATAACGGCTCTTCAGCTTTACTGTCTTTTAACGGCTCCGACTTCAGGAACAGCGAACTAATTTTAAAAGTTCCTTCCGGAACAAATTCAGAATAACAGATTTCTTGAGCATTTTCCCACCACAATGAACATTCATTTTTTCCCAGGTAAGGCACATATTCTGCATGATAGGCTAAGAGGTTTTTTGTTAGTAATTGTTCATCCTGATTTACTGAGTTTAGTAAAACAAAACAGCGAAAGGCGGGAGCTATAAGTGTTTGTTCCGCCACCATTAAGTTTCCTCCGGTTTCTTCACTGGCCAGTCCCGTAGTATTGTTATATTTTATAATGGTTTTTGTAAAATTCCCATTTTCGTGATAGTTTTCGCCGGTCTTATTTGGTAAAGGCATGATACCTACCTGCACATTTTTCAGAAGCTGGTAGTATTCGGGTAATTCTCCGTTTTTTGAAAAGCCGGGAAAACCACCAATTGCTCCAAGTATGCCCAGAAGGGCCGGTTTATGTAACATGTTGAAGGTTAAATATAGTGGTTCATTGGTATCAGGTTTTTTCAACATCCCGAAATCGGCTTTTATATCAAAGGAAAGAAGTTGCTTTTTCATGTCCTTTCATTTTAGTAAATGATTAATAAACTGCGACAGTTCTTTGTATATATCATCAAATTCAGGTAGATCATGCATCTTTATTTGGTGCGCCAGACTCTGCTTCCATGCCCTTTTATTTCTTAAAGCTTTTTCTTTGTTTACAAAGTCTTCAACTCCATTGATCTTTAATCCTTTCAATTCAGATTTCTTAATGAGCAAGGATTTCAATTCCGGCCAGGTTCCGTTTAACATGTTTGTATTACTCAGGAACCAGACATCATATACATCACGTGGTCGGTTTCTTTGTTTTAAAGCACGGATCTTTTCAGAAAATAATTCTCTAAGATCATAACAATTCGCTTTCCGGGAAACTATATTTTTGTCTGAATAGGGATGGAAGATGTCTTTCTCTACAGGTGGCAAAAGCAGTGATTCAGAAAAGCTAATGTCAATTTGTATACTATTTTGCCAACGGGAAGAAGGAAGAGGACGTTGATTGGGATTATGATCTGCTCCCCAAAATTTTATTTTGGATTTGTAGCCTTGGGGAACGTCATTGGAATATTGATTTTGAAAACCGGCCAAATAAAATTTTATTGAAGATTGTTCCCCGGCTTTCTTCATTATTTTTTTGATGAAAGATTCATTTATAACGAATTCTTTATCAAGTAACGTAAAATCGAGATCTTCAGAAAAACGATAGTCCTGTATGTAACATTTATGCAGGCATGTGCCCCCTTTAAAGACAAAAAGACGGCTTATGTCTTTAAATGAGTATAATGCATTTAAAAAGTGCCCTAACACCCAGTCTTTGTCAATTGTTGTTTTAGGAACACTTTTGATATTGGCAATGTCAACGATTTCCTTTTGTTTGATCATCTTTAATGCGCTGAATTGGCTATCTCCATTATTTCTTCTTCGTCCATATTGAGAACAATTCGCCATTTTTTTATATAATTTCCCTTTGTTGGCAATGACGGGTCGAAAGGGCTGTACTTTTCATTACAAATCTTGCCGGCATATTCCAGAAAATATTTCATTTCTGTTTTTTTTAATAATTCAGATAAATAAGCAAGACGTTTCGTAACGGCGATATTGTCAACAGCTTTGCAATATGTAACCATTTTTCGGGCATTCAGCTCTGCTTTGTTGAAAGCCTTGATTATTTCATAATACCCCCCTGAATATTGTGGCTGATCGAAACAGTCAACAATGGTTTTTTCAATATTTGTGATATGATAAGTATGATTGCCATATCCCATAGTCTTGTATCCTGTTAGCTTTTGCTTTTTTAAAGTTACAAAATGGAAAACAGTGCCTATCCCAAATACAACTTTCTCACCTCTGCGCTTACTGTTTTGGATAAATATTTTATTCGGGAATTGTTCTGTTAGTCCATGAGCATTCAATGCGGACCAGTAGGCAATACCACCGTCGGCAGCCATAAAACAGCCAATTACATTTTCGTCAGAAAAGTGTCTTCGGCGGTATTTCCCTTTTTCGATCAATAGAATTTGGGCTTTTTGAGTAAGTCCTCTGAAGCCTTTCCTGAAATCATCAGAACCTATTGGTACGTTATTTTCAATATCCCTCTTGACAAAAACATCCAAACCGTTTTCTTCCAGAAATTGCAGTATTACATTTTCATTATGTGTCATAATTATGACCTTTTGTGTATTTAATCCATAGCGAATATGTAAATATACGACATAAAAGGTTGTATTAAAATAAATATCATTTTTTATTATTATTTTTTATATCAGCAATTTATAATCTATAGTTTTTCATAAACACTTCCTGTTGGTGCATTTTTTATGACTAAACTGTTTTCATTAAATGCTATTACATTTTTTTCAATTTCATTTTTATAGGTTGAAGTAACTTCTTTCAATGATGTACAATCAAGTACTACTTTCCCATCCTCTTTTTCTTCTTGCATGGTTATCAGTTGTGTAAGATTAGGTAAAACCAATTTTGAACCTTCTTTAAGTTCAATCCAGATAAGCGCTTCATTTTCGGAACCAGTTTTTGATGCCGAATCATACCAGGTAACTCCGCGTTTCATGGCTTCTTTTAATTTTGAAATGTCATCTTCGGTAAGGTCGTTTGCACCCTCTCCCGCGAGTTTAACAACTTCTTCCAGGTTTTTGGGGTTTACGGAAAAATGATGCAAATAATGTCCTTCCTGAAGCTTGGATTGCCGTCCAAGGGTAGTCGCCTGTTTTTCATCACTGTTTTCATCCGGATTTCTAAAGGGAGACATAATTTGTTCGGAGTAAATATTATTCTCCTTCCAAATATTAACTCCGTGATTGATCTGAACAGGCCCATGAACGGAAATAGCTATATTGTTGCTTTTTCCTTTTTTAGCAAATGTAGCTCCAAACAGACGGATGTCGAGGCAGCTCAAAATGTCCCTGGCAACTACCTTTTTGTCCCTGGTATCTTTATGGTCGGGGAACATTCTGGCATAAGCATCATCCAGACTATACGGGACAAATTCTTCGTTGAATCTCTTAAAATAAAAGATCCTTTCGTTAGCGTATACATCTTTGAGATAATTTTTAACTGTGTATTTAAAGGCCTTGTCAGTTGCATAAACAGTGCCATCGGGCAAAGTTCGCGGTTGTCCGGTAAAATCGGCGTTATAATTTGAATTGATTGCTTTGACAATAGCAGCTCCGAAAATTCTTTTTTTATAAGTCATGGTAAATGGTTTTAATGAGTTATTCCTTGTTTTCCTTTTGTTCTTTGCTTTCATAAATAACATTATGGGCAAAACAGCCTGCCAGAAAGTATCTGATATAGTCCTTCATATTTACGTCTGTTTCATAAGTCAAAACTTCGCTTGCCAGTTTCTCAAAACGTCCTTTTGATATTTTAATTTCGTGTTTGTATATAGCTATAGTCTTACCTATGGTTTCCTGCAACTGTGATGCTTTTGTTTTTTGCAGGAAAGGTTCCAGCATGGCGTAGGTCTTATTGCTGGATGCACTTTTAGTCAATAAAAAGTAGACAACCTGTCCGGCACCGAAAGCAAATTCAGCCGGGTCATTTGAAAAGGAAACATTATCTTCATTAGCAACCTGTTTCATCTTTTCCAATAATTGTGGGATTCGTGATGCCATATTTTCTCTGTTTTTATTCTGATTAAAAAAATTGTATAGGCTAAACCATATATTTAGTTTCTCTTTAATTGAATATCTGCGTTTAAAATCTTCATCAGTTCTTATGTCTTCCAGAATAGACGTTTGCATCATCTGATCAAACATATTGCAGGTGATGCTTTGATGGTTGGCTTTGTAGATATAATCATAAATGGCCTTGCGGTACTGTAACATTAAATTGAAGAGTACATCAGTAAAATGGTACTTGGGCTTTGGTTCAATTTCATCAAAATACTTAAGCCATAATCCATTTTTTGTCTTATTAATCAGATTGCCGTTGAAAATTTTATTAAAGACAATGTCCTCCAACTGAAAAATGTTGAATATTTGAAGGGATTTAAAATTTCCACCTATGGGAAATAACTCATAAAGTTTTAAATTTTTCTCAATTTTGTATTTGAACTGGGGGACAAAATCAATGTCTGCAATTCTACTCCCTTTAATTCCCTGAAAAAAGATGAGATAAAAATTTTGTAAAGATTCTTTGTTGTACTTTTTTAAAAGTGTTTTAATAAGTTCTGAGTAAGATAAAACTTTACCATCCTGGTGCAAACTTACAAGTTCTTTGTTTAACTCCTTTTCATCAATGAATATCGGGCAGGGATTAGGGATCTGTTTGTTTTGCTGGAGCTTAAAGAATTTCCATATTTTTTCAGCTTCATCTTCTTTTATCCTGTAGTTATATTTAAATGAGGAAGTTTGATGCTTCAGGAAACGTTTTTTATCGTTGAATCCGCTTAGGCTGTCACTAATTCCGAAAACTTGTTCATTAAATTCCTGATTGTATTCGTCTTTATTAAAAATATTTTCTTTTAAATATTCACGATGAGTTTCTGTTAAATCATCAGCACTTATATTTTTTAGTATGAGATAAACCGTATATGAATCTTTTGCCTCCTGATAAGGTTGAAGGTCGTTTACTAATTCATAAATGTTTTGAGTCAGATAATTTCTGAAAAGGAGAAACATCTTTTTTTGGGTATCTGTCTTACAATATTTTTCAGCCTTTTTGAAATATTGATCAGTTAGCTCTTTGATCAGTATGTCCTTGTGGTATTTCGCGAAATTCTTTTTCGTAAAGGCAAGAACAAATGGAGAACAAGAAACCCCGTAAATTTTTTTGTTAGGGTTGAAAATTTTTGCAGGGGAAATCGGTAAAGTATTAATTTGAATATTAAGACATTCCTGGAAAAAAGGATTCATCTCGGTCTGTTTTGTGAACACACCATAATCTTCTTCATTTAGCTTTCCATCTGCATCAACATTCTTTAATACGGGGACTCCCTTTTCTTCCTGGATGTCAAGAAATATATACAATCCCTCTTTTAGTTGAAGATTTCTGCTAAATGTTTCCTCTGGCAATGTATTTACAAATTGTACGATTTCTTTTATCATTTTATTCGTATAAAATTTATCTAAGTTATTGGTCTGATGAAACTTTGCCTCACCGCGTCTTTGCTTTTAAGTTTTTTTGACGGATTGTTGATCTGTTATTTCACACCATCCAAAACCTGCTGAACTCTTTTCGCTTACGCCACAATTCCAAATCATTCTGTGTACTTCAGCAGGAGCCGTTAGCGTAAAATCGAAGATGTTGCCAACAACCCTTGTCTCCTGTGGTGTTTCCGGTTTAATCACAAAACCGCTTCGTTTGTATTTCTGCCCGGGTTTAAAGTTGATCTTGTCGGGGGGCATTTCGAGTCCTCTTGTGCTGCTGTATTTTTCGGTAATATGTTTAACCGATAGTTCCTGAAAATTTTCGTCATCCGGTTTCAGATAATGCGCGGGCTTGTTTTTATCGGATTGATAGCTTACCACCCAGGGGGTTACCAGCCGGTAATGCATGTTTTCATCGAACCGGGGCTCCGGCAGAGCTTCTACATTGGTAACTTTTAAATCAAGGCCATTGAATTTGTTGCCCAGAAAGAATTCCTGTTTTATAAACAGTCCTTTTATGAAGTTAGTGGCTGCTTCAGGTGCATCAAACGATACCTGCAACGAAAGGGTTGATGCAGCAATCCCGAATAATTTTCGTTCTTTCCACAGTTTGGGTTTTCCGAAGTTAAGGCGCGAAAAGCAAAAGAGCTTATACAGTTTTGTGGTGCCGCTTCCGTAGCCCTGGTCGTGCAGAAACCGGGCAAAGTCTTTGTCGGCCTGCTTCAACACTTTGTATATCCAGGCACTGATGTAATACTGGTAATCCATCGGAAGCATTCGTTGCTTCCCGGTACGGTTAAATATTATCCTGAATCTCATAATAGTACGGTTAACAGTGAATTCAAGTCATGAAACGGGGAAAGTGAAATGCGGCATGCCGGCTGGATATACCACATCAAATCTCTTCGATAAAACAAATTGGAGCAGTTTGTCGAATTTGAATGGAAATTTTCCGGAAAGCGGCAATAATTGTAATTCGTGTCGGGTCGGTTGGCCTTCATTTTTAAAGGGTGTTGGTTAGTTACATTAACAATAATAGTTGATTTTTTGACGTTTAAATTTAGTGATTATTTGTTCAATTTTCATAAAACAGGATAGGGAAATTTTTATTTTTTAATTTGAGGTGTTATGAGTTTTGGCTGCTTTTGTTCTACGCTGAGAATGTAGAATTAAAGAAACACGACACTGCAATGAAAAAATTTAATGAAACGAGAATGACAAGGTTTGTCACAACAAGAATATGTATAATTAACCTCTAATCATCTAAGAAACCAAAAAACAGGCAACAGATTCTTCGTCGTTACCTCCTCAGAATGACATTAGGCAGTCTGTCATTCTGAGCGAAGCGAAGAATCTCATCAGTGGCAAAGAGTCTTTGAATGATAAAAACCGGCTAAAGGAACTTGTTGTAACAAGAGAAAGATTCTTCGTCGTGCCTCCTCAGAATGACACTGAGCGCTCTGTCATTCTGAGCGGAGCGAAGAATCTAACATCAATTAAAGTATGATAAGTTGCATTATTCCAATAACTTAGACTAATTTTATACGGATGAAACGAGCATGGCAAGGTTTGTCACAAAAGAACATGTATAAAATCAATCATGCGAGTTCCATCAGACCAATAACTTAGACTAATTTTATACTGATGAAAATGTTAGGATTGTTAGGCGCTTAGCGCATAAAACCAACCAACATGTTGTTTAAGTTGACTAAATCCCGCACAGGGGTTTTTTTTGAGGCTTGTCCTGAAAAAACGTAGTACCTTATCTCTAATTTTGTTGTATTTTTTGGCATAATATTTAAAAAATGGCTGCGCCATTTGTTGTTTGGATCACCGAATTTGCGCGAATTAACGCGAATTTAGTCGCATCTTTGATGCGACAGTCATTCGTGTCATTGACAACATCATAATTGATTTTTTCACGCAGCCTCTTTTTCCATTAATACAAATCCATTTGTAATCTTTTCTCATTTTTCAGGCGCTGAATATATTCTCCGGCCTGCCGGATGGTTAAATTACCTTCCGAAGCGACGATTTCTTCAAGGGCTTCTTTAACGCTTTGGCCCATCGTACGTTTATTTCCGCAAATGTATACCGTAGCTTCTTTTTTGTCGATCCAACGAAACAACTCTTTTTGGCGCTGTTTCATGCGGTGCTGGACATAAATTTTGTTTTCCTGATCACGTGAGAATGCCGTATCAAGCCTCGTTAATATGCCGGATTGCAAAAAGTTTTCCAATTCTTTGCGGTACAGAAAGTCACTTCTGGCATGGCGATCCCCGAATATCAGCCAGTTTTCTCCACTGGCACCGCTACTTTGGCGTTGTTGCAAAAATCCCCTGAAAGGTGCAATACCGGTACTGGTAGCGATCATTATTACGGGTTTGGTATCGTCTTCAGGGATGCGGAATTTTTCATTCTTTTCCAGGAATACGGGAACGGAATCACCTTCATCGAGACGGTCGGAAAGATAAGTGGAGCACACACCGGTGTGATGTCGTCCTTTTTGTTGATATTCAATAAGTCCGACCGTAAAGTGAGCTTCTCGCGGGAACATATACGGGCTGTTTGCCACTGAATATAACCTGGGATTGAGCCGCCTCAAAAGATCGACCAGTTGCTGTGGCGTGATGTCTCCGGGGAAATCGGAAACCAAATCCAGGACATCACTGGTTTCACAATATTTATCCAGAAGCAGCTTGTCTGATATCAGTGTTTTGAGGTTTCCGTTTTGAGACAGTTCCGAATATTTTTTCACCATTAACGGTGTAATCAGGGTGATTTCGTATTCTTCCACCAGGGCTTCTTTTAGCAGACGCGGGCCTCTTGCAGTTTCGACGGTAGTAGCACCGTCAAACTTCAGATGTTTCAGCAGTTGGTCGACCAGTAGGCGGGAGTTGTGGACATAGATGCCGAAAGAGTCGCCCGGCTGAAAGTCGCTGCCAAACTTTTCCGTCGAGAGGACAAGATGAAGCGTCCGCTTTGGAAAATCGGGGTTTGTCAACGGTTTTATCTCTTTCACTTTGGCATAGAAAATATTTGAGTCCTCTGCATCCACCCGGTTTATTTCAAAAGCAAATTCCTTTTTGCTTTGGGTAATTGTTTTAGGAAGAACAGCTTCAAAGGCTTCAACCGACTGGCGAACCCACAGCATGGCATTTTCTTCATAGTCGATGTCGCATTCCACGAGTGGCGATATTTCTTTGGCGCCCAGTTGAAGCAGACGATTTCGGAAGTCATGGCCTGTTTTGCAGAAATCTTTATAGCTGCTGTCGCCCAAAGCAAGCACGCTGAATTTTACTTCCCCGCGAATTTTAGCTTCTTCAGAATTCATATAGTTGTAAAAGTTTTCGGCTACAGCCGGAGGGTCTCCCTCACCGTGCGTGCTGACGGCTATCAGGATGTTCTTCATATCACTGATAACAGCGGGATTCATGGTGTTCATATCGTGAATTTCACTGGCGATGCCCAGGTGCCTGGCATAATCGTAAGCCAGCTGTGCTGCCGACTTTGAATTGCCGGTCCGGCTTCCATAAATCACATGAAGTGTATTCTCCGGTGTCGCTGCTTTTTCGCCTGCATTGGTTGGTATGTTTTGTGTTTTAGTTGTTTGTGCCATTGTTGTTAGATGCTAGATGTAAGATTAATAGATGTAAGATTAATAGATGTAAGATTAATAGATATAAGATTAATAGATGTAAGATTAATAGATATAAGATTAATAGATGTAAGATTAATAGATATAAGATTAATAGATATAAGATTAATAGATGTAAGATTAATAGATGTAAGATTAATAGATATAAGATTCTACTCTTCTACTTTTTCACCATGCCCCCTGCTCCCTGCCCTTGGATTCCGATCGGGGACGTTAACTATCATCCAGCTAATTCAGGGGTTTTTACTTCTTTGAGTTGGTCAACCCATGTGGCTTTTTCATCGTATTCCATCAGGAAAGGTTTAAAGGTTTCGCGATAATCCCGATGCCGGATGTATTGCATCATAAAGTATTTGCTGCCGTCAAGCGGATTGGTGACGATGCCCATAATTTGCACTTTCCCCTTTGATGCCGACATAGTAGGGCCGGTCACTGTTTTGGCAAAGCTGCCGGTTTCGCGGATGGCTTCCTGGTATATCCTGTATATATCGGCCAGCGGTATACTAAAGTAGTTGTATGGGCCTGTCTCCCGCTCGATAAACATATAATAGGGGATCAGCCCCAGTTGCACCTGTCGTTGCCACATACGAGCCCAGTCTTGACTTCGGTTGTTGATGTGGTTCAGCACCGGTGCCTGCGTTCTGATTTCGGCTCCTGTTTGACGGATATTGCGAATGGCTTCCTGTACCACTTCGGTCTCCAGTTCATTGGGGTGATTGAAGTGTCCCATGATGGACAGATGAAGACCACTGTCGGTGATATGTTTCAGGATATCCAGTATCTGACCCGCCTCTTCGTTGTGCCTGGGAAGGAATGTAAATGGCCAGTAGCTTAGTGATTTTGTGCCGAAGCGGATGTTTTGAAGATTTGGAATTTTGGCATCGATAAGTGCATCAATATATTTTTTCAGCGTTGCCGGATCCATCACCATAGGATCACCACCGGTAAAAAGGATTTCATTGATACTTTCGTTTTGTCTGATGTAGGCGATCACCTTTTCAATTTCGCGCATGGAGAATTTCATATCCAGGTCTTTGATGAACTGCGGCCATCTGAAACAAAAGGTACAGTGGGCATGGCAGGGCTGTCCCTGGCTGGGGAAAAACAATACAATGTCCTTGTATTTATGTTGCATCCCTTTGAGTTCTTCACCATCAAGCTCAGGCACATTGGTCATTTGCTGAGCCGGATGCGGATTCATTTCCATTCGTATGTCATAAATGGTCTTATTCACCTTTCCGTTGGCCGACGGATCATTCAGCGCTTTTGTCAGTCTGTTATACTGATCCGCGGTGAGCATATTCCTGTTAGGGAAATTGAGAATATAGACGGGATCGTCTTCATAGTTCTCCCAGTCGATGAGGTAATCTACCACATAATTATTGGTTTTAAATGGAATCACTTTGGAAACAATGTCGATCTCCGTTTTGACCTTTTTCGGGAGATAACGCATGTACTCAATTTCACGGAAATTTCTGGCATTGTAGGTTATAAACTTCATGGCATTAAATTTTTATTGCTGAGTCTTCTCCTGAAAGTGATTTTTAGGAGTGGACTCATTGTTAGAAAATCTACTGGTGTATTTGCTATGAAGTTGCCTGAAACCGATCTGTTGGTTAAAAAACGCTCGGGAATCCTAAGTAGCATTATTCATCAATTTTCTGTTAAGATGCTCAACTATCGGCAGAATACAAATGTCCTCATCAAATTTAACTTGAAAATAGTTCACTATTTCCTGCTTAAAATTTGTCCGCTGTTGCTTGTATTATTTGATATTTGATCATCTCATAACGAAAACTTATGAATAAAACAGGTTAAGTCCCTGATTGGTGTTTTTGAAGGAAAATATAAATAGTTAACCGCAGAAATACGGATAATGTTCAAGTCGGGATGAAACGATCATGGCAAGGGTTCTCAAAAGCATGTATAAAACTCAATCATGCGGCTTCCATCCGACCAATAACTTAGACTAATTTTATACGGATGAAACGAGCATGACAAAAATTGTCACAAAGGAACATGTATAATTAACCTTTAATCATCTAAGAAACCAAAAACAGGTAACAGATTCTTCGTCGTTACCTCCTCAGAATGACATTAGACAGTCTGTCATTCTGAGCGGAGCGAAGAATCTAAAATCAATTAAAGAATAATAAGTTGCACCATTTCAATAACTTAGACTAATTTTATACGGATGAAAGAAAAAAGCATGCAAAGGTTGCGATAGTCTTTTGTACCTTTTGCGTGGAACATTTTGCAAATAATGTTAATGTATAAATCGGAAAGAAAATTTAAAAGACTATGAGATTGGATAGTTGTTAAAAAGTATTAATTTTGCATTCACTTTAAAGTGTTTCTTTGTGTAAAAGAATGATTAAAAGTAGAATATATGCAGGAAGAGAAGCTATTTACAGAATTGAGCAAAGGAAACAAACGGGTTCTGGATGAAATATATAATCGTTATCATCAAAAAATATTCGGGTTTGCATTATCATACTTAAAAAATGAAGATGACGCTTACGACATTGTCCAGGAAGTTTTCATTAACTTATGGAACAGCCGGTCTTCTCTGAAAAAAGATACCAGAATTGAGCCGTTTATATTTACTGCTACCAAAAATGCCGTCATCTCATTGTTCAGGAAAAGAGCCACCGAACAAAAATACCTGGAATACCTGGGCAATACCGTCATCTCCAATAATATGGGAACCAACGAACAAATCGACTATAACTTCCTTGAAGAACTATACGAGTCGTTGATTTCACAACTGCCCGAAAAACGTCGCGAGATTTTTATTCTCAGCAGGAAAAAGGGTCTGACAAACAAAGACATTGCTGCTAATTTGAAAATCTCCGAAAAAACCGTGGAAAACCAACTGACCAGGGCACTTGCTTTTTTAAAAGAGCATTTTAGCGCTGCCGGTTTTCTGGGGTTGCTGTTTTTTCATCTTTTTATATTGTAGGAATAGCGGACTCTTTGCAGAGCACAGCGCCGATCCACTGTAAATAAATCAAAAATAATCCCGAAATCCGCGATTTCAAATTATACGACACCTTCAGGGGCAAGAAAAGAGCAGCACCCGCTAAAACCGCCCAGCGGTGGCAGAGCTGTAACTCAGTAAGACATAAGCGCGCTATTCAAACCACATTGCGCCCACTATGAGCAATTCTACAGAATTAGGTTTAAAAGAGCCCGGTCTAAAAAGCATCTTTGTTGCCAAACTCGTTGTTGTTTTAAATTTTTGCATCCTCATTAACAACAAGTTAACTCCGGTACAAAAATTTAAAACGTCTTGATTTTGACAAAAATATGCTTTTTATACTGCACGCTTAAAATATTTTGCCAAAAATATACGATTCCTTATGCTTCATGCCACCATCCTGCCCTTTTACTTTATCGCCTTTCCACCTTTACTCCTTGCCCCATGCCCTATGCCCTGTCTTCTGCCTTCTGCTTTCTGCCTGTCGGATACTTTTTCTGAAAATTCATACAATTTATTTCACAATCTATTATGTCTGATCATCAATCATTTGTAAATAAATGTCAAAAAAATTTTAAAAAAGAATAGGGGAATATCCTTTCCTTTGCGTTGAATTATTAGAGCGATTAAAATGAGAGAAATTTTACAAAAATATGTAAACGGTGAGTGTACTACCGACGAATTTAAGAAGGCGATAACTGTTCTTGCAGGATTTGCTTATCAGGGTACGCTTAGTGATTTTATGCACAGGCACTGGAAAGATTATACCGGCGAAAAACCGGAAGGAAATCCTGTCCGTTATAACCAGGTATTGAATCAGATTCATCATCAGATAAACATTTTGGAAGAAAAGGAATCATTTACCCGCAGGTTTTATCTCACCTTCTCCAGGGTGGCTGCTGTTCTTTTGTTGCCATTGCTCATGGCTTTAGCGCTTTTTCTCTTTCAGTACAGCGATAGTGACAAAGTGGCAATGACAAAAATGACGACTCCTGCCGGCATTCAAAGCCAGGTGGAATTACCCGACGGGTCACGTATCTGGCTCAATTCGGAAAGTGAAGTTCATTTCCCTGTATCATTTAAAGGGCAAAAAGCACGTAAAGTAAAATTGATTGGTGAAGGTTTTTTTGAGATAGCCTCCGATAGAAAGAAACCATTTATCGTATCTGCCGGTGATGAGTTGGAGGTTAGCGTTACCGGAACTACGTTTAATCTATCGGCTTATGAGAACGAACCCGATGTATCGGTTACCCTGGTGGAGGGTAGCGTTAAAATACAAAAAGGGGCTGATAAAAATTGTAGTGTGTTGGCCGAAATGAAGCCGGGTGAGGTAGCCCGGTTTGACAAAGATTCTGAAAAGATAAGTATTTCCCGCGAGAATGATCTGGAACCATATACTGCCTGGAAGGAAGGTCGTTTTGTTTTCGTCAATGAACCATTTGAGTCTGTTCTCAGAACCATGGAAAGGAAATATAATGTAAAGTATAATATTGAAGACCCCCGCCTGCTCGAATACCGTATCACAGCGACTTTTCTTGACGAAACACTCGAAGAGTTCCTGAGAATAATAACACTATCCTCACCTATTGAATATGAAATATGCAGGCCGGTTAAGGAGGAAGATAATGTCTATCTAAAGAGAGTTGTTACTTTGACAAGAAAATGATTATAAAGCAAAACAGGAAAGTGTTGCAGCACTTTCCTGTCAATAAATACCTGTTTGCAGACAGGTAAATGTTTAACACTTAAACTTTTCAAATTTATGAAAAAAATTTGTCAATGGCGAAGAAACTTTGCAGGGTTTCTTCCGCGAAAAGTATTGTTAGCTATGAGGCTATCTTTAGGTTTGTTTTTGTTGGTCAGCTTTCAGACCATTGCCTCCGTTACCTACTCGCAGGATACGAAGGTTACTGTAAAGATGAATCATGCACAGGTAAAAGAAGTGCTTAAGGAGATTGAGCGGTCTTCGGAGTTCTACTTTGTCTACAACAATGAGTTGATTGATGTGGAACGAGTGGTCAATGTTGAGGCCAGAAATCAAAAAATTAAGGACATTCTTGATGTACTGTTTAGTGATGAAGGAGTGAGCTATGTCGTTATGGGACGGCAGATTGTGCTTTCGCCAGTGGAGCTTATGGCCGAAAATATTGATCAGCCTCAGGCGAAAACGGTTAGAGGGACGGTGACAGACAAAAGTGGTGAGCCGATACCCGGAGTAACAGTCACTGTTAAAGGGACTACCCGGGGAACCATTACCGATGTGGATGGAAATTTCTCGTTGAGTGTTCCTGAAGATGCTGATGTTTTGGTTTTTTCTTTTGTGGGTATGAGAACTCAGGAAGTATCGATCGGAGACAATATGAGATTTGATGTTGTGATGCAGGAAGATGTTATGGGTTTGGATGAGGTAGTTGTGATCGGGTATGGTGAAATGCAAAAAAGCGATTTAACCGGGAGTGTTGCTTCTGTTAAAGTAGAAGATATGGTTGAATCCCGTTCCTCAGCCAATTTTGAAAGTATGCTTCAGGGGAAGGTTGCCGGCATGAAAATCGTTAACAATGGGAATGACAATCCTGCCGGAGGTTCTACCGTCCGTATCAGAGGCTTAAGCTCCATCAATGGGTCCAATTCTCCATTGGTCGTTGTGGATGGTATAGTTGTTGGTGAAGCCGGGGCACTTAGAAATATTAATCCTTCGATGATTGAGTCCATTGAAGTGCTGAAAGATGCTTCTTCTACTGCAATTTATGGTTCAAGAGGGGCCAATGGTGTTATTATAGTTACCACAAAACAAGGGGGAAAAGGGCAATCTCACATATACGTTGACCATAAAACCACCCTTGGTTATTTCAGTGATGAACTTGATTACTGGAGAGACCCTGTTGAAATGATGGAGCTCGACAATGAAGCTTACATCAATGCTGAAATAGAGCCTATATATATTGGTCAGCGCGATCCAGTAAACGGGGTTTACTATCCTAGTGTCTCTGAAGTTGAGAGTGGGGCATGGCCATACCACACAACTTGGAAAGATTTCATTTTTAGAAAGCCATCAATGACCAATGAAACAAGTATAGGCGTCGGGGGTGGTTCGGAAAATGATAGTTACTATCTCAATGCCACCTATTATGACGGCGAAGGAATGCGGATTGGTGATGACTATGATAAGATCACGATTGACTTGAATTATACAACTCAGGTGACAGATTTTCTTTCAATTAAAACCAGAGCCGGGTTCTTTAAGGATGATCGGAATAATGTAGCACCGGGGGGATATCAACGCAATCCTTTATTCCCTGTATATAGAGGCGATGGAACACCTTTTAAGCTGCATCCTACAGACTATGGAAACCCGGTAGCTATTCGTGAAAACGTAACCAATGAAACTGAAAGTGTTAGCGGTTATGCCACCATGCAAATTGATGTTGATTTCACGAGTTCATTAAATATGATATTACGTGGGAATGTTAGAGCCAGTTATCCGGAGAATCATCTTTTTAACCCTGTTAAATGGACTGAAGAGGGCGATAAATGGAACAACAGAGCTGCACATAATCGTTCATCATCGAAAAATATGCAGTTTGACGGGTTGTTAACTTATGATGAAACATTTGCTCAAAACCATAACTTTAAAGCAATGGCAGGTGCGAATTTTGATCGAACCACCAATAAGTCTTTGTATGGAGCAGGGAGCGATTTTCCAAGTACAACCCTTGAGGACGAAAATCTTGCAGCAGCACGTGTGATGGAGACTGGTAACGGTTTTAATGAAGAAACTTTGCTCTCAGGTTTTGGTAGATTGAACTACAATTACCAAAGTAAGTATTATGCAACTTTCACGGCCAGAGCTGATGGAAGTTCCAAATTCGGTGAAAATAATAAATGGGGGTTTTTCCCATCCGGCGCTTTAAGCTGGAGGCTTTCAGAAGAAGATTTTATTAAAAATCTCGATTTTTTCAGCTATCTAAAGCTTCGCGTTAGCTATGGAGTATCCGGTAATCAGGGTATTGCTCCTTATCAAACAAATACTGTTTATGGATGGCTCTGGCATGCTTATCAGGGAAGAGATATTAAGGCTTATGGCCCTGGATTTCAGATAGGCCGGGAAGGTTATGGTGATAGATACATTACATGGGGAGGAATTGGCAATGAAAACTTAAAATGGGAAAAAACGGCTCAATGGAACCTTGGCCTTGATATGGGTATCTTTGATAATAGACTGAATCTTACCATGGATGTTTATAAAAAGAATACCACCGATTTGCTCAGAGAACAGTTCCTTGCTCCAAATACTGGTTTTGACAGAATATGGACGAATAGCGGAGAAATAGAAAATAGAGGTCTTGAAATTTCTCTGAATGGGCGCATTATCGATTCTTCCGTATTTACACTTAATAGTGGAGTAATCTTTTCCATGAACCGAAATGAAGTTTTGAATCTTGGAGATCCTAATGCTTCCGGGTTGATAGAGGATCCCAATGGAATCGTGTATGAGCCTTACAGAGGTATGCGGGGAGGAACCTTCCTTGAAAGCTATTATGGTATTTTAGCTATTGGTGAACCTATGGGTGTATTTTATGGATATGAAGTAGATGGAATTATTCAGGAAATGCCCGAAAATCCAACGGATTTGACTCAGCCGGGTGAATTCAATTATGTTGGGTTAAACGAAAACGGAACGCTTAATCCCGACAAGAGGACAATTATAGGAGATCCCAACCCCGATTTCACGGGTAGCTTTAATTTATCTTTGTCTCACAGGAGTGGTTTTGATTTCTCTATGGAGTGGTATGCGGTATATGGCAATGATATCATTTCAAGAACCAAACTTGCCCGGACTGATCTGCAAAAAGAGCGTTGGACCTGGGATAACCCAAGTGAATCAAGACCAAGTCTGAGGGCTGATAGACCCTATTACTTTTCTGATTGGTTTGTTGAAGATGGAAGTTTCTTGAGATTGCAAAATGTCACCCTTGGTTATAATTTACCTCCGGTATCTTTTATGGAATCGGCCCGGGTTTACGTTTCAGGTTCTAATTTGGTTACAATTACGAATAGTACCCAGTATGATCCGGAAATAGCTGAAGACGGATTAGGGGATGCCGGATATCCCAGAGTGGCAACCGTTTCAATGGGTGTACAACTGGAGTTTTAAATCTTGAAATAGTTAAAACAATGAAAAATATAATAATTTTTTGCTTAATCATATTTTTCGGTGCTTTTTTCACTTCTTGTGAAGATATGCTGGAAGAGGATCAAAAAGGTGTTTTTACAGAAGATAATTTTTATGATTCGAAGGATAATGCTGTAAGTGCATTGCTTTATGCTTACGCACCGCAAAAGCTAACTGAATATGCTGAGAGGTTTCAGTTTAACTTGATGGATCTGCCTACAAATGAGTGTTCTACATATGGGAAAGGGGTCGAGACATTATTCTATACTTGGGACGTAAGTCCTATTACGGAAGAGTTTACCTATTTTTATAAATACATTTACATGTCGATTAACCGGGCCAACAGTGTAATTGAGAATGTCAGTAAGATGAGTTCCAAAATTATTTCTAAAGAAGACCGTGATCAAATTGTCGGTGAAGCTTACTTTTTGCGTGCCTTCAATCATTTTATGGCTGTCCGGACATTCGGTGAAGTTCCTATTCATACATCTCAGATAAATTCACAGGAAGACGGGCAGGTGCCATTCTCTCCAATTGAGGACATCTATGCCCAGATTATTGAAGATTTGGAGCAGGCGATATCAATGATGGGCATTCACCATATTCAGGGAAGAGCAGACCTGGTTGCTGCGCAGTCAGTACTGGCAAAGGTATACCTTACTTTGGCTTCTTCAAAAGATACCGGTTCACCTGGATATGAGTGGGTATCAGATGCTCAGGCAATGTATGACAAAGCTGCTGAATATTCTGAAAAAGTAGTATTTGAACAAAATACTTATGCGCTGGAACCCGATTTGTCAAAAGTGTATAATGTTGATTATGAAGATTCACCTGAACATATTTGGATTACTGAGCGGTCAAGAGTGTATGACCGGATCAATCTGCCTATGATGTTTAGCAATAGTATAGATACGAAGTATATTCCGAAAAAATTAGGTGAAGAAGTGAATGGTCCTTCAGATGTTGAATTGTATATTGCAGAAGGGCAGGGTGGTTGGAATTATTACAGGCCGGATAGTAATTTTTACAATTCTTATGATGACCAAGACCTTAGAAAAGAATTGTTGTTAACTAAAATTTATGATGAAAATGGGCAGGTTATTGTTGAATGGGCCCCTGAGAATATTAATAGCTCTGATGCTGATAAAGCTGCCTTCTATTATCCAATGTGCCGCAAATATACAGATCCTTATGCAGATGGCATCTATACTTCTGTTGAGTTGTATTTCATCCGCTTTGCAGAAGTGATGCTCACTTATGCTGAAGCTGCCGGTCCAACCGTTAAAGGATATGAAGCTGTTAATGCAGTTCGAAGCCGGGCTGGCTTGCCTGACTTGCCGGAAGGTTTGTCTGTAGGTGAGTTTAGGGAAGCAGTTTGGAATGAATTGAAGTTTGAATTGGCTTTTGAAGGGAAAAGATTAATGGAATTAAGACGAACAAACCGGGTTAAAGAGGCTGTCACAAAACCGGGTGTTTCTGAAGCCAAATTAAATGAGTATGCCTATTTCTATCCTATACCACAGCGTGAGCTTGATTTGAATTCGAACAAATAATTTTTAAAGAAATTACCATGAAAACAAGATATTTTGTTCAAATAATTTCCCTTTGTCTGATTTTATTTTTTTCGTCTTGTGATAGAAATGATGTGGAAAATCCAAACCTCAAGGGGAATGATTATGTATTAACATCCCAGGGAGAAGTAGATGAGTTCTCCGAAGTTGAGAACATTCGCACCCTGACTATAAAGGGTGAAGATATCACTGATATTACGAACCTTCCTGTCGTTACAGTTAAAAATTTGATTATTGAAAATACCGGCATCGTTGATTTAAGTATTCCGTCTTTGCAGTCTGTGACTGTTTCCTTGCAAATTATCGATAATGATAAAATGGAAACACTTGATGGTCTGAATAATTTGAAGTTTTTTGGCGGTAATATGCTCATAAGAGACAACGATGTGTTGCATGACATCTCGGGTATTTTGGGATTAAAGACATTTTATGGATCATTGACGGTATCAGGAAATCCCAATCTGGGAGAAAATGTGGTTCCGCTACCCAGTGAAGAATTTGGATTTGGCCCGATTAAAAAATTAATCGATGAAGGAGTCATTCCGAATGCAAATGTGGTTACGCTTCTGAATAACCATCCAAAAGCTGCTGATAATGCTGCCTTAATTGGTATTCCTATTGGGACAACTGTTATCGATTATACGCTTGCATCAAAAAGTGATGTGGAGAATTTCTTTAATTTTGATGATGAGGGAAGAGTTAAGGATCTTACCATAAAAGGAACTGATATTGATGATGCTACTCTCAATTCTTTAATTGGTAAAATTTCGGAAGTTCAGGGGACTTTTACACTTGAGAATACAAGTTGTAGGAATACTTGGACGGAAGAGAAGGGTGGTTTTTTTGGTGCCATCGAATTTGGCGGAAGCATTGTGATTAGAAACAATCAGCAATTTGATAACATCAATAGCTTTCAGCCTCTTAAAGGAGTCATTCATGGCGATTTAATTTTGGAAGATAATCCCCTGTTGGATTTTGCTTGGGACGCACCTCTTCCAAATGGTGCAGGATTCCAGAATATTACAAAAGTTGAAGGAAGTTTTATCGTGAGGAATTGTGCGATGTATGTGACCCTTGGATTTAAAAGCTTAGAGTATGTTGGAGAAGATTTCATAATTGAAAAAGGTGAGGAGGATTTTAGAATCCTTTGGGATTTTTATGATTCAGCTATTACTTATATTGGCGGAGATATTATTATTAGGAATAATCCTAATTTGACTACTCTTTATGGACTCGAAAGGCTGACTTATGTGGGGGCAGAGAAAATAATTATTGTAAATAATGGTGGTTTGAATGTCGGCGTTGTTTGGGGTAATAGGCCAGGCCTTTGTTTGATAAGAGATTTTTATGATAGTGGCGTAATTGTAAATCCGGATGTGGAAGTAACTCTGGAAGATCCCGATGGCAATCCTATAGATTTTGAAACACTTGAAGGTTGTGGACTTTAGTTTTTATTCCTTGAGAAAAAAATTAAGAGATTATAATTCTTGATCATGTGTCTGTTCTGAAGTATTGTTTGGTATTTTTTATCAAATGATCTTTAGAACAGACACTAATGACATTTTATCATTCTGAGAGAAATAATGAAGTCAGCATGAAACGATTATTGATTTTTTTAAGTTTGTTTGTTTTTTTATTGTTGTCTTGTGATAAAGAGGATAAGATTGATGAGGAAGATAGTCCTGAAGAGAGGATTATAGATCGCAATTATGATTTTGGGAAAGGAAGTATTCCCCGTAATGTACTTGAAAGTTATTTGTCTCGTGCCATTGACCAAGGGAATTTTTGCCAACCACCAAGTGGAGATCCTGAATTTCAGGAAAATCTTCGTATGTTACAAAATATCGGAGCAAAGTTCATTGGTAGAGCTGCTTTTGTATGGACACCTGACAGACCCGATGATGAACACTTTGAAATAGTTACAGAAAAAGCCCGACAAGCCCATAATGCCGATCCTGATTTTTTGTTGCAATGCTGCATTTTTGAGGCGGTTTTTAAAAGTGATAATGAATTAACCAATTATGGTGTTGACCAGATCAAAATTCCGGATTTTGTTTTTGAGGAGTTCGATCTACCTATACAAGAACGGAATTTTGATTATGAAGCTATGCTCTATCAAGATGGGGTATTTAAAAATCACTGGGTACAAGGGGCATCAATTCCCGATATAACTCAACTTGAGACCCAAATGTACTTTTATTATCGCGCCGTAAGATATATTAATGCGGGTTTTGAAGGTATTCATTTTGGACAAATTGAATTAATGGCCAAAAATGATAAGGATTTTCAGGTTTGGAAAGGTTTGCTTGATCGGATTCGTGAATATGCTGTTAAGAATGCCCGGCGAGGCACCATTATTTGCGATGCTCATGTGCCATCTGGAGGTATAGTTCTGGATAATGATTCCTTACTTTTGGATTTTCATTCTTTTCCCCAACGGCCACAGGAGATTTGTGGCAGTCCTTATGAATGCTTTCTTAGAATAGGTTTTATTGATGCGTTCTATAAACGAAGTAAGGGTGGGGTTACACCTAGTGGATGGAGTTGTGAGTCATTGCCTTATTTGGTGGGATTCGATAATTCCGGAGCTTCTAATCCTGGTGTTTGTGGTCAGGAACCAAAATATTGGCCATGGGGATGGGATGAAATTTCCTGGTTTGCTCATTGTGATAGTTCTTATAGGAATTACTGGCTTGAGTATGCCTGGGATTGGATAGAAAAAAATGATCCCAATGGATTTTTAGAAATGCCAGGATATGCTACTATTGCTGCTGACCCAATCCCCCGGAAAGAAGGAGGGTTGATTTGGACTTACCGGATAAATAAAAAATCTGAGGCATGCCCTGATGGTTTTGGACAAGAAGAAACAGCAAAGATGATATGGCAAAATAACTGAGCCCAGTCTAAAAAGCATCTTTGTTGCCAAACTCGTTGTTGGTTTAAATTTTTGCATCCTCATTAACAGCAAGTTAACTCCGGTACAAAAATTTAAAACGCCTTGATTTTGACAAAAATATGCTTTTTATACTGCACTCATAACTAGTAAGTGAAAGTTCTTTGAGGCATTTCTTGCTTAACAATTTTAACTTTTTGCGAAAAATCACTATTGTCTGTTAAATTTAGATAAAAATAATGATGGGTTGGGACAAATGTCTGTATGGTATGTTTTTTCAGCACTCGGTTTTTTATCCTGTGAACGCGGGAAGTGGGAATTATGATATTCAAACTCCATTTGTGGAAGAAACTGTTTTAAAAAAATGGTAATGAGTTTAAAATTTCGACCCATAAACTTAGTTTTATGTGGACTCTGTTTATCTTAACGATAAAAAAACTGCCGCTTGTTTATCACCCATAATGAGATTATGGAAGGAGGGAAGGTATAGTTTTTTATGTCGTCTGAGTATTAAGGTGATTTTTTTAATTTGAAAGAAATGAAGGTAAATGTTTTAGTATTAGGAGTCCTTGTGATTGCATTGATTTCCGGTTGTAATTCAACCAATAATAGTTCACCAAATGATTCCGGTTGTAATTCAACTAATAATAGTTCACCATATGATTTTAACGGAGAAATAAGTGAAACTGTTCTAAGAAACTATCTTTCCAAAGCAGTTACTCATGCTGAGTTGTGCACTCATCCTGATTATATGCAAGATGGAGAAAATCCTTGCATTGATGATGATGTCAGGATGTTGGATAATATAGGCGCTAAATTTATTGGGCGTGCTTTTTTTAGATGGGGAGGAGAAAGTTCTTTTAATCATCCAGGGTTCATGCGTTATGCCCAAAATATGATTCGTAGGGTTCATGAAAAAGATCCCGATGTAATATTTCAGGCTGCTATTTTTGAAGCAGTATCAAACGAGGTGGAGACAGTTTCTATACCTCCTTATGTGTTTAAAAAGTTTGGGATGCCTGTGGAAAACAGGAATTTTGATTATGTGTCAATGCTATCGACCGATGGGCGCTTTGTGAATCATTGGGGAAAGGGGATAAGCGTGCCGGATATATCTAAAATGGAAGCCAAATTTTGGTTGTACTTCTTGGCAACAAAATATATCAATGCCGGCTTCGAAGCAATCCATTGGGGGCAGGTTTCTTTAATGGCCATGAATGATCCCGATTTGTATCACTGGCAGAAATTATTGGATATGGTCAGAGATTATGCGATTGAGAATGCACGTAGAAGTTATGTGTTAAGTGATGCGCATGCACCAGAAGGTGGATTTAAAATCGGTAGTAAATTATTATTTGATTTTCATTCATTTCCCTTGAGAATTAAGGAGGATACTTCTAAAGAAATGGCAGGGATATTAGAAGTAAATTATCATGATGCCATTTACAATAAAAGCTTTGGAGGTATAGCTCCTTGTGGGTGGAAAACGGAAAGTTTGCCTTATCTGGTTGAATTTGATAATTATGGAATTAGTTCCGATCCTGGGAATACGGTTTCAGGCTCCGATTTTGTCTGGGGATATGATGAAATAACCTGGTTCAGCTTAAAATCTGATGATGAAAAGAAAGAGTGGTTGGAATATGCGTTTAATTGGTTGAATGAAACCGATTCCAACGGATATCTGCAAATGCCCACATGCAGGATGGTTGTGGATGGCGTTCATGAACCGCACAAATTTAAAGCCAATAAAAAGGAATTGTGCGTCGTTGGCACAGGATTGGAGACGAAAATTAAACAACTTTGGGAAAATGAATAAACTTTTATTTGTTGATAATTGCTGAAAGGCATTGTTTTATTGAAGTTGCTTCGCTCCTTTGGATATGACCTTTCTGAATTGCCGGGCTTCTATATGGGGAATTTTTCGTAGTAATGTCTTGAATAGTGTAAAACTATATCCGGGTGAGAAAAACGGTCGATATCCACCCTGTAAATACAAACAAACATTATGGGGATCTACAGAAATTGCTGAAAATTTTATTGGCTTAACAGCCAAGTTATTAAAAGCGCAATGAAAACATGCGGGATTTTGTTAATTGCCTGAATAAGTTAACTTAATAGATTAAAATTTTAAACTTTCCTGATTTATAGATCAAACTTTTCAAATTGTGTTAAAATGGAGTATTCTTTGTAACCGGGGATGTGAATTGGCTTTTTCTTCCGATCTTAGCAAATAAAAATTAAATCCATGAAACGAGCATGACAAGGTTTGTCACAAAAGAACATGTATAAAACTCAATCATGCGAGTTCCATCAGACCAATAACTTAGATTAATTTTATACTGATGAAAAACCATATTCTACTTTTCGTGATTGCGATTCTGTTTGTTGGCACCTTCAATATAAAAGGACAGAAGCAAAAACCCATCCGCCTTGCCGTTGCCGGCACATCCCACGGACACATCTCTTTTATCCTGGACCGCCCCGATAAAGGAGATTTTGAATTGGTGGGGGTGTCCGAAGACAATCCCGAACTGGCGGAAAGGATAGCCAACCGTTTTAATTTATCCGAAGATTTGATGTTTTCAGATCTGGAGGAAATGCTTGATGAGGTTAACCCTGAAGCTGTTGTGGCTTTTGGGTCGGTGTTTTCCCATCTTGAAGTCGTTGAAGCCTGTGCCCCCCGGGGCATTCATGTGATGGTGGAGAAGCCGTTGGCTGTAAATATGTCGCACGCCAGTCGAATGACCCAACTGGCCGGGCAATACAACATTCATTTGCTTACCGATTACGAAATTTCCTGGTATCCCACTACGATGAAAACCCTTCAAATGGTGCAGGAAGATGATTTTACCGGCGGACTGCGAAAGGCCGTTTTCCATCATGGGCATCAGGGACCTGTGGAGATTGGTGTTGGCAAGTATTTTTTGGAATGGCTCACCGATCCTGTATTGAATGGGGGCGGTGTCATCATGGATTTTGGGTGTTACGGGGCCAACATTATGACCGCACTTACAGCAGGTAAAAAGCCGGAGTCGGTAACTGCCGTGACCCGGCAGTTTAAACCTGATGTATATCCCAAAGTAGATGATGAAGCCACCATTATCGTTTCCTACCCCGAATCGCAGGCCATCATACAGGCTTCATGGAACTGGCCTTTTAATCGTAAAGATATGGAGATATACGGGGCCACCGGTTACATAAAAGCCGATAATGATCAGGAAATGCGGGTCCGGAATGAAGAGATGAAACAGGAACAGCAAAAATTTGTTACGGCCGCTGATGTTGAAGTTTACGTAGATCCTTTTGCTTATTTTTATGATGTGATAAAGGGAAATGTTGATGTTGAGCCTTATGGACTCTATTCCCTTGAAAATAATGTCCAGGTAGTAAAAATCCTCGATGCCGCACGGCAATCCGCACGAACCGGGGAGACTGTCATTTGGGAAGAGTAAACCCCTAATGATGAATGCCTGAATAGTCGTGTGTAACCTAAAACAACGAATTTATGAGACCATCAAAAATACTGCTGATGGCATTGGTTGTCATGCTGATGCTGTTGCTACCGGGTAATGTATTTCCCGGAGAGAAGGAGCCTGTCGACTACGTTAATCCCTACATGGGCAATATCAGCCACTTGCTGGTTCCCACTTATCCGACCATTCATTTGCCCAACAGTATGTTGCGGGTTTACCCCGAGCGGAATGATTATACCGGTGACCGGCTGGGGGGATTGCCGCTGGTTATTACCAGTCACCGTGGAAGTTCGGCTTTTAACCTGAGTCCTTATCAGGGGGATGAATCGGAGATGAAACCTGTTATTGACTTCAGCTACGATTTTGAAGAAGTGACTCCTTATTCCTATTCCGTTTATTTCGATGAGCAGGAGACATTTATTGACTTTGGGCTCTCACACCAATCGGCCATTTATGATGTCCGGTTTCAAAATGATGCGCCGTCTTATCTGATCATCAATTCCACCAATGGGGCCTTGAAATGGGATGGTCACTTACTTACAGGGCATCAGATTGTCAGCAGTGAGATTGGTGGCAATCAGACTAATATTTATTTGTCCATGCAACCGGAAAATTTACCCGAAACCGTGTATGTGCTGGATGATGGTGAACTTCTGGAAAAAACCGAAGCTGAAGGTGAAGACGCCTGTTTGGTTCTGAAATATCCCAAAGGGACCAATAACCTGAAAATCCGATATGGCATTTCATTGATTGATACCGACCAGGCTCTCCAGAACATGGAACGGGAAGTGGCCGGCAACAGCATATCTCAGCTTCATAAAGAGGGCCGGAAAATCTGGAACGAAGCCTTGGGGAAAATTGATATCAAAGGAGGTTCAGATGATGATAAAACGGTGTTTTATACTTCTCTTTACAGGACCTACGAGCGACCGGTTAAAATTTCAGAGGAGGGCCGGTATTACAGTGCATTTGATGGGAAGGTGCATGACGACAACGGGACGCCCTTTTATACCGACGACTGGATATGGGATACTTACCGGGCCACTCATCCCTTGCGGGTCATCATTGAACCCGAACTGGAGACCGACATCATCAATTCATTTCTGCGGATGGCTGAGCAGATGAACCACTTCTGGTTGCCAACCTTCCCTGAAATTACAGGTGACAGCCGGCGGATGAATTCCAACCACGGGGTGGCAACCATCATCGATTCCTACCGGAAGGGATTGGACGGATTTGATCTTGAAAGAGCTTATGAGGCCAGCCGTCGAGCCATTACAGAAAAAACACTTGCACCATGGTCGGGAGCTCCGGCCGGGGAACTTGATGAATTCTATAAAGAACATGGCTATATTCCGGCCCTGAGGCCTGGTGAAAAAGAATATATTCCGGAAGTACAGGAGCATGAAAAAAGGCAGCCTGTACCTGTTACTCTTGGTACAGCTTACGATGAATGGTGTCTTGCCCAGATTGCTCAGGAGCTGGAGAAAGAGGATGATTATAAACGCTTTTTGTCCGATGCCTACAACTATAGAAATTTGTTTCATCCCGAAACCCACTTTTTTCATCCCAAAGATTCGGCCGGGGAGTTTATTCAACCTTTTGATTACCGTTTTTCCGGCGGTCTGGGTGCTCGTGAATACTACGGAGAAAACAACGGTTGGGTGTATCGTTGGGATGTACCCCACAACATAGCCGATTTGGTTGATTTGATGGGGGGACCCGAAAAGTTTGAAGCCAACATGGACTCTATGTTTGCAGAACCTTTAGGCGTGGACCTGAAATTCCAGTTTTATTCCCAGCTACCCGATCATTCAGGAAATGTAGGGCAGTTCTCCATGGCCAATGAACCCTCTTTTCACATTCCCTATCTTTACAATTATGCCCGGGTGCCTTGGAAAACTCAAAAACGCATCCGGAAATTGCTGGACCAATGGTTCCGAAACGATTTAATGGGTCTTCCCGGCGATGAAGATGGCGGTGGCATGTCGGCTTTTGTCGTGTTTTCCCAAATGGGCTTTTACCCCGTTACCCCGGGGCTACCCATGTACAACATCGGAAGTCCCACTTTCGAAGAAGCTACTGTCAATCTACCCAATGGCAAAACTTTTAAAGTTATTGCCCGGAATTATTCTCCGGAAAACAAATACATTCAGTTTGCCAAACTCAATGGTGAAACCTGGAACAAGCCCTGGTTCCGGCATCAGGATATCGCCGAAGGCGGAACCCTGGAGTTGTTTATGGGGAAATATCCCAATAAAGAATGGGGTGTTTCTCCGGAAGATGTACCTCCATCATTTTCGATGGATTAATTTATATCTGAAATGTTTTGCCCCGGTCGGATGGTTTCGGCGGGGGTATAAATTTTATCGGCATGACAATGACTAATGCTGAACTTCCCCGTGTAAAATACCTCAATCCTGTGCATAGTGAGCGTATCTGACTCTTCGCAATTGTAAAATCCTGACAAAAGATTATATAGTTGTATTTGCTGAAAGGAGTATATTCTATAAGGTCGAAGCGTATTGCAATCTCTTTTTCAAGCAGGTTTTTCTGGGGAAATTTTCCATTATTGTCGGAAGAACGGATTAAATTTGAGAGATTACTACAATAACCTCAAAGCAGCTTCATATGCTTAAAGGCGAGCCGGTTCCTGTGCGTGACGGTTTGTATATGATGCCGGAACCCGGCCCGTTAAATACAACCGGAGCATATACCGGGCCGATAAGTTCACGCTTCAATCAGTATTAAGCGATAATTGTGTTAATCTAAAACAAATAAATTATGAATTATGCAGCAATCGGTGTGGATATAGGTGGTAGCCATATAAGCTCTGCCGCCTGTGATGTAAACGGTCAAACTCTCCTGAAAGATACCCTGACTGAAAATGACCTTGATAACCATGCTTCTGCAGAGGAGATCATAAGTATCTGGGGAAAAACTTTGCAGGAAACAATCGAAAAAGTCGGCCGGCAAAATGTAGGCGGCATTGGTTTTGCCATGCCCGGGCCTTTTGATTATGTAAAGGGGGTTCCATTGTTTACCGGTGCTAATCAGAAATATGAGCATCTGTATGGGCTGGATGTTCCCAAAAACCTACGTGATTTTCTGGAGCTTCCGGAAGATTTTCCTGTCCGTTTCATCAATGATGCCACGGCTTTTGCCATCGGGGAGGACTGGTTGGGCAATGCAAAAGGTTTTTCCAGGTCTTTGTGTATCACATTAGGAACCGGCTTTGGTTCTGCTTTTTTGAGAGAAGGTTTGCCGGTGGTCAAAGGAGGTGAAGTGCCCGAAATGGGGTGTCTGTACCATTTACCTTTTGACGGGGGAACGGCTGATGATTATTTTTCCACCCGTGGTTTGGTTAATCGCTACAATAAATTGACCGGCAAAAAAGTGACCGGTGCCAGGGAAATTGCTGAGGCTGCGAAAGTGGAAGATGCTGCCCTGGAAGTTTTTCGCGATTTTGGAGCAAGATTGGTTGAATTGCTTGAGCCCTGGATCAGGAAATTTGGTGTTGAAGTATTGGTTATTGGCGGCAACATCTCCAACGCCTTTGACTTTTTCGGCCCATCGCTTAACGAAGCCCTTAAAAAAGAAGGCCTGGATGTAGCAGTGCTGACCTCTTATCTTCAGGAATTAGCCGCCATGGCGGGCAGTGCCCGGTTGATTGAGGAAGGTTTCTGGAAAAGGGTGGAGCCGCTGTTGAAAGATATGTAAGAAAATTAGGTCAGTAGGCAATAGGTCGGTAGTCTGCAAATAATTGCTGATAATAATGTATAAGAATGGTACAATATAAAAGAAATCGCGCGATAGCGGTACCCCCTTTAGGGGGCCAAGGGGTGTACGAACGGGTAATAGGTCATATAGGTATCCCCGCTGGGCAAAGTCTGTGACTTCGTACTCTATTAAAGCAAACCAGGAAATTGTTCACATCAGAGTATCATTTCCTGTGAAGCCTTGTTTTTAAAGAAAAATTTTTGATCAATGAGTGCAGTATAAAAAGCACATTTTTGTCAAAATCAAGGCGTTTAAATTTTTGTACCGGAGTTAACTTATTGTTAATGAGGATTCATCAGTATATAATTAGACTAAGCTATTGGTCTGATGGAACTCGCATGATTGATTTTATACATCAACTTTTGTGACAAACCTTGTCATGCTCGTTTCAAAAATTTAAAACAACAACGAGTTTGGCAACAAAGATGCTTTTTAGACTGGGCTCATCAATAAATACTTGAACCCTAGTCTGGAGTGCAACTAATTTCTGACATTTATTCACAAATTTTGCAAACGTATAGCATTCAATATCACACACAACTAATACTAAATTATTATGCAAAAGATCATTTTAAGCTGTTTGGTTCTGTTCTCAATAGTTGCTTGTAATCAAAAGGATAATGACTATAAGGAGCTGGCTGAAAAAATGAAAAAGGAAAGCTCCATCTCATATACCAAAGAAAAAGCTGTTGAAATAGTCCGTACCGGCTTTAACGCAGGTGATAGTTATGGCGAAGTATGGATACGAGATTACAATACTTTTATCGAACTTTCTGCAGAAGTTTTTCCTCCCGAATCTCTGAAAGAAAACCTGTTGGTCTTTTTCCTCCTTCAGGGTGAAGGCGGGAGTGTTGTGGACGGCTTCATTCCCCGTGATAAAACTTCAGGTGGTTATGATTACATCTATTCAGAGCTGGAACCCCGTTATGCGGGGCATAAAAATACCGTGGAAACCGACCAGGAGTCATCGCTTGTCCAAGCTGTCTATAAATATGTGAAAGCCACCGGCGACCGGTTTATTCTGGATGAAGAAATAGGCGATCGAGCTGTGTCACAACGTATGGAAGATGCCTTTGATTTTCTTCTGAATGAAAGGTATTCCGAAAAGTATGGGCTTCTTTTGGGAGCTACCACCGCTGATTGGGGGGATGTTCAGCCCGAGCATGAATGGGGAGTCTATCTCACTGATGATTCTCACTTGTGCGTAGACATCTATGACAATGCCATGTTCCTGATTGCACTGGAAAACTTTGTGGAATTGGTTCCCGAAAAGAAAGAGAAATGGATGCCGGTGCATGAGCGGATAGCTAAAAATAGCCGGGAAGTGCTGTGGGATGCGGAAAACCAGAAATTTTATCCCCACCGGTATCTTGACGATTCTCCGTTCCCGGACGATTTCAATGAAGACAAAATCTTTTATCACGGCGGTACGGCTGTTGCCATTGAAGCCGGTTTACTGGACAAGGATGAAATAAAAGCTTCACTGGATCATATGGTTGAAAATGTAGAGGCTTCCGGGGCTGGTTCTATCGGTTTAACCTTGTATCCGCCTTATCCCGAAGGTTTTTTTAAAAATGAAGGGATGTACCCATATGGTTACCAGAATGGTGGTGACTGGACCTGGTTTGGCGCCCGTATGATTCAACAATTGGTGGTCAATGGTTTTGTAGAAGAAGCCTATAAACACTTGTTGCCCATGACTCGCCGGGTTGAAGAGAATGAAGGTTTCTATGAATGGTATACCGTTGATAATAAACCCGAAGGTTCAGGTACTTTCCGGGGATCGGCCGGTGTACTCTATAAAGCCATTGAGCTTTTGGAAGATCAGCTGGATATTCAAAGAACTTATTAAGGGGCGATCCTTCCACATTTTCTTATATTCAAAGAGCCCGTTGGAGGACCTGAATACTTTTGAAATTCTCTGGAAAGACCTGACAAATGCTTGAAATAGAGGCAGGAACTAAACCCAACAGATGGGTACAGAATTAATAAAGATAAAAGAAGGAAATGAATAGATACAGAGAAACACAACAATACCTTTTGCCAAAGAACAAACCCATTACAGAAGCGGGGAAATATGATATTTACCCCTCTTTTGAGCTCGAACCGGGTTTGATTACACATGGAATGGAAGCACTTGCCCGTTATTTATCATCCTATAAAACTGTCATCATAGATGGTTTTGAAGGGGTATTTTATCGTGATCTCGGAGATGCTTTGAAATGTGAATTCAGCCGCCTGGGTATTCAATCTTCTTTTCATTTTGTTTGGGATGCCCAAAAAAAGGAAGAATCCATTGAAGAGATGGTGGCCCCGTTTACGGGAGGTGATGACCGCGTTTTCGGAACGCGAACAAATCTTTCGCTTAGCGATTTTTTCGAAGCGGATAAGCTGAATGCTTTAAAACCCGTTGCATTTGAAGGGATCAATGTGATCATGGGGCCTGGTGCTTCGCTTGTCAGCCAGGATGGTTTCCTGGTTTATGTTGATCTGCCCAAAAATGAGCTCCAATTCAGATCTCGTGCCGGGTGTGTAACCAATCTTGGGATGAATATTCCCCGTGATCCCAAAAGTATGTACAAACAGTTCTATTTTGTAGACTGGGTGGTACTCAACAAGCATAAAAAACAGCTTTTGCCATCAGTTGGCCTGTTTGTGGATGCACAGGATCCTGCCACACCTGCTTTTATAGAAGGAGAACAAGTAAGAAAAGCGCTGCGGGAAATGGGACGGAATTTGTTCCGCGTCCGCCCGTGGTTCGAACCTGGTGTCTGGGGTGGAAAATGGATCAAAAAGCATATAGATGGACTGAACAAAGATGTTGTCAATTACGCGTGGTCGTTTGAATTGATTACACCGGAAAACGGGCTTTTGTTTGAAAGCAGCGGCAAACTGATGGAATTGTCATTTGATTTCCTGATGGGCCATTCCTATGAGGATGTGCTGGGGATGCATGCATCTCAGTATGGAACCGAATTTCCTATCCGGTTCGATTTTCTTGATACCTTCTATGGGGGAAACCTTTCCATCCAGTGTCATCCCAGGCCTGAATACATCAAAAAACACTTCGGCGAGAATTTCACCCAGGAAGAGACCTATTATTTTCTGGATGTTGCAGATGATGCCAAATGTTACCTCGGTTTTCAGGCCGATATTGAGCCCCGGAAATTTGAAGAAGACCTGAAACGTAGTGTCCGCGAAAAACAGTCCATCGACATTACCCGGCATGTGCAGGTTTTAAATTCTCATAAGCATGACCTGTTTCTGATCCCGCCGGGAACCATTCACGGCTCCGGGATTGATAACCTGGTACTGGAAATCAGTACAACTCCGTATATTTTTACTTTTAAAATGTACGACTGGATGCGTCTTGATATGGATGGGAAACCCCGCCCTTTGAATATTGACCGGGGGATGGAAAACCTGTACTTCGATCGAAAAGGTGATTATGTGAAGGAAAAACTGATATCAAAACCTCAATTGCTGGAAGAAGGCGCCGATTGGCAACTTTTTCACCTCCCCACGCATGAAAAGCATTCCTATGATGTTCACCGTTACCACTTTTATAGCAGTGTAGATGTTGAGACCCGGAACAGGTGTCATGTTTTGTCACTGGTGGAGGGCAAATCCATTCTTGTGGAAACCCGCGGGGGGATGAAAAAACGTTTCAATTATGCCGAGACTTTTGTTGTGCCGGCCGCGGCAGGAGCCTACCGTATCATTAACGAAGGGGAGAACAAGGCTATGGTTGTTAAAGCTTTTATGAAGTAAGGGCAGAAAGAAGTTGATCAGGCAGAAAGAAGAGGAAATTTGTGGTCAGACAGTAGCCGGAAGTTCTTCGATTTCAGGCAGTGCGAAGTCTCTGACTTCGACATTTTTAACTTGTAGTCTCAGACTACTTTTCATTATTTGTCGTGGATATAAATTTTAAAAATCACGATGTTGATGTTCTCTGCTTTTTCATTCATCCTCTCTAAAAATACCAAAATATGAACATAATAAGAATACTCCAAATCCTGATTTTGACCGGAGCCATAATGTTTTCTTGATTTTTATCTGATTTTCCCCGACTGGCACGAACAGGATATGAGAGCCTTTATACGGCGCGACAGGAATCATCCTTCTGTGATACTTTGGAGCATGGGGAATGAAGTTGGTGAACAATAGTTTCCGTCGCACGAACGACAGGTATTCAGTGGCCTGGCCCTGGTTATTGTACGTGGATTGGATGATTCGCAAGAGCCTGTACAGTTAAAAGCGGAAGGAACAGGGTTGAAAAGTGCAGTTATTGAGCTGAGAAATATTGAGTAATAAACAGGTCTTTTTCAATATTATCCGACAGGAGTGGCGGACGACAACTTACCGAATTCCGTTCCCCTCGCAGGAGTGGATTTGCATTCTACTCCGAAGGGGGAACTTAAAAATTGTACGACGCCTTCGGCGTCGATATTTTTTATGTCAATAAGCTATAAACATAGGAGCCTTTCAGGCTCCGTTTGGAGGATATAAAACTTTTATATTAAGACTTTCCGATTTAGCGTCTTTTCGAGGTATAAATGACCCCCGAAGGGATCGTATTCATAATATTGATTGTGGTCTAAAAAACATGCTTTTCAGACCGGGCTCATAATTCTTTACAGTTTAATCATAAACAACGAAATCACGAACATACAAACTGCCACGATGGCTCCTCCGATAAAGGCAAAGCTGGTGCCACCAAGCATATAAAAAAAACCGATGGTAACCGGGCCGAGTGTCTGGCCGGTGCGAAGAATCATCCCGTTGATGGACATAAAACCTGCACGGACATTGTTAGGGGCAAAGGTAACCAATACATTCGGAACACTTGGTACCATTATGCCATGGGCTATACCGAAACATATAATGGGAAGAACGAGTTGCCATGCCTGAGAGACAAAAGCAAGGCCGAGCATAGATACACCATAAAGCACAAATCCGAGTTTGAATATCTGGAGTGGTTTCATGTGCCTGTGCATTCGCCCCAACTGGGAGGATACAGTGGCGGTTACGATCGAAAAGGCAGACATTGTAAGCCCGATTTGCCATGCTTCTGCCTGAAATCGTTCTTTGAGTAATTGCGGGAAATAGGTAAGGTATGAACCATATAAAATAACAAACATGAGGATATTCACCAGGAAAAGTCCCCATACGGTCTTTTTATTAATATAGCTCCATACTTCTTTGATATAATCGGTAAAAGAAACTTTTTTGGTGGGTTCGGGATTTTTCAGAAAAAGCAGCAACATTATTGCCGTTGGTATAGCCAATAGGGGCAGCAAAAAGGGATATTGCCATCCGGCCATGGCCAAAACGCCGCCAATGCCCGGATACAGGGCAGTGCCAATGCTTAAAACACTCGCGTTGTATCCCATAACAGCTGCCCGGCGTTCGCCGGAGAACAAATCGCCAATCAGCGTTAAATTCAACGAGCTAAGTGGCGCGGCGCCCACTCCCTGAAAAAAACGTAAAACCAGCAGTACTTCCCAGTCGCGGGTAAAAAAGCATGCAATTCCTGAGGCACCGAATAACAGCAGTGAGGGTAAAAGTATTTTCTTGCGGCCCCATTTATCGGCCAAAAGACCGGCAAAAGGGGCTAAAAAAATACCGGGAAACGTGAATACCGTTATCAGCAAAGCTACCTGGGTGGGGGTAATATTAAAGCGTTCTACTATTTGGGGTAATGCCGGTGTGATACTGGCTACTCCCATGACCGAAGTAAGGGTAATTAAAAATATGACTGTAATATTCTTTCTATCCATCGTTTTTGAGAATTTTCGGGCAAAGATAGGAAATTAATAGGTTATTGGATTTTGAGATACGACAGGTAAGATTTCATGTGAGTGGTATGATCCTGAGAAATGTGTTTTTTAACCTGATCATTTAGAAACACACCGCAGCACCTGGTAATCTATTGGTTTATATTTTCACCCGTATAAAATTTAATTATTAAGGTCGGATGGAACTCGCATGCAAGAACTTATACATGTTCTTTTGTGACAAATCTTGTCATGCTCGTTTCTTTCTGAAACTCGCTGGGTAATTTCCCAAATTGTTTATGGAAGCATTTAGAAAAATAAGAAGCATTATTAAACCCGACGAGATAACATATCTCATTAATCCGGTATTCGCCCTCGATGATCAGGCGGGCGGCTTTTTTTAGTTTATACACGCGGATGTAATCATTCGGGGTCATCCCTGAAATTCCTTTTATTTTACGTTGAAGATTAGAACGGCTCATCGACATGGCATTGGCCAAATGATTAATTGAATAATCGGGGTTGGTCATATTGTGCTCTATCTCATCGTTAAGTTCATTTAAAAATTCTTCATCCTTTTTGTTGTTTGCAATGGTGCCGTAAGGAACAAAAGGAGAGTTGGCAAATTTTTCGAGCAGTCGTTCGCGGTTGCGGATGAGGCTGTGGAGCTGTGCCTTCAGGTAATCTACTGAAAAAGGTTTCTCGATATAACTGTCTGCCCCTACATCCAGCCCCTGTATTTTGGTTTCAACGTTGGTCCGGGCCGAAAGGAGAATGATAGGCAGATGACTGTATTGCTTGTTTTCACGTGTTTTCTGAACCAGCTCAAGACCGTCAACTTCAGGCATTACAACATCACTGATAATAATATCTACACTTTTGTCCTCAAGAAGTCTCAAGGCGTCCTTACCGTTAGAGGCTTTGTGAACACTGTATTCCACCTTCAGGTTTCGTTCGAGAAAATTGCATAGGTCTTCATTGTCTTCTACGATCAGTAAGTTGGGTTTTCCGTTGGAATTTGAGAGAGGTGAATCCGACTCTCCGGTTATTTTTTCCGTTACAGACTTTGAGTCGGATTTAACGGTCATTTTGCTTTTGCTCAGGTTGGTGCTTATCCTGACCACAAAGACAGCCCCCTGGTGATGCGGGTCGTTTTTCAGAAAGATCGTTCCTTCGTGTTTTTCGGCCAGTTGCCTGGAAAACGCCAGCCCGATGCCGGTTCCGTATTTTTTATCGTCTTTGTTTGTTCCTTCTATCTGGAAAAATGGATCAAATATCCGATTCCGGTATTTTTCTTCAACTCCGGGACCATCATCTGTTACAGAAATCTCTATGAAATTATCCTTTTTTCTGAGGTCTATGACTATTTTTTTATGAGCAAATTTCAGGGCATTGATCATTAAATTACTGATGATCTTTGTTAGTGCTTCGCGGTCGGCATTAAAGGTAAGTGACTCTTCGGGCATGTTTGTCTGAAGCGTAATCTTTTTCTGAGAGGCTGCGGCTTTAAACCTGTAGCAAACATCTGTTATCAGTGTATTAAAATTAACCGGTTCGAAGTTTGGTGTATAACTGTTTTCTTCAATTTTACGAAAATCGAGTAATTGATTGACCAGGTTGAGCAGTCGCTCGGCATTTTTATCGATGATCTTGATGTTTTCTTTTACTTCCGGTTGGAAAGGTCCTGCTGTTTTGATGCAATCGAGGGGAGCTTTAATAAGACTGATGGGGGTACGAATTTCATGAGCGATGTTGGTAAAAAAATTAATTTTTGACAGGTATATCTCTTTTTCTTTCTTCACTCTGAATTCTTCAAGTTTCTTTTCATGTTTTGTATGCGAGATTTTCAGGTAAACTCTTGCGATGGACAAGACCATGACGATGAATAGAACAAAATACAAAGCATAGGCATAATTGGTTTTCCATAGGGGCGGAAGAATTTCAATGACCAGAGCGTCTCCTTCATTATTCCAGAGGCCATCGTTATTGGAGCCTTTTACTCTGAAAACGTATTTACCCGGAGCTAAGTTGATGTATGACACCTGGTTTTGATTACCGGTAGTTATCCAGTTGTTGTTGAGATTTTCCAGAATATATGCATTCCGGTTTTTTGAACGGGCCTGAAAACTGAGATTGACAAAACTGATCCGGAATGAAGCCTGATTGTGTTTCAAAGTGATCTGTTTGGTGGTGTGCAGCGTCCTATTATACGAGGAGTCTTCTTTTGATGAGGCCGGTTTATCAAGTAGTTCAAATTTTGTGATAAATACGGGAGGAACATATTTGTTCTTCTTGAGTTCGTTTGGATAAAAAGCATTGAAACCGTTGATTCCACCAAAATAGAATTTACCGTTGCTTGCCTTATAAGTTGAGCGGTAATTGAATTGATTGCTTTGCAGACCATCTTCCTGTGTATAGGTTTTAATGTCGAGAGTAGCAGGATTTATTCTTGAAATACCTTTATTTGTGCTTACCCATATGTTACCATGGTTATCATCTACCACGCCGTAGGCTACATTGTTGGGCAATCCTTTGCTTTGATCGACAGTCAGAAAATCATCCGTATCATAGTTGTATTTACAAATTCCTCTACCTTCGCTCGAAAACCAGAGCCTGTGCTGCTCGTCCTGGTAAACATCGGTAATCTTATTAAAGCAAAGGGAGGTTTTGTCTTTAATATCGTGCCTGTAATTTATCCACTTTTCAGTATCACGATCTCTCTTAAATACGCCTTCTCCATAGCAGGCAACCCAGAAGTTTCCCAGGTGATCTTCTGTCATGTCATAAACAAATCCCGTAATTTCAGGGATACGGGTAAAATTGTCTTTATCCGGATTATACCGGCTCAATCCGAATGGCGTTCCCACAAAAAGAGTCCCTGCTTTAGACTGATACAGTGAGAAGATGCAATTGTCGTTGATGGTGTTCGTGTCGTTTTCGTTGTATTGGTAGTTCTTAAATTTGCCGGTATTCAAATCCATTAAATCAAGTCCCCTTGAAAATGTTCCTATCCAAAGCCGGTTATTGTCCAGCACCAAAGCATGTATATTGTGATAGCTGATGCTGTTTTTATCATCATCGGGAAGATAGGATGTGAATTTTTTTGTTTTGGTATTAAAATAGTTCAGTCCTCCATCCTCGGTGGCTATCCATAAATTACCAGCCGGGTCTTCGCAAAACTGACTGACAGCTTTGCCTGACAACGAATTCTTGTGTTGTTTGGGATAATAGTGTTCAATTATTTTGCTATTGGTAGAGATATAATGCACTCCACCAAAATAGGTTCCAATCCATATACCTTCCTCCCGGTCTTTGTATATGGAGTAAACGTTCTGGTCTCTCAGGCTGTAAGGATCGCCCGGGTCATCCACTCTGCTGTATTCAAGTGTCTGTTTATTGAAGAGGTAAAGCCCGTCATCCGAACCTACAAGCAGTTCATTTTTCTGATATTCGAAAATAGCTCTGATATGGGTGATGTAAGTTTCGTCATCTTTCCCAAAGTAATTTGTAAACTCATTGGTTGTCCGGTTAAATCTCACTAGTCCTCCTGCCCAAGTCCCAAGCCATAATTCACCGTCCGAGTCTTCCGATATAGCCAGTATCTCGGGGTCTTCGATCGGACTCTTCTCATCACGCGATCCATATGTAACAAAGGTGTTTGTTTCTTTATTGTAAGCACTTAACCCATTGCGTGTGCCTATCCACATGGTGCCGGCATTATCGCGGTAAATTCTCCAGACAAGATTTGACCCGATGGTAGGACCCCTGTTCCCCTGGGTATATTGAACCAATTCGTTGGTGGACTTGGTATAACAAAAAACACCCTGGGTCATTGTTCCAATCCATATTTTGTCCTGGTTTTCTGCTTTAATGGATGTTACTGCGGAGGTGACAGAAACTCCGTCTTTTGTCTGATAGTTGAATTTCTGGAAGGCTTCGGTGACAGGGTCCAAAATATAAAGCTGTTGATCGGTGCCTACCCATATTTTATTGTCTTCATCCTGGAATAAGGTGCGCACAAAATTATTTCCTATAGATTGCGGGTTTCCGGGTTCATGCTTGAAGATTTTGAACTCATTTCCGTCAAAGCGGTTTAAACCATCTTTTGTACCAAACCACATAAAACCCCGATTATCTTGCAATATCGTTTGCACGGTATTTTCCGAAAGGCCGTTGTTAACCTGGTAGTTCTTGAATTTGAAGTTATAGGCGGTAATTGTCATTCCGTTTATAAGTAAAAGGAAAAGACATATACTTCCTGCTTTTTTCCAGTCGACTTTATAGCGCATTGTTCTGAGTCTTGTTAGTGTCTGTCCATAAAGTACCACTTGCTTCGTTACGCTTGACGCCAAAATCCTCATTTACGATGAGTAAACTCCGGTTTTGGCGGCTTCGCAAGCCTTGCAATTGGCACTTTCTGAACAGACACACATATTGTGAAAATTTTTGCGAGTTTATAGACGAACACTTGTTAGTAAATGCCAGTCTGATTTATTCAAAAGTTTCGTTGTAGATAATTTATGAATAGATCAGGTTAAATAAAAGAATTCTTTCTATTCTCCAATACAACAATCTGGTCGGGTTATGCAACAATTTAGGCACCGGTTGCTTCAAATGAAAAAAAATATCAGAATTGGTCAGAAGTTGTTATTTTTTGCCTAAAAAGTTGCATTAAAATGTTAACAAATGTTGTTTGTTTGTGATGTGGTTACTACCCCGATGAGAAAAAGTAAAGATCACAAAATTTGGTCATTAATTTTATTATTAAATCAATTTTACTATGAAAAGAATCTTGTTTTTGATGTTAATGTTATTACCGGTGTGCCTGTTTGCTCAGACAAACACACTAACCGGTAAGGTTGTAGATGCTTCCGGCGCACCCATTCCGGGGGTAAACATTATTGTACAGGACACTCAGAAAGGAACCATCACAGATACTGATGGAAACTTTTCGATTGAAGTAAATGAAGGTCAAACCCTTGTATTCTCTTTTATTGGAATGGAGCAACAAGAAATTGTTTATACCGGTCAGTCTTCTTTAGATGTTACAATGTATGAGAGTTTGCGATCGCTGGATGAGGTAGTTGTTATTGGATACCAGACTGTGAAGAAAGCAGACCTGACAGGTGCTGTTTCGGTTTTTAAGCCCGAGCAGATGAAAAATACAGTTGTAACCGGAAGTGTTGGCGATGTTTTGGGAACAGTTCCGGGTGTTTTTAGCCGGACTGAGGGCAAGCCTGGCGCTGAAGGCTGGATTGAAATCCGTGGTACCAAATCTTTTGGTTCGAGTAAACCCCTTTATGTTATCGATGGAATTGCTGTTGAGGGAGGTGCCAACAGAGATTTTAATTTTAACGATATTGAGTCGGTTCAGGTTCTTAAGGATGCTTCTGCAGCAGCAATTTACGGATCGCGTGCAGCAAACGGGGTGATTATCATAACCACCAGGAGCGGTCAGGAAGGCCCGATGAAGATTGATGTTTCGGCCAAAAAAAGTTTTCAGTGGTTGCCTCGTTACGATTTAACGAACCGTGAAGAGTGGATAGAATTGAACGACCTGGCTTTCGAAAACGGTGGATACGAACCTGCCAACCATTTTGATGCCAATACCGATTGGCAGGATGTTGCCTTTAAAACCGGTCATGTTGATGACTATAATGTATCTTTTTCAGGTGGTGCAGAGACAGGCACATACTATGTTTCTTCCAATTACCAAAGCAATTCCGGAACCACTGTCGGAACAGAAAGCGAAAGGATTACTTTCAGGGTAAATACTTCCGCTTACAGGGATTTTGGAGAAAATGTGAGATTACGTATCGGAGAAAACGTGATCATCAGTAATTATCAGATTGATGAGCTGGATACCAATCCTATAATTGATGTTTGGCGGATGTTACCAACAATACCGGTGTACAACGAAGACAATCCCGGCGGATACGGGTATGGCGACGGTTCAAGAGATGTTACTTTTGGTACAAATCCCTTAGCCAAAGAAGACCTTACAGTTACTGAGAATAAAAATTTAAGAGTTCGCGGTAACATTTTTACCGAACTTGAATTATTTGGCAATCTCAAATACAAGTTCAATTTTGGTTTCGAAACAAGCTCGGATGAGCACAAATATTTAAGAAAGGAAGGCAACTGGACCTTTAATCAGCCATGGGACCCTTCCTCACTGAACAAGAATAAAGCCAGGTTCAATTCGCTGGTATACGATAATACTCTTGAATACAGCAATACTTTCGGAAATCATGCCATTGGTGCAGTCGCCGGAACCAGCTTTATGGATATTTCTTATGAGCAGTTGTGGGGAACTAAAAATGAGTTGTTGCGCCTTAGCGATGGTACCTATTTCGAGCAGCTGAATGCTGCACAGAAAGATCCGAAAACAGGAGGATACAAAGACATGGAAAGATTATTTTCTGTGTTTGGACGGTTTAATTACACCTTTGATGACAGGTATCTGCTTAGTGGAACGATTCGTCGTGATGCATCATCAAAGTTCGGACCTGATTATCGTGACGGTGTTTTTCCCTCTATTGCAGGAGCCTGGAGAATCAGTAACGAAGGCTTTTTTGATGTTGACTGGATCGATGATATGAAGCTACGGGCGAATTATGGTGTTCTGGGAAGTTCCAATATTGGCCCCTGGGATTGGGTTGCCTTCATCAATTCTTTTCCCCAGGCGATCTTTGGAACCGATCAACACATCGAGAACGGTCAAACTCAGGTAAAACTGGTTAACGAGGATTTAAAATGGGAGGAACTCCACGAGTTCAATATAGGTGTTGATGCAACTATGCTGAATAACAGGCTGGAGTTGTCTGCTGAGTATTATAAATCAGAGACACAGGACGTTCTGACAGGAATGCAGATACTGATGTCGACCGGTAATAATGGGGGTAATCCCAATGTAAACGCTGCAACATTAAAGAATACCGGATTCGAATTTTCTGCTACCTGGCGCGAAACTAAAGGTGACTGGCGATATTCGGTCAACACAAACATTTCTACAGTGAAAAACGAGATTTTGGAACTTGGATCGGAACTTCCTGTCTAATTTTATCGGCAAATCACAGCACTCCCACTGCCAGGCTAAGTTTAAGAGTTTTTTTTGCTCAAATATGTGTGGCTAAGAAAGAATTAATACAAAAATTCTATAAAACATTTGCATATAATTTTTTAAATTATTATATTTGTGGCTAAGACATAAATTTAGCTATATGTTTATTCAAAGAACATACCGTAAGACAAAAAATAAGGTTTACCAATCAGTTGTTCTGATGGAAAATTATAGGGAGGGTGAAAAAGTTAAACATAGAAGCATTACCTCTTTAACAAAATGGCCAGAACATCTTGTAAATGATTTGGAAAAATTAATTAAAGGTAAAGCTATTACGGCAATAGAGGACTTGAATCTTTCTAATGGCAAATCATTCGGTGCAATTGAAGTAATCAAACAAGTGGCCAACCGACTGGGAATATATCAGGCCTTAGGCAGTTCTAAACAAGCAAAACTGGCAATGGTGCAAATTGCAGGGCGTATAATTACGCAACAGTCAAGGAATTACATTGCCAACGAATGGGTGATTAATCAGGATATTGAGAATGTTTACAATGTGTCCAGTTTCAATGAAGATAGCTTATACGATAACCTGGATTGGTTAAGCGCTAATCAGGAAAAAATAGAAAAGAAAATTTTCAGACACCGTTATCAAACAGAAAAAATAAAGAATATATTTTTATACGATGTAACTTCATCCTATTTGGAGGGGACAAAAAACGAACTGGCCACATACGGATATAATAGGGACAAGAAAAAAGGCAAGATGCAAATAGTTGTAGGGCTGATGCTCGACAGCTATGGATACCCAATTACCATAGAGGTATTCAAAGGGAATACCGGTGACACAAAAACAGTTTCGTCACAACTTAAAAAACTCAAAGAAGTATTTGGTGTAGAGCGAGTTATTTTTGTTGGGGATAAAGGAATGATAAAATCAAGCCAGATTGATGAAATCATATCAAACCAGTATAAATGGGATTATCTCACAACAATTACCAAAGAGCAGATTAAATCATTAATAAATAAAGGGGTATTGCAGCTATCTTTATTTGAAGACGAATTGGTAGAAGTAGCTGGCGAAAATAATGTGAGGTACATATTGCGGAAAAACAAGTATAGGGCAATAGAATTAAAACGAAATAGAGAAGACCGAATTAAAAGGTTGATGGATTTTGTGACTAATAAAAACAAATACTTAAAAGAACATCCAAAAGCACAAATTAATGTTGCGCAAAGAGATATAAACAATGAGCTGGTAAAATTAAAACTAAAAAACATCGTCACGGTAGATGTGAACGAAAGAGGGTTCTCTATATCTATAGATGAGGAAGCAAAAGAAAAACAAGGGGAGTTAGATGGCTGTTATGTGGTTAAAACGGGAGTCCCAAAAGAAGAACTAAACACAAAAGAGGCCCATGATAGATACAAAGATTTAGGATTGGTTGAATTTGCATTTAGGACCATGAAGACCACAATTGAAGAGCTTAGACCAATATTTGTAAGAAAAGAGGATAGGACAAAGGGCCACGTATTTGTTGTGATGCTGGCGTATATGATAACCAAATATATTTCAGATAAAATAGCCAGTTTAAACTATACCCGAAAATTTGCTATTGAAAGCCTTGATAAAATACAATATATAGAATATGATTTTAAAGGAACCAAAATAAAAGTACGCCCACATAACTTATCGAATCATCAAAAAGAAATATTGGATGCACTGGATATAAAACTAAATGTAGCTAAGAAGGAATCAGCCTGATAATATGGCGCATCCCTTGACAGAAAAGGGGTTTAAGGGATATTTATTTTCTTTAAGATAGGAAGTTCCGTTGGATATGGCCGCGAATATTTTACCCAATGGAATACTCAATCGCATGTTGGAGAGCCTATTGGTGAGTGGTACCTGATAAAGATGGACGGAATATTTCGTTCAATGGACGAGGTACTGGCACATACCCATGAAGGAAACCTGATTCAACCCAATGCACAGCCCGGAGATATCCGATTTGAAGATTACAACAATGATGGGATGATTACCGACGCAGACCGTCAGCATGTTGGCAGCCCGTGGCCCGACCTTCACCTCAGTATTAATGGTACTGTAGCCTGGAAAGGATTAGACTTTCAGTTGCAAATGGCCGGCGCTTTCGGGCATGAAGTATTTAACGGACCGCGCAGTGGAATGGACAGATTCGATGACAATTCCAATTACAGGGCCGACTATGATCCATGGACACCCGACAATGTTGAGGCGGAGGATCCCAGACCAATCTATCAGGATGGCCGTAATGCCATAGGCAACCAGTCACGCTGGATAGAAGATGGCTCCTACCTTCGAGTGAAACAGATGGCCCTGGGCTATACTTTTCCTGAAAATATCCTGGGCAATTCGGTTGAAAACCTCCGGTTGTTTGTTAATGCCCAGAATCTGATCACTTTTACTAAATACACCGGGTTAGACCCGGAATTCCGGAACGATAACATTTGGGAAAGAGGGCACGATTATGGTGCTTTCCCTAATCCAAAATCAGTGACAATCGGTGCTCAGTTAACATTTTAGGTGTTCAATATTGGATAGATTTTGAGCTGTTAAAAAATAAATTATTAGAGATATGAAAAAGTTATTGATATATATTTTTTCCATTGGTTTGCTTCTCTCGTCCTGCGAGGATGCTGTTGATGTAAGCAATCCGAATAATATTGAGGTGAGAAACTTCTGGCAAAACGAGGCCGATGCCGAAAGTGGTGTTAATGCCATCTATAATATGTTTTACAAGCCGGGAACTTACTCGCGTTGGATATGGTTCCGTTTTGACCTTGCCTCCGACGAAGGTTTTAGTTCCAGCCCCTGGATTGAACTGGCAGACTGGACCCGTTTTATCTACAACAATTACAATTTTTGGGAAGGCAATGGCTGGACTTATCGCGATTGTTACGAAGCCATCTTCCGTGCCAATCAGGTGTTGCATTACGTTCCTGATATAGAATTTGAAGACCAGCAAAAGAAAGACCGGCTGCTCGGACAGGCTTATTTCCTCAGAGCGCTCTACTACTACAACCTGGCCATTCTCTGGGGTAGTGAAAACAACAGTTTGTCGATTGTATCGGAGCCATCTAAACCGGGTGATTCTCCTGAAGGACATCCTGTATCTGATGTTTGGGCACAGGCAGAGAATGATCTTGAGAACGCTATTGCTATGTTACCTCCACAATGGGACGATAGCAATGTTGGACGGGCAACGAAAGGTGCAGCCTATGCTTTGAGGGCCAAATGCCGGATGCAACAGCACAAGTGGGACGAAGCACTCCAGGACCTGGAATGGCTTGTAGACGGTGAAGGCGCTCAATATTATGACCTGGTCGCTAATTTTAAAGATAACTTCACTCATTATAATGAGAATAACGTTGAATCCGTTTTCGAAATTCAGTATTCCGATGTTCATAAGGCACCGGCCGGTGATGGAGATTTTGATATTGATCCCAACCTTGGTCTGAACCGGGGACAGTTTTTTGCACCTCCCGGAATCGGGTGGACAGATGGCGAAGTGCGTCCATGGATTGTTGACGAATTCAGAAGTGAACTAAATCTTGATGGAGGATATGATATCCGTTTGAGGGAAAGTGTTTTCTATGAACAGATGGCGGATGATTTCCCCGGGAATGACAGGATTTATCGTTTTGGCATGGAAGTGTGGAACCAGGATAATTACCAGGGACGTGTTTTTGTAAGGAAATACGGAACCGATTACTATCGTGATTTTGATGATTATCACAGTCCTGTTAATGTGCGGTTAATTCGTTATGCGGATGTGCTTCTGATGTATGCCGAATGCATTGCCAACCTTCCTGCCGGAAACCTTGACGATGCAGTGGCAATGGTTGACAGAGTGAGGGCCCGGGCCAATATGCCAAATCTTGAAGTAAATTATCCCGAAGCTACCCAGAATAATGAAGCTTTTCTGGAGCGTTTGCAAATTGAGCGTTCGCTTGAGTTATGTCTCGAAGGACACCGCTGGGCCGACTTAAGGCGTTGGGGATTAATGGAAAATCAGGATGGTGTTAATGAACTGGCTCAAAGGGATCCCGATTTCAACAACTTTGTAGTGGGAAGACACCACTGTCTCCCAATTCCTTCAAGTGAAGTTAATAACAATGAGAATCTTGAACAGAATCCCAATTATTAAGGAATTTATAAAGGATTAAAGGTCCTTTGAATAATTTTTAACGGATGCGGTGGGAGATGGTATGCCTGCCGCATCCGAAAATTTTAAACTTTGAATAATGACAAGAAAAGCAATACTATTTCTACTTGTTTTATTGGGAAGTGCTTTATTTTATGCTTGTTCTGATCGAAAAAGTGATTCTTCTGACAATTCTGGTGACGCTGCTACAAAAGTTCCTTTAGGTGACCCGTTCATTATGTACCATGAAGGTGTTTATTATGCTTATGGGACCTTTTCGGAAGATGGCATTATCGTATTTACTTCAACCGATCTGAAGAACTGGGAAGTGCCAGATGGATTGACCAATGGTTTGGCGCTTCATAAATCTGATGTGTGGGGTGATCGTTGGTTTTGGGCGCCTGAAGTTTATCATGTTGACGGGACTTTCTATATGTATTTTTCTGCTGATGAACATATTTGTGCAGCTACCAGTGACAACCCGCTGGGGCCGTTTAAACAGGCAGAGAAAAAGCCGATGATAACTGACGAGAAATGCATCGACAATTCTCTTTTTGTTGATGAAAACGGGACCCCATGGCTTTATTTCGACAGGTTTAATGATGGTTTGAATATTTGGGTGGCCGAACTGACCGAAAATCTTCTTGAAATAAAACCGGAAACCATGAAACCATGCATTCATGTTTCTCAGGAATGGGAGAAGATATGGCCACGGGTGAATGAAGGTGCTTATGTTATCAGACACGATGGACTTTATTACATGACTTATTCGGCCAACAGTTATGAGAGTCAGTTCTATGGCGTTGGCTTTGCTACTGCTGAAAGTCCGGCAGGCCCATGGGTGAAATATGAAGAAAATCCCATATTGCAAAAGCCCGGCAACCTGGTTGGGGTTGGACACAGTGCAATGTTCAGAGACAAAGACGGTGTTCTCAGAATCGTTTTCCACGCGCATAATAGCGATGAGAGCATTCATCCTCGTCACATGTATATCAGTACAGTGAGCTTTAAGGAACGCAATGACGATCCGGATGTGATGGTTGTTGATGAGAATTATATGGTTCCCCAACTGAAAACGGATTAATTATGATTTCTGAATTAAGATTGTTCTCTTTTTGTGTGCTTTTGTGCCTGTTTTCTTCATCTTGTAAGGGGCAGAATCAGGAAAATAGTATTACAGATTTCGAGCGAAAGACAGATGATCCGCTTGACGGCATTCGTATAGCATGGGACTATAGTTCACTGAAGCGCCTGGCGCCACGTGACGGGAGGCAGCTTTCATGGGCCGGATATCCAAGAGTAAAACGATTGAATAACGGCATGTTGGTGGCCGTTTATGAGACCAATGGCAATGTGGAAATCATCAGCAGTGAGGACAACGGTCTTACCTGGAGTGATCCGTCCATACTTTTTGAAAAACACATCCGTTCATCTGTTACAATAAGCAAAGCCAACGGTGAGTTGATTCAACTGTCAAACGGTGATCTTGTGGCCGGATGCAATTACCGCCCTTCGAATGATGGTATTGCACCATTTGCAATAGCAGTGAAGCGGAGTTCAGATTTGGGGAAAACCTGGTCGGAATCGCAGGTAATTTATGAAGCCGGTAAAGATTTCAGAAATGGATGCTGGGAACCGGCCTTTTTGCAACTCCCATCCGGTGAAATGCAGGTTTATTTTGCCAATGAAGCTCCTTATACGCAGTCTGATGAACAGGAAATATCCATGTTAAGCTCTTCGGATGAAGGAAATACCTGGAGCGGAGAGGCTGTCACTGTTAGTTTTAGAAAAAACCATCGCGATGGTATGCCTGTTCCGGTTATTGGAGGGGACGAAATACTGGTGGCGATAGAGGATAATGCATCAGGGCAGTTTAAACCCTGGATTGTAAGGACACCTCTTGATAAACCCTGGATTAAGCCGGTTGACGGAGATTCTCCAAATCGTGAAGCGGCTCATCATGAGGAACTGCCCGATCAGGTTTATGCCGGGGCGCCTTATCTGGTAAGACTTCCTTCCGGAGAATTGCTCCTGTCTTATCAGACCACCCGTGGCAGAACCGATAATTGGGAACTTTCTACTATGGAAGTTGCAATTGGAGATTCTGAGGGGCGCAATTTCTCAAGGATTACGCAACCATTCGATGTCCCGTTGGATCGCGAAGCCAAATGGAATTCCATTTCGCTTTGGGATGAAAATACCGTTGTCGCTGCTTCCACTACCAGCTTTAGAAATCCTGCCTGTGAGGTGTGGACCATCCTGGGACATATCGTAAAAGAGCCGGTCGCTCCGGTCAGTCCGGTGTCTGTTGACGGCCGCATGAATGAAAACGAATGGAAAGAAAGATTTCCGCTTTTTATAGGGCATAAGGGGATGGTCAATGCCCGGGCCGATATTGCCCGGGATGACGACTTCTTGTATTTCGCTGCAAAAGTTAATTATGAAAGTTCTGAAGCGATTCCCGGAACAACCGACGACGATGGTGTTACTATTTATGTAGATGCAGGAAACTACAACCTCACGTGTCCCGATTCCGGTCTTTTCAGAGTTTTCTGTAATCGCAATGAAGAATTTCGCTTTCACGAGGGGAGAAAAGGCGAATGGATTCATGAAGAGGCTGAAGGAATAAAATTGTCAACACAGGATTTGGAAAACAAAGGATACCGGTTGGAACTTGCCATACCTTTTTCTGCACTGAATTACCGGGAAGGAAATGACATCCGAATAAATGTAAAACTCAGTTACCGGGATAAAGATGGCAGCATAACCGAAGAGAATATTGTTCATGCTGTTGATGATGCTTCAAATACCTGGTGCAGGGTGAAAATGAAACCATGAAAATCTTTATCTCCCGAAGAGAGCATAACAATTAATGGCTGGCGATAATGCAGGTGGCAAATATCTGGTTGGGTTAAAAAAATTAAATGATTTGAATTTGATAGATAAGGTTTATGAGAAATATTAAATATTGGAGTTGCAGGTTTTTGTTTGGACTGGGATTCGTGACATTGTTTGCAGGAAGTGTTTTTTCACAAACAAATGAAGAAATGCGGGCCGAAATTATGTTGAAAACGCCCGGAAATCCGGCGAAAAGCTATATCCTGAGGATTGGAAACACGGATAAAGACAATAACTTCCGTTACTTACCGGATAAGGACATTCCGCTGGAAATAACAGGAAAAACAAAGACCCTCGGGAATTCTGTATATTATAGGATAACATTGACTGCCCGTGAAGATGTATTCTTTAATTTTAAACAAAGTGTGGCTGCCGGCCAGGCTGAACATGAAAATTGTAAGTTCCTGATGCCGGGGTTTTGGTATCGTCACAATCTTCGTTCGCCGGAAGAAGCACCGTCATTTCACACAAGTGACAGCTGGCTGGTAAGAGAAGACCGTTTGAGTTCACCCCTTACCGGTATTTTTGATGAAAGTACCGGCCGTTATTATACGGTTTTGAGGAACGATGATATAGATACAGTATCATATACAGCTATTCATCACGGTGAAGTTATACTCTCGGGCGAAAGTGATTTAGGCTTTACCGGTTTTGAAAATATTCATGACAAAGCCTGGATGTCGTTCGGATTTCCTCACCGCGAGATTCCTAAAACTTACATTCGCAAGCTGACACTTGCTCCGCCGGTTGTTGCATTTGCCGGGCTAAAAAAAGGAGAAACCAAAATCCTGAATTGGATTGTAAACAGCGGCCATGCCTCCGGCTTCTCTGATTTTGTGGCTCAGGTATGGAACTATTCGTTCAGCCATTTCAAACCGATGCCGGTTGAACTGGATTATTCGGTTAAAACGGTGAAAGAGACACTGGCAAACTTTTTTATCGAAAGTTATGTGGAGACCGAAGACCTCAATTACTTTTCCGGTATCCATTTACGTACGGATGATTGCTCAGATATGGGAGGTGCTGAGGTTGGCTTTATAGGCAGGGTACTACTGAATGCTTTTTTTGCACTTGAATATGCCCATGAAACAGATAATCCCGGGCTTAAGCAGATTGCAGAAAACGTTTTGAAAAGTTATCTGGAAAAAGGATTTACAGATTCGGGGTTTTTCAGAGAATCTATCAACTATCATACTGATGAAGAACCTGATGTGTATAGTATCCGCCGGCAATCTGAGGGGGTTTATGCAATTCTTAAGTATCTGGATTTTGAGAGGAAGCAAGGGAGGAAGCATCTCGGATGGGAAAAACGAATCAGAAAGTTATTGGATAATTTTCTAAGACTTCAGAACGCGGATGGCAGTTTCCCGCGTAAGTTTAAAAATGATTTTGAACTGGTGGACGCAACGGGAGGAAGTACTCCTTCGGCAACAGTGCCTTTGGTTATGGCTTCAAAATACTTCAATGATAAGGAATACCTGGAAAGTGCAGAAAAATCGGGAGAATATCTTGAAAACGAGTTGATTTCCAGGTCCGATTATTTTTCTTCCACACTTGACGCCAATTGTGAGGATAAAGAGGCCTCTCTTTATGCATCAACGGCTATGTATTATCTGGCTCTGGCTTCAAAAGGGAGGAAGCACGATCATTATGTTGCGCTTGCCAAAGAGGCTTCCTTTTTTGCCCTTTCGTGGTATTACATGTGGGATGTTCCTTTTGCCCGTGGACAGATGTTAGGTGATATTGGTCTGAAAACCCGCGGATGGGGGAATGTCTCGGTTGAGAATAATCATATTGATGTATTCATCTTTGAGTTTGCCGATGTGTTGAACTACCTTGCGAAGGAGACATCTGAACCGGCATTCAGTGAATTTGCTAAAGTTATTAATACTTCAATGCTGCAACTGTTGCCTTACCCAGGTCACATGTGTGGCATAGCCCGTACCGGATATTATCCCGAAGTGGTTCAGCACACCAACTGGGATTACGGGAAAAACGGGAAAGGTTTTTATAATGACATTTTTGCACCCGGATGGACTGTTGCATCCCTTTGGGAAATGCTTACACCAGGTGCGGCAGAACGGTTTATGCTTGATTGATTTTAGATTTAAGAACTTTCAAGCATAACCAAACAGATTACCAGGTGTTTGCCAAAGTTTAGCGAAGTATTGAGTTATGACCTGAAATAAAATTTATACCAATGAAGAAAATATTTCTGTTACTTACAATAGTAACCGTTGCTTATGCAGGGTATTCCTGTAATAACAACGACAAAGACGATACAGAAAAAACAAATGATGATTCAAAGACAGGCGGATACAGCAATCCGGTGGTCAGTTACAGCCTTCCCGATCCTTCTATAATCAGGGATTCGGAGGGAACTTTCTATTTGTATGCCACCGAAGATATTCGCAACATGCCCGTCCACAAATCCACCAATCTGGTAGACTGGGAATATGTCGGGACGGCCTTTACTGAAGAAGGACGGCCGGACTTTGAGCCAGACGGTGGATTGTGGGCTCCCGATATAAATTTTATTAACGGGAAATATGTTCTTTACTATTCCATGTCGGTTTGGGGTGGAGAATGGACTTGTGGCATAGGCGTTGCTACAAGCGAAACGCCTGAGGGGCCGTTTACCGACCTTGGCAAGCTTTTTCGGAGTAATGAAATTGATGTTCAGAATTCAATTGATCCTTTTTATATCGAAGAAGACGGGGAAAAATATCTGTTTTGGGGAAGCTTCAGAGGTATTTATGCCATAGAATTGAGCGATGACGGATTGACCCTGAAACCCGGAGCCGAAAAGCAACAAATTGCCGGTACTGCCTATGAGGGGACTTATATCCACAAAAAGGATGACTATTATTATATGTTTGCATCTGTTGGGACATGTTGTGAGGGAGTTAACAGTACGTATACCACAGTGGTGGGACGTTCTGATAATTTGTTCGGTCCATATCTCGATAAAGAGGGAAACAGTATGATGAACAATTATCATGAAGTATTAATTCGTGGCAATAATCGTTTTGTGGGAACGGGGCACAATTCCGAAATTGTTACCGATGATGCCGGAAACGACTGGGTTTTGTATCATGCCGTGGACGTGAAGAATCCCGATGGCCGGGTATTGATGCTCGACCGGATAAGATGGAATAACGGCTGGCCTGAAATTTTAAACGATACACCAGGTATTAGTAATCTTGAGAGACCCAGGTGGTAATTGAATTTTAAATGTTAAATAAGTGAGTGTGGCCAAAAAAGTATCTTTTTTGCTAAACTCATTGTTGTTTTAAATTTTTGAAACAAGGATGACAAGGTTTGTTACAAAAGAACATGTATAAACTCAATCATGCGGGTTCCATCCGACCAATAACTTAGATTTATTTTATACTGATGAATCTACATTAGCAATGAGTTAAGTGCGTAGCAAAATTTAAAACACTTTGATTTTGACAAAAATATGTCTTTTTATACCACACTCATAAGTTATTACAAAACATAAAAGATATGTCAAAAACAGGTGTCTTGTTAGTAAGCATGTTTATGGTGTTAGGGCTCGGTACATCAGCACAATGGGAACCGGCAGGTGATAAAATAAAAACCCGCTGGGCAGAAGAAATTAATCCGGATAATGTTCTTCCGGAATATCCACGTCCAATAATGGAACGTTCGGAATGGAAAAATCTGAATGGTTTGTGGAAATATGCCATAGTACCACGAAAAGATGGTGAGCCTTTCGGCTATGATGGGGATATACTGGTGCCTTTTGCGGTAGAATCAAGCCTGAGTGGCGTTCAGAAGAGAGTTGGTGAGGAGAATGTCATTTGGTATAAACGCTCTTTCGATGTTCCTGCATCATGGAAAAAGGAAAAACTGTTGCTCCACTTTGGTGCAGTTGATTGGAGAACAGATGTCTGGGTTAATGATATTAAAGTTGGAAGTCATGAAGGAGGTTATACACCATTTTATTTTGATATTGCTCCATTTTTGAATGATAGGGGGGCTCAGGAGATAAAAGTTAAGGTATGGGATCCGACAGACCGGGGGCCACAACCTCGCGGAAAACAGGTCGCTAATCCGGAGGGAATCTGGTATACGCCTGTTAGTGGTATTTGGCAAACCGTCTGGCTGGAGCCGGTTTCTAAGAAATATATTGCCAATTTACGTACCACTCCTGATATTGATAAAAACAAAGTATTGGTTGATACAGAAGTATGCGGGGAAAGCTATGGCGATGTTATTCAGGTGGTAGTTAAGGATAAGGGGCAGGTTATTGCAAAAAGAAGTGCTTCTGTAACAGAAGTTTTAGAGGTCGATATTGAATCTCCAAAACTTTGGACCCCTGACAACCCGTATTTATACGATATGGAAGTTTTATTGCTCCGTGACGGAGAAGTAATTGACAAGGTTGAAAGTTATTTTGCCATGCGTAAGGTGTCAATGGGACGCGATAAAAATGGAATTATTCGGTTGAAATTGAATAATGAGAATATTTTTCATTTTGGTACCCTTGACCAGGGCTGGTGGCCTGATGGATTATATACAGCACCCACTGATGAGGCTTTAAAATATGATATAGAAAAGATTAAAGATTTGGGCTACAATATGATTCGGAAACATGTAAAGGTGGAGCCGGCACGTTGGTATACGCACTGTGACAGATTAGGAATATTGGTTTGGCAGGATATGCCTAATGGAGATGCTGGTCCCGTTTGGCAAAGAACAACCTATTTTGATGGCATGGAATTTCAAAGAACTGCCCGGTCAGAGGACATTTACAGAAAAGAATGGAAAGATATTATGGATTATTTATATTCCTATCCAAGCATTGCTGTATGGATTCCCTTTAATGAAGGGTGGGGACAGTTCAAAACCAAAGAAATTGCAGAATGGACGAAAGAATATGATTCGTCTCGCCTTGTGAATCCAGCCAGCGGTGGGAATCATTATCCGGTTGGGGATATTTTGGATATCCATAATTATCCCGAGCCGAAATTGTATCTCTATGATGCCATGAGAGCTACAGTGCTTGGTGAATATGGGGGAATAGGGTTGGCATTGAAAAATCACCTCTGGGCTCCGGACCGGAACTGGGGCTATGTTCAGTTCAAATCTTCAGAGGCGGTTACCGATGAGTACGTACGTTTTGCAGAAGAACTGAAGAAACTGGTGAAGGCCGGTTTTTCGGCCGCCGTTTATACACAGACCACTGATGTAGAGATGGAAGTCAATGGTCTGATGACCTACGACCGGAAGGTTGTTAAGGTAGATGAAGATCGCATAAGGGCAATTAACAAGGAGGTGATTGATGTAGTTGAATGAAGATCATTAAGGTTAAACGTTAACTTACCCCGGATGCATTAGACGCATTCGGGGTTTTTTATGAATTGAGCATGTTCTATTTTTCAGATGTAAAAAAGACAAAAAAATAATTTATTTTTGCAAAGTATCGTGGTTCTTGTATTGCATATTGCAAAGAACAATAATTGGTTATACCAGTTTTGTTGACACATTTATAAGCAATAGTTTGTTAATATTTTGCAAATTCCTTGAAATCAATTGTTTTATTTGTGAATGCATATTTTCAGTTTTTTAGGTTTTATCTTACATCTAAAAATCTAACGATATAGGTTAGGAAGTCATGATACCAAAAATAGATTGAGAAATATAAAAGTCTTTTTTGCAAGGATATATTGACAACTTACAATATCATATAAACGAAGCGAATATTTTTGAAACAATTATCAAATGAAGTTCTTTTTTCTTTTCTTTCTCTTATCATTACAGAGTATAATCACTTCGGCAACAGTGAATGACAGCTTGTTGAATGAATTGGACAGATATCTGGATGAACGTGAGTTTTATATTCAAAAAAAGAATGAAAAGATTGATTTATTTAAAGATAAGTTACATTTTCATTCATCCCAAAACGATTTACGAGAAGAGTTCTTCTTGACAATGGACCTGGTAAATGAATATCAATCATTTATTTTTGATTCTGCTTATTATTTTGTCAGAAGGTCGAAGGAAATCGCAAGACAATTAAATGAACCCAATTTGATTGTCGAAGCCAGGATAAAGGAAGGGTTTGTCCTTATTTCTGGTGGTTTGTTCAAGGAAGCTATAGATAGTCTGGAACATATACCTGTACGCAATTGCCCGGATACATTAAAAAGAAAGTATTATCCTGTAGTAGCCCGGGCTTATTATGATCTTGCCGACTATGATGATGAAGAATTATTTACCGATGTTTATCTGGAAATAGGAAATAAATATCTGGATACTGCTTTGGTATATGCCGCTGAAAATACTAATGTTTACTGGTCTGCTGAGAGTTTGAGGCGAATGAAGAAATACGATTGGCGCGGAGCAAAATTCGCATTTGAATACTGGATGAGAAACTTTGATGTGCCACCTGCTTATTATGGAATTGCAACTTCCAGTCTCGGATATATTTACCAGGTAACCGGATATAGAGAAAAAGCTATTGAATACCTGGCGCGGGCTGCAATTGCAGATATTAAGAATGCAACAAAAGAAACCGTAGCCCTTAGAAATCTTGCTAACATTCTTTTCGAAGAAGGACAAAAAATAAGAGCCTACAGATACATAATTGCCGCCCTCGACGATGCAACCTTTCATAATGCCCGGCATCGGAAAATTGAAATAGCGAGCATCCTCCCTATAATTGAAGGTGAAAGACTGGCACAGACCGAAAAACAGAAGGAAAAGCTTATTATTTTTCTGATCGTCCTTGTATTTTTAATGCTCTTAGTAATTGCTTCTCTGGCAATCATTTATTATCAGCTTAAAAAATTGTACAAAATCCGAAAAATCTTGCAAAACACTGTTGCGGATTTGAGCAAATTGAATGCTAAACTTGTCGAAGCTAATAAAATTAAAGAGGAGTATATCGGATACTTTTTTAGTATTAATTCGGAATATGTTGAAAAACTTGATGCCTTTCACAAAAGTATTCATCGTAAAATTGTTGCCCGGCGATATGAAGATATTGTCTCAGTCCTTAAAACTTTTAATGTAAAGGAAGAGCGAAGGTCGCTTTTCAGACGATTTGATGAAATCTTCCTTAAACTTTTTCCTGATTTTATTGACGAGTTTAAAAAGCTGGTTTCTTGTGACGAAGAAGAAATATTTACTCCAAAGAAAAATGAGTTTCTGAGTCCGGAAATGAGAATATTTGCATTAATTCGTCTTGGTATTACCGATAATGAAAAGATAGCTCATTTTTTAGATTTAACAGTAAATACCATTTATACTTATAAAACAAAAGTAAAGAGCCGATCTCCTTTCAAGGATGAATTTGAGAACAGGATAATGGAGATTCAGGCCGTTTAAAGCGTTTATGTTGTCTGTAAAAGAATATTAAAAAGTATTTCATTTATCTAAATTCTTTCTCAATTTTTGTACAATTTCCATTGTTTTTTCCTTCTGATATTTAATTGCTTACCTCTTTCTGCTTTCTCAATTTCTACTGAAAAACTATTTGAACGGTTGTAGTCCGTGTAGTTTTGTATAGGTCAATTCTCAAAATTGTTAATTAAAATCCGAAACACATGAAAAGATTTATGAAAAGATTAATGTTTTATTTGGTCTTTCTCACACCAGGACTCATCTTTTTACCGGGGTGTAACGAGACCGAAGATGGGAGTTTTGTAGAACCCATTACTTTGTACGAGAAAGTTAATGGCACCTGGGGACTGAAAAAGTTGGTTATGATTGATAATTATGCCAAAGCCAACACCATTGAGCCCTCTGAGCAAGAAATCTCTTCTTACTTCAATTTTGAAGAAATGGAGATAACACTCAATGTTGATGAAGATAATAATCCAACCACCTTTGCCGTATCGGGCGACGTCCCTGCGTTGTTTCTTACAGAAGGTTATTGGGAACTGAGTTCTCCGTTTCCTACCACTGATTTAAGCCGCGTGAAGATAAATCTCTATTCGGATTCAGGACGCCAAAATAAAGTGGATGAACTTGAACTGACTACCATTCCCGGAGCACGGGATGAAATGTCATTTGAACTTGTGCGTCGTAGTGATGGAGTTGCTTTTCTAACCTATTCATTTTCTTTAAGCTTAACTGATGGTAATCAATAAAATTTGACATGATGAAAAAAAATACATTCGTAATAGGCTTATTATTGCTTTTCCCAATATTTATCAGTGCGCAGGATGATCCTGAAGAGGCGGGCGATATTGCAAAAATATGGACTTATCCTGTTGTTTATCAATATGATGAAGAGGTATCGTGGTATTTCGATTTGGCTGGAACCACATTTGACGAAGATGAGGATGTCTACATCTGGATATGGTCCCCGACAGAGCCTGATGCCGGAAACTGGGAAAACTCATCCGAATTTGCAAAACTTTCTTATGAAGGCGATTATATATGGCGGTTTGATTTGGTTCCGACCGAATATTTTGGAGTTACTTCTCAGGAAATAAAAGATGGTCCGGGATTTTGGTTACGGTTAAAAGACAAAACGGGTACCAAACAAACGGGAGTAGCAAGTGTACCTATAACTCCTTTCGACGACTTTTTTGAAGCAGAGGAGTTGATCCGTGCATACCCACCTAAACCCTATATTGACAAACCTTTAAGCATTCTCTTTAATTCCAATTTAGTGGATGGCTTTGAAGATGCCCCGAGTGTGCACATGCATGCCGGATTGAATGATTGGGAGGTATTACAGGAATTCCAGGTTTGGGTGCCTGAGGTTGTTGAAAAGACTAAGCTAAAGGATATGGGGAACGGGTTTTATAAAATGGACCTGATTCCGGAACAATATTTCAACACCGAAGAAGGGTATGTGATGGAAAATATGACTTTTCTTTTCGTGGAGTTTGTTAATGGAGACTGGGGGGCAACAACTCCCGATCAAAAGCTTATTGCAGCCGATGTTGTTCCTCCACCACCACCCGCCTTCAGGTTCTTTCCTATGAAGATTAGTCAGAAAGACATCCTTGGGATGATCAGAACAAATAATGAACGGGGAGTGAACACATTAAAATATACCATTACAGCAGGAGAAAAGGAATATGGAGGCGAGTTTACAGGCGGAATGTCAGAGATCAAAGGATTTGTAAATCTGGTTTCAGAACTCGAAGGAATGACGGGTCTTTCCCAAATTCACGTTCTTGTCGTGGACAATAACGACAGAATAATTGTAGATACCGACTTGCCTCTGGTACAACCGGATAAATAGATGTCGGATTAGAATCATAGGGAGACTTATTCATCCCGCTTAAATTAATGACTAAAAAATTGTAACCATGAAAATACTTTGTAAATCAAATTATTATCGAAAATATTTATGGCTGATAATGTGTTCATTCGTTCTGAGTTCTTCTCTCTATGCTCAGGAAGATAACATTGACGTCACAGGTGTTATTGTCGATGAACAAGGAGAACCTCTTCCCGGAGCATCAGTGTTCATAGCCGGAACAACTACCGGCACTATTTCTGATGTTAATGGTCATTTTGAAATAGTGGCAAGCGTGGGAAGCCAGCTAATTGTTTCATTTGTTGGATTTGAAAAAGAAGTTATAGATGTCACTTCTTCAATGGAATTACCCATACGGATTACTCTAACTCCGAGTATGGTAACTCTTGATGAAGCAGTTGTTGTTGCCGTGGGATATGGAACAATGCGAAAAACCGATTTAACCGGATCCATAGCTTCTGTAGCCTCTGAGGATTTAAAGAAAGGAGTTATCAATTCTACCGAACAGGTACTCCAGGGGCGAGTAGCTGGATTAGCTGTAGTTCAAGGGTCGGGTGATCCTGCCAGCGGTGCTACCCTTCGTTTAAGAGGAGGAACTTCATTGACAGCAAGTAACAACCCGTTAATTGTGGTAGATGGAATCCCTGGTGTTGATATAAATACCGTTCAGCCTTCAGAAATTAAATCGATCGATGTGCTTAAAGATGCATCGGCTACAGCAATCTACGGGTCGCGAGGTGCAAATGGAGTGATCATCATTACAACGAATCGCGATGAAACGGAAGGTGTACTTGAATATTCCGGATATGTCGCTATAGGTGAAGTAGCCAATCAGTTAGATTTGCTTTCAGCCAATCAATGGCGGCAATATGTTCGTGAAAATAACATAGCAGGAGCTGTTGATTACGGGGGAGATACCGATTGGCAAAAGGAATTACAGCAAACAAGCATTTCTCAATCACATGCCATCTCTTTCTCCAATGGTACTGAAAACAGTGGGTATCGGGCCTCAGTGAACTATCTTGAAAATGAGGGAGTAATAAAAACCACAAAACTTGAACGCATTGGTGCGAGTTTGTCTGGATATCAGTACGGGTTAGACGGAAAATTGAAAGTGGAAGCTGGTCTTCATGCCAACCGTGATGAATGGCATCCACTTAACTATATGATTTTTGAACGATCCTATAATTTAAGCCCCGTTATCCCTGTGCGCGACGAAAATGGCGAGTTCACTAATATTTCAGGAACAAACTATGAAAATCCGGTAGAAATATTGCAAAACAGAACTGCTGATGATAAAAGGGATCGTTTGCTTGCATATCTTAAAGCAGAACTTGAGATTCTGCCTGGGTTGAAATCAATCACTAACCTTTCTTATGAGTATAATTCGCATAAAGGAAACCTTTACATACCTTCATATGCAGTAATAACCGGTCGTACTGATGACGGGTATGGTCAAAAATCACTCGGCGAATACAAAAACCAACAATTGGAAACTTATTTGAATTATGAGCGAGTGATGGATATTCATCGCTTTAATTTATTGGCAGGATATTCTTATCTGGAAAATATTTACGAAGGGTTTGGTGCTGAACGAAGAGGATTTGATACCGATTTGTTCTTATACAACAATCTTGCTGCCGGTCAGGATTTTCGTGCAGGTGATGTTTATTCATACAAAGGTTCTGCAAAACTTGTCTCTTTCTTTGGCAGAGCAAATTACACATTGCATGGAAAATATATGTTTACCGGTACTATTCGTCGTGACGGCTCAAGCCGTTTCGGAGAGAATAATAAATGGGGGGTTTTCCCGTCAGGATCCATTGCCTGGAGGCTATCGGATGAGTCTTTTATGGACTGGTCTGAACAGTGGCTCGACAATCTCAAGCTTCGTGTTGGTTACGGTGTAACCGGAAATCAGGAAGGGATTGGAGAGTATAAATCACTACCACTACTTGGAGTTGGAAGTGAGATGTATTATGATGCTGAAAGCGAAAAATGGAAACAATCTTATGGTCCCATACAGAATGCAAATCCGGATTTGAAGTGGGAATCAACAGAGCAGATTAATATAGGTCTCGATTTTGCAATAAAGAATCGAATCATTGGCTCGCTGGAGGTATACCAGAAAAAAACCAGTGATTTGTTGTATACTTATGAAGTGCCACAGCCGCCGTATTTGGTTGGAACCATGCTGGCTAATGTTGGCGATCTAAGCAATAAAGGTGTTGAACTAACCATTGATGCCAACATAATGTCCGGAAAAGATTTTAATTGGGATACTAATCTGACGCTCTCAAGCAATCACCAGGAAATAGACAAACTTTCAAACCAGGCTTATGAGACCGATATTATTTATAGTGGTTCATTGCACAGCCTTCGCGGGATGTCCAATCAATTTTCACAAATTATAAAAGAGGGGTATCCGGTTGGAACCTTCTGGGGTTACAAATGCTCAGGACTTGATGAAAATGGTGCCTTTATTCTGGGAGAGGAGAAAACAGAATTAGGTAATGCCCAACCAAAATTAAATCTGGGATTTGGCATGAGCTTTACCTACAAGAAATTTGATGCCTCTTTTTCAACCTATGGTATGTTTGGACAAAAGGTGTTGAATGCAACTGCTATGAGTATGAACGACCCGAACCGCTTACCGGCCCAGAATGTCCCCGATGATTTCCTGAAAAGCGGGATTACAAGCGATCCAACATTCTCGGATTACTGGATTGAAAATGCTTCCTTTTTAAGATTACAAACGGCTACTCTTGGTTATTCCTTGCCTGTTGAAACTCTCGGATTTTCAAATGCAAGAATTTATGTTACAGGGGAAAATTTGTTTGTGATTACCGGATATTCCGGTGTAGATCCGGAAGTTAATATCGGGGGACTCGAAAGTCCCGGAATCGATATGTTTAACTATTATCCGAAACCCCGCACAATATCTTTCGGTGTTAATATAAGTTTTTGATAATAGAGAGTTATTCTGAATTTGTAAAAAGAAAATATTGAGTTATGAAGTCGAAAATATATTTAATTATAATATTGACATTGGGGGTAATTATCACCTCTGTTACCTCCTGTACCGATCTTGATGAAGAATTGTTTAGTCAGGTGGAGTCAAAAGATTACGGAAAGACTGCGGATGAAATTGAAACCATTGTAGGGGGGGCTTATTCTTCTTTGCGTGGTTTCAGCGATGATATCTCTATTTCATATCCTACTTGCGAATATGTATTTTTTCTCTCTGAATGTACTTCCGACGAAGCATGTATCCCTACCCGGGGTACCGACTGGTACGACGGAGGGCGTTATCAGGAAGCGCAAAAACATACATGGACGGCGGACAATGCTATGATATTGAGTGCCTGGCGGTATTGTTTCCAGGGATTGGCAAAAGTAAACGCTATTATTTATCAGGTCAATCAGTCAGAGTTGACAGAGGATGAAAAGTTCGTAATCAATGCCGAGCTTAGGGGAATAAGGGCCTATTATTACTATCTGCTTCTGGATATGTTTGGTGATGTGCCTGTTGTTACAGACTTTGAAGATAAAGAGCTTCCTGCTAAATCGTCACGTCAGGAGGTGTTTGATTTCGTGGAAAGCGAGTTATTGGAGATAAGGGATGTTCTTCCGTCCGAAGTTATTTACGGGCGTTTTACCCAAAATGTTGCCAATACTTTGCTTGCTCGTCTTTATCTTAATGCTGAAGTATATACAGGTAACCCACGCTGGCAGGATTGCATAGATGCCTGCGAAAAAGTTTCGGGTTATTCTCTGGAACCGGATTATTTCACAAATTTTTTGACAGAAAATCAGGTGTCGCGGGAAGTGATTTTTGCGATCCCTTATGACTCAGAGGCTGGTACTGTTGGAAATTATCTGCATTCAATGACTTTTCACTATAAACAGCCTTATGCTTTTTCTCCAACGGGTGATTATCCCTGGTGTGGGAATGGTATTTGCGGGCAGCCGGGAGTGTATTCATCCTTCGATGATGCAGACCGAAGGAAAGATGCTATGCTGGAGGGAGAACAAATTAATTTAGCTACAGGTTCTGTTATAAATATGGATAATGGTGAGCCTTTAATTTATACTGAAGAGATAGAGAACTTTGAGAATGCTAAACAGAATGAAGGTGTTCGTTTGTTCAAATACGAGGTAAAAGCGGGTGAATCATGGGAGCGTGATCACGATTGGGTGGTTATGCGATATGCAGAGGTTTTGATGATGCAAGCTGAGTGCTATGTTCGTATGGGGACTCCTGACCTCGCTCGCCCTTTTATTGAACCAATCAGAGAGCGTGCCGGGATGGATACTCCTGAAACGATTACGCTTGATTTTCTGAATGACGAATGGCTCAGGGAATTCATTTTTGAAGGTCATCGGCGTACGCATAATATTCGATTTGGTGATTTCTTTGAGCCATGGTGGGAGAAGGGCGAGACACCCCGGTACAGGGAAGTCTTTCCGATTCCTCAGTCAGAGTTGGATAAAAATAAAAACCTCGTTCAAAATCCAAATTATTGATTTTAGAAAACCGTTGTAAAACAAGCAGAGGTATTTATTCCTCTGCTTGTTTTCTTTGAGCTTCGAAAATTTCAAAATTTCAAACATAATTCTGCAAGTATGAAGATTTATCCGGTGTTAGTATTTATTGCTGCTTTTGGGGTTTGTATTTCGGGATGTAAGGATGAAGAAAAACAAAATTCTGAAGAGGATTTTGAAGTTCATGTCCTGAACCCCGTTGATGTGAAGAAAAATAATGAGACACATATTTTTGTTCACTTTATGCCCTGGTATGAAACCCCTGAAAGCAGTGAAAACGGTGAATGGGGTATGCACTGGTCGATGGCAACAAAAGACCCTGACCAGTTCGATGGTGAAGGGTTGCCTGATATTGCGTCGCATTTTAATCCTTTAATTGGTCCTTATGCCTCAGGCGATGAAGATGTGATTGAATGCCAGTTGCTTTTAATGAAATATTCGGGAATAGACGGACTGTTGATAGACTGGTATGGAACTTACGATGTCAATGATTACTATTCTATTAAGGAAAATACGGAAGCCTTGATTCATAAAGTTGGAGAAGTAGGAATTGAGTTCGCAGTTGTGTATGAAGATCGAACCGTCTCTGAAGTTGTTGATAAAGGAGCAGAAAATGACCGTCTCTCAGTGGTTAAAAAAGACATGGCATTTCTTGAGAATAGTTATTTCGGGATGGAAGAGTACATCCATATTGACGGCAAACCTCTTCTTTTGGTCTTTGGGCCAATAAATTTAGTGTCGGAAAATGACTGGACAAATGCTTTTTTAAATCTCAGTGTTAAGCCTATGTTTTTGACACTCTGGAATCATTCGGAGGCTGCAGGTAAAAATGCTGATGGAGAATATGCCTGGGTCTATAAGGACAATTCTTTTTTAGAGAACTTTTATACTAATCGCCTACCACTTCTGAATTTTGCAATGGGGTCTGCCTATCCCGGATTTGTTGATTTCTATGAAGAAGGGGGCTGGGGTGAGAGCCTGGGATGGGAAATACCACACAATGACGGAGCTACTTTGGAAGAAACCCTTCAGCTGACAAAAGAATCGGGTGTAAAGTATTTACAAATTGTTACCTGGAATGATTACGGAGAAGGGACTATCATTGAACCTACTCACGAGTTCGGGTTTTCATATCTGGAAACGATTAAGCAGTTTGCAGGGGTTGAAAATAGTGAGGATGTTTTTGATCAAATTATTCTGTTGTATGAATTCAGGAAGAGATATAAAAATAATGAGGAAATCCAGAGAAAGCTGGACCAGGTATTTTATTATTTTGTTTCTATGCAACCAGGTTTGGCAAAGGAACTCCTGAGTGAAATTTAGAATACCCGTATGTGTACAATAAAAAATGGTAATAGTTATTTTAATTTTAATTCGGTTGTGTTGTGAAAAATGTTATATTTTGTTTTTTAATTGGATGTATCTTCTTGTCAGTTCAGAGTTGTAATTCTCCGGGTAATACTTCAATAACATCACCCGACGGGCAGCTTAAATTGGATTTTTTTCTAAAGAAAGGAGAGCCTTTTTATGCTTTATCAAGAGGCGGCGAGGAAATAATTTTACCTTCTTCGATGGGGTTCGAGTTTAAGAATATGCCTCCCATGAAGGATAATTTTAAAATTGTAAAAGCAACAAAAGATTCTGTTAATATAACCTGGGAACAACCGTGGGGGCAATTCAAAAAGGTGAGGGATAATCATAAAGAATTATCTGTTACCCTGCAGGAAAAAAGTGGAGATAAAAGAATATTACATATAATTTTCAGAGTTTTTGATGACGGCTTGGGTTTTAGATATGAGTTTCCCGAACAGCCCAATGCCGACAGCCTTGTTATTATTAATGAATTGACTCAATTTACATTCACCCGTGAGCAAAAGGTGTGGTGGATACCGGTACATTCGGAAAATAGTTATTATGAAAGTTTATTTCGATTAACTAAAATGGGAGAAACAGATACTATTAATACACCGGCCACCTTTGAGATGAATGATGGTTCCTTTCTTGCTATTCATGAGGCCGCTCTTACCGATTATGCTTCGATGACGCTACTATTGACAGACTCAAATCAGTATGAAAGTGACCTGGTTCCGTGGTCGAATGGAGTTAAAGTGTATGGCAGGGTACCGTTTCAAACGCCCTGGCGAACCATTCTTGTGGGCGATACCCCGGGCGATTTGGCCATGTCAAATCTTACTCTAAATTTAAATGAACCCTGTGTTCTGGATGATATTTCCTGGATTGAACCTACCAAATATATCGGAATATGGTGGGCTATGCATCTGGATGAATATACCTGGGGACAAGGTCCCAAGCATGGGGCAACCACACAGAATGCCAAGCGTTACATCGATTTTGCAGCAGAAAATGGATTTGGTGGTGTTTTGATTGAAGGGTGGAATCTTGGATGGGATGGTAATTGGGCCAAAGATGGTTCTGATTTTAATTTCACAACTTCATATCCGGATTTCGATTTAGAGGAGGTTTGCCGCTATGGTGCTAAAAAGAATGTTCGGATAATTGGACATCACGAAACAGCCGGGGCGGTGTTTAACTATGAGAAGCAACTTGAGGATGCTTTTGCTCTGTATCATAGATATGGCGTTAATTCGGTGAAAACCGGGTATGTAAATAAATATCTGGATGGGAAGGAATGGCATGATGGTCAGTTTGGTGTCAGGCATTACCGAAATGTGGTTGAAACAGCTGCCCGGTATAAAATAATGATTGATAATCATGAGCCGGTTAAAGGAACGGGCCTGGAGAGAACCTATCCAAACCTGATGGCACAGGAAGGGGGCCGCGGGCAGGAATACAATGCTTGGTCGGCAGATGGTGGAAACCCTCCTTCACACACAACAATTATACCTTTTACCCGAATGCTTGCCGGCCCTTTCGATTTCACTCCGGGCATATTTAATTTTGATTACCATACAGCAGCGGGTGCTAAGGTTCAAACAACTCTTGCCAAGCAGTTGGCGCTTTATGTCATTATTTTCAGTCCTCTACAGATGGCTGCTGATATTCCCTGGAATTATGAGAATGTGCCTGCATTTCAGTTTGTGAAAGATGTACCTTGTAATTGGTCTGAATCAAAAGTCTTGAATGGTATTATCGGCGAATTTGTTACAATTGTCCGAAAAGACTATAACAGTGAAGAATGGTATTTGGGAACAATAACAAATGAAAAGAAAAGAAATATCTCGGTTGATTTGTCATTTCTTGAGGAGGGGATAACTTATCTTGCACAAATATATGAGGATGGGGTGAAAGCCAACTACAAAGATAATCCCACAGATATTCATATTATAGAAAAAAAAGTCACAAAAGATTCAGGTCTTAGTTTTAAGTTGGCTCCCGGAGGCGGGGCTGCTGTGAGGTTTGTTCCTATTGTCAGATAAACAGGTTTTTAGAGTCATCCTGATAAAATTATTAGCACTGTTAATTTAAGAGGCTGCCTAAAAAGCAAAAAAATTTTTGTTATTCTGAACGCAGTGAAGAATCTTAAAATCAATATTTTGAAATCTTTCACCATGACCAGGATAACCATATTTTTGGACAGCCTCTTAAGTTTGGTGGATTTATTCGGTAGAATAATTCAGGGAAAACTGTCGAAAATCAAGCCCCTCTCGGGTCAGCCTGCAGTGGCAAAGCGGCCATTTTTTCTACTTCTACAGAAGGCTGTCCGAATTCACTAACAATCTTCCCCAGAATCAGATAAACGCCGTTTCCGGTGAAAGGCCATTGTTTCAGAACCTGAGGAAAATGAACGGTATCGAAAAATTCACCGTCGGCATCGATGAAAGTGGCAAAGTGCATGATTTGACGGTTGACGGTTCGTACATATTTCATGGTGACCAGTTGTCCTGCCATGCGCACCCGGCGGCCAATATTCTGCTCCAGGTCGCGGGCACGGAGCTCACCGCGGAACGATGTTTTCAGCATATCGAAAAAAGAGCTTCCCACGGGAAATCCCAGCAATTCTATTTCGTCGTAGGCATCTTCGATGCGTTGTTGCTCAAAACGGGGCATCTGGTAGTCGGGCGATTTAAGCGAAAACAGACGGGGCAACTTTTTCTTCTTTTTCTCGCCCGACAAAAGCAGGTGGGCCTGCCACAACAGCCCGGGTTTGCTCTTTCCGGTGAAGCGAAAAGCACCAAGGCGTATGATGAGTATGAGTTGTTCGCGACTAATGCCTGTGCGGTTAATGAAATCTTCCAGGTTTTGGTAAGTACCATTGCGTTGCCTTTCTTCAATGAAGTTCAGGACTGTTTTTGTTTCCAGGTCGTGTACATGCACAAATCCCAGGAAGATGTCCTTCCCTGTAATCGAAGTGGCATATTGACTGCGGTTTACGCATGGCAGGTGAATATTGGCGCCCCATCTTCGTGCTTCATTCACATAGAGCCACGTGGCATAAAATCCGCCGAAATTATTGATTACTGCCACCATAAATTCCAGCGGATAGCGGGCTTTCAGGTACAAACTCTGGAAACTTTCCACGGCATAGGAGGCCGAGTGGGCTTTTGAAAAAGAGTAACCGGCAAACGACTCAATTTGTCGCCACACTTCCGACGTTAGAGCTTGCGAATAACCACGCTGCCGGCAATTCTCGAAGAATTTATTGACGATGGCCTGAAAAGCATCTCTGGAGCGGTATTTCCCGCTCATGGCGCGACGCAATACATCGGCATCAGCCAGGTCGAGTCCGGCAAAATGGTGACACACTTTGATGACATCTTCCTGGTAAACCATGACGCCGTAGGTTTCGCTGAGTTGTTCCTTCAGTATCGGGTGAGCATATTCAAATCCTTCGGGATTGTGAAACCGTCGTATGTATTCCCGCATCATGCCCGATTTTGCTACACCCGGACGAATAATGGAACTGGCGGCAACAAGGGTCAGGTAATCATCGCAACGCAATTTTTTAAGTAACCCCCGCATGGCCGGACTCTCGATGTAAAAGCATCCCGTGGTTTCACCTTTTCTGAGAAGTTCCCTGACCTGTTTGTCTTTCTTAAACTTCTCTACCTGGTGCATATCGATTTCTTCTCCGTGATTTTCATGTACGATGTCGATGCAATCGCGTATATGTCCGATGCCCCGCTGGGAGAGAATGTCGAATTTTTCAAAGCCGATGTCTTCGGCGGTGTACATGTCCCATTGTGTTGTCGGAAATCCTTTCGGTGGCATGTCCAGTGCAGTATAGTCGGTAATGGGAGCGTCCGAAATAAGGATACCGCCGGCATGAACGGTGCGTAGATTGGGAAAATCGGCCATCTGTTGTCCCGTTTGAAGGATTGTTTTTCCGACAGTGTCAGGTTCAAAGCCTGCCGGACGGGCTACCAACTGGTCAATTTCTTCTTTCGGCAATCCGTATACTTTTCCCAGTTCGCGAATGGCTGCCCGTGCCTGAAAGGTCGAAACAGCACCCAGCAGCGCCGTGTGCGCATTACCATAGCGTTTGAAAATGTAATTTTGAACTTCATCGCGCTCACGCCAGGAGTAGTCAATGTCAAAATCGGGCGGAGAGGTGCGTTTGGGATTCAGAAAACGTTCGAAGTAGAGATCTAATTCAATCGGATCCACATCTGTTATTTTCAGGCAATAGGCGACTACACTATTGGCGCCGCTGCCTCGTCCCACATGATAAAATCCACGGGAGAGGGAATATCTGATGATGTCCCACACGATCAGGTAATAAGCTGCAAAGCCCATTTTACTGATGATTGAGAGTTCCTTTTCTACTCTTTGTTGTGCCACTGCAACGTTGTTCCCGTACCGTTGTCGGAGGCCGTCCATTGCCAGTTGGGCGAGCAGAAGCTCGTCATCATGCCGGCTCCCTGTGTAGGTTTGTTTGTTTTTACTGCCTTTGAAGTCGAAGTCAAAAGAGAGCCGGCTTAACAGGTTATCTGTTGTTTTCACAATTTCGGGGTGGTCGGCGAAAGCTTTCATTAGTTTGGCCGGCGGCACCATCCAGTCGTAAGGAGATGCCATGTCACCAGGAGTCAGACGGTCGAGCAGGGTGTTTCGGTCGATGGCTCGCAGGTGGCGGTGCAGTTCCATTCCCCGGCGATTGGCAAAAATCACCGGTTGCCAGATGAGAAGGCGATCCTGACGGTTTCGCCAGGGAGAAGTGAGCAATTGCTTTAGCTGAAAATGGCGGATGCCGATGTATTCATTGTCGTTCAATTCGGAAGGCTGCCGGCTGCCCCAGGGCCATACAATAAAAGCATTCTCAAATGCGGGTGGCTTATCGGGCAACGGCAATCCCTGCAGCCTGTAATGACTTAAAAAACGGTTTAGCTCGCCAAACCCCTTGAAGTTTTTTGCAATGCCGGTATAAAGCCATTTGTTGTTGTTTCGAAACTCGATGCCTGCCAGTGGGGTAATGTTGTTTTTGCGACACGCTTTTACAAATTCAAAAATGCCGGTTGTGTTATTGATATCGGTGAGAATGAGCACACTAATCCCTTGCTCTGCAGCCCTGGCCGCCAGCTCTTCGGGGGAGAGCGTCCCGAAACGGAGACTGTAATATGAATGAACAATGATCATTGTTAAATCGCTCTTCCAACAGCTCCGGCCCCAAACCGATGACGTACATAATCCAGTGTCCTGTAAAGTTGTACCTGCCGGGGGGTATCATCAAAAAGATCGAGTTGCGGGGCACCACTTACCAGATGGGATAACCTCACTCCGATCAGGCGTATTCTGACACGGCGTGTGTAGAGCCGCTTTAGTAAATCTTTGGCAACCGGGATCAGCAGATGATCAAACGATGTGTAAGGCACCATTTTTTGCAGGGTTCGGGTATCAAAATCACTGTATCTGATTTTTACGGATATGCACCCTGTCAGCTTCTCGCCGGCGCGTAACTGGTAAGCCAGTTTCTCGGTCATTTTGACAACGTGGGCCGTCAGCATTTTCATATCTCCCGTATCCTGGTCGAAGGTGCGTTCACTGCTGATGGATTTTCGTTCGGTGTAAGGTTCTACCGGGGTAGGGTCGATGCCGTTGGCTCGTTGCCAGATGGCAATGCCGTTTTTCCCGAGGGCATGACGCAACATTTCAGGAGGCATGTTTTCGAGGGTCTCGATGCGATCGATTCCCATGGAACGCAGCAGCTTGTAAGTGGCCGGTCCGATCATGGGAATTTTACGGATGGACAGGGGCCGTAAAAACGGGCGTACTTCATTGAAAAGCACCTGTTTTTCACCGTTTGGTTTGGCTTCGCCTGTGGCAATTTTTGAGACGGTTTTATTGACAGACAGACCAAAAGAGATGGGCAATCCGGTTTCGCGCATGATTTTATTTCGTAACTCCCGGCTCCATTTCAGGCATCCGAAGAAACGATCCATGCCGGTAAGGTCCAGGTAATGCTCGTCGATCGAAGCTTTCTCGTAAAGCGGCGCCGATTCATCAATAATTTGAGATAGCGGGCTTTCAGGTACAAACTCTGGA
>NZ_AEWI01000003.1 GCF_000191885.1 Anaerophaga thermohalophila DSM 12881
AACGTCCCGGCTATATGCGCCTGGGCGTGGTTTCAGACCAGCTATGGATTTATCAGCTTGAACGCATGGGAGAGGGGAATACGAAACCCTCAATATGCTGTGGATGCCACGGCTGGCGTATCATAGCTTTGTTGTGTGGCGTTTAATTCTTTTTCTTTTCTTTCTTTACACTTATTAAAAAATAAATTAGAGGGATTATATACAATACTGGTATATATAAAGTATAATAATTATATCCTTTATTTAGTTTGTTGCCCATGAAAAAAGAATTTATCAATCTATTAAGTATATAATACCATAAAAGTACTTCAAGTAATATAAAAAAGCTTGCAACTATTAAATTTTCAGAATGAACAAATGCAAAATAATCATTAATTTCAAATAGGAGTACATAAAGCCCAATATTCATATGAAAAAGAAAAGTACTTAATGCAAACCCAATGGTTGAAACCTTTCTAAATCTATATCCACATAAAATTAGCCATGCAATGAGAAAAGCGGGTATTAATAAAAATGGAGCTGTTATTAATGAGAAATTAAATGAGTAATATCCGAAACCTAATATAAAAGCAATTATTGATTCTTTATAATATCCTTTCATTAAGCATGTACCTACTCCAATAACAATAAATGGATTAAAAAAACTATAAAAAACTTCATTGTTCGAAAAAATGCCTAAGCAATACAAAATTCCACACGAAATAATTGAAATTAAAAAAATATGGAATTCTAATTTTTTATTCCTTTCAATAAGAGGTATAAACGACCCAATTAATAATGATGCTAATAAAGATGCTAATGAATATGATAGAACAGAATTATTATTCTCAAATAAAAAATTGTATGGAACTCCAATTGACGGGAATATGAAAATCATTAAAATGATTGGCAATAGTGTTGACAGAATGATTTTTGTATTTAATGTTTTCTCCATTATGATGTCTTTTCTGTATTGTCTGTTTTTGAAAATCTTTAGAACAGATTTTATTACTTTAAGTTTGTGATTATAATCTGAAAAAACGGTAATTTAGTTTTTCTTTCCTTGGCATTCAGTGTTTTCTTTAAGGAGTTTTTGCCATCAAAATCAATATCTAGGCACAATCCTTTGTTGTTTTAATGCCACACAACGCCTTTATAAACACACCGTAAGTGCATATATATTTCTTGTATCAGTTTTAAAAGTACACAATACATGCCAATATAGCATGTATTATGCACCTTTTTATGTTAGATTGAATCCCAAAGTTCGTCAAGTGGGTTTATGATTTTACTTAGTTCCTGTGTTGATACGTGAGTGTATATCTCGGTTGTCTTAGTTGATGCATGACCTAATAATGCCTGAATATATCTTAAGTCGGTTCCTTGCTCCAACAAGTGTGTTGCAAAAGAATGACGGAGCATGTGGGGCGTAATTCTTCTTTTTATTCCCGCTTTTTTTGCAGCGGTCAACAGAATTTTCCGAATACTGGAAGCACTATATTGGGTTCCGGGGGCCAGTCCTTCGAAAAGCCATTCTTTTGGACGGTAGATTTTATAATAAGTTCTTAAGTCTTTTAACAGATGTGGTGAAAGAAGGGTGTAACGGTCTTTCTTCCCTTTTGCCTGTCGTATGATGATTTGATTTCTTTCGGAAAGTATATCAGAAGGTTTCAGATTAATCAATTCACTTCTGCGCAATCCGGCCGAATAAATCATAGATAATATGCACTTGTGTTTAATGTTTTTACATTGCTTTATTATAGCGATAACTTCTTGTTTACTCAATACCTTTGGTAAGGATTTTTCCGACCTTGGACGGTCAATGTAATAGACATTTTTTTCCCTTCCCAAAACTTTTTCATAGTAAAATTTGATGGCATTTATTCTCTGATTTTGTTCTGTCCCCGATATTTTATGTTTTTCTATCAGTTCAAGCAAATAATTGTTGATATCATCTTTTGAAATTTTTTCTATGGGTTTATTTTTGAAGGCATGAATAAAATCTTTAATATAACCTGTATAAGTACGAATGGTGTTTTCACTATATCTTTTTTGCTTCAATTTTTCCAAATAGCCTTCGGGCAGCGGGGTAGATGCCCGATGAGAATATTTTAAATGACTCAGATTTGATTTCGAAGGGGATGTGTTGTTTTCGGATAACAGAGATTTGTAATCAAGAAAAGCAACCGGTTCCAGGAGACTACGGGTTTTTTGCAGATCGAATTTACTTCCCGGCTGATACCAACATTTCCGGGTTGCGCTCCAGCGGATCTCCGATAACTGACGCACATTCCGAATCAATTCCGGATCATACGAAAATTTAAAAAAAATCACTTCGTCGTTTCTGTGGTGATCCGGGACTAATGTTATGGTTGGTTTAGCCTTCAATTTGGATGATTATTTTATGCATCAGTAAATTTAGCATTACCAATTTTTCTTTCCAAATCATCAGGCGTTTTTTTGACATACGACCTGCAGGCGATGTTTAAATTTCAAGGTTAATGGCCTCTCCCTTTACAAGTAAGAACCACTTGTCGTGCTCTAAAGCATGTTTCAAAATGTAGTGATGTTGGTCGTTGGTAACAACTTTAAAGTAGACTGCCTCCGGATAATCCGGTGATGATTCCTTTTGATACCAGTGGTCAATAATTTCAGTAATATTAAATGGCATATCGTGCAGATAAAATTTTACAGGATATGCATCTGCACGATAGCCTGAATAGCATTCAACACTAATGTCAATCAAATGTGACATTCCAGTCAAAAGTTTTTTGCTGCCGGTGAGCAGGGACGAATTTCGGGCAGCATTCTACAGGTTGCATAGTGAGTTTCTCCAAATAAATCGTGCCCGTCTATAAATTCTGGAAAGTTTCTTACTATAAATAACGTGTCAGTTCAGAAAGTGCCGGTTGCAATGCCTCCCCCGATATCATCGGGGGGGGCTTGCGAAACAGGTGGCACTTTCTGAACTGACACTAAATGAGAGTGCGCCATAAAAAGTATATTTTTGTCAACATCAAGGCGTTTTAAACAACAATGAGTTTGTTGGTAACAAAGATGCTTTTAGACCCGGCACAATTATACTTTAAATCAAATCTCTTAATCAAAAGCAATCAGGCTGTGACCTGTCATTTCTTTGGGTTGTTCTATTCCCATAAGTTTCAGAAGTGACGGTGTCACATCGGCCAGAATTCCATTTTCCGCTTTACCTTTACGGTCTTCCGACACCCAAATAAAAGGGACGGGATTAAGAGAGTGAGCAGTATTGGGAGTCCCGTCAGGATTTACCGCATTGTCAGCATTCCCGTGGTCGGCAATAATAATGGCTTCGTAACCGTTCCTTTTCGCTGCTTCAACCACATCTTTCAGGCAACTGTCCACTGCCTTTACCGCTTTCTTAATGGCATCGTAAACACCGGTATGTCCTACCATATCGCCATTGGCAAAGTTGAGGCAAATAAAGTCGTACTTGTTTTTGTTGAGTTCGCCCACTACTGCATCCTTCACCTCATAAGCACTCATTTCAGGCTGGAGATCATAAGTAGGCACCTTTGGTGAATTTATCAGGATGCGGTCTTCCCCCTCGAATACCTCTTCGCGTCCTCCTGAGAAGAAGAATGTAACGTGAGCATATTTTTCTGTCTCGGCAATGCGTAACTGCTTCAGACCGTTTTGAGAAACGACCTCTCCCATGGTATTTTTCACATTCTCTTTATCGAATAACACGTGCATATTCTTAAATGTCACATCATAAGGTGTGAGCGTGCAATAATACAACGGAATGGTCTTCATATCGTACTCAGGCATATCCTGCTGAGTAAGTACCTGTGTAATCTCCCGGGCACGGTCATTACGGAAATTAAAAAACACAACTACATCACCCTCTTTAAGCGTCCCGACCGGATTTCCATTGTCATCTACATGAACAATTGGTTTAATGAACTCATCGGTGACATCATTGTCATACGATTCCTGGATTGCTGCCTGAAGGTCCTTTGCCTGTTTTCCTTTACCGTGAACCATCAGGTCATAAGCTTCTTTGATGCGTTCCCATCGTTTGTCACGGTCCATAGCGTAGTAACGTCCTACAACCGATGCCACCTGACCAACAGATGTTTTAAGGTGTTCCATCAATTCGCCCAGATACCCTTTCCCGCTTTTGGGGTCGGTATCGCGACCATCCATAAAAGCATGAACAAACACTTTCTGAAGACCAAAATCTTTGGCCACGTCAACAAGTTTGTATAAATGTTCCTGACTGCTGTGCACACCTCCTTTGGAAACGAGCCCCATAAAGTGAACCTGTTTGTCGTTCTCCTTAGCATATTGATAAGCTTTTACAAGTTCCGGATTTTCGGAAATGCTGTTGTCTTTAATGGCAAGATTAATTTTTACCAAATCCTGATAAACAATGCGTCCGGCACCTATATTAAGGTGTCCCACTTCCGAATTCCCCATTTGTCCTTCGGGTAGACCAACATGTTCGCCGGAAGCCTGAAGCTGAGAATTGGGATATTTTTTCAGCAGGCTCTCAAAATAAGAAGGGCCTGCTGTGTGAATAGCATCTGTTTTGTCTTTTTTGCCGTATCCCCAACCGTCGAGGATGATCAGTATGGTTTTTTTGTCCATGGTTATTTTTGTTTAATTATTATTTTTCGTCATAGAAGAGTAACAAACAATATGTCTTTCAGTTTACAATAACCGGCAAAAGTACCCAATTCGGCATTGAAAAAAAAGCAGTTGATGTTAAGGAAGTTAAAAAATTAAATACCCCGGGAAGACAGAAAAGACTATTCCGAAAAAGTCATTACTTTTATTCCCAAAAGGATATACATACTATGAGCATGAGCACGAAAGAAATTGATTTTCAAAACTCCTTAAGAAAAGCAGCATATTTTCTGATAATAACTGTATCCTCGTTCACTATTTCGGGGCAAGCACAAACAAAACCATACTCAGAGGTTCCATACGAAATTGCGCCCGTTGAAGCACCCTTTAAAATGCCGCCGTTTAATCGTCCGGATATTCCCAATAAGACCTTCGACATCAGGGATTTCGGAGCCAAAGAAATGGATGCTGACAAAACGAATAAGTGCACCGATGCCATTCACAAAGCCATTGATGCGGCCTCTGAAAGTGGCGGCGGTACGGTACTGGTACCTGCCGGCCAATGGTTAACCGGCCCTGTTCATCTTAAAAGTAACATAAACCTCCATCTGGAAAAAAATGCCTCCCTGTTTTTCAGTGAAGATAAAACGGATTATCTGCCCGTTGTTCCCCAGCGCTACGAGGGGGTTGAAGTATATAATTATTCACCGCTGATATATGCCGCCAACGTAACCAATGTGTCCATCACCGGTAAAGGAACTCTCGAAGGCCAGGGACAGCACTGGCTGGAATGGGGAACCGTACAGCCACGGGCAAATGCCGCTAAAGTGCCTCTGTCACGCCGGAAAAACTTCGGGAAAGGGGCAGGAAAAGAAGGCATGCGTCCCAACTTCGTAGTATTCTGGAAATCAAAAAATATTCTGGTAGAAGGGATCACCCTGAATGAGAGTCCCATGTGGAATATTCACCTGGTTTATTCACAAAATGCTATTGTAAGAGATATTACCGTCAACAGTCTGGACTCGCAAAACGGTGATGGTGTTGTTGTCGATTCTTCTCATGATGTTCTTCTGGAATATAATCAACTGCACACAGGCGACGATGCAATTGTCCTGAAATCGGGGTTTAACGAAGATGGTCTGGCAATCAATATCCCTACAGAGAATGTAGTCATCCGGAACTACTATGCCTATAAAGTACGCACCGGAAGCGGGGGCGTTGTTTTTGGCAGCGAAACTTCCGGCGGCATACGCAATGTTTACGTCCATGATGCCGTTTTTGAAAAATGCGACCGGGGCATCCGTTTCAAAACCGCCAGAGGGCGTGGTAATGTGATAGAAAATATTTTCGTCCGGGACATTAGCATGAAAGACATCACCTACGAAGCCATTAATATTAACACTGCATACGCCGGAGCAGGCATTGGCCCTTCCCCTATGGTCCGGAATATTGATATCCGGAACATCCGGATAGACGGTGTTCCTGATGCCATTGTTCTGAACGGACTGCCTGAAAAATGGATAGAAAACATTCGTATGGACAATATAATTGTAACCAACTCTGAAAAAGGCATCCGTTTAGCAAGAGTTAAAAATATCACCTTAGAAAATATCAGGCTCAAGTCTGAAGAAAGGGCACTAATTGGTAAAGATGTTTATGAATTATATCTGAAGAATATTACACTTAACGACAACGAGAAAGGGGCTCCAATATTTCTGGAGGGGAAATATACAGGCGTAATTGTAGCTCCTGATCTGCCAAAAAGCGATATTGACCTCGGAGAAGAAGTCGATAAGAATGCAATTATGAAAAACATCCCGGAGGCTAAGTGGTAAAAGGTTGTTCCCCGGGTTTACCAGGGATTATATTCTGCAATCACCGTTCACTTTCTATTACACCACCTCTTCGATGTTGATGACTACAAAGAATGATTTATGAACCCGGTCTAAAAAGCATCTGTGTTGATAAACTCATTTGTGAATGTCGAAGAGTGGATGCCGGATGTGGAATCTTTCAGATAAATTTTTAAATTTGACAACAAATAAAGGTCATACAAACTGTTAAATTTATTTTTAGATAAGCCCGATCTGAAAAGCATCTTTGTTGCCAGACTCATTATTATTTTCAAATTCAAACAGCTGATTGAAAGTTGGTAGAAAAATTTAACAAAATATTGAAAGTGTATTAATCATGAAAGAATTCTTATACAGAAACACTACTACCGAAATCATAAAAGGGGTGCTTGCCCTATTGATTGCACTCCTGATATTTATTGACCCCGCTAAAGCTTTAATGACCATTGCCACCTATCTTGGCATCCTGGCCCTGATAGCGGGAATTGTATTAATCATTTCCGCAGTAAGAGGGAAAAACGAAGTAAAAAATTTCATTCTCGTTCAGGGTATCTTTTATACATTAATCGGACTTCTGATTGTTGCCTATCCCGGGGGAACAGCCAGTTTGATGGTCGTATTTATCGGGCTTTTCATCACCTTTTTAGGAGCCATACAACTCGCTGCTTATCTGCAAATGAAAGAAGCCGGCCCTGCTCCAAGGCTATCACTTATCCACGCTATTCTTTCACTGGCCATCGGGTTACTTCTGCTCTTCAATCCGTTCGAAGGAGCTGTTCTGGCAACCCTCATCATGGGAGGATATGCCCTGTGGTTTGGCATCACACGCTTGTATCTGGCATGGCGAATACATAACAGATAAAATAAAAAAGCCGGCACTTTCGCCGGCTTTTTTATTGTTTGTGGGGTGGTACCACCTGGAATCGAACCAGGGACACACGGATTTTCAGTCCGTTGCTCTACCGACTGAGCTATGGCACCATTTCAAAAGCAGTTGCAAATATACTGAAAGATTTGTTTTAACAAAACCATTGCCGTCATTTTTAATCCTTCCTTTTTTCTGATTCCAACATGATATTCCCTGATGTTTAGTTATTTTTGCGCTCAAATTTTTCCAATACAGCCCATGGATTTATTTACACATACACTTCCAAATGGCATCCGGATTGTGCATCATCGTGTTCCATCCCCCGTCGGTCATTGCGGACTCATTATCAATACAGGCTCACGCGACGAGGATGAAAACGAACACGGCATGGCACACTTCATCGAGCATGTTATCTTCAAAGGCACAGAAAAGCGCAAAACCTGGCACATTCTGAGTCGGATTGATGATGTAGGCGGGGAACTCAACGCTTATACCTCAAAAGAAGAAACTGCCATCTATGCCTCCTTCCTGATTCAGGATTTTGAAAGAGCCCTGGAGCTGCTCCACGACATCAGTTTTCATTCGGTCTTCCCTGAAAAAGAGATACGAAAAGAGAAAGAGGTTATTATCGATGAAATTAATTCATACAAGGATAATCCGGCCGAACTGATTATCGATGATTTCGAAGAACTTATATTCAACCACGGTCCTATGGGGCACAATATCCTGGGAACGGCAGAATCGATAAAAAATTTTACGCGGGAAGACATCTTCAGATTTATTCGCAATAATTATCATACCGACCAAATGGTGTTATGCATGGTAGGAGATATAGCGCCCGGGAAATTCCTAAAAGCCGCCAATAAATATTTTGGAAAGGAACCGCCCGGTTTCCGCGAGTCATTACGTCCCCCTACCCCTCCGTATAAGCCATCGGTCTTACGCAAAGAACTGGATACATTTCAAAGTCACATAACCATCGGGAATATCGCTTACGACCTTGAAAATCCCAAACGACTGGGGCTGTCTCTACTCAACAACCTTCTGGGCGGACCAGGGATGAACAGCAGACTCAATATGGCACTTCGCGAGAAAAACGGCATTGCCTATAACATTGAGTCGATCTATTCCCCCTATTACGGGACAGGTGTTTTTTGTATCTATTTTGGTACCGACCGGCAAAATATTGACCGAAGCATACGCATTGTCCGACGCGAACTGGCCCGCCTTCGTGACAAAAAGCTCGGGCAGATGCAACTGCACAAGGCCCGTCGACAACTGAAAGGACAAATCACTATTGCCAACGACAACAAGGAAAACCTGATGCTCAACATAAGCAAAAGTTTCCTTCTCTACAATAAGGTAGACTCGCTGGCCGATATCTATAAAAAAATTGACAATCTCACGGCAACAGACCTGATGGAAATAGCCAACGAAATTTTTGACGACAACCAACTCTCATACCTCATCTATGAGCAATCATAACAACATAACGGGTAACCAAAAACCTGAACTGGACAATTACATTGAAGCATACTCCACCCCCGAGGATAATCTGCTCCTCGAGCTCCGAAGACAAACACATTTAAAGATATTGCGGCCAAGGATGATCTCCGGCCCCGTTCAGGGCCAACTATTAACGATGCTTTGTAGGATGATAAGGCCAAAAACGGTTTTGGAGATAGGTACTTTCACCGGTTATTCGGCCATCTGCATCGCCCGTGGAATTGAGAAAGATGCTGTACTTCACACCATAGAACGTGACGATGAACTCGAATCTTTCATCAGGCATTACATCCGAAAAGCAGCCCTCGAAAATAAAATTGTTCTCCATATCGGTGATGCACTCGACAAAATAAACAATCTGAATGTGACATTTGATCTCGTGTTCATCGATGGCGACAAAAGAGAATACCCCGCCTACTATCAGGCGGTAATGAAAAAAATGAACCCGGGAAGTTATATCCTGGCCGATAATATTCTATGGAATGGTAAAGTGGTGGATGCCGATTTGAAAAATGACGACTACACACGGGGAATAATTGACTTTAACGAAATGGTTAAAAACGATCCCCGCACCGAACAGGTTATCATCCCTATAAGAGACGGGCTGATGTTGATCCGGATGAAAGATTGAACTTTTGGAACAGGTTAACGTTTTTAGATTAGCCAAAAGATTTGGGAAAAAACCAGCATAATTGGCATTTTAGAGAAAAAGTAACCAGAGACACATGAACAATATGCCAAAAACAGCCATTATATACGGATCATCAGTAGGTAATACCAGATTTGTTGCAGAGAAGGTGCATGCCGCATTTCCTGAAGCCGATCTGATTCCGGCAGAAAGTGCTGACCTGAAAACACTGAATGAATATGAGTTTTATATTTTAGGAACCTCCACCTGGGGAGTCGGTCAGCTGCAGGACGATTTCGAAACCTTTGTTGAAGCTTTCCTGACGCTTGATTTGTCGCGTAAAACCATAGCATTGTTTGGTCTGGGCGACCAGCAAACTTATCCAGATACTTTTTGCGACGGCATGGGAAAACTTTATGAACTTTTAGCACCCACAGGAGCAAATTTTATCGGGCAGTGGCCGGGCGACGACTACGACTTTAGTGAATCAAAGGCTTTCAGGGATGGAATGTTTATCGGACTTCCCCTTGATGAAGACAATGAGCCGGATCTGACCGACGGAAGAATTGCTGTCTGGAGTGAACAATTGAGGAAAGAGTTTTGAGTTCGGGGTTTCAGTACTCTTCATTGTCCTTATCGTCCCTGTTCTCAACCTTGAGTCTGTCAAGATCACTTTTTTCAAAAAGTGTAGGATAATCTTCCATAAACTGATCCATAACAACACGCATAACCGATTCACGTATAAAACGTGCCTTGTTTTTTACCTTGTATCTTTTACAATACACTTCAAATGCTTCCAGCTCTTTATCGTTCAACAATATAGTTGCCTTATGCTTTCGTTTTAAAGCATCATCGCGTTTATTGTTATTTTTCCCTGAATCTTTGCCGTATTTGGCCATAACTGAAGAAATTCTTTTCTTTAATTAAATGGGACAAAAATAAATAAAAATAAAAGAATTACACAGCAACAAGGAACATATTAGACAGATGAAACGAGCATGACAAAGATTGCCTTAATAGATTATCAGATTTTTAGATATAAGATGTAAGATCATACACACAATATTGATAGTCTGCATTTTAGCAAACAAAATCTTTTTATTACAAACAATTGATTTGCAGCGCATTGAAAAATTTTAACAAATTACTGTCATGTAACTTGCTGGTTTTTGTTTTAATCTTCGGTAATTATGGTTTCGATACCGGTAATCCCAATCCCTGTCCATCGACCAATACCTCCTTCAATGTTGGTCTCAATCCGGTTGCCGTTAAATGCAAACGGATTTTCCTGATTGACACGGTCAATGAAGAGGCTTTCGATTACCCGGTAGGAAACTGAGTCAACCGTCCCGACAATAATTTCTACCGTATCGCGACGATCGTACTCAAACCAGTCATAAGGATCATAAAAGGATGATTTGGGATCGCTGAAGTAATGACCAAGTTCGGAGGACCTCAGTATTCTTTGCCATACAGGAGGGTTTTGAGTGAATTTTACCCTTGAAAGAGGGTTAAAAGATGGATGGAAATCGCTATCGGCGAAACGACTTTTCACCCTTGTAAACAAATAATAACTCCCCTCATTCGGTGGATTGGTTGCAAATTCAACGAATCCTGTTGTATCGGAAATCTGTGTCATCCTGGTATCAACAACTGCCACAGCCTGAGGTATGGTTGTAGTAGCGGTCACAATTCGTCCTTTTACCTCTGCTCTCAAATGATAGGTTTCACCTTCCTGACCCTTTATCGCAATGCTTTTGTATACAAATGGCGGGAAAAAGCGGTCTTCACGAAACAATGTAAGAACCTCCTCCTCCCCTGTCGATGATGTCAAAGTTACCTTTGCATAATTCAGAAATGTTTCCCTGATTGATGCGGAATCGTAATGCGTCAGGTAAGGAGAACTCAGCGTCAGAAAAACATGAGCCTGCCGACCCGTTTCAATGTAACCGTCCACAACAATTTTCCGCCGGTAGGACGGCTGATCAAGTTCTACTTCCTTTTGACATGAAGAGAGACCCAGTGCAATCATAATTAAGAAGAGTAATAACTTCATAGTTGGCAAATTACTGTTTCAAAACTTAAATTTCCAGCTTACCGAAGGCATCACGGGAAAAAGCGAAACCTGTGCCGCACGGATATCTATATCATAATTGCTGTCGCCACGAATGACCTTGTAAAAAACAAAATAAGGATTGGCTCGGTTATAGACATTGATGACCGAAAAATCAAGCGTCGACTCTTTAAAGGTACTGCTTTTTAAACGTAAGGAAGCGGACAAGTCAAGACGATGATAAGGAGGTAACCGAAAATTATTGTACCCGTCGTAATCATTCATAATACTGCCCATCAACCACATCCTTCCGGATGGTAACGTCATTGATATTCCGGTGGCATAAGTCCAGTTGGCAAAAAATGACCACTCCTGTGAAAGTTTGTAAGAACTCTTGATCGACAGGTCGTGTGTGCGGTCAAACTTATCATTAAACCACACTCCGTCAAATATATCAGGAAAAGACCTTTCAGATTTTGACAATGTATAATTGATATCTCCCCGGAGATCACCAATATTCTTTCCTATAGAAATCTCAATTCCACAGGCTCTTCCCTTACCGTGAAAGAAATGGTCTTCAAAATTCATTTCATCTCCGTCGATGTTGACATTAAAAATCAACTGATTTTGCATCAACCGCACAAAAGCTCCGGATGAAAAAGAAAAAACAGGTGTCTTTCTCTCATACTCGACCGACCACTGATGTCCTGTTTGAGGTTCCAAACGCGGAGAAGCCATCATCCACAAGTCGTTGGGAAGAGGCATCGAACTCAAAGTTGCCAGATGCCGCATTTGAACAGGACGCGACCATGCAATCTTAAATCTGTCATTGTCCAGGGTTTCATACGACAAGGCCGCAGAGTAACTCCAATACCATTTGTCATCGGCAATTTCACCTTTATTGCTGGAAATAAAAACACCTTCATCGTCGTCGTACTGATATGGTCCCAATGAAGCATAATAAAACCCTCTGATACCTGCATAAAGACTTATATCATGGGTCAACCTGTAGGTGTCTTCCAAATATAATGTAACCTCACTGTTGCGAAAAACATCATTATAGTTGGTTGTATCCTCCAACTCTACCAGATGCATATCCCAAGGTGTGGTTTTATACCATGCCCCTCCGGCACCGTATCGGAGCAAGTGCTTCTCAAATTCATTCGTGATACCGGCACTAAACGACAATTTTTGATGCCTGCTTTTGAAATCGAGATCGTTTTGGATGATCTCACCCATGAAATCGGACCAAGCCGATGTATATCCTGCTGAAACCTTTAAGGAACTGTTGCTTCCGGTTCTTTTAACCCACTGCAAGGCTGCCGCATTGTTCCCATAGTTGGTGCCGGCATCATACTCCAGATCATCATCATCAATTTTAAAATCATCCTTCCCAACGTACCAGCTTAAAGTAAAACGGGAACCGGACTGCGGCTGAAAAACAATTTTACCATTGAAGTCATAAAATGAGTAAAAACTCCGCTTAAAATAGTTTTCTTCTTCACTGAGGAAAAATCCGGAAATTCCACGATACAATTCAAGATAGCTGCGCCTCAGACCTGCTGTGATGCCTAACTTTTCATTTTTACCCCGGCCTGAAAAAGTAAGGTTGGAAGCTATGTTACCCAAAGAGCCACTCCCCCCTTCAAATCCGGAAAGCGGATCACCGGACGAAACGATTATTGAAGAAGAGAGTCCGCTTCGCACCGAAACCGGTGAGTGCCCTTTATATATGGATACATCCTCTGTTGTTAGTGGATTAAACACCGAATAAGCACCCATTAAATGAACAGGATTCATTAATTCCATCCCGTCGAGAAGTACATGGTTCTGGCCCGGACTTCCTCCTCTCACATAAACTCCGCCTATCCCTTCTCCTACCGATTGTATCCCGGGTAATTGACGAAGGGCACTCACCACATCGGCCTCGCCTAAAACCGAGGGGAGTCTCAGAATATCACCCCGGGCAATCTGACCAGTCGCCGGAACCGATTTATCGATCAAAACATCTCTTTGCCCTGTGATTTTGACCTCCTCGGTCAGAATTTCTTTTTTTTCAACTATAATTGTCAGGGTATCTTCGCGCTTATAGTTAAAGGGAATTCTTATTGATTGATAAGCAGTATGGCTTAATACCAGCACATCATCACCTTCACCGCAAATCCGGAATCTGCCGGAACGGTCGGTAATTGTACCCTGTTCCGACCGGCTTGCCCAAAGGTGAATATCCGACACCGGTTCTTTCGTTTCCGAATCGATCACCCGACCGCTAATGCAATGACTCTGCGCAAAAGCATGACCTGCCATTCCAATAGCAAAAAAGAAAAACAACAGGGTACGAAATATCATCGATCCGGAAGCTTTAACCATAAATAAAAATTGGAGACCACGATTTATCCTGGCCTCCAATTATCTATCTTAACCTGATCCATTCAAAAATAAGTCCATTCCTGAATCAGGTAAAAAGGTGTCCTATTTTATTGCAGGGTCAATCCGTAATTGGTCTCTATATCGGAAATAAACTTCTCTGCTTCCTGAAAAAATCGGGGAAAATTCTCTTCAGTGAAGAAAGATTCATCCATATATGAACCATCGGAAAATTTCATTCTCATGCTAAAATCCCAATATGAACCATATTCATCGGAACGCTCAAGAGCATAGAACTCGCTGGCCGCGATAATTTCGTTCTTGTCATTGTACTTCACATACATTTTAACGTTGTCATTCATAACGTTCGCCATTTCCTCGTAAAAGGCCTTCTCGGTTTCAACATCTTCAAATTGTCCTTCGGCATTCCTGAGTCCTTCCCAGTTGGCCACACCTTGCAGTTTCAGGTTGCCAACAACTACCCATACATTGGAAGCATCAACAAGTGTTTGACTCCCGGGAAACTCTTCTTCACTATTGAAGTCTTCGTAATAAGTGTCATAATTGAAGGTTCCATCACTATCGAAATGAGATGAAATGATGTTGTCCCCGTCATAAGTAAACGACTGATCAAATGAAATTTTTGAAGTACTCTTTTCTAAAGAGGTAGTTATCTTATAATCACCAATATAGTAGTTTTCGGTAACCGACTGTGGAATGTCATCATCATCATACGTGGCATTAAAAGTGAACTTCATTAATTCCTTATTATCAACAACCAAACTGACGGTGACAGATTTTGGCAAATATTCTACCTCCTGAATAATATCGGGATTTGTCACTACAAAACTATCGAATTTTGTAACAGAAATTGTAGCATTGTTGGTTTCACTATCTTTGGTCGGGAAATGATAAGTGATCTCATCAGTCGATTCTTCCTTGTCCCATTTGTTGGTTTCGGGATTGTAAGTATAAATACCAACATCATCAGGGTAAAGATCGGCCAGGGAGACTGTGGTTTTTAGTGTAAACACGGCATCTACTCCATCCTGAAGGGCTGCAAGAGGGCCCATCACAGTCATTGCAGTCGATTCATAAGTAGTATCAGCCAATTCCATGAAATCCACGGCAACATGAATGGCATTCATGTCACGCAAATCGTCCAATTGATGCAGCACATCGATGCCGATTTGTTCAATATTGGCTTTGTGCTGTTCAACTGTCAGATCACTGAACTCTTCAGAGTTGTTGTCATCATCATTACAGCCTGTCATAAGTGCAAGGGCCAGTAACCCGAGCAAAAGGTTTTTGATTTTCATAGACAATCTATTTAAAATAAACAATGATTTATACATGAGCCCAGTCTAAAAAACATCTTTGTTGCCAAACTCGTTGTTGTTTTAAATTTTTGCTTCCTCATTAACAACAAGTTAACTCCGGTACAAAAATTTAAAACGCCTTGATTTTGACAAAAATATGCTTTTTATACTGCACTCATACATGATTTTATACGCAAAAGCATGACGAATGTTGTTGTAAATACAATAAAAAACAAAAACCACAATTCTTTTAGAAGAATTGCGGTTTTGCGTTGTGATCCCGGGAGGACTCTAATATATCCAAATTATTCGCTGTAAATCAATTGATTGAAAATTGCTCCCATCATTTGTTCACCAATTTGTTCTCATTCATTTTGGTGTATTTTGAGTGGATTTGACTCCCTTGAGTCTTTTACAAATATAAAAAGAACAGGGGACTTTTTCAATTGGTTTTGTGTTGATTTGTTGCGATTTGAACCATATAAGGATAAGCGTTTGCTTTGTTTGTGTTTCAAAACGCATCATTGAGGCACAAAATTTATAAAAAAAGGGGGTGAAAAGGAAAAACGAATGCTGTTTTGATAATAGGTTCAAGGCATTCCACATGAAAAATGGTCTAATTTATTTCTGTTTGATACGTTTGAAGAGTGATTTCCGGGAAATGATTCTGTGTTATTGTATCAAAACGGGGCAAAATGGCCCATTTTGTATAAAAAACGAGAATGATTTTGACCTAGCTATAATGAATTTTGTTGACATTTAATGCTGATTGATACATTTGATTGACCAGCTGCAATACATGTAGCCATTTTTCTGCATCAAAAGACTGAAAAGAGCAACATTTTATATGAAAATAGTTTGATGGTGTATGTTTATATGCATTTTTCTTTCCTTTTAAATATCTTTTGATGGTTCTGGCCTTATTTGTTGTATTTGAACAATGATGTAGAGCCTTAGGGTGTCGAAAATGATGGGTTTGAAGAAATAGGGAGAGCAATTGGCACCAAGCTGGCACTAAGTTAGCATCGATCCCTGGAAAAAACTTCCACATCAATCTGAAATAAACTCCTTCACTTCTTCCGGTTCAAAGCCGGCAAACTCAGCAAATTCTTTGATGGTCACGAATTGGTGAGGTTCCTTCCCCAGGCGCCGGCGGATGTTGTCCAGTATCCGGTAGCCGGTTTTCTCGCTTTTGCCGGTGATGCGCTGAATGTCTTTGGCATATATGCAAATGCGTTTGGTCTTCATTTTCCTAAAAATTTTTGGGTGGTTTCTGGTTAACAAAATGCAATTTTAATACCCCATCTATACTTTTGCTATACTGTTGATATACAGCTTACCTGCAAAATTGTTACTTTAAAAATAGAAAAAATAGTGACAAGTTCTCCCAGATATCTCATCTTGGGACAGAATTCCCGCAATCATTTGAAATAAAAAAATTTACACTTTAGGTTTGGTGTTGTAATTATTCACTAAACCTAAATTTTTATGGCAAGACAAGAGAGTTTTTTAAAGTTGAAAGGCCGGGTCGGTGACCTGACTTTCTACAAGAGTGGGGGCGAATACCTGGCCCGCACCAAAGGCGGTGTGGATGGCGATCGCATCAAAACAGATCCGCATTTTGCCCGCACCAGGGAAAACGGACAGGAGTTTATCCGGGCCATTAAAGCCGGGAAACTGCTTCGGGATGCTTTCCGGGAACAGCTTTATCTGACGGCCGACAGGCGCATGAGTGGCCGTTTGACTTCCATTTTTTCAAAGATCGTGAAAAGCGATGAAGAATCGGCCCGGGGTGAACGCAATGTGATGGCCGGGGATGTATCCTTGCTTTCAGGTTTTGAGTTCAATGAAGCATCCAACTTGAAGAACCTTTTCTTTGAGGATTTTGATGTCAGTCTGACTGAAGGCGTAGCCGATGTGACCATTTTGCCGTTCAATCCCCAAAACATCCGGAAGCCTGATGGAGCCACCCATGCCCAGTTTGTAAGTGTGGCTGGTTTCTTTGACTTCAACGGATTGGAATCATCCGTGTCCATGGCCGAAGGGGAACCTTTTGAGGTGGATCAACCCGATCATGCTGAAGAAACCTTGACCACGGGCACCGTTGACACCATTGAAGGCGGCATCAGCGTGGTGATGCTGGGGCTTTTGTTCTGGCAGGATGTGAATGGAGAACTCTACAAACTCAACAACGGGGCCAGAAATGCGCTTCTGGTAATCACCGTTAAATAATGATGAATCCGGGGCACATAGATCGCAGCCAACAGGTTGGCTTTGTAGGCGGTACGCTGACGGGTGTTTTTACGAACATCACAGTGGCGGATGTGGTTGTCACCGTGATACTCTCAGCCATTGGTGCCCTGGTAAGCTTCCTGGTCTCCATGATGCTCAGGCGAATATTTAACGGCCGGAGGCGTGACCGCCCACCACCGGACCATGATGATGAAAATACCACCAACGGGTGGGGTGTTTGATGTTTGAGAGGAAAGCTCTCCGGGAATCTCCGGGGGGCTTTTTTTAGTTGGTGAGTTGCTGATTTGGATAATCCGGGCTAATTGAGTTTATGGGATTTTAATGGTTTTTATAGGGGTTTTCCTTTGTCCGGGTAGAGCGGCTCATTACTTCGCCGCTCCCCCACATATCCGTACGAGCGGATTTCCCGCATACGGTTCCTCTCCGCTCGGCTATGCCGCTTGCTTGCAAGAATTTGGTTTCACTGAAAGATAAGAATGATAACTCCTGGGTTTTAACAATGGGCACCAGTGGTTCACCAGTTGGGTGAACCGCTCCCAATTCCAGATTGGTTTTCCTCCACGTCTATTCAGCCATTTATGCAACAAGCGTTTAACCTGATGATAATAGCCTGCCGGTCTTCGGGAATTGAAAGTTATTCCATAATAATTATAGTATCCACGAAGTTTGGCATTCAAAGCCCGGATAATAACCCCGGTTTTATTGTGCCTGTTTCGTTACAACCATTCTCCCATTTTATTTAGAGCTTCTGTGTACTTCTTTTTGCTCGTTTTGCGTTTGAGTACAGGTTTCCCTTTTCTGCTTTTTCCCATATAGTGGGTAAATCCCAGAAAATCGAAACTCCTGTTTCCTCTCTCCGGTTTGTTCAGATTTATCATCCGGGTCTTTTCCGGATGCAATCGCAGAAAATATTTATCAAACCGTTTGAAAAGTACTTCCATTACTCGGTTTGCATCGTCTGCTTTCTCGAACCCGAGAACAAAATCATCGGCATAACGAACTATAAAGCTTCTGCCCTTCAATCTGGGTTGGATAACTTCTGAAAACCATTCATCCAACACATAATGTAGGTAAATGTTACTCAACAGAGGGGATACAATTCCGCCTTGCGGTGTCCCTTCTTCCGGGTAACTTAAGGTTCCATCCTCAAGGATTCCTGCTTTGAGCCATTTATCCTGCATTTTGCGTACCTTTCCATCTTTCACCCTTTGGTCAAGAAAACTCCTCAACTGGCCATGGTTGATGCTCCCGAAATAGTTCTGGATGTCTGCATCTATTATGTAGCGCATTCCCCCGAAGCTAACTTGCTGAAACATGTATTCTATGGCCTTGTGGCACGAACGGTTCGGCCTGAATCCATACGAGAAATCTTTAAATATTCCCTCGTAGATTGGTTCCAGTACCCGTCGTACTGCTGATTGAAGAACCTTATCTTCTATCGTGGGTATGCCTAACGGTCGCTTATCGGTCTTCCCTTTCTGGATGTAAACTCTCCGTACCGGTGGCGCTTTGTAGCGTCCCGATTTGTACTCGGATAATAGATCCGGTAAGCGTTGTTCTATTACCTGCGAATAATCAAACCAGTCCTGTTCATCGGTACCCGCTGAACTATACTTGTTGAGTTTCATAAACTCTTTGTATAACATATCCTGGGTAATGAACTGACTCAGGTTGGTCAATGGTTCTTCCTTGAATTTCCTTGCCCGCTCTGCTATTTGCAGTTCCACGGTTGACATTTCTTCCATGTCGCTGGTACATTTAATGTTTCTAAACTACAAACCCAATATTGAGGCATCCCTTATCCAGTCTTTGGATAAGTTTTCCCTTCCCTACTCTCTGGCTCTCATGGGACTGATTCGCCAGATTTCTATCGGTACTATGGGGATGCTAAGACTGCCTTCACCCGTCTCCTAACCTTCGGTTTCCCTCGGTGTTGGATACCATTTACGGTATTGCCTGTTTCTTTGCGCCTTATCAGATGGCAATACGTACCTGACAAGCCAGGACATTTCGGGTGCGGTCTGCCCTTATTGACCGCCTTTCGCATGGAGATGGGAGGCTCTCCCAAGTTCCCGTAGAAACCTTATATGCATTTGCCATGCTCGACGACCCCGGTCGGGCACAGTCTCCTTACCATGACGGTGACTGCGCTTCTGTTCCCACAAACAAAAATGTGAAAACCCCGACATTAGCTTTATTTTCGAGGCTCTGTCACACGGCTTTTGCATTCCCTGTGTACGCTTCGTGCAAGCATTTCTGCTAACTACGCAACACTCGGTTCCGGGTGCTGGTTAGGCTTTCCCGGGTAGGTTTGGTTACCTACTGGTTTCTGATGAAAAGTTTCAAAGAACTATGCTAATCCCCTTTTCACGGGCTTAGCTTGGCGCAATTTGAATTTAAATTGGGTGCTTGGGATATGGCATTTAGTAGATCCTGGATAATCAGGTTAAAAAACCGGCCTTGAGCTATAAGAGCCGCCGGGAATAGCCGGATACCGGCCCAAAGCTTGCCATGGCATAATTTAAATCAACAAAAGAAAAAAATAAAAAAGAAAGCCTTTTCCCTGTGTGGCATTGGCCGGGATGTCAAGGTTTTTTCAAAAAAATACGACCCGCCAGGGTGGAGATTTTTTTGAAAAACCCGAAGGGCTTGACCTTGACATTTCCGGGCGGGTTAGGCTTGCGGGTGCCACACTATATTTGCGATCCTTTTTTTATTTTTTCGAGTTTGGGACATGGGATGGTTCTTATTTGAGACAGCCAAATCTGGCAATATGAAGGGAAGGTTTTGAGATAACAATAGGTTCGTCTATGAACGAATGTTCCTTCCCGGGGTGGGAATGACGCGAGAAGGGCAACGGGTTTCTTGAGGTTTTTGTGGGAAGGGGAAAAGCAGGGGCGTGAAGAAATTCAAGGGGTTTTGGGATAAGAATTGAGATGTTTTTGTTGTGAGAGTTTTATGAACGCCGCTGCTGTGGGGTGCTGAGGCTGTTGGTCCGGGATAACGGGGAATGCCGGAGTGGCAACGTAGAGATAACGAAGTTGACACGTAGGCATGAGCCGTTAGACCGGGCCAAAGGCCGCAGGTACATGGGGGAATATGAAGGGATATGAGTTGACCTTTGAGCACCGCTTATAGGGCGGCGGGGCTTGTGGATTTTGCTTGGGATAAACGAGTGGTACAATATGAACGAATGGTTCTCCAGGGGTTATAATGACGCGGAAAGGGAAGCGGATGGTTTAATGAGTTTTGCGGTTGAAAAAGAAGGGGCATGGATGAGGTGAACGGAACAAAGAAGGGTGGAATGGTAAAGGCAATGGTGTTTTGGTTGATAAGGACCTCATCAGGATAAAGGTTTTTGTGGGTGAGCTTGTGAAGGGAACCGAAGAAACGCCGCTGCTGCGGGAAGCTGAGGCTTTGGTGATGGCCGGACGGGCCATGCCGGAACGACGTCGTAGCGATAGCGGAGGCAGAGAGACGGCATGGATCCGGCAGGGCGACACCATGGCCGCAAGCTTGTCGGGAAATATAAAAGGAAGGTAGCTTCCCTTTTCCGCACCTTAACGGGCGGCGGGGTAAAGAGGCCTTCAGGCGGTTCCGCTTTCGGGCTTTGAAGGGTTTTTGGGCCGCGTCTACTAAACATAGTGGCCTTATAGGACAGCTGGGGAGGTTAGCTGATGAGATCTGAACTGACGAGCTGAAGAGTTGAATAACTGATGCGTTTTGTGGGAAGGGTAGTTAATGGGGATGTTTTTGGTTTTTGATTTGGTTCTGGCCTGGCCAAATTTTCCTGAAGCTACGTAGGGCGAAGCTGCTCCTATAGGGACCATTATGTTTTAGTAGTGAGCGGGTGGTTTTCGGGCTGGCGCATTTTTTTGCTTGCAGGGTCAGGCGGCTTTTTGACAGAAGGTTTGGCGGATGGGACTTCTCAGGACAGTACCTGTTAACGGCGGATTGGAGTCCGTCGGACCTGAAATGGCAGAACGGAATCCGCCAAACCTGATGGCAATGTGCTGCAAGCAGGGTGGGGCAAAAAATGTGATAGCCCGAAATCCACGAAGGGTATGGCCGCGGGGAAGCCGGCAAAAAGACCGTGCAAGCCCCGCATGGATAGGAGAAAGTTTTTGCAAATATGATTAGATGTTTTTATAGAGACTCTTTTTTGCTGAAGCTACGGAGGGTAAAAGGGGCGGGGATTTTTGCCGGCTGGAGGAAAGCCCGAAAGCGGAACCGCCTGAAGGTTCGAGTTATTCCCATATCGAACTTAACGCTCTATAACTCACTTGGGCATCAAAAGCGCCATTCATCCCTTTTAATTCTAATTGGGAATAAATTTCTTGAGGAAATACAAGATTGGTTTGTACGGTTTTTCCACCGTTTATAAATATTTCGACAGAACTTTGATCAACAATAATTTTAAGTGTAAGCCCTTCCTGAGATGAATATACCGGGCTCGAAAATTAGCAGAAAAAGAACTTTCTCCGGCATTTGTTCTATCAAAAGTTAAACTTTTATTCTCTTTGTCATAGGTAATTTCGACTTCCTCCCCCTGCTCATTTTTTAACTTCAAAAGAGCTTTATTACCTGTTAAATTGTTTATTTCAATATTTAGTTCATAAGCGTTTTCTGATTCAATCGAAACATCAGTCGTATTTTCGCTAACTTTACCAGACAACAGCTCATTAGATTCACCTGCAATACCCCTTAATTCTTCCACCACTTTTGATGTTAATAACAAATGGCCATCTTCATGAGGTTTTAATGTTAGCTCCCTTGGTAATGTGTTCGCTCCTCTAAAATTCTCAGTCGGTGTTTGCCCAGCGTATTGCCAATTACTCATCCACCCTATAAATATTTTTCTCCCGTTTGGTGTATTGTTCCAGGTCACTCCTGCATAATTATCTTTTCCATAGTCTAACCAAAGTGGATAAGGTGCATCATCTGGAACGAAAGTTTCACCATCAAAGTCCCCAACAAAATATTGTGTGCCGGTTCCGCCGTTAGGCGCTCCATTTGTACTTACTATCAATACCCATTTCTTTTCTCCATTATGCTCCAAAGAAATTAAATCCGGACATTCCCATACACCATACGGCGAGCCCTCATAGTACTGAAAAACACTTAATTTGTCCCAGTCTTTTAAATTCTCAGATCCATAAAACGTTATGGAATTATGTGTTGCTAATGACATCACCCACTTTTGGGATTCCTCATGCCAAAAAACTTTGGGATCACGAAAATCATTTATGCCAGGATTTAAAAGTACCGGATTATGAGCATATTTTTTAAAGCTACGTCCTCCATCCGTACTATATATATGCAATAGACTGAGTTTGCTCTTCTCCCGCGGATGTGTATATCGCAACCATTGCATTTTCTCCAAATCCGGCTGTGTTGTTTTTATCAATAACCGCACTACCCGAAAAAATACTCCCTAAATCATCTGGATATAAAGCAACAGGAAGATTCTCCCAATGTATCAGATCTTTGCTCACGGCATGGCCCCAGCTCATATTCCCCCAATCAATTCCCAAAGGATTATATTGATAAAATAAATGGTACTCTCCATCCTGATATACCATTCCGTTGGGATCATTCATCCAGTTTTTTGACGGGGTGAAATGTATCTGGGGTCGAAAGCTTTCCGTCAAATTAGTGGAATCTTTATCCCCTCCATAGTCATATTCTTTTTGTTCACAACCGTAAGCTAAAAAGAAAAGGATTAATAAAAAAGCTATTTCTTTGATAAATACATTCATGAGTTCGTGGCTATAAAGTCAATTAAAGAATTTTTATTTATTGCATTATAATAAATTGATTATTAATCAACAAGATGAACAAACCACTCTATTCTTCTTGCTAAAAGATTTCAATATTCGTTATTTACCACAATTTTTTTACTTTCTCTGGAACCATCAGAATAGTACTTAATCTCAACATAAACACCTGGATTTAAAAAATGGTAAACATTATTTATAACTTCGATTTTGGAAATAATAAGAGTTCCAGTTATTGAAAATATTTTGGAATATATAAGTCGTTTACTTGCAAAATTATCATTAATCCCCGTAGTCAAAAATGAATGTGCTACCAATTCATCCCAATACATTCTATGCCCAGTAAAATCAGTATCCTCTTTTGTATCATCAATATGAGGAGCAACAAGGATTGTTGTTATATCACCAGTAAGAGTTGTTGGTTCCGGAATAATAAACTCTAATTTAACCCATGATCCGACAGAGTTATTAGGATATAGTACTTGCAAGAACTCCTTATTACCGTTACCATCCTGAATTTCAAGCTGCACATTTCCTTTTGTTTCTTTTAAAACCATCAATGTAAACCTCTTAACATTTTCAGCAGGCAAATTTAATCCACCTAATCCGCCCCCAGTCCATGCATCATCTCCCTGATTTCTCCATATAGTGGCAACTTTATCTGTTGGATTTACAGCATCCTTTAAAGGATTATCCCAATGGTTTCCAACTTCAACTGCAAAACCTACAGGCCACCAATCAGGTGCCACATCCTCTCCATTATAAACCACAGTTTTTTGTGCATTAGCTGATAAAGAAACAAAATAAAAAAAGAAACAAAATAATAAGTAATTTTTTTTCATGACACTAATTTTTAATCATTAATAAATAAATGCTTTAACCCAAGTTGAGCAAAATGCACGAATATTTAGATATAGCCCCATAATTAAACACCTGATAATCAAGACTCGCAAATATTTAGGAGATTTATAAATAATATAAATATCTGTTTATTAAGTCCTAAAAAAAATGAAACCTCATTGTAGACACGAATTTGATTTATTTGTAATATTTCTAAATAAACTTTTTACTATATTTGTGTTCGGACTTTGAAACAACTGTAAATCAATGGATAAAAAATCCGTAGTACCCGAAATAAAAAATAGCATAGTCCTAATGTTCTATTTAACAGTGCTTTAAAATTTTCATATAACAAGTTGGGTTAACTTATTCTACACATTAGCTTCGGTTAAGGATAATTCAAATTATTGAAAAACAAGCATGCGAAGTTGAAAATGAAAGCAAAAGGAAATGAAAAATTTATTTCATGAATATTTCCGCCTTCCCCACAATTACACATCACTATAATAGCCAGTGAAACAAGTATTTAAAAAGCCAGATTTCTATTCGGACACTGTTACCGTAAAATTATCAAAAACTACATTTCCGGTGTCTGAAAACAACATCCAGGGGTTTTGAGCCATTTTATATATACGGTTGGTAAAAGCTTTTTCTCCATCAATATAAGTAACACAAACAGAGCCTTCGATAAGAATCTTAATCTTTAATTCATTTTTGGAAGATACTTCCACCGGAAGCGTATTGATTACCTCGTAGGTGGTATTATCACTATTCCAATCTGATAAATAAGCCAACTTCAAAAGCTCCTCATTAACATCAATATGCAAAGCATAAACAGATTCAAGTCCAGTAGTCGCGCCAAAAACAAATCCAAAGTTTTTCGCATCTTCATCAAATGTCACGTTGGTCTCTATTTTATGGGGATTCAGCATGCGACTCAGCCAAACAGTTTGTCGTTCCTCATTTGAATTTAATTCAAAGCCGTTTTCAATTTCAAAAGAACCTTCAGTTTTCTGAATCACTCCCCATGTAGCATCCTGGTTAAACTCTTTATTCAAGGCAGGTGGCATGGAGGTTTCAAGTGCTCCTGTTTCGTCTGCATTTAAACTATGAACGACCAGCGACCCACCCCAATTATAGTCATTCGAATCATCATCATTTATCCGGGTAGGACACCATCCAAACAAAAGTCTCTCCTGCCCATCACTTGCTGATTTAGCTGCATAGTATGCAGAGCCATCCAACAAATCATTCTGAGGCTTTTTCCATTGGCCATTAAAACTGTCAGAAGTTAAATAATGAACCTTACGGTCATTAATATTAGAATAGATAAAGTACCATTTCCCATTCATTTCAAAAATATCCACACATTCTATCATAAAGACAGAATCATCTGAATAAAATGGCAAGTCCAGCTCCCAGTTAATAAGATCAGTTGAAACATATTTTGCCAATGTAGCTTTATTATTTAGACGAGTGCTAACGAGCATAATGTATTCACCATTGCTTTCATCATACAATAAATATGGATCCCTGAATTCATTCTGATCATACCCCGGATCAGCATAAAGAATAAAGTCATCATTCTTCTTCCAGTTATAAAGATCGGTGGAAGTTGCCACCATTACAGCTTCTTTGGGTTGATCGGGTGCATGATTCCATTTATGTCCGGTATAGAAAGCATAGTAAACACCATTCTTTTTTATAACGCTTCCCGTTCCAATTGCTATATCCTGCTCATAGGTTTCGCCGCATGGGATAGCCTCTCCTTTATAATCATAAGAAGATGCATCAGTTGTCTCAACCAGATGCCATGGATGAAACTGATCTGAAGCTGGGCGTTCATCCTGGAGGTAAAACACATAATAGGTTCCACTTTCATAAAAAGGCATAGGATCACCGACCCATGTATGCTGAGGTCTGAAAAAATAATCATATCCCCCAACCTCCTGTGGATAACGTCGCTGAGTTGACAAATCAACATTCGGTTCTTCTTTAATCTTATCCGAATTATTCTCATCGTTACAGGAAGCAGCTAAACCAAACATTCCCAATAACAAAAAAATCGAAATATACCTCATTTCAAAACTAATTAAGAGCGAACAGGAACCAATGGTCCCGTTCGCTCGTTTATTTAATCCTAATATTTCTTATTCACTTGCAGGGAGAGCAATAAACTGATCCCAGTACATTCGATGTCCAAAAAAGTCAGGGTCATTCTTTGTGTCATCTATATGTGGAGCAACAAGAATAGTGGTTATTTTTGTGAGCCCATGACCTTCAGGCAAAGTAAACTCCAACTGTTGCCATTTTCCAACATTCTCAGCTGTAAAATTTGCTTTTAAGTATTGATTTCCGGCCCCTTCTCCCTGTATTTCTATTTGTACATTTCCTGCAACTTCTTTCAATACCATAAGTTTGAAGCGTACATATTTGGAAGGATCAATATCAAGGCCTCCTAATCCACCCCCTGTCCAAGGGTCATCCTGAGGATTTCTCCAAATCGAAGCACAATAAGATGTAGAATTAATTCCATCTACCTGAGGATTTTCAAACTTGCTGCTTATATCGCCGGCGGAACCAACTGTCCACCAAGAAGGCACGACATCCTCACCATTATATACTACCATATCAGGTACAACCTCTTCACCCTCTTCAATGGATACCGAATACTCAAAAGTTTCATCCATGTAAGTTAAAGTATAAATTACAGTAGAAGAAAAATCCAACGTTTCATCTTCTGCTGGTGAAATAACAGCCCCATCAGTGTATTCAATGTCAGGTTGCAATTGCGTAAGGTCTGTACCGAAAGGTACTGTTAAATTTATAGTGCGTGCTTCATGATCAATGACACCCTGTCGTTCTCCCACTTTAAACGAAGTGATCTTGGCATTAATAGCCTGAATTGTAACCTCATATTCACTAAACACATTGCCATTTACAACTCTGTAAACCACAGGACTTTGATCAGAAGAACTAAAATCAATTGTTTCTCCTGCAGAGGGAGTTATCGTAGCACTTTCCGGTATTTCTACCTGAGGAGACAATGCATCCACTTCTGTATCTTTAGGAAGAAAGACTTTTATAGTGGTTTCTTCATGATCAATGTCGCCTTCTACTCCATTTACAACAAAGCTTTTAATCTGGGTATCCCCATCAAGGTCAAGGTTGCTGGCTGTCCAATCTTCCTGGCAAGATGTAAATAATCCCCCCGCCAAAAGCAGCATCACTATTGAAGTTATTATATTTCGTATCATAATAATTTGATTTTAAAATCACTGAATTACAGAATGATTAATAATTAGGATTTTGCTCATACACTCCTTTACTAAAGTTGATTTGTTGTTCAGGAATTGGGATGTATTCTTCTCTGTTTTCATCAAAGTGAGCATTTTTATAATAAGCAACCTCTTCAGCTTCCTCATCATAAAATTCATTCAAAACTTCACCGGCAACACCCCATCTTACCAGGTCAAAAAATCGATTACCTTCCATTGCAAATTCTAATCGGCGTTCCCAACGCAATGCCTTTCTGGCAAATTCATTTGTCCAATTACAATTGACACCGGGCTCATACAAAGTAACCTGAGTATTTTCGGCATAAGGAATCATCTTAGTACTGTTTTTTGCCCTTTCCCGGACCTGATTAATCAAAGGAAGTGCCTCTTGTTCCCGGTTAAGCTCAATAAGGGCTTCAGCGCGCATTAATAACACATCAGCATAACGAAGTACAATTCTGTTTTTTGAGTTGCCATAAAAGGGATCTATATTTACAAAACAATCACAGCTTGGGTCTACATTCTCTTTCAAGGATGCATATACACCATAAACACCGGGATTACGATTCCAGGATTCTTCATAAATCAATTCCGGGTTATATTTAAAGGGATAGCCGGGCATCGCAACTGTATGATACAGCCTGGGGTCAGTAGTATTCACTTCGTCGTTGTAATTATTCTCATTATACGATTGGAACATTGGTAAACCTTCATCAGTTTTAAAAGCATTAACCAAATTCTGACTTGGTTTATGAAAATCGCAACATCCCAGACCTTGAGGAACAGTAACAACATCCCCAAAATTTAAACGTCCATACTGCGTCCCGTCATCATGTGAAAATTGAATTGAAAAAATAGCCTCAGGTCCGTTTTCAAAATCCCCTGGAAGAAAATTGAATCCAAAATCATCCTCCAGATGATATTGGGAGCTCATAACTTCTTCTGTATAAGTAAGTACATCCTTCAGGTAATCCGCATTAATATTTGTAACTGAATGATCTTCGCCCTGTTCATAAGCCTGATAAAGGCGGACTTTAGCTAAATATGTAGCCGCCGCATATTTATCAGCTCGTCCTTTGTCTTCCTGCATTTCAGGAAGGTTCTCATAGGCAAATTTAAAATCTTCAGCAATCTTATTCCATAGTTCTTCATTACTTAATTCAACATTAGAGATATTTCCATATTCATCTTCAGGAACGGTTTCATCCACATAGGGAATGTTTTTAAAAAGAATTTTTAACAGAAAGTAAAAATGCCCCCGGACAAACCTCATCTCCCCCTGACGTATTGCTTTCTTTTCAAACTCTTCTTCATCTACAGAATTAAGCGCCCTGAGTGCTGCATTGGCTCTGGAAATTCCAATATATAAATTGTACCACATAGCATCAGGCTCTCCAAAACTGGGATTAATATTCTCAGAGATTTCAAAAAAATGAAAATTTGGAATGTCTGCTAAATCTCTTCCACCTTTATATGCATCATCAGAACGAACATTGCCATAAGGCCATAAGCTCAATGGCGCTAAAAAATTATCATTACCTAACATTGAATATGCAGCGGTAACGAGTTTATCTATTTGTTCCGGTCCCGTTACATCTTCCTGACTAAGGATTGCATTAGGTTTTTTGTCCAAAAAATCTTCACAACTGACGCCAATGATCAGAAGTAAGAAACTTAAAGCTATTATTGTTTTTTTCATTGTCTTAATTTTTAGTGATGCTACAAATGGCATGAATTAAAAACTTGCATTAATCCCAAAAGTAAAGGTTGTCGGAATGGGGTATCCAAAACCTGGTGTCTCAGGATCTTCACCAGTAAAATCTTTGCTTTCAAAGGTTAACAGATTTTGGCCAGTGACATAAAATCTTAAATTGCTCATCCGAATCTTATTGGTTATAGTTTCCGGAAGTGTATAACCTAATTGAACATTTTTAATTTTCAAATATGATACATCTTCGACAAAATAAGTAGAAAATCTACCTTCCCAGTTGGCATCTGTGCTTTGCAAAGCAGGAATGTCAGAATCTGGATTTGACGGACTCCAGGCATTTAATAAACGGGTACCTTTATTGGAACCGGTTTCCATTACACTCCAAAAATCAGTATTTGCTTTTCTGGTGTGCACATTGGCATCCATATTTTGAATACCCTGAACAAATACGCTCAAATCAAAATCTCTATATCCCAGATTAATATTTAATCCATATGTGAAATCGGGGTGTGGAACGCCAATCCATGCTCTGTCCTCTTCATCTATAACGCCATCTTCATTCAGGTCTTTGTAACGAATCCTTCCTAATCCTTTTCCATCTTGAAAAGCGTGGGAATTAACCTCTTCTTCCGTCCTGAACAAACCATCAGCCACATAACCATACATGGAATTTATTGGTCGGCCCAAAATGTTATCATCTTCTCCATCTCCTCCGTATGCATTTTGAACATCCGGGGGTAAATATGTGATCTTATTTTTGTAAGCCGACACATTTGCTTTAATATCATAAGATAAACCATCTGATGAAGTTTCTCCTCTATAACCCAAAGTGGCCTCAAATCCTTTGTTTTCCATGGATGCACCATTTACCCATCGATAACCACCTTCTCCAATTGTACCCAGGTATGGTGGCAGAACAAGAATATCCTCCGTTTCTTTCATATAATACTCAGCTGCCCCATAAACAGATTGATTGAAAAACCCAAAATCCACTCCAAGATTGGTTTGAGTGGTGGTTTCCCATTTTAAGTCATCATTGCCTCTTTGGACTAATTTAAAACCAGAGGGAAGGGGATTACCTCCTTCTCCTGTTATATCATAGGCTGTTCCACGGACAATAGACCAGGTAGGATCAGCCATACCATAATCGGGAATGTAAATTGTATAAACTGCTGTATTACTAATTTCCTGATTACCTGTCCGTCCCCATCCAAATCTTAATTTCAAATTGGAAATATTATCATTGCCAATTAAAAAATCTTCTTCACTTAACCTCCATCCCAGGGAAAAAGCAGGAAAAGTTCCAAACTGATTGTTTTCTCCAAAGCGGGAAGAGCCATCATGCCTTAAAGTGAAGGATCCTAAATAACGTCCATCATAATCATAATTAATTTTCCCAAAATATGAAAGTAATTTATAACCTGTCGAAGACCCGCTTGCCACCGATTGGCCGGTTCCTACATCAGGCCACATGTACTCTTTTGTTTCCAGTTCAAATCCTTCTTTATAGGCTGAAAAATTAATATTATCTTCATTAAACATCTCAATACCACCCAATAAATCAACCTTATGATTGCCTAATGTTATGTTATAGGTGCCTGTGTTACTCCAATTCCATTTCATCCAATGCCCTTGTGCCAGATTTGCAGCTGTCAAATCATTTTCCAAGTATCCAGACTCATAGCTTCTGGTTAATCTTCTTTGATAAAAATTACCATAATCGATGCCAAAAGAACTCTTGATATTTAATCCGGGAAATGGATTTATATTTATATATGCATCTCCAAAGGTACGCCAGTATTGATATCCATTATCTTTGTTATATTCCAAAACACGTACTGGATTATGTCGGTCGTTCATTCCTCCGGCCGGGCCACCCCATTCACCATCTTCAGTGTAAACCGGAATTATCGGAAGGGCCTGCAAGGCATCATTTAAAATATTCCCAGGAGCCTCTAATTCTTCAGTTCTATTCAGTGTAAAATGTTCTCCTATAGTAACAACTCCGTCCCATAGTTTGTACTCTGAATTCAAGCGACTGGATATACGACTAAAATTGCTCTGTTTGATGATCCCTTCATTATCCACATAACCCAGGGAAAAGAAGTAGTTTCCTTTTTCAGTGCCATTACTAAGGGATAAATCATAAGACTGCATTAAGCTTGTTCTCGTAATTTCACCAAACCAGTCAGTGTCTGAGACATGCATGGTTCGTGCCTCATCAATATATTTAGGCAACAATATTTTGTTAAGCTCAGCATCTCCAGATTCATTATACCCCCAATCATAATTATATCCGATATTATTACTATTGGGATCCCTACCACTGTTTACATAGGCGCGCCACATGGCCTTTCCATATTGTTCGGTGTTTAAAACATCCATTTTATTGCTATACCATGATGCAGTTAATGAGGCCTCAAAATTTACCTGCATTTCCCCTTCTTTTCCTTTTTTCGTGGTAATAACAATTACACCATTAGAAGCTCTGGACCCATATATACTTGCGGCTGCAGCATCTTTTAGCACCTGAATACTTTCAATATTGTTGGGATTGAGTTCATGCATTCCCGCTTTGGTTGGAACACCATCAATAATATACAAAGGATCATTATTGTTCAACGTTCCAATTCCACGTATCCGAATAGTGGCATTTCCTTTAGGGCTACCATCTGTAGTTACCATCATCCCGGGCACTTTTCCCTGGAGGGATTTCATTGCATTAGTGGAAGGAACTTTTTTTATTTCATCCACGTCTACAACACTTACGGCCCCGGTCAGATCAGCCTTTCTCTGAGATTGGTATCCCGTTACAACTACCTGATCCATATCTACAGTAGAACTGGTCAAAGAAACATTTACAACTGATCTTCCATTGACCTGGACTTCCTTGGTTTTCATTCCAATGAAACTAAAAACCAGCGTGGCATCTTCCGGAACATTAATGGAGTAATTCCCCTCATCATTAGTAATTGTTCCTTTTGAGGTTTCTCCTTTCTGTACAATAGTAACACCAGGTAATGGTTCATTCTCCTGGTCAGTCACTTGTCCGGTAACTTCCATATTTTGAGCCATTGTCTCAAAAAAACCAAGAGACAAAAAGGCCGTTATGAAAATCACCCTTTTTAAACCTTTAAACATTCGATTTTTCATGGTTTACTGATTTAAATTGATTAACTAATAAGTCTTGATACACATTATTATTTATTTATTCTTTTTACAATCGTCTCCGGCAAAACAGGCATCGCTCCATTCCGGGTACACACAAAAGCAGATATTTCCACGGCATTTGAATGTATCTGTTGTAATGGGTATTCATTTAATATTCCCATAGCCAGGGCAGCTGTAAAAGAATCTCCAGCACCGATCGTATCTGCAACTTCAACTTTAGGCGTTTTCATTTCTGAGGTATCATTCTCAGAAAGAAGCAGGCTCCCCAGTTCCCCTCCAGTAATGGCAAGCAATTGAAGGTCAAAGAAATCTAACATCGATTTGGCAACCGAATGTTTGGATCCATTAAACCCAAAAAGTTTTTTAACTTCTTCCAGTTCTTCCTCATTGATTTTAAAAACATCTGCATGTTTCAATGAACTTGAAATTACATCCCGACTGTAATAATTTTGACGAAGATTGATGTCAAAAATCTTAAGACAACTATCTGGTGTCATTTCTAAAGCCCGTATGATCGAATCACGGGAGACCTCATTACGTTGAGCCAGAGATCCGAAACAAATTGCATCTGCCTGGTTAAGCACTTCTTTTCCTGTTTCATTCAATTGAATAAAGTCCCAGGCCACATCTTCATGAATAACATACTCAGGTATTCCATCCACAAGTTTCACCTCTACAGTTCCAGTAGGTTTATCTGTAATGGATATTCCGTTGATGATTTCTTTTTTTTCAATGAAATCCATAATTTCCTTTCCGTTAGAATCATTTCCAACGGCACTGATCACGGCCCCCCTAGCACCCAATTGTTGACAATGCCAGGCAAAATTGGCTGGCGCTCCTCCTAATTGTTTTCCTTCAGGGAGAATATCCCATAAAATTTCGCCGATTCCTATAATTGTTTTTTTTTCCATAATTTGAAAATTTAATACTACCACGGACCTGGCGTTTTGGCAGGTATTTCTATGGCATAGAATTATACTTTTAACACATAAACAGGCCTTGGTAGCAATGATTTTTTCTTGATTATTTTGCTAATAAACCAAGCTCTTCTTCGATGACTTCCAGTAATTTACCTTTCGTTTCGGGAATCTTTACCAGAATAAATAGAAATGCCCATACAGTAAAAAACAGAAAGAATCCAAACGCAACAGCTCCTCCTAATCCATTAAGCATCCATGGGAAAAACTGGACAACAACAAAAGTGCATACCCAACTTACAGCGGTGGATAAGGACATTGCTATACCACGTATTTTATTGGGATAAATCTCTGAAGTAACCACCCACATAACAGGGGCCAATGAAGCGGCAAAAAAGGCAATATAACCCAAAATAGAAATCAATACGCCAAGACTATTCGCATTGCCTGTAACAAATGCCACAACCAAATATGTAAGAGAAAGGGACATTCCTCCTGTACCCAGGAGCAATAATTTTTTTCTTCCCAATTTGTCTATTAGCCAGACAGCCACAAGAGTAAACAAAACATTAACTACACCAACCATAATAGATTGCAGAAGGGCCAGATCACTTCCCACTCCTGTTTGATTGAAGATTGTCGGGGCATAGGAGATAATTGCATTTATCCCTGTAATTTGCTGAAAAGCAGCCAACATCACACCAAGAAAAACAACCTTCCTTAATTTCCCTTTAAATAGAGAAGAAAATTTTACTCCTTTTCCAGATTTTTTCTGATCTGCTTCAATTCCAGCGACAATAGTATCATATTCCGATTGCGCATTATTTGTTCCGGCAACTTTGCTTAGAACCCGAAAAGCTTCTTCTTTATAGCCCTTAAGTACTAGCCATCTTGGACTTTCCGGAAAGTTTATTAACATAAGAACTATCATCGGAACCGCAATAAAGACCTGACTGGCAAGCATCCACCTCCAGCCTTCAGTGTCATTAAGCATATAATAATCAAAAACATAGGCTCCTAAAATTCCTAGTACAACCCCCAATTGATTAAAGGTACCTAAGGTTCCTCTTACTTTAGGAAGAGCAATTTCACTGATATAAGTAGGAACCATAACTGATACGGCCCCAACGCCAATACCGCCAATTAATCGTGCAATTACCAATTGAATCATAGATTGAGAAAGAGCACTTCCTACCCCGGATATGACGAATAAAACACCTGTACCGATTAAAACTTTTTTCCTCCCTATTTTCTCAGATACTGATCCTGAAGAAAAGGCCCCAATCATACAGCCTATCACCAATCCACTTACAACTAATCCTATCTGAAATTCGCTCAATAAGAAGTGTTCCTTAATTGATGATACAGCCCCTGCAATAGCAGCCATATTAATTCCAAAATTTACGCTACCTAAGGCAGCCACGATGACCGCCCACAATAAACTTTTTTCAACCTTCATCTCTCATTATTTAATTATTTCCAAATTGATTTTAATTCTCTTGCACGGGCTGAAAGTATCGAGGCATTATCGGTTTCAGCTATTTTAATTTGGCCAAGTATACTTTTGGGGAAAACCAAGTGCGTCATTTGTAAGCGCCCTTCATCAACGAAAAGCTCAATAGAAGATTGATCCACAATTATGTTCAGAGTAGTTGTGTTTTTAAAATCCCATGGAGCAGGAAAGACACCTGGAAAATTCTCACTAAAATCTGTTTTCCCAGACTTTCTTCGATCAAAAGTGACTTTGTTTTCACTTCGATCAAGAGTTATTATTACTTTATTCCCTTCAGGGTTAGAAAGTTCAATATTTGATACTGAATTTTCAGGAGTTTCTAATTTTAGAGTAAATTGACAGGCAGAGACATTCTCAAGGTTAAAAGGCAATTTTTTGCTTCCACCTGAAGCGGAAATATTACTACCAATGCTTTGCCATTCTCCGGCTATTTTATCCAAATTTTCGACCAAGGAAGCTTTTAGTCGTTTCTTCCCATTTTCGTTAGTCCACAGAGTTAATCCCCTGGGAAGAGTCATTGTACCTCGCCAAGCTTCAGTTGGAACAACATTAGCATATTGCCAATTACTCATCCATCCCAGATAAGTTCTGCTTATTTCATTATTCGGTTCATTGGACCAAGTAACGCCTGCATAATTATCTTTGCCATGATCTAGCCAGACTTCCTTTTCGGCCGGCCAGTCTGATTTAAATTTGCTTCCATTAAAATCCCCTATAAAATATTTAGTTCCAGATCCTCCATTGGGACCTCCCGGATTCACGCTCACGAGTAAGACCCATTTTTTTTTCTCCATTCTCTGTTTCTAATGGGAAAAGATCAGGACATTCAACAACCCCACCATGATCGACACCTTTTCCAAAATCGCTTTCATACTTCCAGTCCTTCAGGTTTGGAGATGAATAAAAGGAAACTCTGTCTTTTACAGCAAGAGCCATTATCCATTTCTCTTCAGGTTCATACCAAATTACTTTTGGGTCCCGAAAATCACGAATACCTGGGTTGGGTAAGACCGGATTATTTTTAAATTTTTTCCATTCACGCCCATTATTCAAACTATAGGCAATGCTTTGGCACTGAAAATCATTACGTCCCTCTCTTTCTTTTTTATGACTATGATTGGTATAAACAGCCACCAAAGGGGGAGTATCGCCCTCGGAGAAATTTGTTGTATTATTCATATCTACAACCGCGCTTCCCGAAAAAATAGTACCTAAAGAATCAGGATAAAGTGCAATTGGCAGATGTTCCCAATGTATAAGGTCCTTACTTACTGCATGTCCCCAATGCATTGGGCCCCAAACGGTAGTATCAGGATTGTGCTGATAAAACAGATGATATTCTTCATTGTAGTATACCATCCCATTAGGATCATTCATCCAGTTTTGCTCAGGAGTAAAATGAATTTGGGGGCGCCATTTTTCCTGAAATTCTGATGTTTCATCATTGTTTGTATTTTCTTTTCTGGAAGAAGTACAAGATGCTACAATCATCAGCATCCCAATCATCATTAATAAAAATCTCATAACTATTTTTTTTTGTTAAAATTGAAGCTGCCAAAACTTTTCGTGTTAAATTTTCATTAGTCAAATGTAGAGATGTTTACGTCCAACCTTCGATGTCTAATGTTACAAATGATATAAATTTAGTTTCAAACAAAACTCTCAAACCCCGACAGCAATGGATGTTACATGATTTGTAACATTTCTTATGCTCCATAATGGGGTGATTAAGTTCCGATCACTTATCTTTGAAAAAAGAATAAAATTTGTTTTGATTTTTTTAATTTGGAATAATCACTTTGTTAACTTATGAAAAAGTTTCCCATCATATTTTTTCTTTTTCTTTTCTTATTGCAATTTGTTTCAGTTAAATGCAAACAAGAAGAAAAAGACAGTTTTCATGTAGGCTTTTCGCAATGTGCTTCAGATGCCTGGCGGGAAACTATGAATAAGGAAATGGTTATGACTGCGGCACTTTATCCGGAAATTGAACTTACCATTTTGAATGCTGAGGAAAATACTAGAAGACAAGAACTTCAAATTCAGGAATTAATTAATCAGGATGTTGATCTACTAATAATATCACCCAATGAATCCCAACCAATAACTTCCATAGCAACGGAAGCATACAAAAGTGGCATACCCACTATTATAATTGATCGGAAAATCCAATCAGACGAATACAGTGCATTTGTTGGTGCTGATAATTATCAAATAGGGAAAGATGTTGCTGAATATATTGCAAATATTAAAAATGGAGAAGGAAAAATTCTTGAGATTCGAGGGATGGACGGTTCAAGTCCGGCCCAAGAACGGCACCAGGGATTTGTCGAGGGTCTCGCCAATTACCCAAACCTTGAGATCGTTGAAAGTGTGGATGGTAAATGGCTACCGGAAGTAGCAAAAAAAGTAGCAAGACCCGCTTTAAAAAAACATGAGTTTGACATTGTCTTTGGACACAATGACGTAATGGCACGAAGTGCCAGAAAAGTTGCAGAAGAAATGAACATTAACGATCTTTTTATAATAGGCATTGATGCCTTACCTAACCTGGGAATGGAACTTGTAGAAAAAGGAGTACTTCAGGCTTCATTCATTTATCCAACTGGAGGTAAAAAGGCTATTGAAGTAGCCCGCTCCATTTTAACCGGACAATCCTATAAAAAACACAATATTTTGGGAACTTCAGTTGTTGACAGTTCTAATGTAACGGTTTTAAGATTACAGCTGGACCAAGTCATGGCTTATCAAGAAATTCTTAATAAGCAAACGGAACGTATTCGAAAGCAAAAACAACAATTCAACGATCAAAGATCACTTCTACATATTGCATTAATTAGCCTATTGTCTTTGGTTTTATTATCTCTTTGGCTGACTTACTACTATTCTATGATCAGACGCAGAAACAGCGAATTGGACCAGAAGAACAAAGCGATTGAACAACAAAAAGAAAAGTTAGCTCTTCAAAATAATCAGATTAAAAAAATGAATAAAGAAGTAGAAAGAGCTACTCAGGCAAAGCTCAGATTTTTCACCAATATTAGCCATGAGATAAGAACTCCCCTGACATTAATACAATCTCCAATTAATGAGATTCATGAAGAAATAAAAAATCCTTCAGGACCGATTAGCCATGAATTTTTGGAAAACAACATAACATTGGTCAAACAAAATACTGAAAGATTATTAAGACTTATTAATCAACTAATGGATTTTAGAAAAATGGACACAAACGAACTGCAGCTAAATATTTCCAAAATAAGGCTCAGTGGGTTTATTAAAAACATATATAATGCTTTTGCACCTTTGGCTCGACAGAAAGAAATAGAGTTTCTTTATGATTGCCCAATATCAGATTATTTCATGTGGATAGATGTTGATAAAATAGACAAGGTTGTTTTTAATGTACTTTCTAATGCCTTCAAATTCACCCCGATGAATGGGAAAATAGTTCTTAAGGTCAGAATTGATTCAAGCAACAATGCCTTAATCCAAATATCCGATACAGGGCCGGGCATTCCGCCAGAAGAACAAAAACAAATATTTCGGCCCTTTTATCAGCAAAAACAACATAGAACAATGGGAACGGGAATAGGTCTCAGCTTGTCCAAAGGATTTATTGAACTTCATAAAGGTCATATTAAAATTGGAAGTGACGGACGAAACGGCACCACTTTTACTGTGGTTATACCACAAGGAAAAGAATATGCAAGTACAATTCAAAATCAGTCAACCCTTCCAAAAATTCCAGAACCAGAAATGGAAATTTCATCTAAAGAAAAAAATAACTTCGCACCATGGCCTAATCTTCAAAAAAAGCCCTCCATATTAGTTGTGGAAGATGATCAACAATTAAAAAATTATCTTATACGATTGTTATCAAAAGAGTATAAAATCAAAGAGGCAACAGACGGGAAGAAGGCTTTAGAACTTATTGAAAAGAACCATTTTGATTTGATACTAACGGACCTAATGATGCCGGAAATTGATGGTATTGAATTAACCAAGACTTTAAGAAACAATCTTGAGACAAGTCATATTCCAATAATTATGCTTACAGCCAAGGCCGGGACAGAACGAAAAATTGAAGGAATTGAAACAGGCGCAGATGCTTATATTGAAAAACCTTTTAACCCCCATTTTCTTAAAGTTCGAATCAGAAAAATGATTGAAAGCCGAGAAAATCTTAGGCAACAATACCAAAAGAATTTTTGGAAAATTAATGCGAAGGATAATTCCGAGATAATTTCCAACATTGACCAGGATTTTTTGAACAAATTAAATTATTTTTTGGAATCAAACTATTCTGCATCAGAGTTTTCAGTTGAAGAATTAAGTCAAAAAATTGGCATGTCCAGAATTCACCTTTATCGCAAAATGAAAAGGTTAACGGGTCTTACTCCTTCAGAATATATTAATAAATTCAGACTTTTTAAAGGGTTGGAACTTTTAAAGGAAAAACAGGGAAATATCTCTAGTATAGCTTTGGACGTAGGATTTACTTCGCCAGCTTATTTCACTAAAAGATTTCGTGAAGAATTTGGAGCAAGTCCTTCTGAATTTTTGAAAATGGATGGAAATTAGTAAGAAAATGGGGTTTAGAAAAACATTTTGAATAGGTCCCGGGAATGTCAATTTACAACTAAAGACTCTCGGATAAAACTAAAAAGACTTTATCCGTCAGTTTTAACTTGACATGACACTATCTGTTCCCACGCAAAAAATGACTTGTACTTGTAATAGCGGTCTCTACCGCATTGCCCTACCAAAAGGTCGAACGGTTCTCTCGGAAGCATTTTCATAACCTGTTTGAAGATCAGCTGACCGATTAAATGCTTTGTTGTATCTTTGCCCATGTAGTAGTTTTTTGTTTCGCAAAACAAACTTACAACATTGGGGCGAAACCTTGCGGCGGTAGTCCCTTTTTACTGATTTTTTAATCGGTCAGTAGTGATTATTTTATAAGTTATTGGTCTAATGGAATCTGCCTGACGGCAGGTGAGTTCGTAATTTTTTTATGCATCCATTTTTGTGGCAGATTTATGAAATAAAAATTCCATGTTTGTTTTAACGCGTTTAAATAAATTTTTGAGTCCATTTTCAGAAACCTTTTATACCACGAGAATCCAATTTAGGACTTATTATTGCCTTTTTAAGGTTGTTGAAAGTGGTATCTGTTATCAGGTTTGGGACTTTCCTATAACCCAGTTCAAGTCCCCGACTTGAGCGGTTTGTTCAAGCCGGGGCTTGATGGCTTTTTGTTAACTATTCGTTCCCCCAGAGATCGGGTTCACTACCTTTGCTTTTTCTCCATTCGTGGCGCCATTTGTGAATTTCAACTGCACCGATGTGGGGCATTGGCTTCCTGGCTTCTTTCCCGGGAATTTCAGGTACACCGACGGCCTCGTCCTGATACCAGTACGCAACTGTTGCGATATCTAGCGTTAGACAATTATTATGCCCATGTTCGATGGTAAACTTTAGAGACTCATTGAAATATAGGGGGTCCTGGATATGAAACCGAAATGCATGAGTTCTGCCCAGCCAGCCACTCTCATCATTCACTCTTCCATACCCGAAATACGGATGGGAAAAGAGGATTTTTGGGGCCCAGGAAGTGTTGAAGTAGTCTTCAGTACCAGTACCATGGAGGGTTACCTCATCGTCAATAAATATCATATCATCACCTTCACCATACCACATAGGTGATGGGTTATCAACAAAATAATTCACCCCTACAAACTGACCTTTCCCTTTAATATCAGCGATTAGGTAGTTTTCTTTGCCATCGGGATTTTCTTCTTGCGGACCTAATACTCCCCATTCGTTTTCACCATCTTCAAGGGCTTCGGTAAGTTCTTTATTATACCATGCGTGGAAGCGGCCCATGTCTTCAGGTAATTCTTCCAAGTCCACATAATCGACATAATAGTAGAAAGCATCAATGGGGCGATCGTTTTGGTTTTCAATTACAATTTTGGCATTCTCTGAAAAAGGCATTGCAAAATAACTTGTTAGTGCTTTCCCACCGCTAGGACCAGCTGCTAAGGGCAGACTGCTCCAGGCGTATTCTTCTTCCCATCCCTGGCCGAAAAACGGACCAATAGGCGACAGTACAGACGGTTCTTCTTCTCCGTCCCAGTACATTTTAAGAATAATGTTATTCCGGCTCAGGTCATGGGGAGGCGGGGCAATGGTTATCCAGATGTGATTAATAATGCCGGCCCCGTCAATGTCGGCCATAACCAGTTCTTCTCCTGGCTGAATGTTTGCATAACGGTCGTCGTTGCCTCCGCTGCGATCGTAACTACTGATTCTTTTAGATTGGGCCCCGCTTTTGATTTTGGCCAATCCTGTTAATTCGCTTTCCGGCATTTGTGAATAGCCCTGGGCACTCACCAAAAGAAAAATACTTGCAAAAAGTAACGTTAATTTTTTCATGACATTGAAAATTTAGAATAGTTTCACGGTTTATGACTTAAAAATGTTGATAATTAGTAATAATCCCTCATTTGTTCTCTTAAAATTTTAAGAGCTTTGGTAATTTGATTTTCTACAGTTCTTACGGACAAACCCAGTTCATCAGCTATTTGCTGATAACCTAAATTGAGCTTTTTGCAGTAAAAAAAACAAAAGATAGCTTGTTTATTACTCTGATAATGTGTGTCTTAGAGGTGTCAAGACAAAAAAATGACACTTCACCATTTCACCAACAAGACTATCTTTTATGAGCTCTAAAATAACAAAAATATCTTCAACAAGGGGCTAGAACACGTATACGCATACATACAAAATTTTAAGGCATTTTATAGACAACTAAAATTTTTATCATCAAGTAGTTTCGCTAATTGTCCTCCCGGAGTTACGTGTCCTACAGTCAGACTATCACTCATATTGATGATTTCAAGATTTCGGTGATAAGCAGTTTTCCGGGTTATTCGTTTTACATTTTCCGGGAAAGGACTTATAATTAAGAGTCTGTTCTGGGTTAGTGCGGCTTTAATATTTTCATCCCAGCGGCTTTTCATATTGCGGGCCAAAACCAGAATTAAAGGCTGCGAACCTTTTAAAAGAATTTCGAAGACATCTTTTTCGATTGTTGAATGGTTTCCGCACACGACCCAGTTGCCCAGTTGACGTTGTGCTTTGGCCCATTCATAACTTTTTAATACAACACTTGCCGGGCACTTCCTTCAATTATTCATGAGATATTTGCAACCTGTTTGGTTCTGGCTATGCCAGGTTAGGTATTTAAAAATAATAAGCTTCATTTATAAAACAAAATCGTTGATTGTTTTTGAAAAATAAAAAAGTGCCGCTTCAGCCCATCACAAGGCTTAAAACGACACTAAAAAAATAAAGTGAAATAAAGTGATCTCTCTTAGCGGGCTGCTTTGGATTCTTTCTGCCCGCCATCATCCAGGCGGGTTCTGAGATTGGACATGTCATCGGCCACTTTGTTTTCAATGACTTTGGCGTAGATCTGAGTGGTTTTGATATCGCTGTGACCAAGAACCTTGCTGACAGTTTCGATAGGTACCCCGTTACTTAAAGTGACGGTTGTGGCAAAAGTGTGCCGGGCCATATGGAAGGTGAGCCGCTCCTTGATGCCACAGAGATCGGCAATTTCTTTCAGGTAGGCATTTAACTTTTGGTTGGAAATGCGTGGGAAAAGCCAGGGTTTGCCTTCCAGGGTTGGATGGTTCTTGTAAGACTCAATGATTTCAAGGGCTTGGGGCAAAACCGGTAGTTTGACCGAATTTTTGGTCTTATGCCATTGGAAAGAGAGCCATGCCTGCCCGTCTATGCCTTTGATGAGGCTGTCATGGGTGAGATATTGCAAATCCACATAGGCTATGCCGGTGTAGCAGGAAAAGACAAACAGGTCCTTGACCAGCTGAATGCGGGGAATTGAAAAATCCAGATCCCGCAAGGTTTTGAGCTGATCTTCAGAAAGGAAGCCGCGGTCTTTTTTGTCATAAGCAATCTTGTAGTTCTTAAACGGGTTGGTTTGAATCCATTCCAGTCGTTCGGCCAGATTAAGCATCTTGCGGATCCGGCAAAAGTGCTTCATGGTGGTGTTGGTGTCCAGGCTGCCGTCCCCGTTTAATCCCTGCTTTTTCCGCAGGAAAATTTCAAAATCGACAAGTAGTTTATAATCGATGGATCGGACAGGGATGGCCGGTGTTTTCATCTTTTTTTGCAAAAACTCACGGAAATACTTCTGGGTGGTTTTGTAATGAGCAAAGGTTCTGGGGGCAAGCTTGTCCCGACATGTGGTATTGTGGTATTCAATCAGGTCATCAGTGGTTTTGACGGATTCCTGCTCAATGCCAAAGAATAGATTTTTGATGTACTGGCCGGAAATGACTTTTCCCGAGAGCAATGCTTCGGAGTAACATTCCAGGAGCCTTTTTCTAACCTTGTCCAGGAAGGGATTGATTTCTGCGGCTTCTTTGGATTTGGGTCTGACTTTGCCAGCTTCCTTGTTCCACAATTCTGGAGGGATGCTACGCTTTACCGAGAATTCGGTGCGCTTGCCATCGATAGATATCCTTGCAAAAATGGGCGCTCTCCCCTGACTAAGGCGGCCTGTGCGGATGATAAATCCGACGGTGAAGTTTTGAGTGTTTGCCATGACAACTGTGTTTAATGTTTGAATTTGTTCACCGGAAATGGCTTCCGAAATCCTCAAAAATCACCGGAAAAATGAAACGAGAATTTTTGTAACAAACAGTCAACCAGTTTTTAATGGCGATGCTGGTGAACAAATTTACGAAAAAAATTTGTTCACCAACGTTGTGTTTTTTTATGGTTTTAAATGAATGGGACTAAAAATTAAAAAGCTGTAAATCAATCGATTTACAGCTTAATGTTTTTAGATGAATATGGTTCTGTGATCCCGGGAGGACTCGAACCCCCACTATAGGAACCGGAATCCTACGTTCTATCCAGTTAAACTACGGGACCATTTTGCGCAGCAAATATAGAATTTTTTATGCATTAGTCAAACCGGCTATGACTAAAGAGGATCAGCTTATCGAGGGTACCCAACTCAGTACAATGGCCGAATTAACAGACCTGGTGGTCGACAGTGACAAGGTAATTATCTTTTAACCTGTGAGTGCAGCATAAACAGTTCATTTTTTCTCTGTGAATCTCCGTGATGTGCTTTGTACAACTATGTGTAAATAATTGAAAAACAATACTTGCTGTCGCAAGTATTGTTTTTAGTTTTTCCAAAGAATTACTGTTTAGACACCCTCTTTGATATTTTGTCCAAACAAAAAGCTGCAATATAAGGCTTCCCGAATTAAATATTTGGTGTTTCCCACTTTTTAGTCTTCGTGCAGGCAATATCCAACACCTGATCACCGGTCTGAATACGGAAATCTCCTTCTTCCAATATCCACTTACCGTCTTTCCCCACAAAAGCAAGGTCAGAACCTTTTAGCGTTAAAGTCACTGTTTTGGTTTCACCCGGTTGTAATTCTATTTTTTTGAAGGCACGCAGGCGTCGTACATCCGGAGTCAGCGACGCAACCAGATCACTACTGAACAACAGTACACTTTCTTTTCCTGCACGATCGCCGGTATTGGTAACATCCACGGTAAATGTCAGATCGTCTTCAGCTGTAAATGATGTTTTATCCACAGAAAAGTTTTCATATTCAAAACCGGTATAACTCAACCCATAACCAAAAGCCCACTGAAACGACATCTGTGCATTGTAGTTATAGACTCCTTCCATGGTTCCGGTGTGTTCACTTGGTTTGTAATCGTAACTGCCAAGTGAGTTAACCGCCTTAGGATAAGAAAAAGGCAATTTACCGCTGAAATTCGTTTCGCCGCTGATGAGATTGGCCAGAGCATCGCTACCATAATTCCCGGGCAACATAATATCGACCACCGCATCGGCCAGGGGTTCAATTTCACTGATCACACGTGGACGGCCCCCATTCAGAACCAGAACAATCGGTTTCCCGGTTTTACTGAGTGCTTTTACTAGATTCAACTGGTTTTCCGACAAAGTAAGATCGGATAGGTTTCCGGGTGTTTCGCAATAGGAATTTTCTCCGATGCAGGCAAAAATAACATCAACACCATAGGCTGCAGCCACTGCTTTATCTATTTCAGGCTCGTTTTCTTCCCAGTACTCACCGGCATTGTTATAGGTAACCCCTGGCTGGTAAACCACATTATTGTCGCCAAACTTTTCATTAAAAGCTTCCAGTATTGTATTGTGCTCAGCAGCAAACTTATCTGCTCCTTTTCCCTGCCAGGTGTACGACCAGCCACCATTAAGGGTCCGCATTGAGTTGGCATTGGGACCGGTGACCAAAATTTTCTTTCCATCGGCTAAAGGCAAAATATCATTTTCATTTTTGAGCAGAACCATGGATTCCTCAGCGGCCTCCAGGGCCACCTGGGCATGTTCTTCGCTTCCGAACAACGGAAAATCTTCGGTATCGTAAACCGGCGTCTCGAATAAGCCCAGGCGGTATTTCATTCGTAACACCCTGCGTACTGCATCATTGATGCGGCTCATTTTCACTTCACCCTCATCAACCAGCTCTTTCAAAAGAATGCAGAAATCCCAGTCGTAGGGTTCCATGGCCATATCAATACCAGCATTGATGGCCAGTTTAATAGCTTCTTTCTTGTTTTCCGCAACCTTTTCCCTCGTGTAGAGATTGTTGATATCGGCCCAGTCGGTTACAATCATTCCGTCCCAGTTCAAATCCTCCTTCAGCCATTCTGTAAGTAATTCGTAACTGGCATGAACAGGCATACCGTTAACAGAGCCGGAGTTGCACATCACTGACAAGGCCCCTGTTCTTATGGCTTCCAAATAGGGGGCAAAATGCTTCTCACGCAGTTGTTGTTCACTGATAATTGCAGGTGTGCGGTCTTTTCCCGAAAAAGGCACGCCATACCCCATATAATGTTTCAGGCAAACGGCAATTTGTTCTTTGCCTATTTTATTTGGGTCATCACCCTGGAGACCTAAAACGGCTTCGCGTCCCATTACGGCGTTCACAAAAGCATCTTCACCATAGTTTTCCCACATCCGGGGCCAGCGGGGATCACGCCCAAGGTCTAAAGTCGGAGAAAAAGTCCAGGGCACACTCCCTGCTTTTGTTTCATAAGCCGTTATTTCACCGCCTTTGCGAACCAAAGAACGGTTAAAAGTAGCGCCCATGTTGAGAGGTTGGGGAAACATTGTGCCATCCAGAATATAAGTTGAACCATGTATCTGGTCCAATCCGTAAATGCAAGGAATCCCGATCTCCTCCATGGATTTCTCCTGAATTTTGCTGATAATCTCATGCCACTTCTCTCTGGTCTGAGCTATTGTGCCGGGTGTGTTAAGAATGGAACCCACTTTATAGACACCAAACACGGTATCCATCCTGGCTTCGCTCAGTTGAAAATCACCCTGATAAATAGTTTCTGGCTCGCCCAGTACATCAATGGTCAACTGGGTCATTTGCCCGATTTTTTCTTCCAGAGTCATCCGGTTCAACAGCGCTTCAACTTTTTGCTCAATCTCCTGATTTTTGGCTATTACAGGTTTCGCGCTTTCCTTGGCTGTACAGGCGTTCAACACCACTATTGCCAGTAAAAAAACAAAATTTCGTTTCATGGTTTTCGTTTTATTAGTTGGTTTTATTAGTAATTTAGTGTCTGCCCGTAAAGTATCATTTACTGTGTTACGCTTATCCGAAAATTACTCATATACGAGAAACAAACTCCGTATTTTCGGACTTCGGAAGCCTTGTAAATGACACTTCCTGAACAGACACTTGATTTGCTACAACATTTTCCGGCTTTACAGACGGGTACCCTTTAGTAGTAAACCGTCTGTAAAGCCGGGGAAAAAAGCAATATCTTCTTAACCTTCGTTATATTGAGTTATACATTGTCCTGGTTAAAGACAATCTGCAAACAGGAACAAATCTATCACTGAGTGCAGTATAAAAAGCATTTTTTTATCAAAATCCAGATGTTTTAAATTTTTTACCAGAGTTACCTTATTGTTAATGAAGATATAAAAATTTAAAACAAAAACGAGTTCGGCAATAAAGATGCTTCTTAGACCGGACTCATTGCTTTAATTTATCTTTTTTCCCTTTTTATTAAGCAAAATATCCACTCTTTCCCGAATTACAAGGCAACCATAGCGCATATCTTCGAGCATGGGGGATATGTTTTCATAAAAGGCGTCTATTTTATCATCACTGTCAATGATTTCCACCACCATCGGCACTTTTTCTGCAACCTCCCAGAATTTGTATGAATGAATGACCGAACTGGCGCCAAACCCCAAAGCGCCTCTGATAGCTGTAGCCCCTGAAATTCCTGCTTCACGGGCTTTGAAAACAATCGACTCGAACAATGGCTGATGCCCGTCCTTATCCGTTGAGCTAATATAAATCCGAAGCATGGATGATTTTGTAACTGCCTTCATATCAAATCATTTTAATAAGCATCCGCCCAAGAAATACTGCGATAAGACCAAACAAAAAACTTAATCCTGTATACGTTGCAAATCGAAAAAATTCATTGTTTTCTAAAAGCAACAGAGCATCGTTGGAGAAAGACGAGAAAGTAGTAAATCCGCCACACAGTCCAACAGTTAAAAACAATCGCCATTCGGCCGTCATAAACTGACCCTTTCCCGAAATACCAAAAAATACACCGATCAGAAAACTACCTGCAATATTCACCAGTAAAGTTCCCCAGGGAAAAGTGGAAACAAAGAAAACCTGAATGTATCGTGAAATAAAAAACCGTAAGATGGTACCGATAAATCCACCAAAACCGGCTATGAGCATCGCCTTGACCATTGAGATTAAATTGAATGTTAAAACAAAGATAATAAAATGGGGACACGGTGAGAAAGCACGATAATCAACAAACGCTTTTATGCATATATATTCAACTTTATTTCATCCGTATAAAATTTATTTATTAAGGTCGGATGGAACTCGCATGCAAGAACTTATACATGTTCTGTTGTGGAAAACGTTGCCATGCTTGTTTCATCTTACATTTAATAAATTGTTACGGTTGTTAGAATTGTTAAAGTTGTTAATATTGTTAATGTGTTAGTTGTTAGAATATTATAAGTTTTATTACATTAGCTAACAATCCTAACAATCCTAACATTTTTATCCGTATAAAATTAGTCTAAGTTATTGGAATGATACAATTTATTATGCTTTAATTAATATAAGATTCTTCGCTCCGCTCAGAATGACAGACTGTCTAATGTCATTCTGAGGAGGTAACGACGAAGAATCTGTTCACTGTTTTTGGTTTCTTTGATGATTAGAGGTTAATTATACATGTTCTTTTGTGACAAACCTTGCCATGCTCGTTTCAT
>NZ_AEWI01000002.1 GCF_000191885.1 Anaerophaga thermohalophila DSM 12881
TGACTGGAATACAGAATTTTATGATAGCAAGATGACAAGTTGGGTTAAGTTACAGGATGATTCGTATCCCGTTGAAAATCTGCATTTTATCAAAACAGATCCTTTGGGTATAACCAGCTGAATATAAGATGCTTACAAAAGTTTAACGGACTATTGACCCTTATTTTAGTAGTTTAATATTTGTTAAAATATAGTTATAAATGTGGTTTAAATATTGTTAAAAAAAAATACAGCATATAACTACGTTAAACTATATTTTAACCACATATAAACAAATTTCAAGTTGTCATTAAATTCGTGGTAGAACCGACTTGTTTATCAGAGTGTCATTTTGTTTATTTCCTGAACAGGTGCTAAAGCATGTTGAGTAACTTTCTCCACCACTGTGGTTTCGGGTAAATAAAAGTTGGCTGTTTGCTCTGTTTGTGTGGAAGATGAACCAATTTTAAGGGTATACTCTCCTTTTTCGGCAATCCATGCACCGGTTTGTTCATCAAATGATGATATGTCACGTGCATTAATTTCAAACAAAAGGGTTTCACTTTCTCCAGGTAGTAGAAGTTTGGTTTTTCCAAAGTTGATCAATTCAATATTTGGTTTTACCAGATTGCCTTGCGGTGCTGATATATAAACCTGAACCACTTCGCGTCCGGCTACTTCGCCTGTGTTCGTGATTTCAACTGAAGCGGTAAGTTTATCCTTGAACTCATCGGCGGATAATTTAAGGTTATTGTAATCAAAATCGGTATAGGAGAGGCCGTAACCGAATTCATAGGCTGTTTTTTTGTTGAAAGTGTAGTAGTAGCGGTATCCCACAAAAATATCTTCGGTATAGATCACTTCCCATGGGACTCTCTGCATCATCGAGAATCCTGATAAATCATCTGTGTTGCTCGTTTCTCCTTCAATGGCATGGCCCGGGAAGGTTGCTGATGTCGGGGCATCATCGTACGAAACGGGGAAAGTTACGGCCAGCTTACCTGAAGGATTGACTTTTCCGCTAATCACATCAACCAATGAGTTTCCGGCTTCCTGTCCGGGTTGCCAGGCAAGGAGGACAGCATCCGGGATTTTTGCCCAGGAGGCTGTTTCAACAGGAGCCCCGATGTTGAGAATGACAATGGCCTTTTTGTCTTTGGCCTGAAATGCTTCAGAAACGTTCCTGATGAGTTGTTTTTCCGTGTCGGTCAGATAAAAATCGCCCGGTTCTGCTTCCCGGTCTCTGCCTTCACCCGAATTTCGGCCAATGGTAATCAGAGCTGCATCGTTTTTCTCTGCCATTTCGCGGGCCATTGTGGCAGATACTTCCATTTCAGCAACTGGTTCCCTGCCACCCATCAATGCTGTCAGCCAGTTTTTTGGCGGGCCGGCTTTGGTACGCATCTCTTTGATATAATGATTATAAATATCTGAAAGTTCATCGTTGGCTTTAAAGCCGCCATTTTCCAATCCTTCGATAAGTGAAACGATGTAGGCCTCATTAACATCGCCACTACCTGTTCCGCCCGAAATAAACTCGTAAGATGAATTGCCGAAAACGGCAACTGTTTTAACTTTTTCTGCTGAAATGGGTAGTGCCTGATTGCGGTTTTCAAGCAATACCATCCCATCAGCTGCGGCCCGGCGGGTTATCCGGGCATGGGCCTTCAAATCCGGATTGTTGGAATGTTGATACGCTTTGTATTTCGGGGTTTTCAACATGATACTGAGAATACGTTTAATATTCCGGTCAAGAATTTTTTCATCCAGCTTACCTTCTTCAACGGCTGCAATAATCTTCTCAATCTGGTCGGGCAGCCCCGGCATGATCAGATCATTGCCTGCCTTCATTTGTGCCACGAGGTCATCTCCGGCTCCCCAGTCGGTTACGACATATCCTTCAAATCCCCAGTCGTCACGAAGAATCTTAGTCAATAAATCATGACTTTCGGAAGCGTATTGTTCGTTGATTTTATTGTAGGCCGACATAACAGTCCATGGCTGCGACTCTTTGACGGCAATTTCAAAGCCACGCAGGTAAATTTCCCTCAAAGCGCGTTCACTAACAATGGTATTGACGGAGAGACGATTAGTCTCCTGATTGTTGGCAGCATAATGTTTGATGGAAGTTCCCACACCATTGGACTGGACACCCTTGACCATCGCTGCAGCCATCTTTCCACTTATCAGGGGGTCTTCCGAATAATATTCAAAGTTTCTTCCGCAAAGCGGGTCCCGTTGAATATTCAGGGCAGGTGCCAAAAGGACATCGCCACCATATTCCAGGACTTCATTGCCCATGGCTTTTCCGACTTCTTCTACGAGGTCTGTGTCCCACGAAGATGCCAGAACCGTGGCAATAGGGAAGGCCGTGCAATAAAAAGTGCTGTCCGTTCCTTCCCTTTCGGGAGCGATACGGAGTCCGGCGGGGCCGTCGGCCAGCACCTGCGAAGTAATTCCCAGTTCCGGGAATTCGGCAGTAAATCCGGCCGCTCCGGGTAAATATTTACGGATGCGGCGAACCATTTTTGCATAAGCTGTATCGCCGTAATTTTTTAGAGGATCTTCGAAAGGTGCTTCAATTGTGTCGGGAAGATCGAAAACCATACCTGTTCCGATCACCAGCTGTGCTTTCTGCTCCAGGGTCATTGAGGAGATGATGTCCTGTACTTTTTTCACGTTGTCTTGCTTTTTTTTGTTCGCGTACACTGTACAATAACTATTGCAAGTACAAAGAAAAGGATAATTTTTATTGTAGGTTTCATCCGTATAAAATTTATTTTTAAGGTCGGATGGAACTCGCATGCAAGAACTTATACATATTCTTTTGTGGCAAACCTTGCCATGCTCGTTTCCTTGGTAGATGGTTAGATTTTTAAATGCCTGCCTCCTGAAAACAGGGACAACAGAGAGTCAAGGGTGAATTGAAAATCATTGACAATCAATGTTTTAATATAATTAAGTCGTTAATGTAAACACTTGATTCACGATGTAAGGTGCCGGTATCAAATCTGGAATCTTTCACGACTAAAGGAACACAAAGCCCGGTTTAATATTTGACAAACCGCAGAATGTGCTTTTCATTTTCTTTCCCCGTAATTTCAATGAAATAAAGACCGTTCTCCAGACCGGAAATGTTTAGTGGTAAGGCAACATTGCTGTTAAATACTTTGACGACTGCCCCGGTAATATTAAAAATCCGGATAAACTGCACATCGTATCCATCTATGAATAATTCATTTCTGGCCGGGGTTGGATAGATGGTCGGTTTTGCCTCTTCCGGTTTGTTTATTTTATTAATAATACCAAATTCAACCACTGCATCAAGATCAGACGAAACAGTACTTTCGGTGTAAGAAAAATAACTGCCCTCATTGACAAGCTGCCCTAAGAAGTCGTCTCCATTGATGTTGAACAAAGCTGCATCATAACCGGATGCCGGGGTAACAATGAATTCAACACTTTCACCATCAAGAATATTAACCGGACCGGTCGGATCAATAGTTCCGTTTCCTCCGTTCACAGTGCCTGTAATGCTGTAATATAATGTTTCATAAGCACCTATGTCTATTGCTGATTTGGTAATTCTTGGATTACCGATAATGTCATCAGACAGAACGGGCAGTCCCGTTATATCGGGTGTACCTGCATCCAGTAAAGCTGAAGTTAGTCCTGTGCTATAATCACTGTTTAATATTTCATTGAGTTGACTTTCACCGGTCGGTAATCCTGAAAATGAAACCGTATTCCTGAATTCCGGGTGTGTTCCGCTTCCTGAATTTTCTGCATCCAGGATGACAAGGTTGGTGATGCCATTGGCCGTTGTTCCGTTTTCAATGGCACAATAATCAGCCGTGGTCGATTCCGTAAGTCTTACAAATTGCGTATTTGTTGTCAGGGATGTTTTGTTACCCCACATAACCGTGTTGATTATTTCTCCGCCATTATCTCCGTAAACACCTCCGGCAGCATCTGCTGTGTTGGCAACAATTGTGTTGTTCAATATCAGTCCGCCTTCCTGTATAAATACACCTCCGCCATTGCCGACAGCTTCATTGTTACTGATAAGATTGTTGATAAGATGACCGCCAAGATAGATGCCAACACCACCACCTTTTTTTGCCGATAGATTATCCACAATAAAGCAGTTGGAAACAGTTCCGTACTCGCTTAAGTCAGAGGAAAAAAATACGCCTCCACCTTTTCCTCCGGTTTCGTCTGATGTTTTATTGCCATGTATAACTGCTGAAGTTACCAATCCGCCCAGGTTTAGGTTGACGCCTCCACCGATAGAATAAGCAACATTATTTTTTATTTCTCCCGACTCAACTCTTCCACCTTTATAAAGGTAAACACCTCCACCGGCCTCGCCGGCAAAGTTCCCGGTTATCACACAATTTCTGATGATCCCGCCGGATCGGAGATGAACACCACCTCCACGATAACCAAAATACTGATAATTATTTGCCTGTCCTCCCGTAATATAAACCTCCTGAAGAATGGCTGAATCGTCGCTCCCTTCAGGAAAGAGAACCACATGAAAGGAATTGTCGGTAGAATCGGCAGGAGTCCCAATGTCGCCCGATAAAACGACTTTATTAGTAGTGCCAAAAAGGTCTTCGGGGCGTTCGGCGAGGGTTGCTTCATCACCTTCGAATCCTCCGGTAACACTAACGCCGTTTCTCATGACAAAAGTGGTGTGTCGGACATTCCCCGTAGGAACGGGGGCTGAGGGATCTGCTGCCAATTCAGTTGTAGGAAGATAGGTTCCGCCTGCCACCCAAACGGAACCACCACCATTCTCGTAGACTAAATCAATGGCAGTCTGCAGATCATTTGTTGCCGATTCCCATGTGGTATGGTTGGAGATGCTGGTAAAGGGCACTCCGTCATCATCGACCATAATTTGTATCTGTGCCTGTGCCGAAAAAGAAACTATGGCAAAGAGAAGAATGAACAGACAGGAAAATGGCCTTGTTGCAATGTTTAGATTGGTAAATAATTTACGCATAGTGTTTTTCATTTCGTTATTTTTTAAGCAAGTTCGGAAAAGAAAACACCAATTGCATCTTTTTTTTTACGTAAATTATTTTAATTTATGTAAACCGGTCGTTATTTGTGTTCAACGGCCCCTTTTGTGATAGTAGGGTTTCCGATAAGTGAGATTATACTAACTGCATCCGCCCTGTACCCGTGTTATTTTTTTCTTTACCGGTTTTTCTCTTGAGGCAAGGTTATTTTCAATTTCTTTCATCTTTTCGGCGGCGTGCCTTCTGAAAAGTGCCAATGTTTGTTCTTCTTTGGTAGGATCATCAGGGATTTCAATATTGCCGTAAAATGTATCTTTGAATTTTTCTGCCGTTACGTTGAGCGCCAGACTTGTCTCATTGCCATGGTAGCGGGCTATGAGACAGGCTTTTTTTGCCTGTTCGGGAGTTGACCCGTAAAAAACATTGGTGAGGATACGCTGGTTGAGTAATTCGCGATAGGCGGGATTGTGCAGGTCGTAGAGGGGAATGTTGATGGCCGTGGCAATGTGGAACGCTTCATATTCTTCAGGACTACGTACATCAATGACGTTATATTGGTAATAATTATTCATCAGTTCAAAGGCCAGCTTGTCAGGGTCGATAAGATGGGGGTTACACTCGCCGGCTGCAGCCCGGGCTTCCAGGTTTTGTATGGTATATTCTTTTCGCGAAGGAGTGGCCATGATAAATATTACCATTAATACCGGCAGGGCAGCCGAAAGTGCTTTGTTACGCCAGTTCATTTCAGTATTTACGAATTCATAATTTCCGCTGTAGGGTAATCCGATGCGTTTCATGCCTGCTTCGGCGGCCAGGTTCCAGTCAAATTCTTTCCAGTAGGCGCTGTCCCCTTTTTCAGGAGCCCATAATTTGGGGAGTAGGATACTGAAGTGACCGTTAAATGATGTTTAATTGTTAAAAGCTTTTGAAAATAGTTTGGAGTTGTATTTTTGGTTTATTTCCTTTGTGCTAAGATGTTGATTATTAATTTATTTTGCTTTATCTATAAAGATATCGCCGGTTTACTTATATGGAAAATGGTTTTGTGCCGGTGCAGGAATAATTTTTAGAAACCATTTATCATTTAAAGGAAGAAAGTTATGAAGTCAATTAAGAAAAAAGTAGCGAGTCTGATGATGATTGCCATGTTTCTGGCAACAGGAAATGTTTTTGCACAACAGGACATACTTCAGCAGCGTCAACAAAAGGAGTATTCCGGTGAGGAGATTGATCTTTTTGCTGAAGCGCTGGTAGAAGCTCTTCCTGTGCAAAGAGAGGCTGAAAAAAAGATGATTAAGGAGATTGAGGAGCAAGGTATGGAACTTAACCAGTTCAATACAATTGCCCGCCAGATGCAACAAGGGAACCAACTCCAGGGTGTTTCAGAAGAGGATATGGAAACATTTAAAAGTATTTCTAAAGAAATTCAGAAAATTCAGATGGACACGCAACGCAAGGTGAATAAGATTGTAACCGATGCAGGAATTAATCCTGCTCTGTATCAGGAAATGATTGGAGCATACAGTACCAATCCCAAAATTAAGCAGAAGGTGGATCAAAAGCTCGCGGAAGAAGGACAGCAATAGACAGAATTTTAATGAGTTCACTCCTAAGAGTCTCTTTTTGTCAATTTCATTGCTGCCAGAATTTGGTTAAATAAATTTCACCATACCGGAACATCCTGTTTTCGCCGATTCTGCATGTTCTATATTGAAGATGATGCTGCCTTTCATTTGCTGTGAATTGCCGATTTTGATAATTCCGGTTTCACCTTTTCGAAATTCGCTTGTAAAATGAATATTGAAAGAAGCGATTTCTTGTTCCCTGATGGTGGCAATGGCATCCATAACCCATTCCATATAGCGGGTGTTGTTGACGTGCCGATTAATGTCAAGGTCGGAGTATACTACTTCATGGCGGTGTTCTGTCAGTTTGTTTTCAGGTTTAGTTGAAATATATTCCGGGAATTCTCCAAGCGCTTTTAGTTCAGGAAGAAATGGCATAAATTGCAACCTTTCATTTGGTCTGACAGGTCTTTTGCGTTTTATATCCACCATTATCCATGCCGAGGTTCCTCTGATGAGAATGTTATTTTGGGTGTCTTTCAGTAAATAATCGCGAGTAGTATATAGTTTTTGTATGTTCCTGGGCCAGGTTTCCACGGTTACATTTTCGTTCATTTTTGGCCAGCGGTTCACTTCGACCTGCAGATGTGTGAGTGCCCAGAAAATATTTTCTTTAATAAAATCTTCAAATCCAACCCCAAGCGCTATGGCATGTCTGGCAGCAGCTTCCTGTAAATGCCTCATAAGGGCCGGCGTTTCGAGGTGTCCTGAAGCCCCCACATCGAAAGAAGAAATGACAAGTTTTTCTTCGTGTATCTTTTTTAGTTCTTCGTTTACAGGAATATTGTGCACCATTTCGAGAATTTTTCAACTTTGTCTGTTCCGTATTTTTTAAGGGTTTGCTTCACTTCATCGGGTGTTTTTTCTCTTTCGGTTTCAATGCCTTTGCTGAAGAATGTATCGGCAAAACAGATAATTTGTTCTTCAATGGATATGGGTACCATATCTCTGTGAGGAAGCGGAAGCTTTTGCATTCGGATTTCTTCTGCTGACAGTCCGGTACCGGTGTGTCTCTCACAAACCAGTGCATGGTGGGGGAGGCCTTCTTTTTCGAGGATTTCACGGCCCAGATAACCATGACAAATGTAAGGGTACTCTCCATGACACCCTATTTCCGGGGCATTGGTAAGAAAAATGCCTATATCGTGAAGCATGGCTGCCTCGGACAAGAACTGTTGATTGGCGTTTAACTCAGGGTGTTTATCTGCTATTTCAAGAGCCTTATTTCGAACCAGCCGGCTATGCGTCAGAAGAATATTTCTTGCGGGATGGTTGTCGGAATAATATTTTTCAAAAATAGCGTATGCTAAATCTGTGCTTTTTAAAGACATTTTAAATCAATAGAGGTCAATAGACCGTTAGATTTTAGATATAAGATATAAGATGATTTGCATGACTTTGGCAGACTGCATTTTAGTGGATATAATCCCTTGATTGTAAATTGTGCCCGCTTGTAAAGTCGGTAAAAGTTGTAACAAATCATGTGTCTGTTCAGAAAGGTTTATGAATTTATTTGTGTCTTTCCTGGAGCACTTTAACCACATCTTCAATGCGGTAGCTTTTGGCAGTGAGTAGCACCAGTAAATGGTAGGTCAGGTCGGCCACTTCGTTCAGAAAAAGGTCGTCGTTGTGATCTTTGGCCTCGATAACAGTTTCAACGGCTTCTTCTCCCACTTTTTGAGCTATTTTGTTGATGCCTTTTTCAAAGAGTGAGGTGGTGTAAGAGCCTTCAGGCATTTCCTGAAGTCGTTGGTCGATCACGTCCTGAAGATGTACCAGAAATTCGATGTTGCCTTTGTTTATTTCGGCAAAGCAGGTATCGTTGCCGGTGTGACAAACGGGACCGGCAGGATTGGCTTTAATAAGGATGGTATCATTGTCGCAATCCGGAAGTATTGACACTACTTCCAGGAAATTACCCGATTCTTCACCTTTGGTCCAGAGCCTGTTTTTGGTACGGCTATAGAATGTTACCTTTCCTTCTTTTTTGGTTTTTTTAAATGCCTCCTCATTCATGAACCCGAGCATAAGAACTACATTGGTTCTTGCATCCTGTATGATGGCAGGAAGTAACCCGTTTCCTAATTTTGAAAAATCTAATTGCATGATTATTAGTTATTTAATATTTTGTTTGATGTTGCCGTTGCAAAGATAACAATAGTCATGTAAATGGTAATATTTAGTTAGATAGGATTTTGATGTAATGAAGATACAAATTCTGTAGTTCTTTTATTAAATTAATTGACAATGATTTACTGCGCATGTCCGAACCTTGGATAAATCTAAGAGTATGGTCTAAAAAACATCTTTGTTGCCAAACTCGTTGTTGTTTTAAATTTTTGCATCCTCATTAACAACAAGTTAACTGCGGTACAGAAAATTCAAATGCCTTGATTTTGACAAAAATATGCTTTTTTATATTGCACTCAATATTCTATGTTTGTAGTTACACAATAGTTCCTAAACCTGTTTTAAACGATCTGTTATTGTGTGGTTAAAGTGGTTTTACCTGACTGGTATGCCCTCTTTTTTCAAATAGTTCTTTAGCTCGGGAATGGGTATCTCGTTGAAATGAAAAATGCTTGCAGCCAGCGCGGCATCGGCTTTTCCAATGGTAAAAACATCCTTGAAATGTTCTTTAGCACCGGCACCGCCCGATGCAATGATTGGGATTTGCAGGTCATCCGATAATTTGGCAAGCGCATCATTGGCAAATCCACTTTTTACACCATCGTGGTTCATGCTGGTGAAAAGTATTTCACCGGCGCCCCGGTCTTCGGCTTCTTTGGCCCACGGGAACAGCCTCTTCTCCGTTGGAATGCGTCCACCGTTGACGGTAACTACCCATTCATCCCCCTGATGTTGTTTGGCATCTATTGCAACAACAACAAACTGACTACCAAAATTCTTAGCCATGTCGTTGATCAATTGTGGATTGCGAACGGCCGAGGAGTTAATGGATATTTTATCGGCCCCGGCGCTCAGTAATGCATCTGCATCGCTAAGTTCGCTGATGCCGCCTCCTACAGTGAAGGGAATGTTGATATGTTGTGCAATACGGCGGACAAGCTCGAAAAAGGTCTTTCTTTTTTCATGACTGGCCGTGATATCCAGAAATACCAGCTCGTCCGCTCCTTGCCGGGCATACAGGGCTCCCAGTTCTACCGGGTCACCCACTTCTTTTATATCCAGAAATTTAACGCCTTTAACGGTTTGTCCGTTGCGGATGTCAAGGCATGGTATGATTCGTTTTGCAAGCATTTTTAAGAGTTTATGAGTTTATCAGGCAGAAGGCAGAAGTAATCGTGTTTCTTTTGAAGGTTTGTCTTCCATCTATAACCAGTTCTGCTGTTTTACTTTGCATTTCTTAATTTACTGATCAGAGATGCGAGCATTTTTTCTATTTCATTGCTTAAGCTTTTTGCTTCATCGAAAGCATCATCATTTAAAAAATTCAGGCGATTTGCTATGTCAATTTGTGTTTGAAACTCGTAAAGAGATCCGGATGCAATTTGTAAGAACCTTATGTAGTCATTTTTGCTATTTCGTCCATATCCTTCCGCAATATTACTTGGAACTGAAATCGCTGCTCTCTTGAGTTGGCTTGTCAATGCAAATATTTCTTCTTTTGGGAAAGATGACGATAATTTATAAACTACACAGACAAGGTCAATTGCCTTTTGCCAGACAATTAAATCACGGTAAGATTTCATGGTATAGATTTAGTTTATAATGTTTTTGCCAATTCAATTGTTGAGACCGGTCTAAAAAGCATCTTTGTTGCCAAACTTGTTGTTGTTTTAAATTTCTACATCCTCATTAACAACAAGTTAGCTCTGGCACAAAAAATTTAAAACGCCTTGATTTTGACAAAAATATGCTTTTTATACTGCACTCAATAATAAGAAAAAGCAGTGGTTTTTATGATTTAATTTGCTATATTTTAAGTAGTTACAAAACAAAAAAGCAAAATCACCAACAAACCACTGCTTATGTCATCAAAAATAGGGAAATTAAGCGAATTAGAAAACGTTCTATGCCATAATGAAACGAGCATGACAAAGTTTGTCACAAAAGAACAGGTATATAAGCAATCATTCGAGTTCCATTCGACCAATAACTTCGACCAATTTTATACTGATGAAACGAGCATGACAAGCTTTTACACAATAAGAGTATGTATAAGTTCTTGCATGTGAGTTCCATCCGACCTTAATAAATAAATTATATACGGATGAATTTTTGCAGCTTAACAGTTAAAACCTTTGATTGTGAAGAATTTATTTTAAGCAAATTGCATTTTTACAAATCATTGAAAATTATAATATTGCGAATGCTTCTGCCTTCTGCCTGTCTCACTTCTGCCTTTTTTTTATCTCCTCCATCCCAATCCTTCCCTCATAAATAGCCTTGCCAAAAATTACTGCGGGAACACCGGCCTGCTCCAGGGCATCGATGTCGTCCATATTGCTGACACCGCCACTGGCTATCAGGTAGAGCTCGGGAAATTCCTTCAATATCTCTTTGTACAATTCTATGGACGGACCTTCCAGCATTCCGTCTTTGCTGATGTCGGTGCAGATGGTTTTGGTTATTCCTTTGTTTATGTATCCGGTAAGGAAGTCGAAGAGGTCGGTTTCTGATGTTTCGGTCCATCCCGATACAGCTATTTTCCGGTCTTTCGCATCCGATCCGAGAATAATTTTTTCGGGTCCGTATTTCGAAATCCAGCTTTCAAATTCAGAGGGGTTTTTTACGGCAATGCTGCCGCCTGTAACCATTTTAGCGCCACTTTCGAAGGCAATGCGAAGGTCTTCACCGGTTTTTAGTCCGCCGCCAAAGTCGATAATCAGGTTGGTGCGTGAAGCGATTCTTTCGAGTACTCTGTAATTAATGATTTTCCCTTGTTTTGCGCCATCCAGATCGACCAGGTGCAATCGCCGGATACCATTATCCTCAAATTGTTGAGCTACTTCCAGGGGATTTTCGTTGTATATTTTTTTGGTCTCATAATCCCCTTTGCTTAGTCTGACACATTTGCCGCCGATAATGTCAATGGCCGGGATGAGTTCGATTGTCTTCATTATATATTGGTTGGATGAAATTCGAATGTAGGGAATTATAGACTATATCATCAGGAAATTTCTTAATATTTTCTCCCCGACTTTTCCGCTTTTTTCGGGGTGGAACTGGGTAGCGAAGAAATTGTCTTTTTGCAGTGCTGCGCTAAAGGGGTGGATGTAATTGCTTTCAGCTGCTGTGTCGTGGCCGGTTGGAACATAATAGCTGTGAACAAAATAGACAAACTGATTTTCCAGTGTGGAATCAAACAGAGGCGATTTTACACGGGCGATGTTATTCCACCCCATGTGCGGAATTTTATACTTTCTGTCAGCTTCTTCCTGCAGGGTGAATTTTCTGACCGGTTCATCAAAAATTCCGAGACATTCGGTATTTCCTTCTTCAGAAAAGCTGCACATAAGCTGCATTCCAAGGCAAATACCCAGAACCGGCTGTTTTAGTGACGGGATGATCTTATCCAGTCCTTCCTTTTTGAGAAATGCCATGGTTGTGCCGGCCTCGCCGACACCGGGGAAAATTACTTTGTCTGCTTTACGGATCGCCTCAGGGTCGCTGGTTATCTCGGGTTTATATCCAAGGCGTTCAAGAGCAAAGCTGACAGATCTGATGTTACCGGCATTGTATTTGATAATAGCGATACTCATTCGTATAAAATTAGTTTAAGTTATTGGTCGAATGGAACTCGCATGATTGAGTTTATACATGTTTTTTTGTGACAACTTTTGTCATGCTCGTTTCATCTTAAATCTTCTATCTAAAAATCTGTTAATCTGTCATCGCAATTCTTGTCATGCTTGTTTCATTATTGCTGGTATTTGCTGAATTTCTTAAGCAAAAACAACCGTTTTATTTTTGTAAACCAGGGTTTTTCTTTCAAGGTGTGCTTTCACGGCCCTGGAGAGTACTATTTTTTCGATGTCTTTTCCTTTTTGCACAAGACTTTCCACCGAGTCGTGATGGGAAATCCGTATAACGTCCTGCTCTATAATGGGACCTGCATCCAGGTCTGTTGTTACATAGTGACTGGTAGCACCTATGATTTTTACCCCTCTTGAATGGGCAGCATGATAGGGCCGGGCGCCTGCAAATGCCGGCAGGAAAGAGTGGTGAATATTAATAATGCGGTTGGGATAGTGTTTTACAAATTCGGAAGAAAGGATTTGCATGTATCGGGCCAAAACGATAAAGTCTATTTCCTGTTCTTTGAGTATCTTCAATTCATGATTTTCCTGTTCCTGTTTGTTGTTTTTGTTAACGGGGACATAGAAAAACGGAATGTTAAATTGTGCGGCAACCTTTCCAAGGTCTTCATGATTACTGAGAATAACCGGAATAACGACCTTCAGTTCGCCAGCCTGATAGCGTGCCAAAATATCGTACAGACAATGTGAGCTTTTGGAGACAAAAACAGCCATTCTCGGTATCATATCCGAAAATTTCAGGTCCCAGTTCATTTCAAGCGGTTTTCCCAGAAGAGGGCCAAATACCGTTCCTATATCAGCTCTGTCAAGAGAGAAGCCGGCCAGTTCCCACTCCACCCGCATGAAAAAGTGGTTCTCTTCACGATTGGTATATTGGTCAAGGGCAACAATATTGCCGTTATTTTGGTGTATGAAGTCGGTAACTCTGGCCACGATTCCCCGCCGATCAGGACAATGAATCCTTAATATCGCTGTTACTGTGTTTTCCATATTACATGATTAATCATTTTCCAACTTATATGTTAATCAGTTTGTAGTCACAAAAGTAATAATTTATAGCCTGTAAAGCGGATTAAATGTCTGTTTGTTCTCCGGTTTTGAGGTTTTTTATAAAATTGATAATTGCTTCCTGATCGTGTCCGTAATTTTCAAGATGTTTTATAAAAGCACTTCCTACAATCGCTCCATGGGCATATTGGCATACCTCTTTAAATGTTTCATGATTGCTGATGCCGAAACCGACCATTCTTGGGGTGGAAAGTTTCATCGAGTTGACTCGCTCGAAATACCGGATTTGTCTTTTTGACAATCCCTGACGCGTGCCCGTAACAGCGGCCGAAGAGACCATGTAAAGAAATGATGTTGAAGCCTGATCCAGATTTAAGATTCTTTGCTTTGGCGTTTGCGGGGTAATCAGGAATATGTTGCTGATTTTGTTTTGGGTAAAAACAGGTTCGTATTTTTCAATGTAGGTCTCGTAGGGAAGATCGGGGATTATTAAACCACTGATGCCTGTTTCTTTGCATTTTTCGATGAATGCATCAAATCCGAATTTTAGTACGGGGTTCAGATAGCCCATCAGTATCAGGGGAATGCTGACCTGTTGGTTTATGTCTTTTAGCTGTTCGAAAAGGACTTTCAGGGACATACCATTGGTCAACGCTCTGGAACTGCTGTTTTGAATTACCGGTCCGTCTGCCAGCGGATCGGAATAGGGCATTCCTATTTCTACAAAATCAGCACCCCCTTCTTCGAGTGCCTTCAGTATGGGGACTGTACTGTTTAACTCGGGGAAACCTGCCGTAAAGTAAACCGACAAAAGGTTTCTTTTTTGCTGAAAAAGAGATATGAGTTTTTTCATGATGGCTTCATTTATCAGTATAACTTCAGTTTAAGTTGTTGGTATGGTGTAGTTTGCATGATTAACTTTGACCCTGTTCTTTTGTGACAAACCTTGTCATGCTCGTTTCATTTATTCTACCGGAGTTTCAATTTCTCCATATAAGTTTTCATGTCTTTATCTCCTCTTCCGGAGATAGTGACTATGACGTTCTCTTCCGGTTTCAGTTCAAGCTGGTCAAGGGCGGCAAGTGCGTGTGCAGATTCCAGGGCAGGAATAATACCTTCTTTGCGGGTAAGTCGCAAAGCGGCATCAAGCGCTTCCTGGTCGGTTACTGATAGATATTTGGCTCTGCCGGTCTGGTTGAGCCAGGCATGTAACGGTCCTATTCCCGGATAGTCGAGACCGGCTGAAATGCTGTAAGGTTCGGTAATTTGTCCGTCGTCGTTTTGCATCAGGTAGGTCATGCTTCCATGTATGATTCCGGTTTCTCCCAGTGCGATGGATGCAGCTGTTTTCCCCGTAGTTAATCCCTGTCCCGATGCTTCGGCTCCAATGAGCTTAACTTCCGGTGTGTCGAGATAATGATAAAACGAGCCGGCCGCGTTGGAGCCTCCTCCGACACATGCAACTACATAATCGGGTTCGGCTTTTCCTGTTTTGTTACGCAGTTGCCATTGCATTTCGCCGCTAATGACCGATTGTAACCGGGCAACCAGATCGGGATAAGGATGGGGACCAACAACCGAGCCAATCAGGTAATAAGTGTTAAGCGGATTGGCAATCCAGTCGCGAAGGGCCTCATTGGTGGCGTCTTTTAATGTTCGGCTGCCCGATATGGCAGTTTTCACCTCTGCTCCAAGCATTTTCATTCGTGCAACATTGGGAGCCTGCCGTTCAATGTCGGTTTCTCCCATGTAAACCACGCATTTAAGTCCCATCAGAGCACATACTGTAGCGGTGGCCACACCATGCTGTCCGGCACCCGTTTCTGCAATAATCCGCTTTTTCCCCATTTCCTGGGCCAGCAGTATCTGTCCAATGGTGTTGTTGATCTTGTGGCTCCCGGTGTGTGCCAGGTCTTCGCGTTTGAGCCAGATGTTGCTCCCGTAATGTTCCGAAAGCCGGGTAGCATAATAAAGTGGCGTGGGGCGACCGGCATAATCTTCAAGCAATGTTTTGAAATTCTTCCTGAAACTATCCGAATTCAGAATTTTCAGATATTTCTTTTTCAGATTTTCTATGTTCGGAATGAGCATTTCAGGAATGTAGGCACCACCATAGGGGCCGTAAAATCCTTTCTCGTCAGGGTGAAATGAAGTTGACATATCTTTTTATTTTATTGATTTGATTGATTGTGTGCACTTTTGAAAGTTTCTCTTTTTGCCTGTTTGAGTCCGGTTTAAAAGGCATCTTTGTCGAAAGACTCAAAATTTCACCAGTACAAAGTTCTTAAATCCTTATTAAGAATAAGTTGACTTAGGTTCAAAATCTTGTGCTTCAATTCTGGCAAAAACAACTTTTTCAGTAGCGGCTTCACTTGATGTCTTGTCATAGTTGTTTCATAGCCATCATAAAACGGCGTACCGCTTCAATGTTTTTCAGGCCGGGTGATACTTCAAACCGGCTGTTGATATCTACCGCATAAGGGCGAAGCGGAAAGTTATTTCTGATGCGCTGAACGTCGGATTCTTCAATGCCCCCGCTTAGGAAATACGGCTTTTCTACATTAAAATTATTTAACACCGGCCAGTCGAATTTTTCTCCACTGCCTCCATGTTTGTCGGTTGGTGCATCGAAAAGGAAAAAGTCGCAGGCATCATTGTATTTCAAAGCGTCATCCAGGTCTGAAGGTTGTTTCAGGCTGAATGCTTTAATGACTTCGTAACCGGCCTGACGAATTTCCATACAAAATTCCGGGGTTTCTTTGCCATGTAGTTGAACGACATGCAGATTAAATCTTTGGCAGGTCGCCTTAATTGTTTTTAAATCGGCATTCACAAAAACTCCGGTTTTTTTTATGGTTTCGGGGATGTCCATCGCTGTTTCAGGGGTAAGGATACTTCCTGCATAACGCGGACTTTTGGAATAGAAAATGAAACCGATGTAGTCGGGTTTCAGTTTAACCAGTTCTTCAATATTTTGTCGGTCACGCATTCCGCACACTTTTATCTTGATGGGGTTGTCCATTTTTTTCAGGCTTTTTTATAAAATCAGTCTAAATTATTGATCTGATAGCATGCCCCGGTTTATCGGGAGGACGCACATGCTTATGCATATTTTTGAAATAGAGTCGTTGGAACATGGTATTCCTTATCATGGTTGCTTTATCTTATAGCTGATAATCTATTTTAAAAGCCTTGTCATGCCCGGTTCAATTGTTTTTGGATTAATTCTTTTTTCAATTTCATACAGGCTTGTCCCGGATTTTTGTGTTTCATGAAATACTCTCCCATCAGAAACCCTCTAAACCCGGCATCTTTCAGAAAAAGAATATCCCCGGTCGAGTGGATTCCGCTTTCAGCAATCGGCAGGATGTCCTCGGGAAGCGAAGAAGCCAGGCGGGCAGCATGTTCCAGGTTGACTTCAAAGGTTTTCAGATTTCTGTTATTGATTCCTACCATGTCGACATAAGTATTAATCTTTTCCGTCTCCTGCTCATCATGTAACTCCATCAGTACTTCCATTCCAAGATAATTGGCCAGAGCGGCAAGGTCGCGTGCCTGCTCTTTTTCCAGGATGGCGGCAATGAGTAATATCGCACTGGCACCAATGGCTCTGGCCTCGTAAACCTGATACGGATCGATGATAAATTCTTTTCGGATAACGGGAAGAGAGGTCAGATCGCGGGCTGAACTCAGGTCTTCACTGCTGCCTCCGAAAAAGTGGTGATCGGTTAAAACCGATATCCCCGCCACTCCGGCTTTTTGATAGTCGGGAATGACGTCTTTAAGTTTTGCATCGGCATTAATATCTCCCTTGGAGGGTGACCGGCGTTTGAATTCCGCGATAACAGGGAAATCAGGGTTATCGGTCAGACTTTGTTTAAGCGATGGGACAGGAATGGAAAAATGCCGGTAATACTCCAGCTCTTTGACGGAGACTTTTTGTTTGATGGCTTTTAACTCTTCCTTTTTGTGGGCCACTATTTTGTCAAGTATATTCATAATAGAGGTGGTTGTGCTATTGATTTTCCAGTAAAATTTTCATTGCTTTTGCAGCTTTCCCGCCAAACAGCGAATCTTGAGCTTTTTCCATACTTTGCTCAAATGTGAGATTGTTGTCTATGGTGTTTATTCCCAGGGCAGCATTGGCAAGTACAGCGTTGTTTTGCGCGCTGGTGCCTTCGCCGGCCAAAACTTTTTTAAAGATGGACGCTGATTCTTCAACGGTATTCCCTCCAAAGATATCTTCGGGTTTGTTTCGGGGAAGATTAATATCCTGAGGGGTAAGCAACTTTTCGCCTTTTCGGGAAATTACTTTGAAAGCATCGGTCAAAGATACTTCATCATATTCGTCGATACTGTGTACGATGCTGAAGTTCTTGTCGGAATGCTGATAAATGTATTGAAAAATCCTGGCCAGTTCCAGACTGAAGACACCCACCAGCTGGTTTTGCGGGTCCGACGGGTTAACCAAAGGCCCCAACATGTTGAAGAAAGTTTTGATGCCCAACTCGTGCCGTATAGGACCTACCGCTTTTAAGGCCGGGTGAAACAGGGGAGCATGCAAGAAGCAGATGCCTGCTTTGTCGATTTGGCGTTTCAACAGCTCATTATCGGTGGTAAATTTATAACCCATGTATTCCATAACATTGGATGATCCACAGGCCGAACTTACGCCCGCATTGCCGTGCTTGGCCACTTTGTAACCTGCCCCGGCAACTACCAGCGATGCCAGTGTGGAAATGTTAAATGTGTTTTTAGCATCACCACCGGTACCACACATGTCGATGGTTTCAAATTCCGATAAATCGAGTCTTTTACACTGTTCCAGCAATCCGTCGCGAAAGCCGGAGAGTTCCTCTACCGTGACAGGACGCATCATGAAGACCGAAAGAAATGCAACAACTTCCGATTTGCTGTAGTTTTCACTGGTAATGTTAACCAGTATTTGCCGGGCTTCTTCTCTTGAAAGGGTATTGTAGTCGAAAAGCCTTGTCAATGTTGGTTGTAACATGATTTTAGATATTAGTTAGTGTCCATAGTTATTATCCTTCGAGCCAGTTCTTTATCATTTGTTTTCCGTGTTCGGTGAGAATTGATTCGGGATGGAACTGTACTGCTCTGACATCATATTTCTCATGCGTGAGCCCCATGATCTGTCCCTGGATATCACGGGCGGTGACATGAAGCACTTTTGGAAGATCGTTTTCATTAACAACCCACGAGTGATAACGTCCCCCCATGAATGTATCCGGGAGAGTATTGAAGAGCAGCTCGCTTCTGTCGCAAACAGAGATAGGGGTTGCTATGCCGTGATAGACCCTTGGCAGGTTGTATATACTGCCACCGAACACTTCTGCTATGGCCTGGCAACCAAGGCAAACGCCCAAAATGGAATGTGTGGGAGCCAGCGCTTTTATGAGCGGCTTCAGAATGCCTGCCTCATCCGGGATTCCGGGACCCGGTGATAATACTATTTTATCGTAGCCCCGGGCTTCCTCTACCGTAATTTTGTCGTTACGAAAAACATCCACTTCCTGGTCGGCCACCTCTTCTATGTAATGAACCAGGTTGTAAGTAAATGAGTCGTAATTGTCTATAACAAGTATCTTCATGAGTTGCTTTTGGTTTAAATGTTATGATGAAATAAGCGTGGCAAAGATTGCCACAACAAGAATATGTATATACTTTTTCAAAAATCTCTTGCCATTTCAATTGCCGATTTCAGAGCACCCAGTTTATTATTGACTTCCTGTAACTCTTTTTCTTCCACCGATTCTGAAACAACGCCTGCGCCTGCCTGATAAAACAGCGTATTGTCCTTGCTGAGAAACGAACGAATCATAATGGCCTGGTTAAAGGAGCCGTCCAGTCCCAGTTTTCCAATGCAGCCGCCATAATAACCCCGGTTGTGGGGTTCATATTTATTGATCAGTTCCATGGCTTTATATTTGGGAGCGCCTGATAGTGTTCCTGCCGGAAAAGTGTCGGCCATTACTTTGGCAATATCTTTGGGATTGCGCATTTTTCCGTTGACTTCTGATACAAGGTGTAAAACATGACTGTAGTACTGGATTTCCTTGTAAGTTTTGACTTCTACTTCGCGGCAGTTGCGTCCCAAATCGTTTCGGGCCAGATCAACAAGCATAACGTGTTCTGCGTTTTCTTTCGGGTCTTTACCCAGCTCTTCGGCCAGTTTCATGTCTTTCAGGTCGTCCCCGGTACGGCGGAATGTGCCTGCTATCGGGTTGATGGTGGCCACGCCGTTTTCAATAATGAGCTGACTTTCGGGTGATGACCCCATGAGTCGATAATTGCCATAATCGAAGTAGAAAAGATAGGGGGAAGGATTTATGTGGCGCAATGCCCTGTAAACATTGAATTCGTCGCCTTTGAAAGACTGCTGAAACTGTCTTGATAAAACAATCTGAAAAACATCGCCACGGTGACAGTGTTCTTTGCCCCGTGTAACCATCTGCATGTAGGTATTGTCATCGAGGGGAGAGCGTTCGTCTTCGACGGGTTGGAACGTGAAGGACGGAACTGACCTGCTTTTCAGTATTTCAAGCGTCTCGTTGAGCTGCGATTTTTCTTCGGGAAGAAGATGTTCCACCAGAAATAACTGATTGGTAAAATGATTGAAAACAATAACCGAACGATAGAGATGATAGCGAATGTCAGGGATGGCATGAGGTGCTTCGGTGTTGATGTCGAGTTCCAGGTCTTCGAAATACCGGACAGCATCATAAGCAGTATAACCATATAACCCACAAGCCGGAACCGGGCAACTTTTTTGTTCTTGTTCGGGAATATCAAAACTGTCGATAAAGTTCTGAATCAAAACCGGCACCGATTTTTCTGACGGAAGCGGAATTTCGTCAACCGAGCCATCGGTATAACGGCATTTTACGGTTTCGTTTTGGACGATAAAATCGGCCATTGGCTTAAAGCAGATAAACGATAGTGAGTTATGGCCTCCATGATAGTCAGAGCTTTCCAACAGAATGGTGTTGGGGAAAAGATCGCGCAGCTTCAGGTAGATGCTGACCGGTGTTACAATGTCGCCTACATGGGCAGGTATGCGACTGCACACGAGGTTTAATTTTTGTTTCTTCATAGGTCGGTCTTTAATATTGTTGCAAAATTTGGTTTTTGGTATGTTGGTTGATTTCAAAAAAAAAAGGCTTGCCGGGGTTCGGCAAGCCTTTAATGCGATCATCTTATTTACAATATAAGCATGAGGCTGTCACCTTCACCCCGTAAGAAGAAGTAAAAAATGACGCCACCACCAAATATTGTAAAACGTATTGTTCATGTCGGTAAAAATCTGTTTTCTTTCCGGGGCATTCATTTTCCTGCCCCGTTTTTATGATTTTTGTTATGTTTTGATTTTGCAAGTATAAGGAATGATTTTTTTAAATGCAAGAGATTTGGTTTTTTTTCGATTCCAATCTTTCAGACAGGCATTGGGGATAGCCGGCTGGTGTTGTTGTGCTATGAAACAATCATGACGGGAAATTTAATATGTCTGACACTGCGCTTATACGTTGCCGTATCCATTAGACTACCTCCACTTTATTTTCTTAACACTCTTGGTCTTCCTGATATTTTCGGGCAAATTATTTTGCACGGACTCTTTGAGGCGGTCGATGAGCAATTGGCGGGTAAAATTCTGGTGTACCACAATGCTTACTTCCCGCACCGGTTCGGGTTCCGTAAACCGGCGAACAAAAGGCTTGTCTGTCATTGGTTCCACGGAGAGTTCGGGTACCAGAGTGTAACCGATTCCTTTTCTTACCATGGATTTCAAGGCTTCAATGCTGCCGCTTTCATAGAAAAAACCGAAGGCGTTGTTGTTTTGATTGTTTTTACCACAAATATTTAGTGTCTGGTTCCTGAAGCAATGTCCTTCTGTCAGTACGAGTACTTTTGCGGGGTCCAGAAGCTTGTCCTCGATCAGTTCGTTATGCATAAAAGGATGGTCATAAGGCGCATAGAAAAGAAACGGTTCGTAGAAAAGGGGTATTTCCCTGATTTGTTTCTCTTCAGCGGGTGTAACCATCAGTCCGATATCAATCCTGTCGTTGTGCAGGGCTTTTAACAGCTGTTCCGATTCGATTTCTTCAATGCGCAAATGTGTTTTTGGGTTTTCCTCGACGAACTGTGGCAAAAAGCGTGGAATGAGATAAGGCGCAAGAGTAGGAATAATACCCAGTCTGAACTCACCTTCGATGCTTTTTTGTTCTGTTGATACGTAATTTCGTAAATCATTGATTTCCCGCAATATATGACGAGCGCGAATAATGATTTCTTCACCTGCCTGGGTGGGTTCAATGGGTTTTTTACCCCTGTTGAATATTTGTACACCAATCTCTTCTTCCAGTTTTCTCACCTGCATGGTAAGGGTAGGTTGGGTAATGTGGCAACTTTCGGCAGCATCCACGAAATGTCTGTGGTTGTCCAGGGCTACAATGTACTCGAGTTGTTGAATATTCATGATATTTGAGTATTTGGCGCAAAAGGTATAAAAAAACGGAAACCATTTGATTCCCGTTTTCGAAATAAGTATATATTGATTTCTCAGCCGTTTTAGCTGCCTCGCGGCATAACTGAAGGCCTCTGAGAAATAATCGTCTGCTAAAAGATGTCCTTCATTTTACTGAAAAAACCGTTTTGTTCCTTACGCGGAGTGAAGGAGTCTGACTCTTTCATTTTTTCCATTAATTTTCTTTCGTCTTTTGAAAGATCGGCTGGTATCCAGACATTTATTCTGACCAACAGGTCTCCCTGATGATAACTGTTGACTTCGGGCAGACCTTTTCCGCGTAATCGCAGTATTTTACCGGGTTGTGTTCCGGGTTCTATTTTTACTTTCACTTTTCCTTCAACGGTTGGAATTTCAGCAGCCGTTCCCAGGATAGCATCCGGAACACTCAGCTGGAGATTGTAGATAAGATTGTTGCCATCCCTGGTAAGTTCGGGATGCTTTTCTTCTTCAATGTGTACCAGCAAATCACCGTTTATTCCGCCTCGGCGTGCAGCATTCCCCTTACCTGAAACAGAGAGTTGCATCCCTTCTTCCACACCTGCCGGAATGTTGATGGTGATAATCTCTTCTTTACGGATAACACCGTCACCATTGCAATGTGGGCATTTCTTGGTGATGGTTTTTCCTTCGCCACCACAAGTCGGGCAGGTAGATCTGGTCTGCATCTGTCCCAGGAGGGTATTGGCAACTCTGGTTACATGCCCGGTTCCTCTACAGGTAGAACATGTGCTGTAGGCAGTCCCGTTTTCGGCACCTGTACCATTGCAATATTCGCAGGCAACGTATTTCCTGACTTTAATTTTTTTCTCTACGCCGTTGGCAATTTCTTTCAATGTCAACTTGACTTTTACCCGCAGATTGGAACCTTTATTGACTCTCTGGCCGCCTCTTGAGGAACTGCCAAAACCGCCAAACCCACCAAAGCTGCCAAAACTGCCGCCGAAAATATCTCCGAAGTGTGAAAAAATGTCTTCCATTGTCATTCCTCCACCTCCAAAGCCACTACCGGAAGCTCCACCAACGCCGGCGTGCCCGAATTGGTCGTATCTTTGCCTTTTTTCTGCGTTACCGAGTACTTCGTAAGCTTCTGCCGCTTCCTTAAATTTATTTTCTGCCTCTTTGTCACCCGGATTTTTATCGGGGTGATATTTTAAGGCCTTTTTGCGGTAAGCTTTTTTTATTTCTTCTGCACTTGCATTTCTCGAAACCTCCAGTACTTCGTAATAGTCTCTTTTTGACATGATAATGATTGGGTTTTATTCGCCTACGACAACTTTTGGATACCTTATTACTTTGTCGTTAAGTTTATAGCCTTTTTGAATACAATCGATGATTTTGCCTTTTTTATCTTCAGAAGGAGCAGGTATTTTAGTAACCGCTTCATGCCATTCACTGTCAAATTCCTGCTCTTCGGTCTCTATTTCTGTCACCCCATGCTGTTTTAGGAATTCCTGAAATTTATTATATATCAGGTCGATACCTTCTTTTACGGCATCCAGATCGCTGGCAGTACCCAAATGTGCTCTGGCGCGGTCAAAATCATCTATTACCGGCAGAAGAGCAAGCAACAAACCTTCTCCCGCACTTTTTGAGAGTTCCATTTTTTCTCTTAGCGTCCGTTTGCGGAAGTTATCGTACTCGGCAATTAATCTCAGGTGTTTGTCATTCAGGTCTTCCAGTTGCCGTTTCAAAAGTTCTATTTCGTCACGGGCGTCTTCCTTTGCTTCCTTGCATTCCTGCTCCTCCCGGCTTTCTTCTACTACTTCGGTCTTTTTTTCTTGCTCTTCTACTTCTTGCTCTTCTACTTCTTGCCGGTCGGTAGTCTTGGTTTCGCTTTCTGCTTTTTTGTTACTTTTTTGTTGCCCGGTATTTTGCTTTTCTTCCTGCTTCTTATTTTCTTCTGTTACTTTTTTTTTGCTCATATTCTGACATATTTTTTAATACAACTCCTGGTTAAACTTTTGTAAAGTACTTATAATCAACTTCATCCGTATAAAAATTATTTATTAAGGTCGGATGGAACTCGCATGATTGAGTTTTATACATGTTCTTTTGTGACAAACCTTGTCATGCTCGTTTCATATATCTTAAAGTTTGTTTGGCTCACCATTCAGGATTTCGGCACTGTACAGCAATGCTGAGTGGCCGTTTTCTCCTGCACGAACTTAGGTTGTAATAATTAGCCGACAAAAGCATACAATTTCTTTGCCATATTAAAAACCGGGACATTTTGACACTTTACCGGGCGGTAAAAATGACAAAGACAGCAAAAGAAATTGTTCTTTTACTGCCTTTGTGTCCCTGTAAATAATAAGTTATTCAGGTTTTCATGCAACTTTTATCGTTGCAATCTTGCCAGGTCTTGTTCTATTTCTTCAATGCTTGTTGCGACTGCGACAATACGTCCGTCGCCATCCACCAGATAATCTTTCATTTTGCCGGTAGCATCAAATTTCCTGGCAATTTCCGAATCTCTGCCTTCGAATGTACAGATATGATACATATCAAATAAACTGTCGCTCTCGATAACCTGCATCAAAGGCGTTTTAAATCTGTCGAGAGAAATGCTGACGATAACAAATTTTTCACCGTTCAAAAACGTTTGATTATGAAATTTTTGATATACTTCCTTTTTTTTGTTAGCTCTCAAGTCTCGACGGTGCATCATAGGATGCCCAGAAATCATAAAGCACCATTTTCCCCCGGAGGCTGTCCGAATGAAACGGAACACCGTTGATCAGGGGCCGGTTTATATCAGGAACCTTGTTCCCGACATCTGTTCCTACCCGTGGTTCCGGGGAACCGTTGATGAATGACAGGAATACAATACCGGCCAAAATGGTGATTAGTAGTAACTTGTTCCTCATAAATAAAATCCTTCCTCTTTTGTTACAGCGCAAAGTTTCAATAAATAATTTGGACTGGTCAAAGTTTTTCGATGAACAACTATAATTATGTGACCAGTGAACTATTTTTCGAAACAAAACTATGCTGTAAAACAGGAAAAATAAAGATAGGTTTATTTGGTTTTTTGAAAAATAATGTTAATTTAAGGGCGATCGAAATTAAATTACTGATATACAATAATTTATGTGCAGTTAAAAACCTGTAAAAAAGACAAATATGAGTAGATTAATAAAGAAAAAATTCTTTAAATGCGGCGAATTTCTGCACCAAGGAGTTTTAATCTTTCATCTATTTTTTCGTAACCCCTGTCGATTTGTTCTATGTTGTGAATAGTACTTTTCCCCTTAGCAGAAAGGGCTGCAATTAACAATGCCACACCTGCCCTGATATCGGGTGAGGTCATTACACTTCCTCTTAACGGTGTTTCGTGGTTTAGCCCGATTACCGTGGCCCGGTGGGGGTCGCAGAGGATGATACGTGCGCCCATGTCGATTAATTTATCTACGAAAAACAGACGACTCTCGAACATTTTCTGATGAATAAGAACGCTTCCGTTGGCCTGAGTTGCAACTACCAGGAAAATACTCAGAAGGTCGGGAGTCAGTCCCGGCCAGGGTGCATCCGAGATGGTCATAATAGAGCCGTCTATGAAAGTTTCGATGGCATATTTTTGTTTTGGAGGGATATATATATTGTTGTCGCTGATATCTATGGTTATCCCCATTCTCCTGAAAGCCAGTGGGATGACTCCAAGGTGTTCCGTAGCAGCATCTTTTATGGTAATCTCACTGCCGGTTAATGCAGCCAGACCAATAAAACTTCCTATTTCAATTATGTCTGGCATCACCCTGTGTTCACATCCTCTTAACCGCGATACTCCTTCTATGGTCAGGAGATTTGAGCCGATACCGCTGATCTGCGCTCCCATGTTGACCAGCATTTTGCACAATTGCTGAATATAAGGTTCGCAGGCTGCATTATAAATTGTTGTTGTGCCCGGGGTTAGTACAGCAGCCATCACTATATTGGCGGTGCCTGTGACGGAAGCCTCATCGAGCAGCATATAGCTGCCCTTTAAATTTTCGGCATGTACGGTATAAAAAATATCTTCAGAGTTAAAATCGAACGATGCACCCAGCTTCTCAAAACCGTAGAAGTGCGTATCCATTCGCCGTCGTCCTATCTTATCGCCGCCGGGCTTTGGGAAAAAAGCTTTTCCGAATCTGGCGAGCAATGGCCCCATTATCATAATAGAGCCCCTGAGGGAAGAGGCTTTTTTTTTGAATTCTTTGGTCTTCAGGTAATCCGGGTTTATATTGACGGCACTGAAGCTGTATTTCCCCCGGGAGATTTTTTGAATCGAAACGCCGAGCTCGCGTAGAAGTTCTATCAGATTATTGACATCCAGAATATCAGGCAGGTTGTCGATGGTCACCGTTTCGGGGGTCAATAAGGTGGCGCAAATAACCTGCAGCGCTTCATTTTTGGCTCCCTGGGGAGTAATTTCTCCTTTAAGCGGACGGCCGCCTGCGACTTCAAAGCTGCTCATAGTTTCTGATGTATTGGGTGGGTTTTGGAATTAGTTGTTTTTACGGACGTACTTTTTTCTCTGGCGACCATGATTATTGTTGCTTGGCTGGTGCTCCCTGAAATCCGCAATGCGTGGTTGACCTTCAAATTTGAGCTTCCCGTCTGACAGGCGTTCCATGTCACTCAGTATCCTGTCGTCTGTTGCGTTATCTTTGTTCCAGTTAGACAGGGATTTTTTCATGTGGTTGCCGATAAGCATTATCAGATGGCGCTTAAGGGGTCCTTCTTCCATTTTGGCGGCTTCGTGTATCATTTGTTCCACAAGGCGGCCATAATGCTTAAAGGTCATGTTTCCATGATCGTAGTAAATAGGATCCGGTTTTGAGTTAAAATTTTCCCTTGCGGGGGGATCGTAAGGATAATCAATGTCGAGTTTGAAATCCGCCATGATAGCCAGATGGTCCCACAATTTGTGCTTGAAATCGCTTACATCGCGTAAATGAGGAAACAGGTTTCCCATCACGCCGATGATGGCTTTTGCAAAGCGGGTTCTTTCTTCCCGGTCTTCTATGGTACACGCATGGTCTACCATCTTCTGAATATGGCGTCCATATTCAGGTAAAACCAGTTTTTTTCGGTTTGAATTATAATCCATTGGTTGTAAGAAATGTTTGACTTCGCTGTTGTCGATGGCGTCAGGAAACAGATATCCGAACACAACAGCATGTTTCTGATATAGAAAAATCTCCGGATTGATCTTTATATTCCGGGGTGTTATCTTAAAAAATAAATTAAAAACGTTGGCGCTTAATTGGTTAATTCACATCCTGCGATGCAATACAGATTCTTGATTCGGCAGATTGGAGAAACTTCGACTCCATGCTCGTTTCATGAGTAAGCGTAAAATGGCATTTCGGGTCTGCAAATATCGGCTTTTGTATCGATAAATATTGTATCTGCCTTAAAAAAATCAGCTAAATACAATTTTGGCCGGTAAGTATGACGAGTTTTCGTGGTCGTAATCCTTTGTAGACTAATTATTTTACAAAGTTAAGAGATTATTTTTAGTTTGGCAAATTTTAGCAGCAATTGTTTTTGTCCGGCATTATTAAAAAAGACGGTGGCTTTAACGTTAGGGTGCTCTCCTTCAATATGCAGCACCTTGCCTCGTCCAAAACGTTCGTGTTCTACAATAATGCCCGGCTGTATCTCTTTTCCACTGGCCGGAACATAGTCATCGAACTTTTTTGTAGCAGATTGTCTGTTCAATACTTTTCCTGAAAAATTAACTTTTTGTTTTGGGCCGGGAGGTGTCTTTTCGAAACTGAATGTACGTTTTTCGGGCATTTTTTTACCACTCAATGGTGTTTTCGGCGGAGCGAAACTGTTGGCTTCCCCGGGAACGTTGAGGTATGACTGATCAATTTCGCCCAGGAAGCGACTGGGGCGGGCAAACGTCAGCTCGCCAAATTTGTAACGGCTTCGCGAAAAGGTGAGCGTGGCTCTTTCCTGTGCTCTTGTTAACGCCACATAGAACAAACGGCGCTCTTCTTCCAGCCCTGCTTCGCTGGTTGAGGCCATGCCTGACGGGAACAATCCTTCTTCAATACCGACAATATAGACGTTTTTGAATTCGAGTCCTTTGGCGGCATGAATGGTCATGAGGGTGACTTTGTTGATGTCGTCAGGTTTTTCTGTATCCTGGTCTGTTAAAAGAGAGACTTCCTGCAAAAAATCAGCAAGGCCATTATTTTCCCCGCTTTCCTGTCTGTTGTCAGAAAATTCACGAATGGCGTTAAACAGTTCTTCCAGGTTTTCGAGTCGCGTCTGGCTTTCATGGGTTTTGTCCTGATGCAGCTCTTTTAATATCCCGCTTTGCGTGGCAATTTCATTTGTGATATCAAATGCCGAAAGGTTTGGTACCTGGCTGATAAAGCCGGAAATAAGCCGGGTAAAACTATTCAGTTTTCTAAGTGTTCCGGCATTGAAGCCGGTGTTGGGAAGGGCCGGATTGGTGAGAACAGCCCATAAACTAACATTGTTGTGGTTGGCCAGTGCCTCAATTTTATCCATAGTGGTTTTACCGATTCCCCTGGCCGGATAGTTGATAATTCTTTTCAGGGCTTCATTGTCGTTCGGATTGACCGATACCCTCAGATAGGCTAAAAGGTCCTTTATTTCTTTACGTTGATAAAAAGAAAGACCGCCATATATTTTATAGGGTATGTTTTTTTTACGCAGCGCTTCTTCAAAAATTCTCGACTGGGCATTGGTTCGATACAAAATTGCAAAATCCTGATATTGGTATTGGTGTCTGAGTCGAACTTCGTTAATGTCATTGACAACAATAAAACCCTCGTCAACATCGGAATGAGCCTGAATCAGGTTGATTCTTGCGCCTTCATCGTTTCGCGAATAGATTTTTTTGTGTATTTGTCCTCTGTTTTTGACAATGATGCTGTTTGCTGCATTGACGATAGTCTGTGTGGATCGATAGTTTTGTTCGAGTTTGAAAAGTTTATAGTCGGGATAATCGTTTCTGAAGTTTAGTATGTTCTCAATTTTAGCTCCCCGGAAGCTGTAAATACTCTGGGCATCATCACCTACCACACAGATGTTTTTATGCTTTTCGGCCAGTTTCCTGGTTATCAGATACTGTGAAAAGTTGGTATCCTGATACTCATCGACCAGGATGTATTTGAAGCGTTCCTGATATTTGGCCAATACTTCGGGATGGTCGCGAAAAAGGATGTTTGTATTTAGCAAAAGGTCGTCGAAATCCATGGCTCCTGCTTTTCTGCATTCGCGCACGTAGTGTTCATAAATTTCGGGCATCATAGGGATATTGGCAGCTGCATCGGCCATGGTTCGTTTTTGATCCTGCGCGTATGCTGCCGGTACAATGAGGTCATTTTTCGCTGAAGAAATACGCCCGAGAATGGTTCCCGGTTTGTAAGCTTTATTTTTGTTCAGCTTCATATTTCTTAGGATGCTGTTAATGAGGCTCTTTGAGTCGGTTGTATCATAGATGGTAAAAGTAGGCGGGAAATTGATGTGTTTTGCTTCCATCCTCAGAATTCGGGCAAAGATTGAGTGAAAGGTACCCATCCAGAGTTTCGATGCCATTTCATGACCTACAATCTGACCAATGCGCTCCTTCATTTCACCGGCGGCTTTATTGGTGAAGGTAAGCGCCAAAATGGTCCAGGGCGGTACACCATTATTCAACAAATACGCGATTCGATAAGTAAGCACACGCGTTTTTCCCGATCCGGCCCCGGCAATAACCAGTGCCGGCCCGTCGATATCGACAACTGCTTTGTATTGCGCTTCGTTAAGTTGTTCCAGATAATTCTCCACAGAAACTTATGGTTTTCAAAAGTTCGAATATAGTAATTCTTTAATTTTCGGGCACCAGTTCGATAGAAAAGTTGGGCATGTAAATATCTGCGTGGATATTATTTTTGTTCGTCTCCGTTACTTCAATAAATTCAGGATTTTCAGGTATTTCTACGGGCCGGGTCAGCCATCTGGCTTCGGGCACCGGGGTAAGTGAGAAATGGTCTGCATTTCCCCACCGGTTAAAATTTTTTATTAGCAGTATATTTTTCCCTTTCTGCAGATGGAGGACAATCTCACACGTCAGGGGTTTTCCCGTATTGTCATTTCCGGCAAGTAACACTTCCTCCTTGTTTAGCCAAATCTGAATGCCATCATTCCCGGTTATCCGGTACAGATATTTTTGTGGATTTTCTGAATCGATTTCTACATAATAATAATGATGTGTTAGCGGTAGTGGTGCCGGCATGTCTTTCTGTCCTGAATTAGCCATCCATGATCCGTGTGAAATTTGCAGGCGATTGTTCGCGTTTGGGTTAACATGAAGGTCTTTGAAAGCTCCGTAGAAGGGCTTTGACCTGAATATCTGACCGGTCTGAATGGTGTCGTTTTCCGAACGTATCAAATCACCACGATTACCTTTTAGTGTTTCTGCCATCTCTGATAATGCCGTCCTGATTTTAATGGTTTTTCCTGCTTCGAAGGAAGTAAATTTCAGTAAGGCAGCTGGTTTTTGTCTGATGTCAAGGTTCCATCGCAAAGCTGTGTTCGATGGTATCTCAGAAAGTCTGTCTGTTCCGGAAATGCTTCTGAACGGGGTTGCATTATTCAAATTAAGTGAGATTGTATCGTCGGGAGCGGTATATAATGGTTCAGCGGCAACCGGTTGGATCGTATCTTTCATTGTTATTTCGAGGACAGGAAGTTGCATCGGATCGGCCATGGCAGGAGGCGTCCATAGGATTTCGTGCCTTTGTCCGCGACTCAAAAACGCCGGTTCAATGCCACTGCCAAGAAACCTCACTTTTTCTATTTCATTGTGGAGCCCTGAGAAAACAATTTTTTGTGAAGCAGGGACTGCATTGACGAACAGATACAGATGGTTATCTTTCCAGGTAGCCGGCCATGATTCTGAGGTGTTGCCTAGTGGATTCTTCTGTGTGTGAAAAATAGCATTCCGGTTTACCTTGATCCATCGTCCCATGTGGCTCAAAATCTCTTCTTCCAATTCATCCAGGGAGCCATCTCCTCTGGGAGCAACGTTGAGAGCATAATTCCCACCCTCCGAAATCACTTTTACCAATTCGCGTATTTTGCTTCGTGCAAGACCAAGTGTATCGACGAATGTTTTATTCTTTTTGTATCCTAAAGACGGACTGAAGGCAGAATTTCGTTGTACCCATGGAATATCGGGAGTAATCTGCAGTGACTGATTAAAGGGAGAAGCGATGAAATCACCCCTATTGTTGCCAATTTCATTGCTGATAAGGCATTGTGGTTGAAGACTTTTTATAAGTTCGCGTAATTCACGGCTTTGGGTTGGTGTATTTAGACCTGAATAGAAATAAATGGCAGAAATATCACCGTAATTGGTTAACAATTCCCTGATTTGCCCGAGATTATTTTGATGATGGGCTTCGGTAACCGGTGCTCCGTGATGGGATGACATGGGCGATGCCGCAGGCAGGTGCCAGTCGGTCAGTGAGAAGTTGATTCCAATACCGATATTGGCATTTTTACATGCTTCGGCTATTTCTTCCATCAGATCATGACCAAATGAGGTAAAGTCGACGATATTAAAAGGAGTCGTTTCGGTTTTGAAGAGACAAAATCCGTCGTGATGTTTGACCGTGAAAACGATATTTCTGACACCAAGGTCCCTGGCAAGATTGATGAGCTTTGACGGGTCCCAGTTTTTAGGTGAAAAATCTCTTGCAGTTTGTTCATATTCATCGGCAAACATTCCGGCTTCGGCCCATATATTTTCTGCTCTTTCAGCTCTGTTGCCTTCCCATTCACCGCCTAAAACGGAATAAACACCAAAATGAACAAACAATGAGAGTTTATCAGCATTCCATTGCTGCAGTGGGTCAACAGACAATCCTGCTTCTTTACCGATTTGCTCTTGTTTTGGTGTCTCTTTTTTGGCATCCGAACACATAGTAGTGACCAATGCAATTGATAGAAGAAGAATCTGTGTGATGAGAGTTGTATATTTTCGCATAGTTATTGTCGGGTTATTTAATAATCGTCTGAAAAAAGAAAAACGCGGTGATGACAGGACGCAAAGTATTTATTATAAGAGAGTTATTGTCATAGATTTAATTAGTGCCCGTCTGTTCGCCCGCAAAATATTGGATGACTTTCTTACGTGTCAAAGATAAGAATTCCTGTTCGACGGAGCATAAATTTATAAAAATGCTTAAAACTGTTTGGCACATTCACAATTTAAAAATCTGTTGATACGTTAAATAATTGTATTTTTGAGTTTGCTTCTGTAAGAGCTGTTTTTTTGTCAGGATTAAGTTGCAGGAAATTTTTGAACCGGAGTTGACTGGTTGTTAATGAGTATTTAAAAGTTTGATTTGACAATGAGATTGGCAAAAAAAGACTTTTAAGAGTGAACTCAGTGAACTCATTTTCACACATTAAAATAAACAGGAATGGTTTATTTCCGTTATATCGCAATTTTCGTTTTTTTATTTTCAGGCTTTAAGGTTTCTATTGCTCAATTAACGGCAGATAACCCTGACGCTTCAGGGGCAAAAATTGATTATTTGTCAGAGACCCCCGGTGATACCGTGTTTTGTTTCCCCCGGAATGCATCTATGATTGTGAGTTATGAAGACGGATTTAGCGGTTTGTCTTATACATGGTACAGGCATAATCCGGCAGATAACTCCTGGAACTCTGTCATGCAGAGTGGAGGTGAACAATTGATTGTGAATGATGAAGGAGGTTACCGGCTTGTAGTTGAAGACAACGACAATGTTGTACTTGACCAGCGTTTTTGGGTTTTCAATTCTCAGGCAATAACCGATGTTAAGGCTGAAATTGTTTACGACGATTGTTTAGGGGTTGATTTAATGGCATCTGCCGACAGTGTGCCTCTGATTTGTTATGATCCTGTGGATGGTGCTCAAGTCGGGGTTGATTATGATTTGTCTTTTCAGTGGACTACATATCCTAAAAGTGACGTTCAGGAAAATGGAAGATATGCCTCTATTGATCCGCCTTATGAAGATTTAAGTTATGTGGTAACTGTTACCGACAAATTCGGGAATAGTATTGAAGCCGGTGTGGATTATACTGCGATTGCGGTGAAGGCCGATTTTGAGATTGAGGTGCTTAAAAATCCGGCTGAGAATGAAGGACAAGCTCAGAATGAAGGAGCTGAAAATAAACGACCAGATGAAGTCACGGGATCGGCCCCGTTTGAAATTAAGTTTACCGATACCTCCATGGGGAAAGTAACAGCGTGGGAGTGGACTTTCGGTAATTCGGGCAGATCCATTGACCAGAACCCCCGTTTTGTCTTTTCCGAAGCAGGTCAGGATACCGTTTACCTGAAAGTGGTGAACCGGGATTCGGAATGTGAGGATTTGAGTGATCCTTTTGTTGTAAATATCTGGGAATCGCAGCTGGAGGTTCCGAATGTGTTTACGCCTAATGACGATGGAATCAATGACGAATTCAGGGTGGCCTACAAATCACTGAAAAAGTTTGAAATGGTGGTTTTCAATCGTTGGGGCAGAAAAGTTTATGAGAGTACCGATCCTGCTGTAGGGTGGGATGGAGGTGGCCATGCCCCCGGGGTCTATTTTTATTACATCTATGCTGAAGGATACAATGAAGGAGAAGTCCACAAAAAGGATGGGGCTGTTCATTTGATTAAAGGGAAATAGTTTGGGTTATTCTTTACCGGAACATTTTACAATGATCTCCTCCAGTGAGCGCTTGGGAACATGGTGCACCTGGTTTTCATCGCGCCAGTATTTAATGTTGCCGTCTTTCACGTCTTCTATGACCACTTCTTCGCGTGGCTTACCAAGCGCAATGACTTCAATAATTTTCAAGTGACCGGGGAGTTTCAGGGCCTTTTGCAGTTTCAAACGGTCTACCGAACCGATGATGCATCCGCCCAGTCCCTGTTCTGCTGCACCCAACCGAATGCTTTGCGCTGCAATACCATCGTCACAGAAATAGGTGTCCGAAATGTTTACATCATTCAAAATGACGATGTAAGCCGAAGGACGTTCACCCGGTGCCGGCCCGTCCCAGTCTTTCAGATAACCTGCCCATGATAAATGCGGGAATATTAGTTCATTGGTTTTTGCGTCACAAGAAATGAAGTATTTCAAAGGTTGTTCATTACGGGCCGAGGGAGAAAGCCTGGCCAGGTCTACGAGGCTCTCCAGTACGTACTCGGGGATTGTGATGTCCTCGTAAAAACGACGATAACTACGGTTTCGCCTGACTAAATCTTTTAAGTTGGTCATAATATAAAACGTTAGGTTTTAGTGTCTTACTTCTGATATTCGCGTAAATTTGCAAAATTGACAACAGCATAATTGATTTTTTAAGGTGTTCTCGAACTCTTTCGAGTCGTTTCGCTGACGACAAAAAAATAATTGCGTAGCAATTAGCTAATCCGACAAATTATGACTTTAGCTTTTTAGTTATTTTTGGTTCTGGCTTGTCCAGGTTAGGATGTTAGATGGCTTGTTCTGTTTTTGGGCTGTCTTATCCACAACTCAAACAACTATCTGAGATCAGGAAAGTTGCTTGAGTTATGTATAAGACAGGTTAGACCTGGCTTCCTATAAGTTCAGAATATTAAAAACGTTTACCTACAATATCCCAGTCGACACAATTCCAGAATGCTTCAATATATTCGGGGCGCCTGTTCTGATAATCCAGATAATAGGCATGTTCCCATACATCGCAGGTAAGGATTGGAATCATTCCATTACGTATGGGATTACCCGCATTGCTTTCTTTTATGATTTCAAGTTTTCCGTCGCTGTTTTTCACAAGCCATGCCCAGCCTGAGCCGAAAAGTGTGGTGGCAGCCTGCGAAAATTTTTCCCTGAATGCACCGAAAGAGCCAAATGCTTCATCAATAGCCTGAGCCAGGGGACCTGTTGGCGCATTGCCGCCGTTGGGCGACAGGGAAGAGAAATAGAACGTGTGGTTCCAAACCTGGGCTCCGTTATTGTATATGTTTCCGTCGGCTTCATTGATGATGGTTTCCAGATCAGCATTTTCAAATTTGGTGCCCGGCACCAGATTGTTTAAATTATTGACATAAGCCTGATGATGCTTGCCGTAATGGAACTCCAATGTTCGTTTCGAAATGTGAGGCTCTAGAGCATCCATAGCATAGGGTAATTGAGGAAGTGAAAATTTCATGATTTTGTGTTTTTGTTTTACAAAAGAGTGTATTAAACTTTTACAATCGATTGAATTTTGCTTTTGAGAGAAAGAAGAGCAGCCTGACAGATGCTATTCTGCCTCTCAAAAATTACAAAGCTGTCGTTGCTATCCAAATATAATAAAAATACCGATTTTTTCAGGATTATTATTGGAAAAACTTGCTTGGCGGGGGAAAAACGATTTGTTAAAAAATCCGTTTTGGTTATCAATATCCCAAACGGAGGGGGTTTGTGTCTATGAATTTTATCAGACTAAATCAATTACAAACGTATTTGTGAGATGTGTCATTTTTTTTATCCCCTGAAAGTGGAATATTTACTGATGTTATTTTATGTATTAACAGACCGTTAGACTTCCAGATATAAGATGTCGGATCATCCAAATATAATCTTGGTATACTGCATCTTAAAAGAAAAAAAAGGTTTTGATTGCAAACAACTGATTTGCAATCCATTGGAAAAATCTAACGGAGTATTGATGTATAAATTACGGCGTTAAACTGGCACTGGTTAACACGCTTTTTTACACGTTTGAGTCCTTTGGCTTTTTGTTTGTTTCATCCGTATAAAATTTATTTATTAAGGTCGGATGAAACTCGCATGATTGAGATTTATGCATGTCCTTTTGTGACAAACCTTGTCATGCTCGTTTCATTACCAAAGTCCGGATGGATTTTTGGCTCTAATCTTTTTAACGTATGATAAATAAAATAATTGCTTCGTCACTTCCCTATTTGCCCAAAAAATTTGTGTGGCTTTTTTCCAGGCGTTATATTGCCGGAGAGACAATTGATGATGCGGTGCGTGTTACGAGGGACCTGGCCGGGAAGGGCATGGTTGCTACCATTGATCATCTGGGGGAATATGTTGCTGATATTAAAGAAGCAAAAGCCGTTCAGCAGATTTATCTGGAAATGATTGACCGGTTTGAATCGGAAAAACTGTCGGTCACTTATTCATTAAAGCCTTCAAACTTTGGTCTTCTGATAGATTTTGAGACTTGCTTTGAACTGGTCAGAAGTGTGGTGGAAAAGGCAAATCGGCACCACTCATTTGTCCGGATTGATATGGAAGACAGCAGCTGCGTGGATGCCGAGCTGGAGCTTTACCGACGGTTGCATAAAATATATCCTTTAAATGTTGGTATCGTTATTCAGGCGTATCTGAAGCGTACACCAACCGATATTCAGTTTTTGGCTGAATTACATTCACCATCGACTCCTGTTAATGTTCGCCTTTGTAAAGGAATTTATGTTGAACCTCCTGAAATTGCTATTCAGGACAGAAAAGCCATCAATAAACAATTTATCGAGACGCTTGAATTTTTCTTTGATAAAGGAATCTACGTCGGGATTGCGACACACGACCGGGCATTGACGGATATGGCCCGGCAATTGATAAATAAGTATTCGCTGACGACTTCTGCCGACTATGAGTTTCAAATGCTCTATGGTGTTACGCCTGAATTGTGTTCCGAAATTATAGCTGCCGGACATCAAATGAGAGTATATGTGCCTTACGGAAAAAAATGGCTGGGCTATTCATCACGCCGGCTGAAAGAAAATCCCAAAATGGTTTTTTATATTATTAAGGCTCTCTTTAAAAGAGGATAAACCTGTTTGAAGAAAGGGTCGTTTCACGTTCGAAACGACCCTTTACACACAGGAATTGTTGGGAGGAAATAAAAAATGTTTCCACGCTTCAAATGTCTTCTTTTATTGTCTTTTCTGTGTTATCTCTATGTTATCGCTGTTTTAAATTCTTTACGCAGGCCAATCTTTCAATACTGAAAACAGGTGAAGCTAAAGCTGTTCGGTTCACTACTCTTGAAGCAATTTGCAGAGAATTTAAGTGTCAACCTGGTGATATACTTGAGTGGAAAGAATAGTTTAAAAGTGTCTGTCCATAAAGTACCATTTGCTGTGTTATGCTTGCCGCCAAAATACTCATTTACGAAACGAGACTGGCATAGTTTGCGACAATAAGAATATGTATAAGTCCTTGCATGCGAGTTCCATCCGACCTTAATGAATAAATTATATACGGATGAAACGAGCATGACAAAGATTGTAATAGATTTTTAGATTTAAGATGGTAAGATGTAAGACAAAACGGGTCTGACAAGGCATACCACAACAAGAATATGTATAAAGCCTTGCATTCAAGTTCCATCAGACCAATGACTTAGACTTATTTTATACTGATTAAAGGTAAACTCCGTTTTTGGCGGCTTCGCAAACCTTGCAACCGGCACTTTCTGAACAGATACATTATATTATAAAGTAAGAAACTTTCCCGACTTTACAGATAGGCACTGGATAGACAAAGGAAAACCGGATAAAATAGTCGTATTTCTGTCAAAATGACGCTATAACTCTGGTTTGCATGACTTTATGGCGTTTTGAATTTATCGTTTCTGTCAATTAGGCGCTTGTTTTGTATTGGCATTTCCTTTGATATTCTCTTGGCAGAATGATTAAAAAAGAAATGTCAAACTTAAAAATAGGAGGTTATAGCTATGGCAATTGTAAGAAGATTTAACAACCAGGTACCCGACATCGCCAACATTTTTGATGATTTCTTTGGCGGTGATTTCTTTGACACTCCTGCCCGGAGAACTTCTACCCCCGCTGTTAACGTTAAGGAGAACGACGATGAATATGTTATTGAGGTTGCAGCACCGGGAATGAAAAAAGATGATTTTAAAGTTGAAATTGACAACGGGGTGCTTAGCATCTCTGCCGAAGTGGAAGAAAAAGACGAGCAAAAAGATGAGGACAAAGGATATACTCGTCGCGAATTCTTTTATTCATCATTCAACCGTTCATTCGCCATCCCTAAAGATGAGGTTGATGAAAGCAAAATTGATGCAAAATACAAAGATGGTTTGCTGAGAATTACCTTGCAGAAGCGTGATGAAGTTAAACCAAAACCTGCTCGTATGATTGAAATTAAGTAAGACAGGTTAACGACGATGAACAACTATCCGGATGATGGTAAAAAAATAAATCCCTCTGCTTTGCAGGGGGATTTTTTTATGTTTGTTCAGGATATGATTCAATTATCATCACCATTCAATTTCTTTTAGTCCGTGATTTTTCAACCATTCGTTGGTTTTGGAAAAATGTTTACAACCGAAGAAGCCATTATGGGCAGAAAAAGGGGAGGGGTGGGCTGCTTTCAGCACCAGGTGTTTCGATGGATTAATAAGTGCTGCTTTGTTTTGGGCATATCGTCCCCACAATAAAAAGACGACATTTTCACGTGTTTTCGAGACCACTTTAATAGCAGCATCGGTAAATTGTTCCCATCCTTTGCCCTGATGCGATCCGGGTGTTCTGGCCCTGACGGTTAATGTAGCATTCAGCAACAGGATGCCCTGGCTGGCCCAACGGGTCAAATCGCCCGAAGGCGGAGGCGGTGTTCCTATATCGTCAGCAATTTCTTTAAAAATATTCTGTAGCGAAGGTGGCTGACGGATACCATCGGGAACAGAAAAGCAAAGTCCCTGTGCCTGTCCCGGGCCATGGTAAGGGTCTTGTCCGAGGAGTACCACTTTCACCTTATCAAGTGGCGTATGATTGAAGGCATTAAATATCATCGGGCCGGGGGGGTAAACCTGATGCTTCTTTTTTTCATCAACAAGAAATTTCTTTAGCTCTGAAAAATACGGAGCATTAAATTCTTCACTTAGTGCTTCTTTCCAACTTTCTTCTATTCGGGGATTAATCTGAGACATATTGCATTTTTTAAGGCCTGATGGAACTCGTCCCTGGTAATCGGGACTTGTCTTAACTGGTTTTGCTTCACTGCAAAGATAACAAGATCAATAATAATTCACATTAAAATCAGAACACCCGCGAAACACGAGTGGCTTCGCGGGCGTTACATTAACCCGGATAAAATTTAGTTGATTGAAAAATGGTTAGTGATTCCGGTTTATGCTGTTTTAAAACGTTTGGCTACTTCATCCCAATTGACCACATTCCAGAATGCATCAATATATTCGGGACGCTTATTCTGATATTTCAGGTAGTAGGCATGTTCCCAAACGTCCAGCCCAAGGATGGGAGTTCCCTTAAGTTCGGAAACATCCATGAGCGGGTTGTCCTGATTTGCAGTGCTTCCCACTACAAGTTTACCATTGTTTTGTTTAACCAGCCATGCCCATCCCGAGCCGAAGCGGGTAGCTGCCGCATTGTTAAAAGTTTCTTTAAACTGATCAAATGAGCCAAAATCTTTTTCAATGGCTGCCAACAGTTCTCCTTCTGGCTTGCCTCCGGCATCGGGAGCCATTACTTTCCAAAAGAGGTTATGGTTGTAATAACCACCACCGTTGTTGCGCACTGCTGTAGAGTGTTTGGATACATTGGACAGAAGTTCTTCAATGCTTTTCCCCTCGAGGTCGGTACCCTCAATGGCTGCATTTAATTTACTGGTATAACCACCATGATGTTTGGTATGGTGAATCTCCATGGTACGAGCATCGATATAAGGTTCGAGTGCATCGTAAGCATAATCGAGTTTTGGAAGTTCAAATGCCATAATGTTCAAGTTTTTATGATTAGACAATCGATTTAATTCTTATTTCAGATAAACTTGTCCAAAATTAATGCTTATTTAAACTTAATCCAAATAATTGGGGCTAAAAATTGTTAAATAACTATAGGAAGACTTTAGACAAAAGTATGCTCAGCCTAATGCATATTAAACTTGAACGCGGATGATGAAACCATCAGATGAGCCGGCCTGATCTATTTATCAGTTCTTGTTGAAGCAAGTGAGTGAGTGACTTTTTTGCCACCGGTTCCAACAGTGAAAAAGTCTTTTAGCGACTCAATTTCTGATTGGCGTGCCTCAGTGAGGGTTCCTTCAAAAGCGATGACTCCGTTGTCAACGAAAAGCACTTTGTCGGCAATCCGCAAAATACTTGTCACTTCGTGGGTGACCATCAAAACAGTCATTCCAAGCTGATTGCGAAGTTTCAGGATGAGTTCGTCAAGATTGGCCAGAGAAACAGGATCGAGTCCTGCTCCCGGTTCATCGCAAAACAAAAGCGGAGGATCCATAATAATGGCTCTGGCCAGAGCAGCTCTTTTTAACATGCCTCCGCTTAATTGTGAAGGATAGAGATAATAGGCATCTTCGAGATTGACAAGATTGAGTTTGGTGCGAACCAGGTCTTCAATGGCATCTGCAGGCAGGTTGGTATGTTGTTCCAGTGGCAGGGCTACGTTGTCACCAACGGTCAGGGAATTCAATAATGCACCGTTTTGATAAAAAACGCCGAGTTTTAAATAGAACTTTAGTTCCTGCTCTTCGTCAAAGGTGACGATGTCCTGCCCGAAAATTGAGATGGTATTCGGAGCTACCGGATAAAGTCCCAGCATGTGCTTCATAATGGTACTTTTTCCCGAACCACTTTCTCCAAGTATCACTGTAACATCTCCTTCCTCTATTGAAAAGGACACGTTTTTAAGTACTTCTTTTTCTCCAAATGATACTTTAAGTCCTTTGACTTCTATGATCTTTTCTTTACTCATATATGTCATGCATTGAAGGTCAGTAAAATATCAGTCCCAGGATCAGATCGGCAATAATAACCAATGTAATGGCTGCCACTACTGCACTGGTAGTAGAACGGCCTACTCCTTCGGCACCCTCTTTTACTCTGAAGCCGAAAAAGGCTCCCGTGATGACAATGATAAAAGCAAAGGCAATGCTTTTGATTATTCCTGTAAGGATGTCTTTTTGATAAAGAGCCTCGGACATCCTGTTAAAAAATATTTCGGGTGTTATATCCAGGTAAAGATAGGCAGCAACGGCGCCTCCGAAAATTCCGGCAACAGAGGCAAGAATGGTCAGGAAAGGTAAAGTGATCAGGCTTCCGTATATTTTGGGAATTACAACAAACCGAACGGGATTCAGTCCCATGGTGCGCAGCGCATCAATTTCGGCCGTTACCTTCATTGTTGCAATTTCGGCCGCAATGGAAGAACCGCTCCGGCCTGCAACCATAATGGCTGTGATAAGCGGGCCTATTTCAGCCATCATGGCTATTACAGTAAGGTCTACAATATAAATATTAGCGCCAAAATTGCGGAGTTGAGAAGATGACTGAAGAGCCAGAACCAGCCCGATTATAAAGGCCATTGCCATGACAATGGGCACGGCATTTACACCTATTGAAACGGCCTGGTTAACGAACTCGCCTTTTCTGCGTTGTTTCGTGTGAAACAGGTCTTTGACTGACCAGAAAAGAACATCCGAAACGAGATAAAAGAATGAAGCTACATATTCGACCAGGAAATGCCCTGCTTTATCGCCTAATAAATAAAGAATCCCTTCTTTTTTACGCGACTGTTCAGTTTTTTGTTTAACAGGACTGAAAAGTGACAGTTTGTTTTCTATGTCTTTTCCTGCGTTTTCGATTTTCAGGGAGATGTTATGTCTTCCTGCATTTTGGGGCAGACGATGTATGGCCAGGGCACCCGCGCTATCTATATTTTCCAGGGCGGACAGATCGACAGAAAGGTCACTTTCACCGCTTTTCCGAAACAAAAGTTCAATGTCGTCCAGGAATTCGGCAGTATTATGAATGGTCAGGTTTTTTTTAAGCCTCACCACATTACCGTCGAGGATGAAATGGTTCGATTTATTTGTCCATTTTTTCTTTCTCACGAATATCATCTTTGAGCCGAGAGGGTTTCTCTGATTTGCTGTGCAAAATTTTCAAGTTCCTCATAAAAAAGATCACTGATGCTTTCGGCCATCAGATTCAGATTCCTTTTTTCCAGGGTTGATTTTCTGTTGCTAATGTGAGTAAGAATGCTTGTTCCGGAACGGGTATCAATCAATTCGAACTTCAAAGTCAGATGCGTCGTAAAATCCTTTTTGCCTTCAGCTGTACCAACCTCTATTTCGAAGACAGTTGTGTTGAGACGATATTCAGGCGTATGTTCCCAGAATCTGTCCGAAACTCTTAAAAAAAGATTCTTGGCCGACAAGAAATCTATAATCATCGGCGTAAGAACAGTCGATGGTGGAACGGCCCATTCGTGCTCACCAAAATATCGGATCTGGTGTGAGTCATCCCTGCAAACAATTCTCCGACTTGAATATGCCGGATATACATTCACATCTCCAACTTCACACCTGGCATTGAAGAGAACCGAATCTTCAACAAAAGGTTTACTTACCTTTTCCGGTTGTTCAAGAGTATAGTATTTTTTGACAACAGTTTTTTGTGATCCGCATCCTGTGAGGATAATGGTCATGATCAGAATAGGTAATATTTTCTGTTTCATATTAATCCTTTAATTTGTCATCGGGCAGGTTTTTAACTTTGGTTTTGCGGATGAGCACCGATGGATTGTTGTTGATTTTTCGGGATGCTTCTTCAAGATTGCGAAGCGTTGATTGCAGCAATTCCTGGGTTTCTACAAGTCCCTTAGTGCCCTTGTTGATATCGTCATCTACCTTTATGAGAAGTTCTTTGGTTTGTGCGACCACTCCTGCCAAATCGTCAATTAATTGCGTAATATTTGTTTCTTTCAGTTTTTGTGATATTTCCCGGGCATTTCCTATAATGTCATGAATAGAATCGCTTTGAACCAGCTGGTCTATCCGGGTCATTGTTTCTTCCAGTGTGCTGCTTGTTTCAAGAATTGAGGCACTGATTTTATTGGCATTTTTTATAGTAGAGCCAATATCCTTCTTGTTTTGGCCGACGATGGTATCAAGTCGTAAAATGGCACGATCGGCATCGTCTGCCATCTTGCTGAATTTCACAAGGGTGGTAGTGATTTTTGCCAGAGTATCGGGATGAGTGAACATCTGCAGGTTGTTGAGTACTTTTTCTGCCTTTTCAGCAATTATTTCTGCCTTTCCCGTTATTTCTGATGTCAAAGAAGAACCCGGTTGTATATATGAACCTGGTTTCAGAAGATTGGACTTATTGGTTCCACCACGTATTTCTATGGCTTTCATGCCGGTAATCCCGAGCGAAACAATATCCGCTTTTGCGTCTTCTTTAATGGGGGTGCCCTGTTTTAGCGAGAGTTCTGCAATAATACTGGTGATATCCTGTGGGTTAATACGAATGTCCGAAATGGTTCCTACGTTGATGCCGAGATATTTTACGGGGCTTCCAATTTCCATTCCGCTTACCGAGACATCGTGAAAATTCACATAATAGGTGTCGGATTTTTCGAACAACTCCCTGGCTGTAAAATATACGACCAGAAACAAAAGCAGGGCGGAACTGACTATGATAAAAATCCCCAGTCTTATTTTTTTTGATCGGTTGTTCATCCGTATGAAATTTATTTATTAAGGTCGGATGGAACTCGCATGATTGAGTTATACATATTCTTTTGAGACAACCCTTGCCATGCTCGTTTCATTGGTTAATGCTATTTTATCAAAGATAATTGAATTTTATTGTTTTGAAGGAATTTTACGGACAGTTTCTACACCTTCTGAATTCTCGGCACTGAAAGACATTACCAAGGTACCTTTTGTTCCATCCTTCGCACTGATGCAAGTTGAAGCTGAGAATAGAGTTGCAACTCATAAGTACCTTTTGTTCCATCCTTCGCACTGATGGCATAACAGATCATTTCATCTGCCGGATCGGTCATACCTTCGAAACGATAGGATTTTAAGATTATCAGGTCTTCAGGATTATATTTTTTTCTGGTGCCGATGGCTTCAATAAAATCGCCGGCAGGCCGGAACTCTTCTGTGAAACCCTCTTTGTTAAGGTTTTCCATTGCTTCAGATAATGTATCCATGGCATTAAAATTAGTAACACAGTAAATGGTTCTTTAAGGACAGACACTGATTTATAAAACTCTTTAACTTGTTATAGTGTTCAGAAAACTGCAATAAAAAAGGGCTGCTTTTGCGGCAGCCCTTGTTCAGAATAATGAAACGAGCATGGCAAAGTTTTCCACAAAAGAACATGTATAAAACGCTTACATGCGAGTTCCATCAGACCAATAACTTAGACTAATTTTATACTGATGAAAAAGCTTATTCCTCTTTTTTTGATTTTGTTTCAGCTTCGTAGGCAGCCAAAAGTTCCTGCTGAATTTCAGGTGGAACCTTATCGTATTTGCTGAACTTCATAGTGTAAAATGCACGGCCACCGGTGAGTGAACTTAATGAAGTGGAATATTTGTTCATTTCCTTCAATGGTACCTTGGCCTTTATTACTTCAAAACCTTTTTCACTGTTCATTCCTTCAATGACTGCTCTTCTTCCCTGCAGGTCGCTCATAACGTCACCCATCCGGTCGGAGGGAACACGTACTTCAACATCATAAATAGGTTCAAGTATTTTGGGGCCTGCTTCTTTAAAGGCCTGACTAAAGGCATTTCTACCGGCCAGCTTAAAACTGATTTCATTGGAGTCGACCGGGTGCATTTTCCCGTCATAGACACAGACTCTGATATCCCGTGCATAAGAACCTGTAAGTGGTCCTTCTTCCATCTTTTCCATCACTCCTTTCAGAATGGCAGGCATAAAGCGGCTGTCGATGGCTCCTCCTACGATGCAGTTGCAAAAGACCAGCTTACCGCCCCATGGAAGATCCACCACCTCGGTATTCCTGACGTTTACTTTATATTCCTGACCGTTAAATTTGTATACGGATGGTTCCGGCATTCCGTCATAATAGGGTTCTATGATGAGATGGACTTCACCAAACTGGCCGGCTCCTCCCGATTGTTTCTTGTGGCGATAATCTGCTCTGGCCTGCTTTGTAATGGTTTCGCGATAAGGTATTTTTGGCGTGAGAAACTCTATCGGAATTTTATCGTTGTTTTCAATCCGCCATTTCATCGTGTTCAGGTGGAACTCACCCTGTCCGTAAACAATAATCTGTTTAAGTTCTTTTGAGTATTCCACTATTATTGTCGGGTCTTCCTCGTGTATCCGCTGCAAAACTTCTCCCAGTCGTTCATCATCACTTTCGCTCACCGGTTTAATGGCTGTCCGGTATTTGGGCTCTGGATATTTGATCGGTTCAAAAATGTAATTGCATCCTTTTTCATTCAGGGTATGATTGGTTTTTGTTTCTTTAAGCTTGACGGTAGCTCCTATGTCACCGGCCTGCAGTTCTTCAACTTTATGCCGCGTGTTGCCTGCAACACAATATAATTGCGACAGTCTTTCTTTAGCTTCCCGAGACATATTGATCAAATCCATACCCTCGGAAACTTTACCCGACATAACTTTAAAAAAGCTAACTTCCCCCAGGTGAGGTTCAATGCTTGTTTTGAAAACAAATATGGATGCCGGCCCATTGGGATCGCATGGAACATCTTCACCTTTGCTGGTTTTTTTGGGAGGCATTTGTGATACAAGCGGAATAATGTTGCCAAGGAATTCCATCAGGCGCCTTACGCCCATATCCTTTGCGGCTGAAACGCAAAATACGGGGAAAAGATCACGGGCTATCAGTCCTTTTCTGATGCCATGACGCATCTCTTCTTCATTCAGAGAACCTTTTTCGAAGAAAAGTTCCATCAGGTCTTCGTCGTTCTCGGCTGCAGCTTCAACCAGTTCGTTGTGTAACTCTTCGGCACGGGATTTTTCTTCGTCAGGAATATCAAGAACTTCAGGAACGCCACCATCCGGACCCCACTTGTACATTTTCATTTTCAGAACGTCTATCAAAGCGTTAAAATCGGGACCTACATTAAGCGGGTACTGAATAATAACTACCTTACGACCAAACACTTCACGGGCAGACTCAAAAGTTGTTTCAAAGTTGGCTTTTTCATGGTCGAGCTGATTGACCACGAAAATAACCGGTTTGTGATAGGTCTCTGTATATCGGAACAAATTTTCCGTTCCTACCTCCACTCCCTGCGAAGCATTAAGTACCATTAAGGAAGTATCTGTGACATTCAAAGCAGTGATCGCTCCGCTGATGAAATCGTCTGATCCGGGAGCATCAATAAAATTCAGTTTTTTGTCTTCCCATTCGGTGAATAATACAGACGAAAAAACCGAGTAGCCATATTCATGCTCTACCCGGTGATAATCCGATATTGTATTATTATTCTCTACATTTCCTCTGCGTTTGATAACACCACCCTCGAAGAGCATTGCTTCTGCAAGGGTGGTTTTTCCCGAGCCGCTGTTTCCAAGCAGCGATATGTTTTTGATGTGATCGGCCTGATATACTTTCATGATAGTATATTTAAAAAAGGTTAAAAATAATTTTAAAACGGATGACCGTAAAATTAATAAATCCTTAATAAGATGCAAGCAATATGCATCATTTTTCGTGAGCATATTTTTTGCCTCTGATTTAATACAGAGGAATTTGTGTTTTGATTTTGTGTGATAAGACAAAAAAGTAGATTGCTTAGTTGTTGCAATGCTGTAATGGTTTTAAAATGTTCCAAATATGAGCCCGGCCTGAAAAGCATCTTTATTGTCAAACTCGTTGTTGTTTTAAGTTTTTGCATCCTCAGTAACAATAAGTTAACACCGGTACAAAAATTAAAACGCCTTGATTTTGACAAAAATATGCTTTTATGCTGTACTTAAATGTGAGTGCAGTATAAAAAGCCTTCAAACTGCTGATTTTTACCATATTTACCCCTGACCCCTAAAGGGGAACTGCTAAAAATCAGCAGTTTGAAAAAGTCCCCTTTAGGGGATTTAGGGGTCAAAAGACTTTTTATACTGCACTCAAATATTGAATTTGTCAATTCTATTATGTAAATTGATTTTACTGTTTTGTTTTATACATGAGTGCGGTATAAAAGGCCTTGAGTTTGGCAACAAAGATGCTTTTCAGGCCGGGCTCAAACATGTCTTTGCAGACAATTGTATTTGTTCAGTTTGTTTTGCAGTCATAAACAAAATGTCTTATGGCAGAATTATGTACTTACTTAAATGGGTGAAATTATGAATCTCTCCGGTCACGCCAGAAAGTTGATTATCATTGTAGGGGAATCCGACATTGTTTATCAGCGGCCGCTTTACGAGGCCATTATATATGCAGCAAAAAAGTATAACATAGCCGGTGCTACCGTATCAAAAGGAATACTCTCTTATGGGGCCGAAAGTATGCTGCACAGCAGTAAAACTTTTGCTTTGTCAGACGATATACCGGTTATAATTGGTCTGGTGGATGTTGATGAGCGATTGTCGGATTTTGCCCAAATCATTAACAGGTTAATGGATAAAGCAGGTTCCCGGGGATTGATTACAATGGAAGAGGTTGATGTACTCCGATATGGCGAAAGTCATGGCTGACTGGTAATTTCCATAAATTTGCATAGCAGTTCCGGGTCTTTTTCTAAAGCATTTCCAACGACCACGATATCGGCACCGCTTCTTAGTGCAGTATGGAATTTTTCTCTCGTGTCGATTCCTCCTCCTATCATAAGAGGTATCCGGATGTTTTGTCTGACCGAACGTATCATTTCAGGGGGAACTGGGTTGCGGGCGCCGCTGCCTGCATCCATATAAATCATTTTAAGTCCCAGCATTTCTCCTGCAAGTGCGGTAGCTGTGGCGATGTCTGTTTTGTCGGATGGAATGGGACTGGTTTGACTGATGTATTCAACCGAGGTGGACACCCCACCATTTATCAGCATATAACCGGTTGGAATGGTTTCAAGACCTTCCCTGCGAATGGCAGGAGCCGAAGTAACATGTGCTCCGATAAGCAATTCCGGGTTTCGGCCGGATATCATGGAAAGAAACAATAATGCATCGGCACTAAAGGATATTTGAGAGGGATGACCGGGATACAATACAACCGGAACATCTGTTTTTTCTTTAAGATATTTCACAACATCATCTACCGGATAACTGGTAAGACTGCCTCCGACCAATACTAAATGAGGCCGGTAAGAATTTATTAAACCTGCTTGTTGCGCCAGAATTTTGCCCCTGCATTTGTCGGGATCGATAAGCAGAGCAAGCATCTTTTTTTTGTCGCGGAGGTGACGTTCTATATAAACTTGTACTTTCAAAACAACTGTTTAAGGTATTTTTTCAAAACAAATATATGAAATGCGCGTGACAAAGATAGCCTTAATAGATTATCAGATTTTTAGATATAAGTAATTTAGTCAGTAGTTTTTAGTCAGTAGCCAGTAGTGTGGATTATAAACACAACAAACGTCTTTGCGTTTTAGCTTTTTTCACCAACCCCCTGCAACACCACAGTTTGCCCGTATAAAGAAAAAATATTTATAGTGATGAAACGAGCATGACAACGTTTTCCACAACAGAACATGTATAAGTTCTTGCATGCGAGTTCCATCAGACTTTAAAAATAAATTTTATACGGATGACTATATCAGGTTAAACTCTTTCAAAAATTATTTTGTCCAAACCAAATAAAAGTTTTTGTCTAAAACGTAATTCAAATATATAGTTTTGTTTGAACCGGAAACAGATAGACTGGCATTAATACTGCCTTGTTGATGAACCGGAGTAAAGGGTGATATTATGATATGGTCTTTAAAAACAAGGCCGGGAATGCCCGCTGTCTTAAAAATGGCTTCTTTGGAACACCATATCAGCCCCAGTTGAACTTCTGTAAACGGATCTTTAATGAACTTTTTCTCATGCGGGTTAAGAAATCGTTTGGATACTTTGCGTATCCGATCCGAAGGATATTCGATGTCTATACCCGGCATGAAGCTGTTGGTTAATACAATGGCAGCATAACTTCTGGTGTGCGAAATGCTGATATTCTCCCGGCAGTTAGTTACAAAAGGTTGTCCGTTGTCCATGTATCTGGTTTCGGGATAAAGACCTGTCAACCGGTATATTAAGACCCTTGATGCCAGCCATTCTTTTCGGCGGGGAGCAAACGAAATGCTTTGCAAAAAATCTGTTTCATTTTTTTTAAGGGGTGGGAGCATCAGTTTTAGCGCTTCTTCGCTCTCTGTAATTTTCCATACTGCGACTCTGGTTTGGTGAGAATTTTCGTTTTCAAAGACAATTGGCATTTGTATAATGTATTAGCATCAGGTATAAATCATCTGACTTCCAAACTTCTAAGCAGTTATTGCCATTCGATGGTTTCGACTAAATGGGTAATATCATCCTTGATAAACTCAAGTACGGGGGCGATGGAGTCTTTATTGGGTACAAGATTGAAATACAACGAACCTCTTAAAAAATGCTTTGTACTGTCGGTAACAAAAAACTGGAGGGGGGAGGCTGTATTTCCTTTAATTTCATAAAGTATGCCGTAAACATTTTTTTCGGGCGACTCAAACATGCGTTCCCTGATGGCATCGGCTTTAACGGTATGTTTAAAAACAAGCTCACGGTTATCTTCAAGTAATTGATAAAGATTGTCTTCAACAGGCTTGTAACTGATGTGTACCTGTGCTTTGAATTGTGGAAATTTCAGGTTGATCCAGTAGGGCTCTTTGTTATATCCATCATCCGGCACTATTTTTGAATACACAGGGCGCTCAAAGCAATAAGGCAGGATGGTGTCGATCGGCACATATTCCTTGGCGGGGAGGGCTATTCTGAAATAGCCCCTGGGTTTTGGGGGTTGAGCATCATTGCACGACATCATCAGGAAGATGATCATCACAGGGAGTACGAAGTATGGGACGGCAGTTTTGAGTTCTTTCATAATTTCCCTTTTTGAGCAAATTTGATTTTCTTAATCCGTCGTTTATCGGCTGCCAGTATTGTAAACTTATACGGTCCGATTTCGATAATTTCATGCTTTTCGGGGATGACGCCTTTAACTTCGAGAAGGAGCCCGGCCAGTGTTTCGGCTTCTCCTTTTATATCATCAAATGCGTTTTCATCGATTCCCGTGATTTTGAAGAAATCTTTCAGAAGTGTTTTTCCTTCAAAAGCCAGTGACCCATCGGGCTGAACAGAGAAAAAATCTTCATCTTCGTCCAGCTCATCACTGATTTCGCCTACAATCTCTTCAAGTATGTCCTCCAGTGTTACGATTCCGGATGTTCCACCATATTCATCCACAACAATGGCCATGTGGATTTTGTTGGCCTGAAATTCAGTCAGAAGGTCATTAATACGCTTTGTTTCGGGTACATAGTAGGCAGGTCTGATCAGGTTTTGCCATCTGAAAGTGTTGTCTTTACCAAGGTGGGGCAACAAGTCCTTAACATACAAAATACCTTTTACATTGTCCGGTGTTTCTTCGAAAACCGGTATCCGCGAATAACCGGATTCGACAATAACCGAAAGTACTTTGTTGAAGTCGCTTTTTATTTCCAGATCGGTAACATCCACTCTTGCAGTCATTACTTCTCCGGCATTGATGTTTCCGAAAGTGACAATACTTTTGAGAATTTGTTTTTCTTCGAACACCTCATCTCCTGTAAGGTCAAGGGCATCGGACAGGTCGTCGAGCGACAGGTTTTTAGTCTTTTGCGCGGCTTTGTTCTTCACGTATTCCGATGATCGAACGAGAAGCATGCTTGCAGGCTTTAATACTTTTGCTGCATTTCTGAGCGGAAGAGCCATTCGTGAAGCAAATTTCCGTGGCGACTGCCCTGCAAAAACCTTTGGAAATATTTCTCCGAAAAACAGGATAATGCTGGTGATAATTACAACATCAAAAATGAATTTGAGTGTTGTATTCTCTCCAAATGATATTACGGCGGAAGAAATATAAGCGGAAAGGATAACAATCCCGACGTTTATAAAGTTGTTGAGAATTAGTATGGTCGCTAATAGTAACTCGGGATTTTCCAGGTGTTTAATGACTTGCTGACTGCGTTTTGAGTTTTCAGTTCTCAGGTGATTTACATCATCCGGCTTTAGAGAAAAAAAAGCAACCTCTGAGCCTGAAACAAGGGCAGACCCAGCCAATAACATCAGGGTAGCGATGATGGCAATAATAATACTCGTTGTTGGGGGGTGGAACAGAATATTGGTAACCACCACGGGAATATGTGACAGAAATAAGTCAGTTTCCAAAGAATGACAATTTATCAATTAACTGGTGTCCGTCTATAAAGTCGGGAAAGCTCCTTACTTAATTTATTGTGTCTGTTCAGAAAGTGCCAGTTGCAAGACTTGCGAAGCCGCCAAGAACGGAGTCCCGCGCTTGCTTTTTGTTGGTTTTATTGAAAAAACCTTACAAAAACTACCTCGGGATGAGTATTTTGGCGGCAAGCGTAACACAACAAATGGTACTTTAAGGACAGACACTAACTAAAATGGCAAATCGTCCTCCTGGGGAGTATCTTCATTGTCACCTGCGCTGAAACCTTCGTTACCCGTTGGTTCGTTTTGTGATTGAGGTGCGAAATTGTTTCCCCCCGGGGGTGATGCTGTTTGGGCGGTTGACTGGTTGTCATTGACCGCCGGATTATCCGATTTTTTTCCTAACAATTTAAGTGTGTCGGCAATAACTTCTGTAATGTATTTGGTAACACCATCTTGTTCATAGGAACGAGTACGAAGCCGACCTTCAATGTATAGCTGTGTACCTTTCCTGATATACGACTCAGCTACTTTTACAAGTCCGCGACGTACGGTTATGTTGTGCCATTCGGTCCTTTCAGGAATTTGCCTCCCATCGCGGGTTGTAAAACCCGGTTCGGTAGTGGCCAAAGGGAAATTGGCAACGCCTTCGTTGTTGTCGAAATATCTTACATCGGGGTCTTTCCCTACGTTTCCGACTAAGATCACTTTGTTTATCATTGTAACAGGGTTTTTGGGATTATAATCAGCTAAAATACTAAACTTTGCTACCGTTTCATAATCAGAAATGAAAATTATTAAGTTCTGTTGTTTAGGATATTGATTTTTAAGGCTTAATAAGTTTCGATAAATTTTTTTGAATCAGTTGCGGGAAGGGTAATCCTTGAATGTTTTCGTTTTTTATCCATTCGTTTTTGAGTTGATTAAAAGTTTGAGGAATTACAACATTTTTTGGCCATACTATATTATAAAATGAAGCATCCAACTCCTGATGGGTGAGCAAGTACTTCTCCTGATGTGTTTTTTCAATTATTATTCCGTCAGATAATGCTTTTCCCAATTTTTTACGAATTGTATCAGAAGAACTGTATTTTTTGGTTTCTATGAGTGGAAACTGATAAAGGCCCTTCCATATATCGTTTTCTATTCTTTTTTGAACGACCGTTTGTCCGTTTTGTGAAATAATCAGGAAATGGAGCCATCTTTTTTTTCTGCTGATTTTTTTACTTCTGACAGGGAAAAGTGTTTGTTTCTCTTGTGCAGCGGCTTTACAAAAAACTAAAACGGGGCATTCCCGGCAGAGGGGAGAAGCAGGCCTGCATATCAGAGCCCCTAGTTCCATCATAGCCTGATTATGCGTTCCCGGATTATTATGGTCCAGGAGTTCCCATGCTCTTTTTTCGAAATATTTTTTACCTTCGGTTCGATCAATAGGAATCCCTGCCATGAAAAGCCTTGAAAGCACTCTGTATACGTTCCCGTCGACGACTGGTCGTGGTTCACCGAAAGCAATTGAAGCAATTGCTGCTGCAGTATATGGACCTATGCCTTTTAATTTCAGTATTTTTTTGTATGTTTGTGGAAACAAGCCATTGTGTTCTGTTACAATGGTTTTTGCAGCAAGGTGAAGATTACGGGCCCTGGAATAATAACCAAGGCCTTGCCATTGTTGCAGTAGCTGGTTTTCGGAAGCGTTGGCCAATGCCTGTGCATCAGGGAATTTGCTGATAAAATGCTGGTAATAATTTAAACCTTGTTTAACCTGTGTTTGTTGAAGTATTATTTCCGATATCCAGATTTTGTAAGGATCATTGGTCTCCCGCCATGGAAGATGTCTTCCATTTTTTTGGTACCATTTTCTGATTATTGATGGGAAATTGGTCATTATTAAAAATTTATGCAAAAATAAGGGTTTTATTTTTTTTCTTATGGAATTCCTTTATCTTTGCACACTGAAAATGAAAATTTACGTCTAATTAGTTGATAATTAAATAATTTTACAAAGAGATGACAAAGGCTGATATTGTTAACGAAATTTCGAAGAATACTGGAATTGAGAAGGTTACAGTTCAGAAAACTGTTGAAGCCTTCATGGAAACAGTAAAAGGAAACCTCGTAAAAGGTAAGAATGTATACCTGAGAGGATTTGGTAGTTTTATCGTGAAAAAGCGTGCAGAGAAGACTGCCCGTAATATTTCGAGAAATACTACCATTATTATTCCCGAGCACTACATTCCTTCGTTCAAACCTTCAAAAAGTTTTGTTACGAAAGTGAAGAACAACGTTAAGTAAAAATGTTTAACTTGATAAATTGAATTACTATGCCAAGTGGAAAAAAAAGAAAGCGGCATAAAATGGCAACACATAAGCGGAAAAAAAGACTGCGGAAAAACCGCCATAAAAAGAGAAAGTAGTCTTTTAACCGCATAAGAAGATACTGAAGAACAAACAGCCACTGCGTTGTTTGTTCTTTTATTGTGTCTGTTGAGTCGTTCTTTGAAATAATGTATATTTAACTTAATACATATTGTGAGTGCAGAACTATTTGTAGATGTAACTCCCGGCGAACTTGTCATTGCCTTGCTCGAAGACAGGCGTCTCGTTGAACTGAGGCGTGAGCCCAGCAATGTAAAGTTTGCAGTTGGTGATATTTATCTGGGCAAAGTAAAAAAAATAATGCCCGGATTGAATGCAGCGTTTGTGGATGTTGGTTATGAGAAGGATGCATTTTTGCATTATCTCGATTTGGGACCACAATTTTTGAGTCTTAACAAATACCTCAAACAGTCAAAAGCCAAAAAGGGAAGTGTCTCATTGCACAAATTCAAACCGGAAAACGATATCAATAAAAACGGAACCATCTCCGAAGTCCTAACAGGTGGACAGGAAGTACTCGTTCAGGTTGCTAAAGAGCCTATTTCCACTAAAGGACCCAGGCTCACTTCCGAGATTTCCATTGCTGGCCGAAACCTTATACTTATTCCTTTCTCCGACCGGGTTTCGGTGAGTCAGAAAATCGAATCTCCGGAAGAACGAAGCCGTCTGAAACGTTTGCTGCTCAGCATTAAACCCAAAAATTACGGTGTCATTATTCGTACAGTGGCCGAAGGGAAAAGAGTGGCTGAACTGGATAAAGAGCTTCGTACCCTCGTTAAACGATGGGAAGACTCTATAGCCAGAGTTCGCGATGTTAAGGTTCCCGGACTTGTTCTCGGTGAAATTGGCCGCACCTCTGCTATATTGAGAGATATTCTCAATCCTTCTTTTCATTCGGTATATATAAACGATATCGAGATATTCAGGGAGGTCAGGGAATATGTAGAACTTATTGCCCCCGGAAGAGAAAAAATTGTAAAACTTTATAAGGGGAATGCTCCTCTTTTCGACCAGTTTGGAATTGAAAAACAAATTAAGGCCCTTTTTGGGCGTACCGTGTCATTCAAAAGCGGCGCATATCTTATTATAGAACATACCGAAGCGCTGCATGTTATTGACGTAAACAGTGGCAACAGGTCACGCTCGGCATCCGACCAGGAATCAAATGCTGTGGAAGTAAATCTTGCTGCAGCAGAAGAAATTGCCAGGCAATTAAGGCTTCGCGACATGGGAGGTATCATTGTGGTCGATTTTATTGACATGCAATTATCCGAACATCGTCAGCTCGTCTTCGAAAGGATGAAAGAAGCTATGGATGCTGACAGAACCAAGCATAATATTTTGCCGCTGAGTAAATTCGGGCTGATGCAAATTACCCGTCAGAGAGTACGTCCCGAAATGCATATCGACACCAGTGAAAAGTGTCCCGTATGTAAAGGGAAGGGAGAAATAGCCCCTTCTATCCTGTTTGCCGATACTTTGAATGACAAAATCCGGTTTGTAGTGCAAGAGCTGAATAAGAAGAAGTTGACCCTGTGGGTTCATCCTTATATTTATGCCTATCTTAAGCAGGGATTTCCATCTCAGATTTTAAAATGGAAGTTTGACCTTGGGCTTGGCATAAAGGTGAAACCCTCCGATTCTCTTGCGTTTCTTGAATATAAATTTTTTGACGACAATACTCAGAAACAGATTATTCATCCCGGTGTGTAATTTTTATACACCAGGTGTCTGTTTTAGTAAGTATGAAACGAACATGAATTTTGGAATGCCAAATACTCAAAAAGGCATGAACAAAATTGGCTAACGCCGATCTTACGATTCATCGTGAGTTTCATCCGACTAATAACTTAGACTATACTGATGAAATTTTAAATTCATAAAGCACAGACAGACAATCAGAAAGCCGTTCTTTCGTTTCGAGAGAATGGCTTTTTTTGTTTTTGGCCGATTTCTTCAGTAAATTTATCTCATAAAGTCAGCCGGAGAAAATTAAATCAAAACACTATGACCAATTCTCCTTTAAATCGCCGCAATTTTCTGAAGTTGAGAAAAGCTGCTACTAATTTGTAAGTATTATGAGCAATGGAAATCACTATGTTGAGCTTTCCAAAATATACAAACGTAAAAAGTCCGACCAGGATATTTTTCAGGAACTGATGTCTTTCAAAGTAACCGAGGTTCTTTTGGTTGCTACCTATTATGATTCTTATTCGATTGTCAGAGAAGGACGGTTTTTCGACAAAATTTTCGGGGAATATCTCCAACTCAATCTTTTTTCTGCACCACGAATTACCAGCGTTGCTACTTATGATGAGGCTTTGTCGCTTATGTCAGAGCGTAAATTCGATATGGTTATTCTGATGGCCGGTCTCGACAAAAAGATGCCTATATCATTAAGTCGGGAGATCCGAAAATATTATCCCGATCTGCCTGTTCTTCTGATGGTGAATAATAATGAAGATCTTAAGTATTTTGATGAAGCTTCTTCGCCGGGGGGAAGCATTGATAAGGTATTTGTGTGGAACGGCGATTCACGCGTGTTTCTTGCAATGATAAAATATGTAGAGGATAAGCTCAACGCCGAAAACGATGTAAGGGTGGGCGATGTTCGCGTTATTCTTCTGGTTGAGGACTCTCAACGGTATTACAGCCGGTATCTTCCGATGCTCTATTCCATTATAATGACGCAAACACAGAATATTCTCACGGAAGAAATTTCGGACCAGACACATAAGATACTCAAAATGAGAGTTCGCCCCAAAGTTCTTTTAGTGAGTACCTACGAAGAAGCAGTGGAAATAGTGGATAAATATCTGGACAATCTTATCTGTGTTATTTCTGATGTTAAATATTCACGCGAGGGGCAACAGGATGAAAATGCCGGTGTTGATCTGATTCGCTATGTGAAAAGTAAGGTCAATCTTCCCACACTTTTGCAGTCGTCTGATCCCGGGAATGCGGGAAAAGCTGAGGAAGTGGGGGCCGATTTTATTGACAAAAATTCCGATACCCTGAGTATGGATATTTATAATTTCATTCATCAGAAATTAGGCTTCGGAAATTTCGTGTTTACCAATTCACGCGGAGTAACCCTGGCTACAGCAAGAAACCTGAAAGAGTTTATTCGTTGCCTGAAGGAAGTACCCCCGGAGTCGCTTTTATATCATGCCCGCCGAAACGGGATTTCTACCTGGCTCATGGCGCGTGGAGAGATTTCTATAGCCAAGCGACTGCGACCATATAGAATTGAAGATTTTGAAAGCACAACAAAATTACGACAGAAAATTCTTGATGTATTTGAAGAAGCCAGGATTGAGCGCATGAGGGGCCGTGTCGTTCAGTTCGATCCGTCTATGGTAAATATGGATCGTTTCGTTATGCGCATCGGCGATGGTTCTTTCGGTGGAAAAGGAAGGGGACTGGCATTTCTCAGTAACTTTATCGAGAATATTGATTTTGCTTCCATTGTTCCTGACCTGAATATTAAAATTCCGCCTACAACAATTGTCGGGGCCGCAGAGTTTACCACATTTCTTGAGAAAAATAATCTTTTAAAGTCTATCTATGAAGAAAAGGATTTTGATCAGATAAAACAGAAAATAATAAAGGCCAAACTGAGTAATGAAGTTGAAAGAAAGCTGCGCCAGTATATCGAGTATATGGATGTACCGATTGCTGTAAGATCATCAGGACTTTTTGAGGACAGTCTTTTACAACCTTTTGCCGGTGTTTTTTCTACTTATGTCCTTCCGAATAATGATCCCAATCCCGAGGTGCGATTTAACCAGCTTGCAACGGCCGTAAAATTGGTTTATGCTTCTATTTTCAGTCCTACTGCCCGTGCTTATTTCGATGCGGTTCATTATAAAATTGATGAAGAAAAAATGGCGGTTATTATTCAGAAACTGGTGGGACAAAAAGCGCACAACCGGTTTTATCCTCACGTTAGCGGCGTGGCACAGTCTTTCAATTACTATCCGTTTTCCTACATGAAACCCGACGACGGCTTTGCTGTAATTTGTGTCGGACTTGGGAAGTATGTTGTCGGCGGTGAAAAATCATGGCGCTTTTGTCCGCGTTATCCGGGTCTTGAACTGAGTTCACTGAGCGACCAGATCAAAGACTCGCAGGAATATTTTTATGCAGTGGATATGGAAGAAGAAAATGCCGATTTATTGAATGACGGGGAAGATGCGTTTATCAGGAAATTAGATATTAGTGAGGCTGAAGAAGACGGAAATCTGAAACATTGTGCCACTGTTTATGATATTAATAACGATCGCTTGGTCAACGATTTTTCCATTCGTGGCCCAAGAGTATTGAATTTCGCCGATATTTTAAAATATGATTTGGTGCCTTTGCCACGCACACTCGACATGTTGTTACGATACTTGAGAGAGGCAATGGGGGCTCCTGTTGAGATTGAGTTTGCTTTAGACCTGGATGAGGGAGATAAAGGCAATCCGACATTGTGGTTGTTGCAGATAAAACCCCTGATTCGCCTTGAAAAACATTTGGATGTGGATTTTTCTGAGGTTGAAGATGAACGTGTCATCCTGAAATCCGAGAAAGGAATGGGAAATGGCCGATACAATCATATCAGCGATGTTATTTTTATGAATGTGGATAAATTCGACAGGACAAAGACCCGCGAAATGGCGGCTGAGATGGCCAGACTCAACAAAAAGATGGAAAAAGAAGAACGCGAATATGTGTTAATAGGTCCCGGAAGATGGGGAACACGCGATCCCTTTACCGGCATCCCTGTATATTGGTCACAAATTTCTCATGCCCGCGTAATTGTTGAGATGGGACTCCCGGATTTTCCTCTGGATGCTTCTCTGGGTTCACATTTTTTTCATAATGTGACTTCAATGAATGTCGGTTATTTTTCAGTGCACACCAAAAACAAAAATGAGTTTGTCGACCTCGAATTTTTAAGTAATCAGCAGGTGGTTGATAATACAGGTTATTTTGTTCACGTAAGATTTAATAAACCCTTGACGATTTTGATGGATGGCAAACAACAAAAAGCTGTGGTGATGTGGAATAAATAAAACGGGTGGCTTATGCGCACCCGTTTTTCTGAAATTACTGAAGCTGACTAATACCTTCCGTTGTTACACTTCTGTCAATTTTTTTGATCAGGCCCTGTAGTACCTTTCCGGGACCGATTTCCGTGAAATGATCGGCGCCGTCGGCAAGCATATTCTGAACCGTCTGTGTCCACCTGACAGGTGCGGTGAGCTGTGCAATCAGGTTCTGTTTAATGTTAGCAGGATCGGTTTGGGGTTTGGCATCCACGTTTTGATAAACCGGGCAAACCGGGATGTTGAATTGTGTATTGTTAATGGCGTCGGCAAGTTCGGCACGTGCAGGTTCCATCAGAGGGGAGTGAAAGGCTCCGCCAACGGGTAATTTAAGTGCTCTTTTGGCTCCTTTTTCTTTCAATAGCTCGCATGCCTTATCAACACCTTCGAAGGTGCCGGAGATTACCAGCTGCCCCGGGCAATTATAGTTGGCGGCCACGACAATATCATCAACCGAATCGCAGACTTCTTCTACAATGTTGTCATCCAACCCGACAATTGCTGCCATTGTTGACGGTTTTATCTCACAGGCTTTTTGCATGGCCAGGGCCCTCTGGTAAACCAGCTTTAAACCATCTTCAAAGGTTAATGCTCCGGCAGCTACCAGTGCCGAAAATTCTCCTAAAGAGTGGCCGGCTGTCATTTCGGGTTGAAACGACGTTCCAAGTGTTTTGGCCAGAATTACCGAATGTAAGAAAATCGCAGGTTGTGTTACTTTTGTTTGTTTCAGGTCTTCCTCCGTTCCTTCAAACATAAGGTCGGTGATGCGGAAACCTAAAATCTCGTTGGCCTCTTCGAAAAGTTTTTTGGCTATGGGATCGTTCTCATAAACATCTTTTCCCATTCCAACGTATTGGGCGCCTTGCCCGGGAAATACGTATGCCTTCATTGTTTGTTGGTTTTAATAAATTTACATTGATTTTCGGGGTTGCAAATATACAATTTGTTCCGGTCTTTTAAGGTTAAATTCCGGGCTCACCAATTCTTTACAATAAAAAGTCAGGTGTTGTTAGGATTTTTCAATTGAAAATTAGTACTTTTGCACCGCTTTTTTGTGCAAAGAGGTGAAAAATATTGAGAATCAATGAGATTTTAATTGAAAAACACTACCTTTGCAACCCATTTTAAAAGAGTATTTTAAGTTTAAAATAGTTGTATATATGCCAACAATTCATCAGTTAGTAAAGAAAGGACGGAAGAAACAGGTTGATAAAAGTAAGTCGCCTGCATTAAATGCTTGTCCGCAACGTCGTGGTGTTTGTGTGAGGGTTTACACAACAACACCTAAGAAACCGAACTCAGCCATGCGCAAAGTAGCTCGTGTGAGATTGACCAACGGAAAAGAGGTAAACGCCTATATCCCCGGTGAAGGTCATAACCTTCAGGAGCACTCTATTGTTCTTGTACGCGGTGGCAGGGTAAAAGATTTACCGGGTGTTCGTTACCACCTTGTCAGGGGAGCATTGGATGCATCAGGCGTTGAAGGACGGACTCAGCGTCGATCCAAGTATGGAACTAAACGTCCTAAAAAGTAATTAATGTTTCACAGTTTGGTTTTGTTTATTTGGTTTGTAAACAAAGGTTGAGTAAATGACCATGGGTCGTTGAAGACACGGATACAGCCAATAAAAAGGCTAATAAACAAAAAGAAGAGATGAGAAAAAGTAAACCAAAAAAGAGAATTATTCTTCCCGATCCAAAGTTTAATGACACTTTGGTAACTCAGTTTGTAAATAACCTGATGTTCGATGGTAAAAAGTCTGTTGCATACGGTATTTTCTATGATGCTATGGATCGTATTGCAGACAAAGCAGAGAAAGAAGGTAAATCACCACTCGAGGTATTCAAAAAGGCATTGGAAAATATTACCCCGGCAGTAGAGGTCAAAAGTCGCCGCGTTGGTGGGGCTACATTTCAGGTTCCCACGGAGATCCGTCCCGACAGAAAGGTGTCGGTCAGTATGAAAAACCTGATTGCTTATGCCCGTAAGCGCAGTGGTAAGTCAATGGCCGAAAAGCTGGCTGCTGAAATTGTTGCGGCATATAACCAGGAAGGCGGAGCCTTCAAAAGAAAAGAAGATATGCACAAGATGGCTGAAGCCAACCGTGCGTTCGCTCATTTTAGATTTTAAACTTAATTAAATAAAGAAGAGGATACCTTAATATTATGGCAAAGGCAGACTTGAAATATACCAGAAACATCGGAATTATGGCTCACATTGATGCCGGAAAAACAACCGCTACCGAGCGGATTCTGTTTTATACCGGTATGACCCACAAGATTGGTGAGACGCACGATGGTTCTGCTACGATGGACTGGATGGAGCAGGAGCAGGAGAGAGGTATTACCATTACTTCCGCTGCCATTACCACTCAATGGAAATATAACAACGAAGAATATAAAATTAATATTATTGACACCCCCGGCCACGTTGACTTTACTGTTGAAGTAGAACGTTCACTCAGGGTACTCGATGGTGCCGTTGCTGTATTTTGTGCTGTAGGAGGGGTTGAACCTCAATCAGAAACAGTGTGGCGTCAGGCCAACAAATATGGTGTACCCCGCCTGGGCTTCGTCAACAAAATGGACCGTTCCGGCGCCAACTTTTTTGAAGTGGTTCGTCAGGTGAAAGAGGTTCTTGGTGCCAATCCGGTACCTGTTCAGATCCCTATTGGAGCCGAAGATGACTTCCGGGGCGTCGTCGATCTGATTGAAAACAAGGCTGTTGTATGGTTCGACGACGATGTTTTGGGAACAAATTATGCACTCCAGGATGTACCTGCCGATATGGCCGATGAGGTTGAAGAGTGGCGTGGAAAGCTTATCGAGTCTGTGGCAGAGTACGATGATGAACTGATGGAACGTTACTTTGAAGATCCCGATTCCATCACAAAAGAGCAGCTGATTGAAGTCTTGCGAAAGGCTACTATTGATATGAAGGTAGTGCCCATGCTTTGTGGCTCGGCTTTCAAAAATAAGGGTGTTCAACGATTGATTGATGCCATTGTTGCTTTCCTTCCCTCACCTGTTGATGTGGCCGAGATTGAAGGTGTCAATCCCAATACCGGTAAGGTAGAATCTCGTCCGCACGATGAGAACGCTCCCTTTACCGCTCTTGCCTTTAAAATTGCCACCGATCCTTTTGTGGGACGACTGGCTTTCATGCGTGTTTATTCCGGAAAAATTGAAGCTGGTTCTCAGGTTTGGAATTCGCGAACTCAAAAAAAGGAGAGAATTTCCCGGCTTTACCAAATGAGGTCTAATAAACAGTTGCCCAAAGATGTCATATCTGCCGGAGATATTTGTGGCGGAGTGGGATTTAAAGACATCAGAACCGGTGATACGCTTTGTGACGAAAAACACCCCATTGCACTCGAATCTATGGAATTCCCTGATCCTGTGATTGGTATTGCCGTTGAGCCCAAAAGTCAGAAAGATATGGACAAGCTGAGTAACGGGCTTTCAAAGCTGGCTGAAGAAGATCCGACATTCCGTGTAGAAACGGATGAAGAAAGCGGACAAACTGTGATTAGCGGAATGGGGGAATTGCATCTTGAAATCATTATTGACCGGTTGAGACGCGAATTCAAGGTTGAATGTAATCAGGGGCGTCCGCAGGTTAACTACAAAGAGGCCATTACGAAAACCGTCGAACATCGTGAAGTATTTAAGAAACAGACCGGTGGTCGTGGTAAGTATGCCGATATTATTGTTCGTGTCGGTCCCGCCGACGAAGAGGCAGGGAAAGACGGTCTTCAGTTCATTGATCTTGTAAAAGGTGGTAATATTCCCAAAGAATTTATTCCCTCGGTAGAGAAAGGCTTCAGAGAAGCCATGAAAAATGGAGTCCTGGCAGGTTTTAATGTCGACAGTCTTAAAGTTGAACTGCTTGATGGTTCATTCCACCCTGTCGACTCTGACCAGCTTTCCTTTGAGATTGCTGCTCGTCAGGCGTTTAAGGCAGCCTGCATGAAAGCAAAGCCGGTATTACTGGAGCCTATTATGAGGGTTGAAGTGGTTACTCCCGAAGAATATATGGGCGACATAATATCTGATTTCAACAAGCGTCGCGGTCAGGTGGAAGGAATGGAATCCAAGGCCGGTGCCAGGGTTGTCAAAGCTAAAGTACCGCTTGCAGAAATGTTTGGTTATGTGACTGCTTTACGAACCATTTCATCCGGCAGGGCAACATCTTCGATGGAATTCAGCCATTTTGAAGAAGTGGCCAGGAATATTGCCATAGAAGTTGTAAAAGAGGCAAAAGGTAAAGTTGAATTATTATAGAAACAGTTCTCATCAACGATTATGAATCAAAAAATAAGAATCAAACTGAAGTCGTACGATCACAATTTGGTGGATAAATCTGCCGAGAAGATCGTGAAGACGGTAAAGACTACCGGGGCTGTCGTTAGCGGCCCCATTCCGCTTCCCACGCATAAGCGGATTTTTACAGTTTTGCGCTCCACCTTCGTTAACAAGAAGGCCCGTGAGCAGTTTGAGCTGGCATCCTACAAACGGCTGATTGATATTTACAGTTCAACAGCCAAAACCATTGATGCCCTCATGAAACTGGAACTTCCCAGCGGCGTGGAAGTTGAAATTAAAGTGTGATCTGAATTTTTAAATCTTTAAGCAATGCCAGGATTAATTGGAAAAAAAATCGGAATGACTTCCGTTTTCAGTGCCGAGGGAAAAAATATTCCATGCACTGTTATCGAAGCTGGTCCTTGCGTCGTCACCCAGGTCAAAAACAATGAGACCGACGGGTATGAAGCCGTTCAGTTGGCTTTTGACGAAAAAAGAGAGAAGAGTACCACCAATCCCATGAAAGGGCATTTTAAGAAGGCTGGTACCACTCCCAAGGCCAAGCTGGTTGAATTGAAAGATTTTGAACAGGAACTGAAACTCGGTGATGTTTTAACTGTGGATATCTTTGATGAAGATACTTTTGTCGATATCACCGGGGTCTCCAAAGGGAAAGGATTTCAGGGTGTTGTAAAACGTCACGGTTTTGGTGGCGTAGGTGATCAGACCCATGGTCAGCACAACCGCCTCAGGGCCCCCGGATCATTGGGTGCGTCTTCTTTCCCGTCCAGAGTGTTCAAAGGCATGAGAATGGCCGGCCGTACAGGCGGCGACCGAGTTAAAGTTGAAAACCTGAGAGTAATTAAAGTAATTCCCGAAAATAACCTGTTGATGGTTAAAGGGTCTGTTCCTGGACCTAAGGGTTCATATCTAATTATCGAAAAGTAATGGAACTGAACGTAGTTAACATACAAGGACAGGAAACCGGCAGGAAAGTGCAATTGCCCGACTCTGTTTTCGGTATTGAGCCCAATGATCATGCCATCTATCTTGATGTAAAACAGTATCTGGCCAATAACCGTCAGGGCACTCATAAGGCAAAAGAGCGCGCAGAAATAGCCGGGAGTACCAGAAAGATTAAAAGACAAAAGGGTACGGGTACCGCCCGTGCCGGCAGCATTAAGTCTCCCGTCTTTCGTGGCGGAGGTCGTGCTTTCGGTCCAAAACCCCGGGACTACCGGTTTAAGTTGAATAAAAAGCTGAAGCAACTGGCACGCAAATCGGCCCTTGCCTATAAGGCCAGGAACAACGCCATTGTTGTAGTGGAAGATTTTAAGCTGGAAGCGCCTAAAACCAAAGAATTTGTAAGCATTCGCAAGAATCTTAATCTGGACGGTAAAAAGACACTGATGATTTTCAGGGAAATCGATCGTAACGTCTATCTTTCATCACGTAATGTCCCGAAGACTCAGGTATTTACGCTTTCAGGTCTCAATACCTACAATATAATGAATGCCCAGTCGCTTGTTTTAGCCGAAAGTTCGGTTGAAGAAATCGCGCAACATTTTAACGCTTAACAAACTAAGTCATGAATGTAATTATTAAGCCCATAGTAACAGAAAGAATGACCTGGCTTGGCGATACCCTGAACCGATACGGCTTTATAGTGGACAAAAGCGCCAATAAAATTGAGATTAAAAAAGCCGTGGAGGAGATGTATAGCGTGACCGTTACCAGTGTAAATACAATGAATTATTCTGGAAAAGTGAAATCACGCTATACCAAAAGCGGTATCATCAGCGGGCGTACCAATTCTTTTAAAAAAGCTATTGTAACATTAGCCGAAGGAGATAAGATTGATTTCTTTAGCAATATTTAATTGACATGGCAGTAAGAAAATTAAAGCCCACAACACCGGGGCAGAGAAACAAAATTATTGGTGCATTCGATACGATTACCTCAAATGTACCAGAGAAGTCCTTATTGCGGCCACTCAAAAAGTCCGGCGGACGTAACAACACTGGAAAAATGACCATGCGTTACATCGGCGGCGGCCACAAGAGGAAGTACCGGGTAATCGATTTCAAGCGAAATAAAGACGGTGTTCCTGCAACAGTCGATTCCATTCAGTACGATCCCAATCGTAGTGCGCGAATCGCGTTGTTGGTATACGAAGATGGTGAAAAACGGTACATTCTTGCACCCAACGGGTTGCAGGTTGGACAGAAGGTGCAGTCAGGAACAGGAATTCCTCCCGAAATAGGAAATGCACTTCCATTGGGAGATATTCCGCTGGGTACCATTGTCCATAATGTAGAACTGCATCCCGGCCAGGGAGGTGCACTGGCCCGTAGTGCCGGAACCTTTGCTCAGCTTTCTGCTCGCGAAGGAAAATATGCCGTTGTGAAATTACCTTCCGGAGAATCGAGGATGGTACTTACCACTTGTCGCGCCACTGTTGGTGCAGTTGGTAATTCCGACCATGCTCTTGAGCAATCGGGTAAAGCCGGGCGCTCACGCTGGCTTGGCCGTCGTCCCCGTGTTCGTGGTGTGGTTATGAACCCGGTCGATCACCCGATGGGTGGTGGTGAAGGCCGCGCTTCCGGCGGACACCCAAGATCAAGGAAAGGCGTTCTTGCCAAAGGTTATCAAACCAGGAACCGCAAGAAGGCTTCATCCAAGTACATTCTCGAAAGAAGGAAAAAGTAACCGGTTAATTGTTTTTGAATTATGAGCAGATCGTTAAAAAAAGGACCCTATATTCATTACAAGCTGGAACGTAAGATTTCAGAAATGAATGAATCCGGCAAGAAGTCGGTCATTAAAACATGGGCCCGTGCATCGATGATTGCCCCTGAGTTTGTGGGGCATACCATTGCGGTACATAACGGAAATAAATTCATTCCCGTTTATATTACCGAAAATATGGTAGGACATAAGTTGGGCGAATTTGCTCCTACGCGTACCTTCCGTGGTCACGCCGGGAACAAAAAGAGATAATCGCCCGGGAGTTCTAATTTTTTAATGACAAAAAAATGGGTGCAAGAAAAAGAATAAGAGCAGAAAAATTAAAGGAAGCCAGGCAACAGGAATATGTGGCCAGGCTTCGCAATGTGCCTACTTCACCCCGTAAGATGAGGCTTGTGGCCGATATGGTTCGGGGAATGGAAGTAAATCAGGCACTTGACGTCCTGAAGTTTTCCACCAAGGAGGCCTCCCGTCGTGTTGAGAAACTTTTGTTGTCAGCCATAGCCAACTGGAAAGAAAAAAACGAGGACGTTCGGCTGGAAGATGCCAATCTCTACATCAAAGAGATTTATGTGGACTCAGGTCGGATATTAAAAAGATTAAGACCAGCTCCACAAGGACGTGCACACCGCATTCGTAAGCGGTCGAACCACGTTACCATTAAGGTTGACAGTAAGTTAGAAAATCAGGAAAATTAAATTGAGCTAGATGGGACAAAAAGTAAATCCAATAAGTAACAGATTAGGAATTATCCGCGGATGGGATTCCAACTGGTTCGGTGGGAAAGATTACGGCGATAAGCTGTTGGAGGACTCCAGGCTACGTAATTACCTCAATGCTCGTCTGGCCAAGGCCAGTGTATCACGGATCGTGATTGAGCGCACACTCAAGCTTGTTACCATTACCGTTTATACTGCCCGCCCGGGTATTATTATCGGTAAAGGCGGGCAAGAGGTGGACAAGCTGAAAGAGGAGTTGAAAAAAATTACCGATAAAGAAGTACAGATCAATATTTTCGAAGTGAAGCGTCCTGAAATGGATGCCCTTATCGTGGCCAATAACATTGCACGACAACTCGAGGGGCGTATTGCCTACCGCCGTGCTGTTAAAATGGCCATAGCTTCCACAATGAGAATGGGAGCAGAAGGGATAAAAATTCAGGTTTCAGGTCGTCTGAACGGAGCCGAAATGGCCCGTTCCGAAATGTATAAAGAAGGTCGTACTCCCCTTCATACTTTCCGCGCCGATATTGACTTCGCCAAAGCCGAGGCCCTCACAAAAACCGGTTTGATTGGGATCAAAGTCTGGATTTGTAAAGGAGAAATTTACGGAAAACCAGATCTTTCACCCAACTTCAATGTGAAAGAGACCGGCGGCGGTGGCCGTAGCAAAGGCGGATTCAAAAAGAGAAGAAAGTAGTCATTCGTTAACCTTTAATTGAACATTAACGATGTTACAACCAAAAAAAGTAAAATACAGAAGGCAACAAAAGGGAAAAATGAAGGGTAACGCCCAAAGAGGGCATGAACTGGCATTCGGCTCTTTTGGAATTAAATCGCTGCAATCGAAATGGATTACCGGTCGTCAGATTGAGGCCGCGCGTATTGCAGTGACACGTTATATGCAACGCCAGGGACAAATCTGGATACGTATTTTCCCCGATAAACCAATTACCAAAAAACCAGCCGAAGTTCGGATGGGTAAAGGGAAAGGTGGCCCCGAAGGATTTGTTGCCCCGGTAACACCCGGACGCATGCTTATTGAATGCGACGGAGTACCTTACGATGTAGCCAAAGAAGCCCTGCGTTTGGCTGCTCAAAAGCTACCCGTTACTACCAAGTTTGTAGTGCGTCGGGATTTTGTTGAATCTTCAAATGAATAAGCGGTATGAAAAGTTCTGAAATTAGAGAAATGACACCTCAGGAAATTGAGGAGCGCATCGACACCTTAGGTCAGGAGCTGGTTCACATGAAACTTAATCATACCATTTCTCCGCTGGAGAATCCGATGAAGATTAAGCAGACCCGCCGTGACATTGCACGCTTGAAAACAATTCTGCGTCAGAAGCAATTAAATGAAAAACAGTAAGTAGATGGAAACCAGAAATCTTAGAAAAGAAAGAACAGGTGTTGTCGTGAGCGACAAGATGAACAAGTCCATCGTTGTTGCTGTCGTAGTTCGTGAGAAACATCCCATGTACGGGAAATTTGTGAAAAAGACAAAAAAGTTTCACGTGCACGATGCCGAAGATGCCTGCAATATCGGGGATACAGTCCGGATTATGGAAACCCGGCCCCTGAGCAAAACCAAACGTTGGAGATTAGTTGAAATCCTTGAAAGAGCTAAGTAATCATGATACAGCAAGAATCCAGATTAAATGTTGCCGACAATAGCGGCGCCAGAGAAGTGCTCTGTATCCGGGTCCTCGGTGGTACGGGACGCAGATATGCTTCGGTGGGCGACCGTATCGTGGTAACTGTTAAGAGTGCCCTGCCTTCAAGCGAAATGAAGAAAGGCACCGTTAGTAAAGCGGTGGTCGTTCGTACCAAAAAGGAAGTCAGGCGCGCCGACGGCTCTTATATCCGTTTTGACGATAATGCCTGTGTGCTTATCAATAACCTGGGAGAGATGCGTGGTACACGTATCTTCGGACCCATACCGCGTGAACTTCGCGACGGATACATGAAAATTGTTTCATTGGCGCCTGAAGTGCTTTAAATTTTAAAGAGTTAAGAAATTATGGGAAAATTACATGTCAAAAAAGGCGACATCGTTATTGTCAATGCCGGTGTCAACAAAGGACAGGAAGGAAGAGTCCTGGAGGTCTTTCCCGAAAAGAAGCGCGCCATCGTGGAAGGGGTTAATATGGTAAGCAAACATACCAAACCCAATTCTGATAACCCACAGGGCGGAATCATCAAGAAGGAGGCCCCGATTCATATTTCCAATCTAAACCTGAAGGACCCTTCTTCAGGAGAAGCCACCCGTATTGGTCGCAGACGAAACGACCAGGGGAAATTGGTTCGTTATTCTAAAAAATCAGGAGAGGAGATCAAGTAATGAGCTATACACCGACATTAGAAAAACAGTATAAGGAACAAATTGTACCGGCTCTTATGAAAGAGTTTGGGTACAAAACGGTGATGCAGGTACCCAGATTGGAGAAAATTGTTCTTAATCAGGGTGTAGGCGATGCTGTGGCCGATAAGAAGTTAGTTGATGTAGCTGTTAATGAATTGACAACAATCACTGGCCAGAAAGCCGTACCCAGATACTCGAAGAAAGACATCTCCAATTTTAAGTTGCGTAAAGGAATGCCCATCGGTGCAAGTGTTACACTGCGCCGCGATAATATGTACGAATTTCTGGAACGTTTAATTCGTGTTGCTTTACCACGTATTCGCGACTTCAAAGGTGTGAACAGCAAACTCGACGGACGTGGAAATTATACCCTCGGCGTTGAGGAGCAAATCATTTTTCCTGAAATTAATATTGATTCGGTGAATAAAATTATGGGTATGAATATTACCTTTGTCACCTCAGGAAAAACCGATGAAGAAGCGTACGCTTTACTCCGGGAATTCGGTTTACCGTTTAAAAATCTTAAAAAGAATTAGTTAATATGGCAAAAGAATCCATGAAGGCCCGTGACAGAAAGCGGGAAAAACTTATTGCCAAATACGCGGAAAAAAGGGCGCGTCTGAAAGCAGAAGGCGATTACGAGGCATTGCAAAAATTACCTCGTAATGGTTCTCCCGTCAGACAGCACAACCGGTGCAAAATTACCGGACGTCCCAAAGGATATATGCGTCAGTTTGGTATTAGCAGGATTACTTTTCGTGAATTGGCTTCTGCCGGATTAATCCCCGGTGTGAAAAAGGCCAGTTGGTAAGGAGAGTAAGTGTTAAATATTGTCCCGTTTTCGGGATCAATTTAAACTTAAGAAGATGACAGATCCAATTGCAGATTACCTGACACGAATCAGGAATGCCGTCATGGCACGGCACAGGGTTGTGGAGGTACCTGCCTCCAACCTGAAAAAGGAAATGACCAAAATATTGTACGATAAAGGTTATATCCTTAACTACAAGGTCATGGAAGACGGTAAGCAGGGCATCATTAAAATTGCCCTGAAGTATGATCCCGTTTCCAAAGAACCGGCCATTAAAAAATTAATGCGTGTATCTACACCGGGTTTGAGAAAATATACCGGATATCGCTCGGTACCGCGTGTTCTTAATGGTCTGGGTATTGCGATCATATCCACCAGTAAAGGGGTAATGACCGATAAAGAAGCCCGCAATGAAAAAGTGGGTGGTGAAGTTTTGTGTTACGTATATTAAAAAGGAGGTTTTAGTTATGTCAAGGATAGGAATTTTACCAATCAGCATACCTTCCGGTGTTAACGTAACGGTCAAGGATCATGTGGTCACCGTTAAAGGTCCGAAAGGAGAACTTCACCAGGAAATTAATCCCGATATGATCGTTGAAGTTAATGACGGAAAAATTGAAGTGAAAAGGCCCTCAGACGAGAAAAAGCACAAGGCCATGCACGGATTGTACCGCTCTCTCATCAATAACATGGTTATTGGCGTATCTGAAGGATACAAAAAACAGCTTGAGCTGGTGGGTGTTGGTTATCGTGCTCAAAATAACGGACAAATTCTGGAACTCTCGCTGGGATATTCTCACCCCATTCATATTGAGTTGCCCAAAGAAGTAAAAGTAGAAGCTAAAACCGATAGAAAAAGTAATCCTCTGATTACACTTGAATCGGCTGATAAGCAACTTCTGGGCCAGGTTTGTGCCAAATTACGGTCATTGCGTAAACCGGAACCTTACAAAGGAAAAGGTGTTCGCTTTCTTGGTGAACAAATTCGTCGCAAGGCTGGTAAGAGTGCTAAGGTTTAATCTGAGTAAATAAGTTATTTGATATGGCTTTTTCAAAACATAATAGAAGACTGAAAATCAAGAAGCGTGTGCGGAAAAATATTTCCGGTACCGCCGAAAAACCCCGGATGTCGGTTTACCGCAGCAACAAACAAATTTCTGTTCAGCTGATTGACGACAAATCCGGGAATACACTGGTGGCAGCATCTTCCCTTGTTAAGGATGTTGCTTCACAAAGTGGAAATAAGAGTGAAAAGGCTGCCATGGTTGGTAAATTGATTGCCGAAAGAGCCCTGAAAGCCGGAATCGAAAATGTTGTTTTCGACCGGAACGGCTATTTGTATCATGGTAGAGTTAAACAATTGGCCGATGCTGCAAGAGAGGCCGGTCTTAAATTCTAAACATTATGGCTGGAAATACTAAAAAAGTTAGGAATAATAACGATATCGAACTTAAAGACCGCCTGGTAGCTATTAATCGCGTTACCAAAGTGACGAAAGGTGGACGTACATTCAGCTTTTCTGCTATTGTTGTGGTTGGAAACGAAGATGGTATTGTAGGCTGGGGCCTCGGGAAAGCCAATGAGGTTACTACCGCTATTGCCAAAGGTGTGGAAGCGGCTAAGAAAAATCTTGTGCGCGTCCCGGTTCTTAACGGAACCATTCCCCATGAGCAGGTCACAAAATATGGTGGTGCACAAATTTTCATGAAACCTGCCTCCCATGGTACCGGTCTTGTGGCCGGAGGTGCAATGCGTGCGGTTCTCGAAAGTGCAGGTGTTACGGATGTATTGGCCAAATCTCAGGGTTCGGCCAATCCTCACAACCTCGTGAAGGCTACTATTAACGCATTATGTGAAATGCGTGATGCCCGTACTGTTGCACAACAACGCGGAGTGACCCTGGATAAAGTTTTTAACGGATAAAATACTTTAAAATGGCTAAAATAAAAGTGACCCAGGTTAAAAGTCGCATCAAATGCAACAAACGGCAAAAACGCACACTCGATGCACTTGGCCTGAAGAAACTGAACGGTACCGTGGAACATGAGGACACCCCCAATATCCTCGGGATGATAGAAAAAGTAAAACACCTGGTGCGTGTTGAAAGATAATTTTGGTTGAACGTTTTATCGCTATAAATCATGGAATTACATAATCTTAAACCAGCAAAAGGCTCTACCCACTACAGGAGGCGCCTTGGACGCGGGCCGGGTTCCGGACTGGGTGGTACCTCTACCCGTGGTCATAAAGGGGCTAAATCCCGTTCGGGATATTCCAGAAAAATTGGTTTCGAAGGTGGCCAAATGCCTTTGCAGAGACGAGTACCTAAATACGGGTTTAAAAATATTAACCGTAAAGAGTATAAATCTATTAACGTTCGTACGATTCAATATCTTGTTGATAAACTGAATGTAACGGATTTTACACCTGAAGTACTTTACAACGCAGGTCTTGTAGGTAAGCATGATCTGGTAAAAATTTTAGGTGATGGCGAACTTAAAGCAAAGGTGAATATAAAAGCACATGCTTTTTCGAAGAAAGCCAGGGAAGTCATCGAAGCTGCTCAGGGAACTGCCGAAGAATTATAGACAGAGTCAGCCCCTTGCTCGCTTTACGCGTAAGAGGCTTTGTTTGTCTGTTAATATAGAAAATTATACTCATGAAGTTTTTTGAAACCATCCGAAATATCTGGAAGATAGAGGACTTGAAGTCCCGTATTTTGACCACACTTGGTTTTATCCTTATTTACCGTTTGGGGTCGTTTGTTGTTATTCCGGGTATTGATCCAAACCAATTGGCCAATCTGGAGGCCCAAACCAGCAGTGGTGTTCTCGGACTGTTGAACATGTTTTCGGGCGGTGCATTTTCCAATGCTTCGATTTTTGCATTGGGAATTATGCCTTATATCTCTGCCTCCATCGTTGTTCAGTTGCTGGGAATTGCTATACCATATTTTCAACGTTTGCAGCGTGAAGGTGAAAGCGGACGTCGCAGGATCAACCAGATTACCCGCTACCTGACGGTGGTCATACTGTTGTTCCAGGCACCCGGTTATATTGCCAACCTGCATGCACAATTGCCCGATACAGCTTTTGCTACCTCAGGATGGGGCTTTACAGTAACTTCAACGATTATTCTCACAGCCGGTTCAATGTTTGTTATGTGGCTGGGAGAGCGGATCACCGATAAAGGTATTGGTAACGGTATTTCACTGATTATTATGATTGGTATTATCGCCCGTTTACCTTTTGCTGTCGTTGCAGAATTCGTTTCCCGTCTTGAAGAAGGCGGAGGTCTGGTGATGTTGCTAATTGAGTTGGTCGTTTTGTTCTTTGTTTTTGCAGGTACTATCCTTTTGGTACAGGGTACCCGGCGTGTGCCGGTTCAGTATGCCAAACGGATCGTTGGCAATAAGCAATATGGTGGGGTAAGACAATATATTCCACTCAAGGTTAATGCTGCCGGAGTAATGCCTATTATATTTGCCCAGGCTATTATGTTTATACCTATTACTGTAGCCGGTTTTGCCGAAAGTGAGGCTGCTACAGGGTTTGCTGCTACTTTTGCCAATTTTACCGGATTTTGGTACAATTTCACGTTTGCTTTATTGATTATCCTTTTCACTTATTTCTATACCGCTATTACAATTAACCCGCAGCAGATGGCTGAGGATATGAAACGTAACGGCGGATTTATACCGGGAGTGAAACCAGGGAAGAAAACAATGGAATTTCTTGACTCGGTGATGTCAAAAATTACGCTGCCCGGATCAATTTTTCTGGCCATCGTAGCTATTCTTCCCGCTTTTGCTATGTTGGCAGGTGTAGATCAGACATTTGCCCAGTTTTATGGTGGTACATCACTCCTGATTCTTGTTGGTGTTGTTTTAGACACACTTCAGCAGATTGAAAGTCATTTGCTGATGAGACATTACGATGGCTTAATGAAATCGGGAAGAATAAAAGGACGCACCGGTGGTGGTGCCGCAATGTATTAATAGAAGGGTTGGTTATTTGGAATGATTTATTTAAAGACGAAAGAAGAGATAGAGTTACTTCGCGAAAGTAATATGCTGAATGCCAAGACACTTGGCGAAGTGGCCAGGTTGATTGAGCCAGGTGTTACTACGTTGAAACTGGATAAAATTGCAGAAGAGTTTATCAGAGATAATGGAGGTGTTCCTGCTTTTTTGGATTATGGGGGATTTCCCAATTCACTTTGTACATCGGTCAATGATCAGGTGGTTCACGGAATTCCAAACAACACCCCGTTAAAGGATGGAGATATTGTTTCTGTTGATTGTGGCGTTTTACTTAACGGTTACTATGGTGATTCTGCCTACACTTTTTGTGTGGGCAATGTTGATGAAGAAATCCGGACGCTCCTTGATGTAACGAAAACCTCTTTGTACCAAGGGATCGAACAGGCAATAGAAGGGAAAAGAATAGGCGATATTGGATATGCCGTTCAGTCGTATGTCGAAAAATACGGTTTCTCTGTTGTCCGCGAAATGGTAGGTCACGGTGTCGGTAAAAACCTTCATGAATCACCCGAAGTACCGAATTACGGCCGAAGAGGAAATGGGGTGAAACTTAAAGAAGGAATGGTAATTGCCATTGAACCGATGATCAATTCTGGAAAAAGACACATTGTACAGGAAGCTGATGGTTGGACGATCCGGACAAAAGACCGTAAGGTTTCTGCTCATTTTGAGCATACTGTTGCAGTAGGGAAAAATGAAGCTGATATATTATCCAGTTTTAAATTTGTAGAAGAAGTATTACATTTGCAGTCTGAAAAATAAAAAGATACACAGCTTATGGCCAAGCAAGCTTCTATAGAACAAGACGGTACAATTATCGAGGCACTGTCCAATGCCATGTTCCGGGTGGAATTGGAAAACGGGCATATCATTACGGCCCATATATCCGGTAAAATGAGAATGCATTATATAAAAATTTTGCCGGGTGACAGGGTTAAGGTGGAAATGTCGCCTTACGACCTGACGAAAGGTAGAATTAGTTACAGGTACAAATAATCAAAGATATATTGACATGAAAGTTAAAGCATCCGTTAAAAAGCGTAGCTCCGACTGCAAAATAGTACGGCGCAAAGGACGCTTGTATGTGATTAATAAGAAGAACCCGAAGTTTAAACAACGTCAAGGATAAAATTTTCGAATATGGCAAGAATTGCAGGAGTAGATATCCCTACCCATAAAAGAGGAGAAGTTGCTCTGACTTACATTTATGGTATTGGACGGAGCACTGCCGGAAAGGTGCTTGATAAGGCCGGTGTTAACCGCGATACCAAAGTCAAGGACTGGACGGATGAACAGTTGACAAAAATTCGTGAGATCATTAGTTCAAGTTTTACTACCGAAGGAGAACTGAGGTCTCAGGTTCAGCTCAATATCAAACGATTGATGGATATTGGCTGTTACCGTGGTATCCGTCACCGTATCGGTCTTCCGGTAAATGGTCAGTCGACCAAAAACAATGCCCGTACACGTAAAGGCAAGAAGAAAACTGTTGCTAACAAGAAGAAATAATTAGTGAGTTATGGCAAAAAAGACGGGAAGTCAAAGAAAAAAAGTTGTTAAAGTGGAAGCAGTGGGACAGGCCCACATTCATTCTTCCTTTAACAATATCATTGTCTCACTGACCAATAACAACGGTCAGGTGATTTCGTGGTCCAGTGCCGGTAAAAAGGGTTTCCGTGGTTCTAAAAAGAACACACCGTATGCTGCACAGATTGCTGCCAGCGATTGTGCAAAAGTGGCACACGACCTTGGACTGAGAAAAGTTAAAGTATTTGTGAAAGGCCCCGGCAATGGTCGTGAATCAGCTATTCGTGCGATTCATTCAAGTGGAATCGATGTTACAGAAATTGTTGATGTAACTCCGCTTCCGCATAACGGATGCCGTCCTCCCAAAAGAAGAAGAGTTTAATTGTTTAACTAGTTGTTAACCATAAGTTTTTGATTTTGGGTTTTGAATTATGGTGGGTTATATTATTAACCTCCTCTCTATAATCTTGCGGCTGTCATATTCATCATTTGAAATCAAAAATTTAAAATCAAAAATTTAGTAGAATGGCTAGATATATTGGTCCAAGAACCAAAATCGCCCGTAAATTTGGAGAATCCATTTACGGACCTGATAAGAATTTCGAAAGGAAAAATTATCCTCCCGGACAACACGGAAATTCCCGTCGCCGGAAAACCAGTGAATATGGTGTACAGTTGAAAGAAAAACAGAAGGCTAAGTATACTTATGGTTTGCTGGAAAAGCAGTTCCGTAATTTATTTAAGAAGGCGACAAGTAAAAAGGGAATTACCGGTGAAGTTTTACTGGGATTGCTTGAATCCCGACTCGATAATGTGGTTTATCGTATGGGGATAGCTCCTACACGTGCTGCTGCACGGCAGTTGGTATTGCATCGTCACATCACTGTAGACGGGAGCGTGGTTAATATTCCTTCTTATACACTCAAACCCGACCAGATTGTCGGAGTTCGTGAAAAATCAAAATCGCTCGAAGTGATTAATACTTCTTTAAGTAATTCAAGTGTTCAGAAATATTCATGGCTGGAGTGGGACGAAAGTGCCATGCAGGGCAAATTTCTTAATATGCCTGAAAGGTCTGAAATACCCGAAAATATTAAAGAACAGTTGATCGTTGAATTGTACTCTAAATAATATATTCTTATGGCAATATTAGCGTTCCAAAAACCTGACAAAGTCATTATGCTCGAGGCTGACGATAAATTCGGGCGATTCGAATTTCGTCCTCTTGAGCCGGGATATGGTATTACTATTGGAAATGCCTTAAGAAGAATCTTGTTGTCCTCACTCGAGGGATATGCGATAACAACTGTGAAGATTGAGGGTGTTGACCATGAGTTCTCCAGCATTCCGGGAGTTGTGGATGATGTTACTGAAATTATTCTGAATCTTAAGCAGGTCAGGTTTAAGCAATCTGTTGAAGACCACGATCAGGAAAAAATCACCGTTAATATAACCGGTAAGGAAGTCCTGAAAGCTGGTGATTTCGAACAATTTCTTAACGGGTTTAAAGTGCTTAATCCCGAACTCGAGATTGCTCACATGGACCCTGATGTTAAGATTCAAATGACACTTACCATCGGCAAAGGAAGAGGGTATGTTCCGGCCAGCGAAAATGAGAGCGCCGACCAGGAACTTGGTACTATTGCCATTGACTCTATCTTTACGCCAATACGTAATGTGAAATACGATGTCGAGAACTTCAGGGTAGAGCAGAAAACCGACTATGAAAAATTAATTCTGGAAATCCGGACCGACGGGTCTATCCATCCGAAGGATGCACTGAAAGAAGCTTCCAAAATATTGATTCATCACTTCATGTTGTTCTCGGACGAAAAAATTACATTGGATTCTGAAGAAAAGACCGGTAGTGATGAATTCGACGAGGAAGTACTTCATATGCGTCAGATGCTGAAAACCAAACTTGTGGATCTGGATCTCTCTGTACGTGCCCTTAACTGTCTTAAGGCTGCAGATGTTGAAACACTTGGTGAGTTGGTTCAATATAACCGGAACGACTTGCTGAAATTCCGCAATTTCGGGAAAAAGTCGCTTACCGAACTGGATGACCTATTGGATAATATGGGACTGAATTTCGGTATGGATATTTCGAAGTATAAATTAGACAAGGAATAATTGAAATGAGACATAGAAAGAAATTTAATCACTTAAGCCGCACGAGCGCTCATCGTAAGGCCATGCTTTCCAATATGGCGAGTTCTCTTATCATTCATAAGAGAATAAAAACGACGGTTGCCAAAGCAAAAGCCTTACGCATGTATGTGGAGCCTCTGATCAATAAGTCTAAAACCGACAATACGCATTCACGCAGGGTTGTATTCAGCCATCTGCAGAACAAAGAAGCTGTATCCGAATTGTTTCGTGATGTATCAGAGAAAGTGGCCAATCGTCCCGGTGGATACACCAGGATTTTAAAGCTTGGGAATCGTCTGGGTGATGCTTCAGAAATTTGTTATATAGAACTTGTTGACTATAACGAAAACATGTTGTCGGCCAAATCCGATGGTGACGAGAAAAAACGCACCAGAAGGGGACGCCGTGGTGGAAGTAAAAAGTCAACGGGTCAGCCCGTAGCTGAAACCAAGGTTGATACACCTGCTGAAACTGCTTCTGCCGGAGTTGCTGCGGAAGATTCTTCTTCCCCAAAAGCCTCAGAGGAAAATTCTGAGGAAGTGAAAAATGAATCTGCAGAAACCACGAAAGAACAGGCTCCCGATAGCGAACAAGAAGAAAAGAAAGAAGAATAAACCGGTTTAAGGTTTTTTGATTTAAAAATTCTTAAAAAGGGGATAAAGGGTTATAGCTTTATCCTTTTTTTTTGACAAATTGCCAGGATGTTATGATATTTGAAGGCCGGAAAAACCGGATATTCAATATTATTCGGAAAATTGATAATTAACTGATATAAAACAAAAAAGTTATGGGACAAATTGCTAATGTTCATGCCCGTGAGATTCTTGACTCACGTGGTAACCCTACCGTTGAAGTGGAAGTAACCCTCGACTGCGGTATTATTGGCCGGGCTGCCGTTCCTTCCGGAGCGTCGACCGGCGAGAATGAAGCTCTTGAATTGCGTGACGGTGATAAGAAGCGTTACCTGGGGAAAGGAGTTCTTAAAGCTGTTGAAAATGTCAATAATGTTATAGCACCTGCGTTGGTTGGAATGAACTCGCTTGATCAGGTAGGAATTGATAATAAAATGCTGCAGATGGACGGCACCAAAACAAAAAGCAAGCTTGGTGCCAATGCAATTCTCGGGGTCTCTCTTGCAACAGCCAAAGCTGCTGCCGAATACCTTGATCTGCCGCTTTATCGTTATATCGGCGGAACCAATGCCGTAACGCTTCCTGTTCCTATGATGAATATTATTAACGGTGGTTCGCACTCCGATGCCCCTATTGCCTTCCAGGAATTCATGATCCGTCCTGTTGGTGCTAAGAGTTTCCGCGAAGGTCTCCGTATGGGAGCAGAAGTTTTCCATTCGTTGAAGAAAGTCCTCAAAGACCGCGGGCTTAGTACTGCCGTTGGTGATGAGGGTGGTTTTGCCCCGGAACTGGAAGGTACCGAAGATGCTTTGAATTGCATTATTAAGGCTATCGAAAATGCCGGCTATAAGCCCGGACGCCTGGAAGATGGCGGTCAGGTTTCGATTGCTCTTGACTGTGCTTCTTCAGAGTTCTTTGAGAATGGGGTTTACGATTATACCAGGTTTGAAGGGCCAAACGGAGCCAGGCGTAACTCTGCAGAACAGGCCGATTACCTTGCTGAATTGATTGGGAAATATCCCATTGATTCGATTGAAGATGGTTGCGATGAAGGCGACTGGGATGGTTGGGTCAATTTAAATAACAAAATTGGCGATAAGGTACAGCTTGTTGGTGACGACCTTTTTGTAACAAATGTTGAATACCTCCGGAAAGGTATCGAGATGGGTGCTGCCAATTCAATACTTATTAAAGTTAACCAGATTGGTACGCTTACAGAAACCCTGAATGCTATTGAAATGGCTCACCGTGCCGGATATACTTCTGTGACTTCCCATCGTTCCGGAGAAACAGAAGATGCAACGATCGCCGATATTGCGGTTGCTACTAACAGTGGCCAGATCAAGACCGGTTCTCTGAGCCGTTCGGATCGTATGGCCAAATACAATCAACTGCTTCGCATTGAAGAAGAGCTTGGCGATGCAGCTGTTTATGGATACAAGAAAATTGTAAAAAAATAAATTTTTTGTTTGACATCTGTTGTGTCGTTTTAATAACTATACCTTTCTAACATAAAAAGGCCGGACAGTGGAATTTCCCTGTCCGGCTTTTTTGTCTTAACCGGAGCCACAGAACAATTTTAATTTTTTTTTGTTTGATTAGCAGGTTTTGACTTCTTATTTCTTTATTGCCGAATCAACCAATTTAAATAATTATAATTTTTTAGAATATGGATTATATTAAAGAAAAACTCATCACCATTGGAAGGCCCCAGGCCGAATTGGTAAAAAAAATCCAGAAGGAACATGGCGACAAGGTTATTCAGGAAGTTACCCTCGATCAAGTGTTTTCCGGGATGAGAGGTGTGGTCTCATTGCTTACCTGTACCTCGAAACTCGACCCTGACGAAGGAATCCGTTTCAGAGGGTATTCAATTCCCGAATTACGTGAAAAACTTCCCAAAATTAATGAAGATGGAGAACCATTACCCGAAGGACTGTTTTTATCTGATGTTGCTTGGAGAGCTTCCCACGAAAGATGATGTGAAGTTTCTTAGTGAATCCTGGGCCCAAAGAGCTCAAAACATACCACCACATGCATTTGATGTGATTAATGCATTGCCAAAAAGTGCTCATCCAATGATTCAGTTTAACGCTGCTATTTTGGCTATGAGCACCGAATCTCACTTTCGGCGCGCCTATCTTGCAGGAATGGATAAAAAGGATTACTGGGACCCGATGTATGAAGGGGTAATGGATTTGATCAGTCGTTTGCCGGTGATTGCGGCCTATATTTACAGGCGGGGTTTTCACGATGAGCAGTATATTGATATCGACCCTTCGCTTGACTGGGCAGGAAATCTTGCCCACATGATGGGGTTCGACAGCGAGGAGGTAAAGCGACTGATGCGGTTGTATATGGTGGTACATGCCGATCATGAAGGCGGTAATGTTTCGGCACATACCACACATCTTGTGGGCTCGGCACTATCTAACCCTTATTACAGCTTTTCTGCCGGGATGAACGGTCTGGCAGGCCCGCTTCACGGTATGGCCAACCAGAATGTTATGAACTGGCTTCAGCGGATGATGGATGAGTTGGGTACTGACTCCCCTACCACGGAACAGGTTCGTGAATATGCCCAAAAAACGCTTGATTCGGGAAGAGTTATACCCGGATATGGGCATGCTGTTTTGCGTAAAACCGATCCCCGTTTTACTGTTCAACTCGATTTTGCCAATAAATATATTCCAGAAGCACCTTTAATTAAGCTGGTCAAACAGGTTTACGAGGTTGTCCCGGATATTTTGGGGCGGACAGGAAAAGTGAAAAATCCATGGCCTAATGTCGATGCTATATCCGGTAGTTTGTTATCGAGCTATGGTATTACAGAGTATCCCGTATATACCATGCTTTTTGGAGTTTCCAGGGCATTGGGTGTACTCGCTCAGTTGATATGGGACAGATTGTACGGTCTTCCTATTGAACGACCCAAATCGCAGAACCTGGAATGGTTTATGGAAAAAGTTGGATTTAATAACCCGGCCGCTGAAACGAAATAACCAAACATCTAAAATTGGTGAAAATCCGGTAGTGCTTTTTTAATGAGCATTACCGGATTTTTTAATTTTGTTTTTTATATTTTCGCAATGGCCTTCTTTATGAATGAGCCCGGTATAAAAACCATCTTTGTTGCCAAACTCGTTGTTGTTTTAAATTTTTGAATCCTCATTAACAACAAGTTAACTCCGGTACAAAAATTTAAAACGCCTTGATTTTGACAAACAAATATGCTTTTTATACTGCACTCATGAATAAGATTCATGAACTAATCTGTAGTAGTAATATATTGGCTATATTGCGAAGTTGTTAGTTAATACCAAACCATTATCCTGTGAAAGAAACATCTACATACCCGACTCTGTTATTGCTGTTGGTGATTTTTCACTTTACCACTGCTTTTGCCGGGAGTAGTGGTGAGATACCTGATTTTACTATCAGGGAAGGTCTTTCAAATAATTCTGTAACTGTGCTATTTCAGGATAGTTTTGGCTTTTTGTGGATTGGAACTGAGGATGGTCTGAACCGTTATGACGGATATGAATTTAAAACATTCAGACATGACCCTTCGGACGAGAACTCAATTTCCGGGAATCACATCATTGCCATCACTCAGGATGAAAATAATGACTTGTGGATAGGTACCAGGAACAGCGGCCTTAACAAGCTTGACTATTCAACCGGAGAATTTTCCTGTTTTCTTGCAGACCCCGATTCGATAAATTCTCTCCCCGAAAATACAGTTTTTGGATTACTGGTTGATAATCAAGGCCGGTTATGGGTAAAGACACAAACTTATCTCTCTTTATATAAAGGAAAAGCAGGTGGTTTTGAGAATTACGGACATTTCAGCAATGTATTTAATGTAACTGAAATATCGAGGGCACCACTGATTCAGGAATCCGATACTTCCTTACTGGTAGGAACCAAGGATGGCCTGAACAGATTTAATATCCTGAACAGGCATTTTACACGTTTTTCTGACCGTTCCGATGATGGTTTTTCCTGTCAGTCGGCCATATACGATATATTGCCTTGCCCGCCAGCCTCAGACAAATATTTGGTGGCTTCGTCAACAGGGTTGAAATTGGTGCAAATAGGGGATAGTGTTTTGTTTGACCAGGAGTTTTCTTTTTCGTCCGATAGCGAGGATTTGACAATAAATGAATTGCTATATTTTGGGGATGGTTCTGTTTTTGCCGCAACCAACCGGGGCATAGAAGTAATAAATTCAAAAACGGGGCGCAGAATGAACTTCCCTGATCCCCGGGGAAGGAAAATAAATAATCATATTACAACAGTTCTTAAAGACCGGTCGGGTATTATATGGGCCGGAAGCCGTTTTAACGGAGTGTTTAAAATTAATCTGTCGCCACCCAAATTCCACGCCTTTTCATGTAACAGTACGCTTGTTCAGGGCGATTTAACTTCCTGCAATTTTCAAAGTGTCTGTCAGGAAGAGGATGGAAGTCTTTGGCTCGGGACAATCGATTCCGGCATCCTGAGGTATTATCCTAAAACCCAGATGGTGCGAAACTATTTTATCCAATGTGGAAATGATACCCCTGCAGGGCCTTTTGCTGTATACGAGTTGTATAAAGACAATTCGGGAAGACTGTGGGCCGGTACCAATTGCGGATTGTTTTATTACGAAGCTGTTGGCGACAAGTTTGTAGAGTTTGAGAACGGACTTGAATTTGGCGTTGAAAATCTTCTTAAAAAAAATCACATCTATGCGCTTCAAAACGATTTTGACGGTAATTTGTGGATTGGAACCCGTTTTGGTCTATACCGGTTTGATGGCAGAAATGTGTTCAGTTATTTTTCAAACAGGAGGGATTCAACAGGTTTATTAAGTGATCATATCAATGCTCTTTGCCTTGATGAGGAAGGGAATTTATGGATTGGCACTTCAGATGGCTTAAACTATCTGGAGCGTGACAGCAAAAGAATAAGAAGTTTGCCGTTTATCAGAGGAAATGGCGTTAGGTTAAGGACCTCGGTCTTGTCAATCAGTTTGTCCTATCATGGAAAGATATTGGTGGGCACCAGATCGGGTGTTTGGGAGGTGGTATCTCCCGGATTTTATCCACAGCTTATTCAAGGCAATTCGGCACTGGATAACGATATGATAAAAGCTGTAATATCAGACAATACCAATCGTACGTGGGTTTCAACAAATAAAGGAATATCCTGTCTCAATCCGGATGGAACGGTTTATAATTTTGATACTGTTGACGGCCTACCGGGGTACGTCTTCAATAATAACAGTGTTTTTAAGAATCGCGCAGGGACTTTGTTCTTTGGAAGCACCGAAGGTTTATGCTGGTTCCATCCCGACTCAATTGACTACAATCTTACCAAACCGTTAATTGCTCTGACAAATATCAAGGTTACGCAAAGAGGGGATGATACAGATGTTTATTGGCCCAATTGCAAACAATTGGAGATAAAATACAGACCTTTTACAAGTGTTGAAATTGAGTATTCAGGCCTTGAATTCACGCAGCCTTCGAAAAACAGATATAAAGTATTTCTGCAGGGATACGATCCCGACTGGAGACCCGTCACTTCCGAAAATAAAGTTTCTTTTTCCAACTTGCTGCCGGGGGATTATACTCTGAAAATCATTGCTTCGAATAATGATTTTACATGGAATAACGATCCTCTCGAAATGGAGATTATCGTGCATCCCCCGCTTTGGATGTCAAATTATGCTATTGCATTTTATGTTTTTACACTCATTTTTGTCATCCATCTTTTTATCAATTACCGTATTCGGCATTACCGGAAGGCAAACAAGGAACTTCAGGAAAAAACAGTTAATAAAAAGCAAATTGAGGCACAGCGCGAGGTTCTTACCCGGATAAATCGCAGTTTGACAGACAGTATTAATTATGCACGTCGAATACAGAGGGCAATGCTTCCTTCCGAGGCTTCTTTTCAGCATATTTTCCCCGAGTCTTTTGTTTATTTAAGAGCAAGAGATATTGTAAGCGGCGATTTCTTCTGGTTTCTTGAGAAAGGTGAGAAAATTTTTGTGACAGCTGTCGACTGTACAGGCCACGGTGTATCCGGGGCTTTTATGTCGATTATAGGTTTAGACCTCCTGAAAAACATTGTTGAAATTCAGGGCGTTGAATCACCTTCCGGGATTCTGAAAGCTATGAATAGTGAACTCCTTCGTACGCTTCATCGGGAACAGACTTCCGAGTCTTCCGAATTTAATATCAGCGACGGCATGGATATGTCTATGATCGTGATTGACCGGAAAAATAAAAAATTAGAGTTTTCAGGCGCATATAACGGTTTCTACTTAATCAGAGATAATGAAATTTACAGTTACAAAGGTGACCGATTCCCCGTCGGATATTTAAAAGACGGCGAATCACCCGTTTTTACCGATAAAGAAATAATGCTGAAGGAAGATGATGTTATTTATCTCTTTTCCGACGGTTTGCCCGATCAGTTTGGAGGCCCCGATCATAAAAAATTCAAATACAGGAGATTCCGGTTACTGCTGTTGAATATTCATCGTCTTTCTTTTCCGGATCAGAAGTCCATTCTGCATCAAAAAATTGAAGAATGGATGAATGGAGAAAATGAACAGGTCGATGACATGCTGGTCATTGGTTTTAAGCCGTTGAAAAATAATTCTAATTTAGGTGTCCCGTCGCAAGACTCAGGAGCCGTTAATATGAAATAGATATGCACGGCCGTTAATATGAAATAGAGACGCACGGTCGTTAGATTTGAAGTAGAGACGGACGGTCGTTAATTTGAAGTAGAGACGGACGGT
>NZ_AEWI01000001.1 GCF_000191885.1 Anaerophaga thermohalophila DSM 12881
TCAAACTCAATATTCACTTTCCCTGTATTTGCATACTGCGAAATACCTCGCGAATAAAAGACATCCTGAAAAGCATGAAAAAATTCCTCTTTCAGTTTTCCGGATGTGATGGCATCATTATCCCTGAATCTGAAGGTTTTAGAAGCCGGATCATATCCGGCAGGATGAGGAAGTGAACCATCCATCTCAAAATTAAACTTTTGATTGTTAGCAACCAACTCGTTGTAAATATACTCATCAGAACAAACTCCTGTCAACTCTTTCAAAGCCTGTTCCAAAAATTTACTCTGAACTGAATCAAGAAGATTATCTTTTACTAATTTGTCGATCAGGGGTGTCTGACTGACTGGGTCATAAGGCAAATACTCACCTCTAGCCAACACATTTCTGTCTGAATCACTATTATTACGGCTTCCTCCTGAAGAAGGCTGTATCGGAGGGGCAAAACTATTTTCAAATTCATAGCGCGTACGGGAATTCTGATAGTAATCCTCGTAATACCATATCGTTTCAGACACAATCCAGCAGTCGCTCCCTGCGTAGGAGGTATAAGCCTGCAAAACTGACATAAGTATTGGTACAGAAAACATATTCTAATTGGGCAAATGCTTTCAAAGCCTTTTCTGATTCTGATTTCCCCGGAACCATCGGTATAAAACCACTTAATATTTCTCCACCCTTGTACTTCCACGCATTCACAAAGCTTTTGGGGGCAATGCCAAAAAGAACAATGGAAACGAGCATGACAAAAATTGTCACAAAAGAACATGTATATAATCAATCATGCGAGTTCCATTCGACCAATAACTTAAGTAAATTATAACGGATGAAAATAAATTTGAAACAGGCTGCTGACTTTTTCAGCAGCCTCTATTCAGCCGTCAGCATAGCACGTAATATCAACTATTAAAACCAATGTATTTTGTTATCTTTGCACTTTTCAGAATTGAGTGCAGTATAAAAAGCCTTTTGACCCCTAAATCCCCTAAAGGGGACTTTTTCAAACTGCTGATTTTTAGCAGTTCCCTTTAGGGGTCAGGGGTAAAAATGGTAAAAATCAGCAGTTTGAAGGCTTTTTATACTGCACTCAGAATTAAAATATAATATGAACCCGGTCTAAAAAGCATTCATAAAATTTTCAGATGGTTAGATTTAAGTAATTGACTGGCTAAAGCTTAACAAACATAAGGCAGAAGTGGTAAATTTGGGAGAGAAAATTTTTTCGTCAAATACAAATTGCTTCCCTGCCTTCAGGTATATATATCTCCAAATCTTAAATCTAATAATCTGACTATTATATCAAAACACTTAACAATTGAGAAACCATAAAAACCTTACAATATGAAAATAGCATTGATTGGATACGGGAAAATGGGAAAGGAGATTGAGAAAATAGCACAATCAAGAGGACACGAGATTGTGGCCCGAATCGATCCGATTGCAACCGGCGAAAGTTTTGAAGACGGCGGTTTTGAGACAGCCGACGTGGCCATCGAATTCACCACTCCCAAAGTGGCTTTTGCCAATTACCGAAAATGCTTTGAATACAATAAACCAGTGGTTTCAGGAACTACCGGGTGGCTCGATAAATTACCCGAAATAAAAAAGGCCTGTAGTGAAGAAGGACAGACGTTTTTCTATGCATCCAATTTCAGTGTCGGGGTTAATATTCTTTTTGAACTGAACCGTTATCTCTCCAGGATAATGAACGATCGTGATGAATACGATGTAGAAATGACTGAAGTTCATCATACACAAAAGCTGGATGCTCCCAGTGGAACAGCCATTTCGCTTGCCGAAGATATAATTGAAAATATTGAGCGTAAGAAACAATGGAAGCTTAATAAGGCCGAAAAGGATACCGATCTTGTCATTAAAGCTGTCCGCGAAGGCCAAGTTCCGGGAATACATACCGTCAAATATGAATCGGATGTGGATGAGATCACCATTCACCACAGTGCTAAATCGCGTAAAGGATTTGCTCTTGGCGCGGTTCTTGCTGCCGAATTTGCTGCTAAAAACAAAGGTTTTCTCGGCATGAAGGACATGTTGAAGTTTTAACGGAATATTGAAAAAATTTTAAATGAATGATTAAACTGAATGATGTATCAAAAGCGAGCTGGATAAAGTTCAGCATTGCTGCCCTGGTATTTGTATTGTGGGTTATATGGATCGGAAATTTCTGGATTCTTCTGGGGCTTCCCGTTATTTTTGATGTTTACATCACGAAAATAGTCCCATGGGGCGCGTGGAAAAAGACAAAAGACGGCAGTAAACCCCCGGCATGGAAAGAGTGGCTGGATGCCCTGATTTTTGCTCTGGTGGCTGTTTACCTTATCAATGTTTTCTTTTTCCAAAACTACAAGATACCTACCTCTTCGCTTGAAAAATCGCTCCTGGTAGGCGATCACCTTTTTGTAAGCAAGATGAGCTACGGGCCCCGAATGCCCATTACGCCGCTCTCATTTCCATTGGTGCAGAATACTTTTCCCCTCATCAATACAAAATCATATTTTGAGAAGCCGCACTGGGACTATAAAAGAATAGCAGGTTTTGGAGAAGTAGAACGTGGTGATATCGTTGTTTTCAATTTTCCCGCAGGTGATACAGTTGCTTATCTGAGGCCAAACCCGGCCTATTTTAACATCATTCGTGAAATTGGTCAGAGCCTGATGAGGCGAAATGGAAACTTAGCAACCGGTAACATAAGTGAATACGAATTGCGGCAAAAAGAACGCACTCTTGGAGCCGAATATGTAAAACAAAATCCTGATGAATTCGGAGAAGTCCTGTACCGGCCGGTAGACCGTCGTGACAATTACGTGAAAAGATGCGTTGCGCTTCCGGGCGACACCTTCGAAATCCGTCACAACAGGTTATACATCAACGGTGAAATGTTTGAGGAAGCCGAAGGCGTGCAACACAATTACAGCATCCTTACAAATGGCACTACCCTGAACCACAATTTTTATGAAAGACTCGACATCAGTGATCCCGAACGATACGTTGGGCGAAGCGGACCATATTATTCCCTGCCACTTACCCGTTCCATGTTAGAGAAGGTAAAACAAATGCCCTTTATCGAAGACGTTGAAATTGATGAAGAAAAACCAGACAGTTCCGTTCTTCAGGTATTTCCTTACAGCCGTTATTTTAATTGGAGCAGGGATAATTACGGACCGCTTGTTATCCCCAAAAAAGATGCGACCGTGCAAATATCACCCGAAAATATTCTCCTTTACGAACGCATCATAAGAAATTATGAGGGAAACACACTGGAATTTCGTGACGGAAAGATTATTATAAACGGTGACCCTGCCGACACTTATACCTTTAAGATGGATTATTATTTTATGATGGGTGACAACCGTCACAATTCGGCCGATTCGCGCTATTGGGGGTTTGTTCCGGAAGACCACATTGTCGGAAAACCCATTCTGGTATGGCTTTCACTTGATCAGAACAAATCATTTCCAAGAAATATCAGGTGGAACAGGTTTTTTAAATACGCCGGAAAATAATGTTTCGAACAACTTTAACAATTGTTGTTTCCCTACTGATCATAGCTGTTGGCTGGTGGTTCCGTATAATCCTGATACCATTTGTCTTGCTGATTACCGTCTGGCTATACTGGCATTATCAGGAACCGGTTGATTTATTCCGGAAAAATCTCAAACAAAAACACCCGGATGTCTACCAGATATTTCTGGGGGCTGTTATTCTTGGCACAGGGTTATTGGCTGGAACATTAATTTACCGGTTTGGCTTCGAATTGATTACGGTACCGTCGCCATCAATGGAGAAAGCCATTCAGTCGGGAGATTATATCCTTGTCAACAAGTTAATTCCAGGGCCGCGAAGATTCCCCGAAAAACCGGATAAATACTTCAGAATGGCCGGAATCGGTGAGCTGAAAAGAGGAGATATCATTTTGTTTAATTTTCCCGAAGGAGATACCATCCTTGAAAACCGGCCAGATGAAAGCTATTATTACCTGAAAAGGCATTACAACAATTTCGACAGGCTGAGAAAAATCAGAAACTGGGGAAACCTCCTCCCCCTGGGTGTAAAGGAGAGGCCACGTTTTGTTAAACGTCTCGTTGCCCTCCCCGGCGATACAGTTGAAATTAACACCGGTATTTTACTCATCAACAACAAAACAATAGACATAGCTCCGACTATCATCAAAAAGTTCAGATGGACAGGAGAAAAGGCAACATTTCAGACTGATGTCGACCAGAAATATATCATTAACCATTATCAATATCGTGGCAATATCGTAGCAGAAATGACAACAGGCACTTTCAATAATCTGTCGTCCGAAATAAAATCACGATTCAATCCGGCCCTTCTCGAAAAAAATGTGCCCGATCCGCATACTTTTCCATTTCATACCTCAATGGGATGGAATACCGATTTTATGGGCCCCGTAAAAATCCCCGCCAAAGGTGACACTATCCCTATAAACGAGGACAATTACCACATTTACAAAAGAGCCATACAAGTGTATGAAAAAAACGACCTTAAAAAGACAGACAAGGGTATCTATATTAACGGAAAACGCCAGGACAGTTACTGTTTCAAATTTAATTACTATTGGGTATTGGGTGACAACCGACCACACTCATTCGACAGTCGTTACTGGGGATTGTTACCCGAAAATCATATTATTGGAAAAATTCCGGAAATGTTTGTAAATTGATTTCTATAAACTACTGACTACTGACTAAAAACTACTGACTAAATTACAACCTGTTAAGTTAAAGAATATGAAACGTAAAACTACATTCTCATTCTGGGGCTTTATCATCATTGCCCTTCTGTTGGTCTTGTTTTCCGTGCAAAACGCACAGGAAGTAGGTTTTAAATTTATCACCTGGAAAACACACTTATCACTTTCTGTTCTGCTGATCGTCGCATTTTTGCTGGGACTAATTGCCGGAGCCATTTTCTCGTTCCGAAGAAACCGCTCAATCGGAAAAGCTGAAACAGAAAAAATCCAAAAAGAGCAAACAGAAAAAACAGAAAAAATGGCGGAAAAAGAATTTGATGAACCTGACCATAAAAGCTGACAAACTGTTGAGCTGCTGACGAATTAACCAATTAACGATCCATTAAGAATGAGATTCTTCGCTTCGCTCAGAATGACAAGCAGCTAAGGTTAAGGTTGAGGTTGAGGTTGAGGTTGAGGTTGAGAGTTCACCACAGTTGACGCAGATGAACACAGATTATTTTTATTAACATCAATAAAAATCACATTTTAGTCTGTTTGCTTTTTTAGATTCTCCCCCTTCGTCAGAATGACAAAGGGCCTCTTGTCATTCTGAGGAGATAACGACGAAGAATCTTTCCCAATTACCAATTAAGCTAAAATCTCTCAATAACATGTCCGGACAGATACTAGTTTCTCAGGCCTGCTTCGGGCCTGTTCAATATTTTGTTCATCTTGGGAAAGCCGGTAAAGCAACCATTGAAAAGCATTCAAATTATCAACGTCAAACCTATCGTAATCGCTATCATATTTTGGGAGCCAACGGCCCGCTGACTTTGTCGGTACCTGTAGAAAAAGGTAAAACTGTAAAGGTAAAAGACAGCCAGATAAAAATTGCCTATCACAGCAATTGGCAGGCCAACCATTGGCGTTCTATCGTGTCGGCGTACAATTCATCACCCTTTTTTCAGTTTTACCGTGATGATATTGAACCCTTTTTTTCCAAAAAATACACTTATTTGTTTGATTTTAATCTGGAATCGACCCGTTTACTCTGCGAATTACTTGGAATAGAAACGGAAATTGTAGTGTCCGATGATTTCCTGAAAAACCCGCCTAACGATGTATTAGATTTGCGGGAAGTCATTCATCCTAAAAAGAACTTCAGGAAAGTGGATTCTACATTTATCCCGGTGCCTTACAAACAGGTTTTTGACGAACGGCACGGATTCATTCCCAACCTAAGTATCCTTGACTTATTGTTTAATAAAGGGCCCGAAGCACTATTAGTTCTCAACTCCGGCATAAAATAGAGAAAAAGACCGCTGGTAAAAGTCTCTTTTAATTTCCCATTTCCCATAACTCCAGCCCTTTTTCAATAATCTCATCATGGTCAAAAGCAAGCGGAGGCAAGTTATTCAGGGGGAACCAGCGGGCCTCATCAGCATCATCATACCCGTTAACCAATGCCGTTTGTTCAAGAGATGCAAGGTAAGCAATGGTGATGGTCCGATGACGGGGGTCACGCCCCACTTTCCCAAAAGCGCCTATCTGTTTGAGTGAAATACCATTAAGACCGGTCTCCTCCTCCAACTCGCGATGAGCAGTAACTTCTATATCTTCATCGATGTTGGCAAAGCCGCCCGGCAAGGCCCACATCCCGTTCAAACGGTGGTTTCCCGCGTCTAATCAGCAGAATACTCAGGTTCTCACGCCTGTCTCCTGCTAAAGCAACCACATCTGCAGTGACAGCCGGACGGGGATAATCGTAACAATATTTCTTTTTAGTCATAATTTTAATCAATCTGCTGCATCTCCGGGAGACTTGAAAATCAAATAACACGTTTGATGACTCTCAAATGATGCGAATATTTCCTGGTTTCGGCATTATATATTCCCTGATGGTCAAGAGCATCTATCCTTACAGATCCGCTGGCATGAAGAATACGCCCCTGCCCGAGGCACACACCCACATGTACTATCTCGCCTTCTTCATTGTCGAAAAAAGCCAGATCACCCGATTTCGCCTCCTCCACGAAACTGACAACTTGTCCTGTCTCTATCTGCTGAGAAGCATTTCGTGGCATAAAAATTCCGGCTGTTTTGTATACAACCTGTACCAACCCACTACAATCGATGCCATAGAATGTTTTTCCGCCCCACAAATATGGCGCATTCAACAATCCGCGGGCTACCTCTTCAAGCTCAACTTTACTTTCGGGCATTGTCCCCTGCCAGTAGAATTCCCGGTAACCTATTCTGATGACGTTCCGGTCTTCACCATTAAAAACAACCCGGCTTCCGGCGGTCAGGTACTGTACCGTTGAATCAGACTCCTTTACTACCTTAACAAACGGCCTCTTTACGATGAAACCTTCCGACTTTTCCCACAGTTCTACATCCCTGTCATCAAGCTTTTCAATCAGCTTGTCATCAATCCATCCCTCATAGCCATCGTAACGCAGCCTGACATAGGCCCATTTATTCCTCCGTTCCAAAATATCAAAGCTTTCACCGAAAAGTATCTGAGTCTCCAGCCGGGATGATTCCGACGGTTCTGAGCGAACCGGAATAAATCCATAAGTACAAATTGATCGTGGCATACAACATTTTTTATAAAATAAAACTGGAAATTGATTAATCAAAAAGTAAACCAAAAGCCACTAATAACAAATGAAGGCGATATAAAAAGCATATTTTTGTCAAAATCCAGGCGTTTTAAATTTTTGTGACGAAATTAACCCGTTGTTAATGAGAATTTAATAATTTCCGGCAACAACTGGCCTGACAAAAAGAAACTTTTAGGAGTGAACTTCATAATATATATTTGTACTTTAATACGCGGAATCATATTGTATTGAGTGCGGTATAATAGCCTATTTTTGTCAAAATCCAGGCGTTTTAAATTTTCGTACCGGAGTTAACCCGTTGTTAATGAGCATTTAAAAATATAAAACAACAATGAGTTTGGCAACAAAGATGTTTTTTAGACCGGACTCATTATTTTAATCTGATCTATTGAAGATATGGGAAAAATTTTTTCAACAATAAAAGAAAATTCGGTATCCATTTACAGGGTCTTGATTTTTCTGACTGCAATAGCTATCGTGGTTTATATTCTGCCACGCGAGGGAAAATTTCCATACGAATATTCTAAAGGAAAACCCTGGAAGCACGAAATGTTGATCGCTCCCTTTGACTTCCCGGTATATAAAAGTCAACAGGAGTTGCAGAAAGAAAGAGACAGCATTCTTGCCAATTTCAGACCATATTTTGTTTTTGACACCCTCAAAGGAATAGAACAAATACACAGGGCTCTTTTGGATATTGAAAACAAAAAAGAAGAACTCACTAAAAATTATCCTTTTCTGGAACAACAAACGAAGGGGAATGATTCAACAGTTTGGTACCTTTTGAAAAATACATTGGAACGGGAATTGACATCAGTCTATTCAAAGGGATTGATACATTTGCCCGAAACATACGAAGATGCCGACGATGCCTTTGAGCTTATTCTGATCAGGAACAATTTTGCAGAGCCATCCGGTTTGAGCGAATTTCACAATTATCAAAGAGCCTATCAGCAAATATCTTTGATGTTGTTCCGGCAGTTGCGCGATGCCTCTGATGTGGAAGATATCCGGCTTGACAATCTTATTTCCGATTTACAACTGAATAAATACCTGGAACCGAATATAAAATATGATGCAGAAAGAACCTCGCGTGAAAGGGAAGCTGTCCTGAAGAACATCAGTCTCACCAGCGGGGTTGTATTGTCGGGACAAAAAATTATTGACACCGGTGAGATAGTTGATGAAAAAACAGCAAAAATACTTGACTCCCTTAAAAAGGAATATGAAAGTTCCCTTGGAGGAGGCAGCGGCTATTACTTCATTCTGCTGGGGCAGGTGTTGTTAACTTTTTTGTTTCTCACCATGATTTATCTCTTTTTGTTCTATTTCAGGAGAGATGTATACAACAATCTTCTTTCCATTACCTTCATCCTGCTAATGTTTATTGGAATGCTTTTGCTGGTTCGGTTGTCTCGACTTTTTGAATTTTTCCCGCTGTACATCATCCCTTTCGCCATATTACCCATCATTATCCGTACTTTTTTTGAGTCACGACTTGCATTTTTTATGCATGTTATTACAATTCTGATGGCAGCCTTTTTCACCCGCAACAGTTTTGAATTTGTTTATATGGAGGTGCCCGTCGGACTGATCGCAATATTCAGTCTCTTCAGAATGGTGCGTCGCGAACAATTGGTTCGTACTTCGATCTTTATAGTTCTCACCTATTCTGCATTCTACAGTGCACTGGCTATATTGCAGGAAGGTAACCTTAAAAATATCGATATTTCCTTATACGGACAATTTCTGATCAATGGAGCACTGGTTTTCCTGGCATATCCCCTCATCTACATTTTTGAGAAAGCTTTTGGATTTATATCAGATGTAACACTTGTCGAATTATCAGACACCAACCATCCCCTGCTTCGTCGGCTTGCCGAAAAAGCACCCGGATCATTTCAGCATTCGTTGCAGGTTGGTAATCTGGCACAGGAAGCCGTGTACAAGATTGGTGGCAATCCTCTCCTGGTAAGGGCCGGGGCTATGTATCACGACATCGGGAAGATCGTTTCGCCTATTTTCTTTACCGAAAATCAGAATACCGGTTTTAATCCGCATGCAAACCTCGATCTCGAAAAAAGCGCTCAATCTATTATTCAACACATAGAAAACGGTGTGAAAATAGCCAGAAAACATAAACTACCCGAGCAAATTATTGATTTCATCAGAACACATCAGGGAACCACGAAAGCCAGGTTCTTCTATAATTCATACAAAAACGAACATCCTGGTGAAGAGCCTGATGAAACCAAATTTACTTATCCGGGACCCACTCCTTTCACCAAAGAAACTGCCATTTTAATGATGGCAGATGCCGTGGAAGCAGCATCCAGAAGTCTTAAGACATTCTCGGACGAAGAAATCGAAAAAGTGGTGGAAAATATTATCAACAGCCAGATAGAAGAAAACCAATTTGTAAATGCTCCCATAACATTCCGGGAAATAACCCAGGTGAAAGAAGTTTTCAAACAAAAACTGAAAAACATTTACCATGCACGGATTGAATATCCTGAAGTAAAGTCTGAGGTAAAAACATCCGAACATAATGAACCCCAAACACCACCGGATAAACCCGATGAATAGAGGTATTAACCATTTATTTAATGTAGAGACGCACGGCCGTGCATCTCTACATTAAATAAAATTACATTACACGGTTGCGACCGTGCGACTCAGCAAAATCAATACCGCTCATAATCGTCATCATCCTCCCCAAAATCATTTTCACCAAACTCCTTATCAAAACCTTTTGATGGCTTGTTTCGTGGAACTGAGCCGTCACCGGGAGTCTTACCTTCCGACTGCTGACCGGATTCTTCATTAGCAGTTGTTGCGGATGAAGCAATCTCTTCCTTAGCAATGTCACCGTTTGCTTCATCGCCCTCCTCAAGCCTGAATACAGAAATAGCTCTTTGGAGACGATCGGACAATTTATCAATTCTTTGGGCGGCCGAATTAATTTCTTCCGAGTTGGCAGCATTTCGCTGTGTCACCTGATTCAGTTGCTGTAACGCATTATTAATTTGTTCAACACCCGACAGCTGTTCGAGCGATGCTACAGAAATCTCCTGTATCAGACCAGCAGTTTTTTCAATTTCAGGTGCCAGAGCCAATAACATCTCACGGGCACTACGTGATGAATTAATGGTTTGTCCGGATACTTTATTAATCTCATTGGCAGCTTGTTGACTGCGCTCTGCCAGTTTTCGTACTTCAGCGGCAACCACCGCAAATCCGCGTCCCTCTACGCCTGCTCTGGCAGCCTCTACAGCAGCATTCAATGCCAGAATATTGGTTTGGAAAGCAATATCACCAATGACAGATATCTTGGAGGTAATTTCTTCCAGATATTCAGCAGCTTTTTCCGATATCTGATTGCTTTCATTCATGTCTTTCGCAGCTTTCTGAGCAATCCCTTCAGTTTCTTTGGCATTATCGGTATTTTGCTGGATATTGGCATACATTTCTTCCATTGATGAAGACACTTCTTCGGCCGCCGAAGCCTGCTCATTGGCACCTTCAGCCAGTTCGGTAGATTCGCGCATCAGGCTAGAGCTGGCTTCAACCATCTCCTTCGCACCGTTTCTGATATCAGAAATAATGGTTCGCAGATTATTGACCATATTGTTCAGAGCAATGCTTAAACGACCTACCTCATCTTTCCTGTCTGTATCGAAACGAACAGACAGGTTACCTGCAGAGACCTTCTCAGCCAGCCCGATACCTTCCAGAATCGGATTGGCAATAGAACCCGGCAGATATAATGCAAGCCCGAGCCCCATAAGCAATAAAAGAATAAGCGCAAAGATGATAAGCTGCTGAACGTTGTCAACAATGCGTGCACTCTGATTGCCCATGGCCTTGATGTCGCCCTGCCCCATATCTGATATTGACCGGACATCCCACATGATGCTTTTGGCCATCTCAAAACGCTGAACTTCAGCTATGCGGGCATTCTGATAGCTATCGATAAAAGAATTTGCAGAAGCAATAAATGATTGCATCGTCTGTTTTAAATCCGCCGGAAGATAAACAGAAGAAACCCGTCTGCTAAGAACATCCAAAGCCTCCAATTCTTCATCCAGAGCAACGGCTTCCCGTGAGTAATCTTTGGCCTGAATTTTCCCCCAGATACCAAGGGCTTCATTGATAATCCTTTGATAAGTAATATTTCCCCGATAATCGTCGGCCGCATCTGCAAGCGCCTCTCCCAAACTACGCATCAATTCGCGGTAATTGGCCGCAGTGGATTGGAATGACTGATAATCGTCATATTTAGATGCGTATCGTTCCATTTCTGCCTTCAGAGAATTAAAAATTTCGCTTCTGGGGCCTTCTCCCTCTATCTCTATCAGGTTATTTAACGCCACCATCATTTGGTCGTAATAGCGGTCAAAAACCACATGAAAATACGGAATGGAAGTAAAATCATACGACCGGGTTACTTCAGTCAGTCGTCGCCAGTTTTGATCAACAAGACTGGCCTCGTTAACAGTGGGAATGTACTTTTCGGAAAGGTCTTTTACGCCCTTTCCGATATCAAACAAGCTGTAAAGAGTAAAACCGCCCATCAACAAAGTAAGTAATAATACTCCCGCAAGACTTCCGCGAATTTTTGTACTGATTCGTAAATCTTTCCAATTCATAGTATGTCCGGATATTTAATTATCAAAGCAGTCTTGGATTCCAATAACCGGAATCATGACAAATGCTCATCAAAAGTTTAAAAAAAATCAATCATTTCAAAACAAAGAGTCAAAAAAAACGTAATTTAGCTTGACTCTATCAGGTATTATCTATTAGGTTGTTCATTAATAAAAGTACTAAACTATGATGAAACGATTATTACTATTTATTCTTCCTGTTTCTTTTATACTGATTGCAGGGCTATCGGGTTGCGGAAAAAAAGAACAAATAAAGATGGGATTTCTTTATAGCTCGGATGTAACCATACGTTTTAATAAAGAAAGCAAATTCTTTAAAGAACGTGCCGAGCAACTCGGAGCAGAAGTAATGATTGCCCATGCAAAAGACAATGATGCATTGCAATACGAGAAAGCCATAGAAATGATGGAACAGGACATTGACCTGCTTGCCCTTATTGCTGTCAATGTAAATACAGCCGAAAACATAGTAAAAGAAGCCAAAGCCCGTGATATACCGGTTCTGGCTTACAACCGGCTGGTTTCCAATTGTGAACTTGATGTTTACATTTCGGGAAACAACGAACAACTGGGGAAAGATATGGCCGGTTACGTTGTTCGTCAAAAACCAAAAGGGAATTATGTGATACTTAACGGCGACCGTTTCGACAGAAATGCAGTGGAACTGATGGCCTCAATAGAGGAAACATTGAAACCCCATGTTGAATCAGGTAATGTTAATGTTCTGTACAAAACCTATATCGAAAACTGGAACCCCGACCATGCCGCATTTGAGCTCGATCAGATACTATCATCCTATCCGCAAAAAGTCGATGCCGTTATTTCCTGTTTCGACGGTATGGGTGTAGCCTGTATTGAAGTTCTTGAAAAATACGGGCTGGATGGAGAAGTCATCGTGACAGGCCAGGATGCCCAGATTGAATCATGCCGTCGAATCATTGAAGGAACTCAACACATCACTCTTTACCATCCACTCAGGGACATCGCTTACAAGGCTGCCGAGGTAGCCGTGGACATTGTAAATGGAGTAAAACTGGAAAAGAAATATGATATCAATTATGTGAACAATGGTTATATGGATGTCCCGACAGTTCAGATCAACTCCATCCCGGTAACAAAGGAAAATATCGATGAAGTCCTGATTGAGAGCGGTTTTTACCAACGGTCGGAAATCTATCAGTAAAAAGCTCTTTTTGTAGATTTTTAGATATGTGGTTATTAGGTTATTAGGTTATTAGGTTATTAGGTTATTAGGTTATTAGGTTATTAGGTTATTAGGTTATTAGGTTATTAGGTTATTAGGCTATTAGGCTATTAGGTTATTAGGTTGTTGGGTTGTTGGGTTATTAGGTTGTTGGGTTATTAGACGCTTAGGGCAGAAAACTAACCAACATGTTGTTTAAGTTGACTAAATCCCCCAAAGGGGCTTTTTTTCAGGCTTGTCCTGAAAAAACGTAGTACCTTATCTCTGATTTTGTTGTATTTTTTGGCAAAATATTTATGAGCCCGGTCTAAAAAGCATCTTTGTTGCCAAACTCGTTGTTGTTTTAAATTTTTGCATCCTCATTAACAAAATAAGTTAACACCGATACAAAAATTTAAAACGCCTTGATTTTGACAAAAATATGCTTTTTATACCGCACTCATTTATAAAAAGGCTGCGCCATTTGTTGTTTGAATCACCGAATTTGCGCGAATTAACACGAATTTAGTCGCATCTTTGATGCGATAGTCATTCGTGTTATTCGTGTCATTGACAACATCATAATTGATTTTCTAAGGTGTTCTCGAACTCCTTCCAGTCGTTTCATCAGTATAAAGAAAGATTCTTCGTCGTGCCTCCTCAGAATGACACTGAGCGCTCTGTCATTCTGAGCGAAGCGAAGAATCCAACACCAATTAAAGTATGATAAAATGCATCATTACAATAACTTAGACTGATTTTATACGGATAAAAATGTTAGGATTGTTAAATTGTCAGCTAATGTAACAAAACTTATAACATTCTAACAACTAATGCATTGACAATATTAACAACTTTAACGATTCTAACAATTCTAACAGCCGTAACAATTTATTAAAAGTAAGATAAAATGAGCATGACAAGGTTTAGCACAAACCTTGTCATGCTTGCAAAATTTAAAACAACAATGAGTCTGGCAACAAAGATGCTTTTTAGACCGGTCTCATAAATCAATATCTCAGACTTCGGCATATAGCTACATTTCAGTTCTTTTTTATTGTGCTTCAGCAATTGTTTTTTTATTTCAGATAATGAATAGATAACTTTGCAAATCGAATAATTAATGTCTGTTCATAAACTGTGTTACGCTTGACGTCAAAATACTCATTTACAAAAAGTAAACTCAGCTTTTGGCGGCTTCGCAAGCCTTGCAACCGGCACTTTCTGAACAGACACATGAGATTTGATACAATTTTCCCTGACTTAATAGACGAACACTAATTACAGCAATAAATTCAAAAAGACTATGAACAGAAGCCTTGAACTGCTTAAAATATTCGGACTTCTCGGAATCTTACTCATAACATCATGTAATGAAAGAAGTTCCGGGGAAAAAGAGCAGATGCCTGTGGTAAAAACCGCTCAGGTAAAATCTTTTCATAATCTGTTATCTAAAAGCTATCCCGCCCGCATAAAGGCATCGTCAGACATCAGGCTCTCTTTCAGGGTAGCAGGACCTTTGTCAAAAGTTCTGGTGGAAGAAGGAGAATATGTCGAAAAAGGACAACTGCTTGCAACAATTGACCCGCGCGATTACGAACTCCGTTTGAAAGGGACTGAGGCTAAATACCGGGAAGTTAAAGCCGAAACAGAGAGAATAACTGCTCTGTACAAAAAAGGGAAAGTATCTGAAAATGATTACGATAAAGCTGTTTCAGGACTTCAACAAATCACGGCACAGTATGAAGCTCATAAGAATGCTCTGAACGATACCCGTTTAACGGCACCTTTTGCCGGGAATGTGACAGACGTATTTTTTGACACGCATGAGATGGTCAATGCGGGAATGCCGGTAATTGCCCTGATAGATACCCGACAATACGAAATTGTTGCCCATCTGCCCGCCAATGACTATCTGAAAAAAAACAATTTCGTTGATTTTCGTTGCCACACTGTCAATCACCCCGGAAAAGAATGGCCTTTGACTTTAAAAGGCATTGTGGCAAAAGGAAATGTTAACGGACTGTATCCTGCCCGCTTCATGCTTTCAGAGCCTGAAAAAGTAGAAATATTGCCCGGCATGAGCGCAAGGGTAATCATTCAGTACTCAACAGATGATAACGGTTTATTATCGGTACCATCCACAGCAGTATTTAAAAAGAATGGGCAATCGCTTGTATGGAAGCTGGACAAGGAAAGCCTAACAGTTAAATCGGTCACAGTAAAAATAGTCCGCATCGATGCAGAAGGCAATGCCATTTTTAAAAGGTAACCTTAAGCCCAACGATGTAGTAGTTAGTGCCGGCATTCATTCGATCCGGGAAGGACAAAAAGTTAAACAACTGGAACCTCCGGCCAAAAGCAATATTGGGGGATTGTTGTAAACATTAGCCCATTAGATTCATAAATACAAGATGATTCGCAGAGATGTGGAATAATGCATCTTATCAGAGATAATTCTCTAATCACAAAAAACTGATTGCAACTTATTACAAAATTTAAACGGAGTATTGTTTGTCAGAACAAGATTCTAAAGAAACAACCGATTCCTAACCAGGACAAGCCGGAACTAAAGAAAGTTATTGAGTTAAAATTTTCATTATCTGACTGATGACAGAATTTGCCTTTAAAAACAAAATACCATTCTACTTTTTTCTGATAGTCCTCGCTCTCGGGGGTGTATTATCATTCCGGTCGATGAGCAAGCTGGAGGACCCTGAAATTAAAGTAAAACAAGCGCTGGTTGTAACGGTCTATCCGGGTGCCTCGGCTCATGAAGTAGAGCTGGAAGTAACCGATGTTCTTGAAAAGGCCATTGGTACCATGGGCGACCTGAAGCAAACCGAATCGCGCTCGGAACCCGACTATTCGGAAATCAAGGTGGAACTCGATCCTACAGTTGACGCCGATGAAATTGAACAAAAATGGGACATTCTTCGAAGAAAAGTCAACCGTGCTGCTGCTGATCTCCCATCAGGTGCGCAACATCCAATAGTGGTAGACGACTTTGGAGATGTATACGGGCTTTTCTATGCCATGACCTCTGACGGTTTCTCCTACGAAGAGATGCATGATTATGGTCTGCTGGTAAAAAAGGAAATAGAAGACATTCCGTCAGTAAAACGTATAGAAATATATGGTGATCGCAATCCCTGCATTAACATCAATATTAAACAAGACAGGATGGCCAATCTGGGTGTTCATCCTGCCGAAGTTCTATCCACTCTTCGCGACCAGAACGAAACGGTTTATGCAGGATATTTCGAAGCCGGGAGCGAGCGGATACGGGTGGATGTCAACAACGATTTCGATAATCTCAATGACATACGCAATCTTATTATCCAGGGGCATGAAAACGATCAGGTACGACTTGGTGATATTGCAACCGTCGAAAAAACACTGGAAGCCCCTTACAGAGAGGCGATGCGATATAATGGCATGCCTGCCATCGGCATCTCTGTCTCAATGCAATCGGGCGAAAACATTATTGAACTTGGTAAAACGGTAGATAAAAAGCTGGTTGAACTAAAAGCGAAACGCATCCCGGCAGGAATAGAGTTCAAAAAAGTGTTTTTCCAACCCGAGAAGGTTGATAATGCCATATCGACATTCATGTTTAACCTGGCTCAATCCGTTGCTATTGTCGTGCTGATACTAATGCTGACAATGGGTTGGCGAAGTGGATTTATTATAGGCAGCGGTCTTTTGCTCACCATCCTTGGTTCTTTCGTGATACTTAACCTCTTCAACGGAACGCTGCAACGGGTTTCCCTGGCCTCGCTCATCGTTGCTATGGGAATGCTTGTGGATAACGCCATTGTGATTGTTGACGGTATATTGGTGGACTTACAGAGTGGCATGAAAAAGAAAAAGGCTTTGGTAAATACTGCACGGAAAACCGCCTGGCCGCTCCTTGGAGCTACATTGATTGCCATTTTTGCATTTTTACCCATCTTTTTGTCACCGGATACTTCGGGCGAATATGTCAGGGATTTGTTTATAGTCCTCGCTGTTTCTCTCCTGCTGAGTTGGATTCTGGCACTGACGCAAGCGCCGGTAATGGCCAATAAACAGTTTAAACGATCAAAAATACGAAAGCACGATGACAAGAAACCTTACAGCGGGAAAATATATACTTTTCACCGAAAAAGTCTCAGCTATTTGCTCTATCATAAAACAGTGGCCATTATAGTTGTAACCATTCTTCTGGCCGGAAGTGCGTTGCTTTTTCCGCTAATCCCGCAAACATTCTTTCCCGACCTGAGCTACAATCAGTTATACATCGAATATGACATGCCGTCCGGAACCAGGATTGAAAAAGTTGACAGTGATCTTGCCGAAATTGAGAAGTATCTGCTTGCTCAGCCCGAAGTTACCAATGTCACTACAAGCCTGGGCGGGACGCCTTCACGGTACAATCTGGTTCGTTCCATTGCCGAACCATCGATGAGTTACGGGGAACTCATTGTGGATTTTACTGACGAAGAAGTCCTGAAAGAAAAACTTCCGGAAATTCAGGATTACCTGATAAATAATTATCCTCAGGCGTATGCAAGAGTAAAACGGTACAACCTGATGTACAAAAAATTCCCAGTCGAGGTTGTTTTTACAGGTCCCGATCCGGCAGTTCTTAAGGATCTCACCCGTCAGGCAAAAGAAATTATGGAAGAGGAACCGGGAGCTATCCTGGTGACCGACAATTGGGAGCCTGCTTCCAAAGTACTGGTGGCCCGCTATCGTCAGGAAATGGCCAGAAGATCGGGACTTTCGAGGCCAGACCTGGCTCTCTCGCTACTTACTGCTACCGAAGGGCTTCCGATTGGAGCTTTTTATGACGGCACCCGTGCCATTCCAATTTATGTAAAAAGTACAGACAATGACGGAGAGCAGGTTGATAATCTGGAAACGGCGCCGGCATTCAGCGTTTTGCCATCGGTGAATAATTTTAACCCGCAAACGATAAAAGGAATCATGTCGGGAACCACCTCTTATGAAGAAATTCTGGAGTCAACACTTAGTGCAGTTCCAATAAATCAGGCCGTAAAGAGTATTGATGTAGAATGGGAAGAACCGGTTGTAAGACGCTACAATGGACGACGTGCCATAAAAGCCCAGTGTAATCCGGCGCCGGGACTCACCGCCGACAATGTTAGAAACCGTATTCTGGAAAAAATTGAAGCCATTGAGTTACCCGTTGGCTATCGGATAGAGTGGCAGGGAGAATACCAGGCCAGTTCGGAATCTCAACAATATTTGTTCATGTATCTTCCTCTGGCCATTGTTCTGATGATTGCCGTACTAATCGCCCTCTTCAATGACTATAAGAAGCCTTTAATCATCATCTTCAGCCTACCGCTTGCCTTCATTGGCATAGTGATTGGAATGTTGCTCACAGGTAAAGAATTCGGATTTATGGCCATAGTTGGAACACTCGGTCTGATGGGAATGATGATTAAAAATGGTGTTGTGCTGCTCGAGGAAGTGAGACTACAAATTAAAGACGGCAAAAATCCATTCATTGCCGTTATGGATGCCTCAACATCAAGATTACGACCCGTCATGATGGCATCTTTAACAACCATTATGGGAATGATTCCTCTCATCAACGACGATATGTTCGGTTCAATGGCTGTTACCATGATGTCGGGGTTGCTGGTCGGAAGCGTCATCACCTTAATGATGATGCCCGTACTTTATGCCTTGTTTTATAATATTGTTCACCCATTGAGTAAAAAAGCCAAAAAACAAAACTATGTCTGAATTGATGAAACGACCAAGGTAAAGGTGTTGCAACAATAGATTGTTAGATTGTTAGATTGTTAGATTGTTAGATTGTTAGATATAAAATGTTAGATTGTTAGATGTTAGATTGTTGGGAATGTTAGCTAATGTAATAAAACTTATAACATTCTAACAACTAACACATTAACAATATTAACAACTTTAACAATTCTAACAGTCTTACCAATTTATTGAATGTAAGATGAAACGAGCATAACAAAGTTTGTCACAAAAGTTGATGTATATGATTCAATCATGCGAGTTACATCCGACCAATAACTTAGATAAATTTTATACTGATGAAAATTCTATTATATACTTGGTTTTTGTTGATTTTAAGCAACTTTACTGTCGCATCGCAGGTAAAACTTGACCGCGATAAATGCAGGGAAATGGCCCTTGAATATTCGCGACAGTTACAACTGTCGCAAAATCAAAAAGAGCAGGCACTTCTGGACAGAAAAATTGCAAAAGCCGGTTATTTACCAAAATTCAGTGCCTCCGGAACGTATCTCTATAAACCGGATGCACTGGAGTATTCTCTTGAAGGTGGTTATTTACCTACCTACATCCCCGACGATCAGGGTATAATGCAACCCAACCTCATGCAAAACCCGGTTACCGGACAACCCGTTACCGGCCCCGATGGAAATCCTGTATTCAACATGTATGCCAATATGCCCGACATGAACATTAACGTGGGACTTGAAGGCGTTACCATGGCCGGTGTCGAAGTGCAACAGCTCGTTTACATGGGAGGAAAAATCCGAGCCGCGAACAAGTTGGCAAAGACAGGGGTTGATATAGCCAGCCTCCAGATTGAACAATCTGTTGCTGAAGTACTGGTCAAAACAGATAAGGCCTTTTATCAACTGGTTGCGGTACAATCAAAGAAGACTGCAGCGAAGGAATATAAAACACTTTTGGACTCACTTGTTTCCAACATTAAAGCAGGCATGGAAGAGGGAATCGCTACAAGAAATGACCTGCTCAAAGCACAGGTAAAAAGAAACGATGCCATTCTGATGGTTCAAAAGGCTCAAAGCGCGGAAAAACTGGCTGCAATGAACCTATGCCGAATTATCGGGCTGCCGCTTCAGTCTGATATCTCTGTTACCCTGCCGCAAAAAGATTCGCTTTTAAGTGTGGAACTAACGGATAGCGTGAACAACATAAATCGTCGTCCCGAATACCAAATGCTCAGCAAAGTCATCGATATAAAAGAATATGAAGCTAAAATGGCACGTGCTGAAATGCTTCCCGAAGTTGGGGTTTCGGCCGGTTATCATTATTTTGACGGACTTGAACTTAACGGCAAGGGCAACGATGAAATGTCATTTATAGCGCTGGCATCAGTAAAAATCCCTGTCTTTAAATGGTTCGAAGAACGTAACAAGCTTACTAAGGCAAAACTTGAGGCCCGTGCTGCAGAACTTAATCTTGAAGAAACAGAAAAACTCCTTCAACTCGAAATTGCTCAGGCAAAATTTAATCTCGAAGATGCTGTTAAACGATACGAATTAACCCTGACTGCTCTCGAGCAGGCAGAAGAAAACCTGGAAACCAGCCGTCAGCAATACGAAGAAGGACTGGAAACCCTGGTTAACCTTCTCGAAGCTCAGGCCCAATGGCAGGAAGCGCAAAGCGAACATATCGATGCCAGAACATCGGTTAAACTGGCTGAAACAAAGTATCTGAAGGCAATCGGTGAACTTAATAAAACAGACTGAAGTTAAACGACAGGCTGAAGCCAGAAGTATTGGGCATAAGGCATGGAAAAAGCAAACAGACTAAAATGTTATTTTTATTAATGTTAATAAAAATAATCTGTGTTCATCTGCGTCAACTGTGATGAACTCTCAACCTTAACTTCAATCTCAACCTCAACCTCAACCTCAACCTCAACCTTAACCTCAACCTCAACCTCAACCTTAACCTTAGCTGTTTGTCATTCTGAGCGGAGCGAAGAATCTAAGAGCAATTAAAGTATGATAAAATGCATCATTACAATAACTTAGATTAATTATATACGGATGAAAAATGAACCGCAACATATACCGAAAGAATTTAAGAATCCGAAAATTTCAATAACTGATAAGGGGGTATGGCCAACAGTCAGTCGTTTTGTGATCGTATCATCCATCGGATTACTGGTCATTGCCTTTGTTTTTCTGTTATATGGTGAAAGCCCCGATATGTTGAATAATCCGCTTCCTTTCATTTTGTCGGTTCTGTCGTTTAACCTTGCCAGCGAAGGAAACATTATTATCAACCGTTATCTTGATAAAAAGTCACCCTGGTTCTTTAGCATTTCACGTCGGATAAAGAAACAACTTTTATGGAGTTTCCTGTGGACGGTCTGCGTAGTTATTGTTTCGTTTATGGCTTTACCCGATCATATTCTTGAAGGCCCCTATTTCAGAAGATCGGCCGTTTTGGTGATAACATTCGGACTGATATTCGTTCTTATTTTCAACAGCACATTGTTTATCCGGAGTTTTCTGCTCAACTGGAGGAAATCCCTAATCGAGGTAGAGGCATTAAAACAAGCCAAAATGCAATCGGACTATAAAGTATTGCAAAATCAGCTGAACCCTCATTTCCTGTTCAACAGTTTTAGTACACTCATTTCCGAAATTTATTACAATCCGTCACAAGCCATAGAATTTACTCAGAAGCTGGCCGAAGTTTACCGTTATGTACTCCAAAAAAGAAATGAAATAACAGTTCCATTGCATGAAGAACTTGATTTTCTAAATGATTTCGTCTTTCTTCATAAAAAGCGAATGGGAAATGCATTGGTTGTTAATATAAATATCTCCGAACAGTATACCGACCATCACATTCCTCCCCTTTCCCTCCAGCTGCTCATTGAAAATGCCATTAAACACAACTGTGCCTCCGAACAAAATCCACTGGTCATTACTGTTGAAACTACCGAAAACAGGCAGCTGAAAATATGTAACAGTCTTCAGCCCAAAAGAACAGTTCACTCCACCGGTACCGGCTTCGATAACATTGTACAACGATATAAAATGCTTACCGGAGAAGACATACGGGTTAGCACAACACCGACACACTATTGCATTGAACTACCTCTGCTCCTGGATGCAGAATAAAATAAATATGTCATGAATATACTGATTGTTGAAGATGAAATCCCTACCCGGCGTTTACTGGCGGATATGATAAAGAAGATAAAACCGGCATGGAAGCTGACCGGAACTACAGGAAGTCTGAAAGAAACGATCGATTTCTTCAGATCCCATCCTCAACCCGATCTGATTTTCATGGATATTCAGCTTTCGGACGGCAGCAGTTTTGAACTGTTTAAACAGGTTGATATCAAAAGTCCGGTGATATTCACTACCGCTTACGATGAATACGCGATACAGGCATTTAAAGTCAACAGCATTGACTATTTACTGAAACCAGTTAACGAAAAAAAGCTGGAAGAAGCCATCAGCAAATATGAAAGGTTTTTCAGCATGCAACAACAGGCACCACCGTTATTAACAGACTATCAGTCTGTCGCAGAAATGGTGGCCTCGGGCAGAAGAAACTACAGAATACGTTTGCTGGTGAACCTTCCCGATGGTTTTCAAAAATTAGACGTCAAAAATATTGCCTGGTTTGTAAGCTCCAATAAAATAACCACCGCCTTCACCTTTGAAGGGCAGCATCACATCATTGATTTTACCCTTGACAAGCTTGACAAAGAACTTGACCCCATGAAATTCTTCAGGGTTAACCGGCAATACATCCTGAACATTGAAACCATACATAAAGTCGAAAACTGGTTTAATGGCAAACTGATCGTGAAAACCCGGCCCGAAAACAAAGAAAAAATCGTGGTTAGTCGTGAAAAAGCGAAAAGTTTTAAGGAATGGATTAATCAATGAGTCTACTTATTGGGACTGCTGAAGTAGGCTGGCATAAGTGTTTTGAGCCTTTTTGAAGAGGGTGTCTAAAGAGTAATTCTTTGAAAAACCGAATTCAATCCTTGCTGTCGCAAGTATTGTTTTCAATTAGTTACACGGAGGTGCACGGAGCACATCACAAAGAAAAACGGACTTTTCAGACAGCCTCTTCCCTCACTTATTTGAAAACTATTGACTTTTTCAGCAGTCCCAATTACAGATTAAGCTTCCTGTATTTGTTTGAAATAGCCCAGATCGTTGAGCGATGAATTAGCTATAAATTCAGCTCTGGCACGATTTTCTGCTCTTCCGATACGGATAAATATCTCCGTTGAATTTCGGAACTTATCATCACGTTCGGTATCAAGCAAAAGCAGATATCCCATGATGATATGACCGGCCATCTCTACCAGGCGACGTGCATGGAAATCAAGATATTCATTGTCCTTTACTTCCACTACGCTTTTCACGGCACGCTCATATTCTTCGGTCATACCTATCAGAGTACGGCGGAAGCCGTGCAATTCGGGTCTGAGCGGCATGGCCTCAAACTCACGTATGCGTTTCAGGTAAACTTCGGTAGTAACGCCCCGAATAGCTGCAACAACCTGAAGCTGGGTAGTTCCTTCATAAATGGTAGTAATTCGGGCATCCCTGTAGATGCGTTCAATAGGATAATCCTTCATAAAACCACTACCTCCGTGAATTTGAAGAGAATCGTAGGCAAGCTGGTTGCAATATTCACTGCTCATTCCTTTCAAAAGCGGAGTGAAGAAGTCGGCCAGACGTTGATAGTACTTCATCTCCTGCCGTTCCTCCTTAGTCAATTGACGCTTTTCTGAAAGGTGCATGTAAGCTTTGTAAATATCTACGTAACGGCTTGTTTCGTAAAGTAATGTACGTGATGCATCCAGCTTTGCTTTCATGGTAGCAAGTATTTCGTATACAGCGGGAAATTTGATGATGGGTTTGTCGAACTGCTTCCGTTCTTCAGCATAAGCCAAAGCTTCACGATAAGCTGCTTCACTGATACCTACCGATTGAGCACCAATTCCCAGGCGTGCACCATTCATCAGAGCCATTACATATTTGATCAGCCCCATCTTGCGATCACCTACCAGCTCGGCAGGAGCATTGTTAAATACCAACTCGCAAGTGGGCGACCCCTTGATACCCATCTTATTTTCGATACGCCTTACCTTAACCGCTTTATGATTCCTGTCATAAATGAACATAGAAAGACCGCGTCCATCTGTCGTTCCGGGCTCCGAACGGGCCAGCACCAGTGAAATATTTCCATCCCCGTTGGTAATGAACCGCTTCACACCATTAAGATACCACTTCCCCTCTTTTTCATTATAGGTAGCCTTCAACTGGACGGACTGAAGATCGGAGCCGGCATCCGGCTCGGTCAGAGCCATTGCAGCGGTTTCTCCCCTGGAAATTCGTGGGAGATAACGCATCTTTTGATCTTCATCGGCAAACTCGTGAATGGTTTCGGCACAGTCCTGAAGTCCCCAGATATTCACGAAACCGGCGTCGGCACGCGACACCAGATCGGCAGCCATACTATATGGGACAATCGGAAAATTAAGCCCCTCATATTCCCGGGGGAGCGTAATGCCCATTAAGCCGGCCTTAACGAGAGCATCCAGATTTTCCCGGGTACCTTTGGCATATACTACTTCGTTATTTACAATCTTTGGTCCTTCCGTATCGACATCCTCGGCATTGGGTGCCACAATATCGCCACATATCTCACCCACTATTTCGAGAACTTTTTCATAACTGTCCATCGCATCCTCATAGTCGAGCGGGGCATAATCGTATTTGTCCCTGTCCTCAAAGTTGTTTTCTTTAAGGGCAACAATCTTTTTCATCAAAGGATGTGTCAGATGAAATTTGAGGTCCGGATTATCTGTAAAAAAATTAGCCATTGTTTCTCTTTTATTAATCAGACGCAGAATCAAAAAAACCGGTTCCGGTCCGAAATCCTACATTCAGATATTACCTAAAATTATTTGGTATTTTTCCTATATGCCTTAATCAGTTTGGGAATGGTTTCCATTACATCGCCGGTAATAACAAAATCAGCGATTTTATTAATGGGTGCAGACGGATCGTTATTAATGGCAATCACCATAGACGACTCCTCCATTCCCGCGGTATGCTGTATCTGCCCGGAAATACCGCAGGCAATATACAACTTGGGCCGTACAGTGACACCCGTCTGTCCCACCTGACGGTCGTGTTCGGCAAAACCGGCATCCACGGCAGCCCGGGAAGCGCCAACTTCGCCACCCAATACTTCGGCAAGTTCGTAAAGAATAGAAAAGTTCTCCTTTGATCCCATACCATATCCACCGGAAACGATAATTGAAGCGTTCTTGATGTTGATCCGGTTCTTTTCAATATGACGTTCGATGATCTTAACGACCGTATCCTCAGGTTTCAGGTATTTCTGAACATCAATAACTTTTACCTCTCCTTTGTGTGTTTTGGAAAAGACCTCTTTCTTCATCACACCTTCCCGTACTGTAGCCATTTGCGGCCGGTGGTCGGGATTGATGATTGTGGCAACAATATTTCCACCAAAAGCAGGCCGAATCTGATACAAAAGATTTTTATAGTGTTTTTTGGCTCTTTTATCTTCATGATCGCCAATTTCGAGAGCGGTACAATCAGCTGTGAGTCCGCTTTGCAGGGCAGAAGAGACCCGTGGCCCCAGATCACGACCCATGGTTGTTGCCCCCAATAAAGCAATCTGTGGCTTCTCTTTTTTAAAGAGTTCAACAACAACCGATGTAAAGGGCAATGTAGTATATGGTTCCAGGCGCTTATCATCCCCGATATGCACCACATCGGCACCATAAGGGAAAATCTGTTCCTCAATGCCCTTCAAATTGTGTCCCAAGGCAATAGCCTCCAGCCGGCAATTCAGCTGATTGGCTAAAGAACGACCTTTGGTAAGGAGTTCCAGACTCACATCAGCCACTTTCCCATCCTCTATTTCACAAATAACAAATATATTGTCCATTTTATATTCGATTTTAATTTTAACTTCTGGCCGCTTAGCCGAGGGTATGATTGGCTATTAATTCTTTAACAAGTTCTTCAATCTCTTCATCATTGGCCTGTATATGCCTGGATTCCTTAGCCTGGAAAACCACATTTTCGATTTTTTTCACCTTGGTCGGCGATCCTGAAAGTCCCAGTTTTTCTCTATCACTTTCAATATCGTCAACACTCCACTCGTCAATATTCAGATATGGCCGGTCATTGGTGAGATCAATATAATCTTCCGACCGGTTCTGCCGCTCAGTTACAGTTTGTGCATGCTTGAATTTCATGACCAGTTTGGCATTACGCGGACGGCAGGGAGCTGCGGAACCGTTAATGGTAACAACAGCAGGCATAGGACATTCAATAGTTTCTACACCACGCTCCAGTCGCCGTTTCAGGGAAATTTTGCCTTTTTCTGCACTATATATTTCTTCGCAATAAGTAACTTGCGGAAGGCCCAGCTTTTCTGCTACCTGTGGTCCAACCTGGGCAGTATCGCCGTCGATGGCCTGACGGCCGGCAAGAATAAGGTCATAATCCTTTATTGCCCTGATGGTACAAGACAAGGCATAAGATGTGGCCAGCGTATCTGATCCTGCAAAAGCACGATCGGTCAACAAAACACCACCATCGGCACCACGGAATAAGCCTTCGCGGATGATATCGGCCGCCCTTCCCGGCCCCATGGTCAGCAAGGTAACTTTAGTTCCCGGGTATTTATCTTTCAACCTGAGGGCCTGTTCCAAAGCATTCAGGTCTTCCGGGTTGAAAATTGCCGGTAAAGCAGCCCGGTTCACCGTGCCGTCGGCTTTCATGGCATCCTTGCCCACGTTGCGGGTATCGGGCACCTGCTTGGCAAGAACAATAATGTTTAATCCCATTTTGTATAATGTGTTTAAATTTGATAATTCGCTTTTAACGAAGCACAAATATAACAAAAGAGATTATTCTCCAAACAAAGCCGGTTTTACTCACAATTTACTATCTAAATACATAAAATACAGCCGTTAAGAGAAAACCAGATAAATGGATCAGTAAACATCAAAACATCAGTCGTTTACAACAATTTTTTACAAACAATAGTATCGGAATATCTAAAAGTGTAAAATTGTTAGAATATGATAATTTTTATCTGGTCTTAATAATATGTTGGATTGTTAGAGTGTTCGGGGGGTAGGGTTGTTAACACTCTAACAAATTTAACAAGCTAACACTCTAACAATATGACTATTGACTATTGACCAACCACTATTGACTAACCACTATTGACTAACCACTATTGACTAACCACTATTGACCAACCACTATTGACTATCCTTCACCCTTCCACCAAAAACCTCGCCCCACGTTGAAAATAACCACCATTGTCGCGAATGTCTGAAATCAGCCGTCCGTAAATCTCGTCGTGTCCCAAAACGGCTTCGTTACCGGTAAGGATGATCTGTTTACGTGCACGGGTGAGCGTAACGTTGAGTTTGCGGTCAACAACGGCAGGTTCCAGGCCCGTTTCGGTTTTGTTTTCGATGATTACGCGGCTCTGTGCCAGAAAGTCAAGTTGGGAGGGACTGTTCATACATAATGAGACCAGGATGAAGTCTTTCTGACTACCCTGAAAACGTTCCACGGTATCCACCTGTAACGTATCAAAACACCCGAAACCGGCCATTTCCATGTGCTCCCTTATGTTGGCGATCTGATTACGGTAGGGCGTAATAATGCCTGTCCGGTCGCCCATTTCGAAGTCATCCCGGAAACCATGTATTTCTCTGAGTATCTCCAAAACCTTACATATTACCTTTGCCTCTGTGGTATTATATTTCTCTGAAATTTCGCGAACCGAAAAGGCCGAAGGAATAAATACCACCCGCTGCGATGCGATCATCCGGGTCAGTTCTCCCTCAACTCTATTGTGTTCCGGACACAAAGGCGCTTGCTGATGAGAAAGCGCAGCAGGTTTCAGCTTGTTGTTGTAAAAATGCCGGTTGGGAAATTCTGCCAGGTCGGGATGCATGCGACCCTGAAAAGTAAGTTCGCCCCAGGCATGATCCCAGCCGTTTTTCTTGCAGAGATGGAGCAATCTCTCAAAGTAGGAGTTGCGGCGATCGAAAAGGCCGATCGCATGCAGACGGGGATCATTAATTTTCGACTCCTGCGGCGATTGTGTCACCACGGCAGGCAATTGCCGTTCGTCACCAATCAGCACAAACCGGTTAACACGACCCAGCAAGTGAATGATGTTCGGCTCGAGAATCTGGGATGCCTCATCTACTATGGCGATGTCGAATTTTTTAAGATCAAAAAGTTCGGGCTTACCCAAAATTGATGACAATGTTCCGGCAAATAAACGGGTTTTTTCTATAAGATGACGAATCTCTCTCCGATTTTTAAGATCATTGATCTTATTATCCAGCAACAGGTCTTCATGCTCAGGGTCACAGCCCAACGATGAGCCAATCCGTATCATCTGGTCATCAACCATGCCACGAACCGAAGAGCACATCTCATCAACCGCGCGATTGGTATAACTGACCAATAAAACATTGAGCGAGGTTTGGTGATACAGTTCCTTTACAAACCGTTTGAGAAAAAGGTTGGTTTTTCCAGTTCCAGGGGGCCCCACCAGCAAGTAGTAATCGGTGGCATGCCAGGCAGCCGACAACACTTTGTTTTGTTCTTCACGGCTCTCTTCAAGGTATTCCGTTTCAGCTGAAGTGACAAATTGTTTTATTGCGTGCCCGTTGTACTCAGGGGCCTTCAGTCCCAGTAACAATTCCCGGCGGGCCGGCGGCATCTTCAGAAATTCGATGAGACCCGACTGCATCTGCTCAAAATTATTGTCGAGCGAGTCGTGTTCCAGCACCCAAAACTCATAACTGTCAAAGTAGTCTAGCGAACTTTGTTTCTGCCGCAAACGAACGGTTACCTCCTCGTTGGTCAACCGTTCAATGGAACATTTCAGGACACGGTGTTGGGTGGCCAGCGACCGCTCGTCAACATGCGGATAGAGCACACAGATATCGCCCCGCCTGAAATTGATAAAACGATTAATTCCAGCAGGCCGGCTGAGAGTAATACAAGCATTCTTATGGTTGGCGTTATTGATCTTGATTTTCAGATTGCGCAATTCGTTGAAAGCATCCTCATCGGTCAGGTCGGTCTTGTTCCACAGGGCTGATAATCCTTTGGTGTATTCGCCATCGCCAACCTTACTCAATATTTTTTCACGACTGATAAACGATGAGAACGCAAAATAATATTGCTTTTCGAGCGGTGTGATCTTTTCAAGAATGAGTTTTCTGAAGTCAAGAAACTTAGCAAAGAACCATGAAAAACGCTGATCGGCGAGATTAAGTCCGTATTTTCTGACATCAATATCACAAAAAAAACTTTTCAAAAAAAGGATAAGGTTCTTTATCGGCAGCCAGCAGATATTCCCATGCCACAATCTGATTCCTGACATTGATAATCTCCCTTTCAAAGCTCCTGAAGTGCGACACGTAACGCAATGCTTCGCCCTGGTTGGGTGATGAAGAATAAAGAACAGCATTGAAAATTTTTTGGGGATGATGTCCCAGAACGCGCTGAGCCATCATGTTGTACATGCGTACCTGTGCTGTATGATCTTCCGCCACGACCGAGGGGTTATTCGAAGGAAACGGGAGTTTACCCGATTTCAGCTCAATAATTTTTGACTGATAATGATCGTTCTCCGAAGGTGTCTCATCAAACAGGTCCATTCGTCCCTGAAGCCCTAATTCCGGGCTCATCAACGAAACTTCCAGATTGCTTTTTGTACGGTTAACGGGTCGATGGTCGCCTTTTTGAAAATCCTCATTCACGATACGGCGCAGATTATTAAACTGCTCCTCTAGTTCATTAAAATAATTTTTGTCAATACCCTCGAGCGAAGTATACGGAAGCGGAAACACCCTGAAAGAGTCCAGCAAGACCTGCTGAAACTCTTTATTTGAGCCATCTTCATCGTTGATCAGCTCGTCAAAAAAAAGGTTGGCCACATTCCCTTTATGGATGGCCTTCGTGAGCTTACGAATTTCGGAACGTCCGATAAAAAAAAGTTCAAAAGCCCTGATTCTCTTACCCTGAATATTTTGAAAACACTTTGCCACCGAGGTAACATCAAGCAGATAATCGGGCTCCAGAATGATGAGGCCGGGTACCACTTTGCCATCGTCATTGCGATGCGTTTCGAGCAGTTGAAGTTGCTGACCCGGCCGCATCAACTCCACCGATGGTGTTAACTCATCGTTAACATTTTTAATACCGTACAAAACCACCACGGGAACCGAATCTCCTTCCACATCGGGTTGTACCAGAAGCTCCTTTTTGTCGGGATCGATTTTAAGCAACATGCCACGAAACCCTTTCGGATTAACATGGTATTGTTTCTTATACTCCTCCCCTGTTTCGTTTTCTTTATGCTGATAAAGCTTTTCTATTTCATCCGGCACCTCCGCTCCGAAAAAACGACCGTAGGCCCCGGCAAGAACTTTTAAACTTCTGAGATACTCTTTCTCTGATGGCTCATAATGATCTTTAATAACCTTATTGGCAAATATCCTGAACTCGTGCAATCGCTGCTTCTGGTCGTTCCCGGTTTGCAGTTTATTACAAACATAATCGAGACGTCCGAACAGATTCGAAAAAGTTATCCCGTCATCCCGGCTCAAATATTTGCAGCATTGTTCCAGCGAAATTCGCAACCGCTTCACCTTACCGGATAACGTCAGTGCATCATTCTCATCAATAGCAATCAGGTTGTCGAAAAAGTAACGAGCAGGGTCAGTCATGAATGAAAATTCTTACAGGTTATTGAAGATATAACGACTCATCATATCGTAAAGATGGTGACGAGTATTTCCGCCATAAATGCTGTGATTCCGGTTTGGATAAACAAACATATCGAATTGTTTGTCGGCCTGAATCAGCTTTTCGGCATATTCCATGGTGTTTTGAAAATGCACGTTGTCATCGGCACTTCCATGAATCAGAAACAGTTTGCCGCTAAGGTCCCCGGCCATGTTAATGGGACTGTTGTTGTCATATCCTTTCGGATTCATCTGCGGGGTTCGCATAAAACGCTCGGTGTAAATGGTATCATAATAACGCCAGTTGGTCACCGGTGCTACGGCAATGCCCACCTTAAACAGATCGCTCTTGCTCAAACAGATGGACGACATGTAACCCCCGAAACTCCATCCCCAGATGCCAATCCTTGAAGCATCCACGTAAGGCAGGGAACCCAGGTAGCGGGCAGTTTCAATCTGATCATCCGACTCATAACGCCCCAGTTTCAGGTAAGTCGTTTTCAGAAATTCTTCTCCACGGGCACCTGTACCTCGTCCGTCAACACACACAATCAGGTAACCGTTCGATGCCAGGTATTGCTCCCAGTTCATCTGCCAGCGATCAAGAACTTCCTGCGAGCCAGGTCCGCTGTATTGCGACATCAACACCGGATATTGCATACTCTTATCAAAACCAACGGGTTTGATCATATATCCATTCAGTTCAACCCCTTCGGATGTCTCAAAAGTGAAGAATTCCTTTTGAGGAATTTCATATTCAGAAAGTTTCTCTTTTAAGGCACTGTTGTCTTCAACCACCCTTACCAGATCGCCGTCATTTTCATAAACGGCTATTTGAGGAACTTCCGAAGAAGACGACCAGGTGTTGATAAAACAGCTGAAATCACTGCTGAATTTAGCACTGCTGTATCCTTTGGCAGGGGATAAACGTTTCAGGTCTTTCCCTTCCATGTCAACAGAATAGATTTCACGTTGCAGGGGAGATTCTTTAGCTGCCTGAAAAAAGAAAACTTCATTGTCGGCATCGAAACCATAAAAATCGGTGATCTCCCATGAGCCGGAGGTTACCTGGCGAATCTGAATGCCCGCCATGGAATAAAGATGAATATGGTTGTAGCCGTCTTCCTGTCCCACATAGACAAAATGGTTACCATCCGGAAGAAACCGGATATTATCGAGAACATTTTCAGCAATGTATTTGTCTTCACGCACCGTCAGCAACACGTTACTAACACCCGATGCCGGATTGGCCACATATAATTCAAGCTCATTCTGAAGACGGTTGAGTTTGATGATCCCCAATTTGTCCGGATCGGGCGTCCATCTGAGGCGGGGCACATAGGCATCTTCCGGATTTCCAATATCCATGGTTTTGGTAGTGCGGTTTTTTACGTTGAAAACATGCACCGATACCTTTGAATTTTCCTCTCCCGCTTTTGGATATTTATATTCGTAACGTCCGGGATACAACGCATACTCTTCCCTTTGGGGATACATTCCCTGGTAAAGCGGAAACGAATATTGTCTGACAGCCGATTCATCGAAACGAACGAATGCAAGGTCTTCACTGTTAGGGGACCATTCAAACGCGCGGTTGTAGCCAAACTCTTCTTCATAAACCCAGTCGGGAATACCGTTGATGATCCTGTTTTTTTCACCATCGTCGGTTACGGCACTGGTGGTACCAAAACGCAGCTTTTTCAGGTAAATATCATTGTCTTTCACATACGCAACCATCTGGCTGTTGGGTGAAAAAGCCGGCACCTGCTGTTTGCCCTCATCGGCAAGTGGTATCAACTCCCTGTATCTCCTGTCGTAGACGTAATAACGGGCGAGAAAAGAACGACGGTAAATACGTTCAACATCGTTGTAAACGAGTATTTTGCTTTCATCAGGACTAAATTCGTAGCCGGTAATATGCTTAACCGAATCGGGATTTCTTTTGATATTACCGGTATCAAAAATCACCTCTTCCTTTTTCCCTGTTTTGTAGGAATATTTCACAATTTTCGTTCCGTCTTCTTCAAGAATGGTATAGTACCGGCCATCGTTCATCGGCTGAAGCCCGGCGATTGATTGGGGCTGAAATGTTCCCTTGCGGGTGAAATCTTCCAGCTCAATATTTTTGGTTTGTCCGAAAGATAATGTACAAAAAACAGAGAGTAGAAAAATATAAGTTATGTGCTTCATGCTTAATTTAATAAATTATTTTTTGGTCATTATTATGAGCCCGGTCTAAAAAGCATCTTTATTGCCAAACTCAGTGTTGTTTTAAATTTTTGTATCCTCATTAACAACAAGTTAACTCCGATACAAAAATTTAAAATGCCTGAATTTTGACAAAAATATGATTTTTATACTGCGCTCATCATTTTTTCTGTACAACTAAAAAAGACCACACAAAAATTTCATCAGTATAAAATTAGTCTAAGTTATTGGTCTGATGGAACTCGCATGATTGAGCTTTATACATGTTCTATTGTGACAAACTTTGTCATGCTCGTTTCATCCGTATAAAATTAGTCTAAGTTATTGGTCTGATGGAACTCGCATGATTAAGTTTTATACATGTTCTTTTGTGATACACCTTGTCATGCTCGTTTCATGGTACACAAAAATAATCACATTTCAGGATTTTCCGAAAACAGTTTTAGTGTGTTACTCCTAAAATAGGAGTTTTCGGCAAAATATTTTCTAATGTTATCTAAAAATGACTACGCCATTTTCTGTCCGGGATCAACGAATTGCGCAGCAATTACCTTATCAGGCCAATTCTGATTTGATTTATTATAACTTGTTGGTTCTGCTTGTCCAGGTTAGATTTTACAACAAAGATGCTTTTTAGTCAGGGTCATGTACATAACAATGCCGCGACGAAAGCACGCTTTGAAGCTCCCCATGCGGATAAAAGGAACCATCCTGATACCATACCAACAGTAAATATACCAATAAATACTCCAAAAATTTGTCAGGTTTGACCGGTCGAATAGCAATATCCCGTGATCAGACGGGTCACAAAAGTGATCTGGTCAGATATACAGCCCGGTACTAACATTGTGATAACGCTCACAATAACAGCATGAAAGGGTTTTGACTCCATAATTCATCTACTTTTTTATATATTTTTCACACTCAAACATGACCAAAAATAAAAAAAAGGTTGTTTCTTTGCAGTCAATAGATTTTATCCTGATCAAAAGACAAGTCAGGATAATTGTAATGCAACTTCTTTTATTTTCATTGGATTGCCCTTACAACACTTCTATTAGTTTTATTTTTTTTTTTACTTATTACACATTTAAATTTATGAATCTTTTTGTAGCTAAGTTAAGCGCCGCTACCACCAGCGACGACTTAAATGATTTGTTTGCCGAATACGGCGAAGTAGTGTCCGCTAAAGTAATAATGGACAGAGACACCGGGGCATCCAAGCGTTTCGGTTTTGTTGAAATGAAAGACGAGGAGTCGGCTCAAAAGGCCATTAAAGACCTCAATGAATGTCTTTTTGACAACAGCCCGATTGTAGTTAAGCAAGCCCGCCCGAAAGGTGAAGGCAGAGATGGTGGTCGTGACCGTTCATTCGGTAACAACAGAAACCGGGGAAATCGCAGATTTTAACATAGTGTTGTTGAAGACAACACTGTATAGGTGATTTCAAAAAAATAAGGTCAGATAATATTTTGCTTTTCCTTCCTTTGGACGGATTTCCAAGCCAAAATATTTCCTGACCTTTTTATTTTTTTTGCAGCTTAGCCGTCAATCCTGATCTTTCCAACCAGCTTCCTGACCCTCGAGGGTATACCATCGGTTATCATCGCTTTATGAATCTCTCCGGGGAAAAAGATCACAAAACTACCCTTGGGATGATTTACATCCATACCGTCACTCCCGGCAAACAGAGTACAATCCTTTTCTTCATCATAGGGGACTTCCACATCCATTTTGTATTCTTCGGCATACTTAATTTTTTCTTCGCCTTCGAGTAAATAATGAATGTCTATGTAACGTTCATGCGACTCCCATACGGCCTCTTCCTCCAATTTGGTTTTCTGCTCCATCAAATTCACAAAAACATCAGCGCCATTCAATTCAACACGGCCTTCTTTAAATTCAGTCATGTCAAAATTCTCCATGTAATCAAGCACAATTTCAAGCGCCGGATGTATCATGTAATAGCGTGCTGCATTCTCAAATGTGTCTATAATCATAATTTTGATAGTTAAATATAAGATGATTAGATATTTAGATATAAGATGATTAGATATCTGATTACCACCTAAGTTCTTGCAGGCAAGAATTTGGGTATCAACAAATATATTTCTATTTTACAACATTTGTCTGTTCAGAAAGTGCCGGTTACAAGCCTTGCGAAACCGCCAAAAAAGAAGTTTACTTTTCGTAAACGAGTACTTGTCGACAAGTATAACACAGTAAATAGTACTTTATGGCCAGAAAATATTATAGATGAGCCCGGTCTAAAAAGCATCTTTGTTGCCAAACTCGTTATTGTTTTAAATATTTGCATCCTCATTAACAACAAGTTAACTCCGGTACAAAAATATAAAACGCCAGGATTTTGACAAAGATATACGTTTTTTTATACTGCACTCATAAATAAATTTCATCAGTATAAAATTAGTCTAAGTTATTGGAATGATGCAACTTATTATACTTTAATTAATGGTAGATTCTTCGCTCCGCTCAGAATGACAAACAGCTAAAGTTGAGGTTGAGGTTGAGGTTGAGATTAAGGTTAAGAGTTCACCACAGATTACACAGATTGACACAGATTTGACAATTATCAATCAGAGAGAGATTCTTCGCTTCGCTCAGTGACAGGATGCCCGGTGTCATTCTGAGGAGGTAACGACGAAGAATCTGTTCCCTGTTTTTGGTTTCTTTGATGATTAGAGGTTAATTATACATATTCTTTTGAGACAAACCTTGTCATGCTCTTTTCAACAATATAAATATTTTTTCTTTATACCGGCAAACTGTGGTGTTGCAGGGGTTGGTAAAAAAAGCTAAAACGCAAAGACGTATGTTGTGTTTATAGTTCACACTACTGGCTACTGACTAAAAACTACTGACTAAATTGCTTATATCTAAAAATCTGATAATCTATTAAGGCAATCTTTGCCATGCTCGTTTCATAAATTTATATGACCTGGCTTAAATTTGCAACCCGGTTGATATGAAAATCATTACCAAATATCTGGACTAGCCTGAAATGCCAACTCCATACCAATCCAACGAACATGGCGAGGGGTGCCGCAACATGAACATGGATAAATGCCTGCATCCTGGTTATCCTAAAGCTTCAGGAAGCAATAACTTTGATATAAATATGGACAATGGATACCCCAAAGAGAAGATGGTTCTATGAACTAACACCAATTAGTTTGCATACAACAAATTTAAAATAAAAACCTTTCTCACACAAAACATCAAGGCAACCTGGATTCGTCCAATATATTTCATAAAATACTAACAATCTATTTATTATCTCATATATATTTTTTCGTTTTTTCCTTTGACCAGCTCATCAGATTTCGAAATCCAAATATTTTAACTATATTTGTGGCGCAGAAACAATCTGCAATGTTCTTTCTAATTCTTAATTTGACTGATTCATAAAATATCGTGTTAAAATGTTGAGCGCGGTCTAAAAAGCATCTTTGCCGCCAAACTCATTGTTGTTTTAAATTTTTGAACTGAGCATGACAAGGTTTGTTACAAAAGTTGATATATAAAATCAATCACGCGAGTTTTATCCGACTTTAAAAATAAATTTCATACAGATGAAACGAGCATGACAAAGATTGTCACAAAAGAGAGTATGTATAAAGCTCAACCATGCGAGTTCCATTCGGCCAATAACTTAGATAAATTTCATACGGATGAATCCTCATTAACAACAAGTAAAATCCGGTACAAAATTAAAATGCCTTGATTTTGACAAAATATGCTTTTTATACTGTACTCATAACAGGATATTTACAAAATGAACAGTTAATAACCGATTATTCACCAAACTGAATATTATGGCAATTTTCACAGCAAATCAACAACGAATTGCAAACAAGATTGATTCGTCATCCGAATTATCGAATTGGCGTGACTGGAAGTGGCACCTGAAACATTCGATAAAAACCATTGACAAATTTGAGGAACTGACGGGAATAAAGTTTTCGGCCGACGAAAAGAAACAGCTTGAAGAAACCAAAGGAAAATTTCCACTCTCTATTACACCCTACTACCTGTCTCTTATTAAAAAAGAAAATTTCCGGAACGATCCCATTTACAAGCAATCCTTTCTCGATAACAGGGAATTAAAAGTGACCGCATACGAAATGGGGGATCCACTATCCGAAGACACCGATAGTCCGGTTCCCGGCATTACACATCGGTATCCCGACCGGGTTTTGTTCCATGTCAGCAATGTGTGCGCTATGTATTGCAGGCATTGTACCCGTAAACGTAAGGTCGGCGACAAAGACTTTGTGCCGGGAAAATCACAGATAGAGATTGGATTGGACTACATCCGTAAAACGCCACAGGTACGCGACGTGTTGTTGTCGGGAGGTGACCCTTTCTTACTTTCGGACGATTATCTCGACTGGATTCTGACCGAACTCGAAAAAATTGAACATGTACAGGTAGTCCGTATCGGAACAAGAACACCAGTGGTTTTGCCTTACCGCATCACCGAAAATCTGGTAAACATGCTGAAGAAGCACCATCCCCTGTGGATAAACACACATTTTAATCATCCCAGGGAAATCACTTCATCATCGAAAGAGGCCCTTCGAAAACTGGCAGATGCCGGAATACCATTGGGTAATCAGTCGGTTCTTCTGGCCGATGTTAATGACTGTCCCCGTATTATGAAAGACCTGGTGCATAAATTAGTGGCCAACCGGGTACGTCCCTATTATCTGTATCAGTGCGACCTGTCGGAAGGTTTGTCGCATTTCCGTACGCCCGTTGGTAAAGGCATTGAAATTATTGAGAGTCTGATTGGACACACCAGTGGTTTTGCCGTACCCACATACGTGATTGATGCACCCGGCGGCGGCGGTAAAATTCCGGTAATGCCTAACTACATCATTTCATGGTCAACCAACAGAGTTATTTTGCGTAACTACGAGGGCGTTATTACTTCTTACAAAGAGCCCGATAACTACAGTCCGACAACATGTAACCGTGATTGTGAAAATTGCAATCTGGAGTTGGATTTACAGGAAGGCTATGAAGAAAATGCCATTGGCATCGAAAAGCTTCTTTCCGATTATGATGAAGCCATATCATTGGTACCATCGGACAATGAACGGATTCAAAGAAGAGGAGATAACAATAATGGACAAGAGTGAACGCATCGGACAATCGACCATTCAACACGGTAGTGAAAGCAACCGCGTCTATTTAATGGATTTGTGGCCGTCCGATTTTCCCGAAATTATCGAAAAGATGGACACCCTGGCAAAAACCCAAGGGTACACCAAACTATTTGCCAAGGTGCCATCCCGTTTCGGGCCGCAATTCCGTATGGCAGGTTATGAAACGGAAGCCATAGTTCCGGGCTTTTTTAACGGTATCGAAGACGCCTTGTTCGTCGTGAAATATAATGACCCGGAACGCAGAAATCCCGACAAAAAGGAGATGGAACTTTTTCAGGAATTACTCCTGTCCGACATAAATGCCGATGCTCCGGAATTAGACAATTCCCATGTTTTGAGACTGTTAACCCCCGAAGATGCAGGGGAGATGACAGCGGTATTTTCGCAGGTATTCGACAGCTATCCTTTCCCGATTTTCGATGCCGGTTTCCTTAAAAAAGAGATGCATGAAGAAACCCGTTATTTCGGGGTTTTTCAAAATGGAGAACTGGTGGGGATAAGCTCGGCCGAATGTAATGAAAGGCTAAAGAATGCTGAAATGACTGATTTTGCAGTACTCCCATCTCAAAGGGGGAAAAAAATCGCCATTCATCTTCTCAGAGCTATGGAGGATTACCTGATGACGCAGGGTTTTAAATCGTTTTACACCATAGCCCGGTTAAAATCACCCTCTATGAACAAAACGTTCATGAACAACCATTATCGTTATACAGGTACCCTGGTCAACAATACGCAAATTGCCGGGCAAATAGAAAGCATGAACGTATGGTATAAAATCGTTTAACACCTGAGCTCAAACAATCAGCCGGTCTTCTGCCGAAAAGTAATTTTTTAACCAAACAAATCTGGTTACTATGCATATAGCCGACTTCATTATCATCTTCCTGTATTTAGCTGCGATGTTAATGGTTGGACTATGGTTCCACCGGAAAAATGAAAATACGGAAGACTTTTTTGTAGGCGGTCGCAAAATGACGCGGTGGCACCTCGGACTATCGGTTGTAGCTACAGATGTCGGGGGCGGTTTTTCAATTGGTCTTGGCGGACTTGGTTTTGTTATGGGATTATCGGGTTCATGGATTTTATTTACAGGTTTGGTGGGTGCCTGGCTGACGGCCGTTGTCCTCATTCCCAGGGTATACAAAATCGCATTCACAAGTAAGTTCCAGACCTTTCCCCAGCTGCTCAGTCATCATTACGGGAAAAATGTGGCCTTTTGGGCGGGCATTATCAGCGCCATTGGCTACCTTGGATTTACCAGCAGCCAGATACTGGCCGGCGCAAAACTTACAGCAGGTACCATCGACGGCCTTTCTGTTAACAATGCTGCTCTGATCATGGGAGTAATTGCCGTTGTCTATACAGCTTTAGGAGGCATCAAAGCCGTTATATATACCGACACCGTTCAATGGGCAATACTTCTCTCGGGGCTGACCTTTGTGGGCGTTCCTTTTGCACTACACAGCGTAGGTGGTTTAGATGTGCTGCGCGAATCCGTTGATAAGGAAATGCTACAATTAACCAATATCAAAGGATCAGTAATTGTTAACTGGGCATTTTCCATTATACCTATCTGGTTTATCGGGATGACACTTTATCAGCGAATATATGCTGCATCATCCAGGAAAGAAGCACAAAAAGCATGGTTTCTGGCCGGATTATTTGAATATCCGGTAATGGCGTTCCTTGGCGTATTTCTGGGGCTAATGGCAAAAGTATCGATTGACCAGGGAGTGATACCCGGTGCAGAAGCTGCAACAATAGACAGTGAAACGGCAATGCCCATGATGTTAAAATATATCCTGCCAACGGGTGCACTCGGAATAATCCTGGCATCTTATTTCTCAGCCATCCTGTCCACCGCCGACAGTTGTCTGATGGCATCGTCGGGAAATTTTGTCAGTGATATTTTTAAAATAAAAGATCGGACAGCACACTGAAAGTATCACAGATAATGACATTTGTTTTAGGCGCTTTAGCATTGACACTTGCCCTGTATATGCCAAGTGTCCTGGATTTAATGCTGTTGTCCTATTCATTTATGGTAAGCGGATTGTTTGCACCGGTAATAGGTTTCATTTTCTTTAAAAACCCGAAGCCCAATGCAGGTCTTCTTTCTATGGCTGCAGGTGCTGCCGTTTTCGGATTCTTTCATTTCTCAGGCATACCTCTCCCATGGGAATTTGACCCCGTTGTTCCCGGAGTATTGGCTTCGCTGATCACCTTATTCATCGTTCAGAAGTGGAAATAAAGAACTGAGCCCAATCTAAAAAGCATCTTTGTTGCCAAACTCGTTGTTGTTTTAAATTTTTGAAACGAGCAGGACAAGATTTGTCACAAAAGAACATGTATAAAACTCAATCATGCGAGTTCCATTCGACCAATAATTTAGACTAATTTTGTACGAATGAATCCTCATTAACAACAAGTTAATTCCGGCACAAAAATTTAAAACGCCTGGATTTTGACAAAAATATGCTTTTTATACTGCACCCAGAACTTAAACGCAGATGCTTCGTGTCAGTGACTGCTTTTAATTCTGGTCATTACCTCCTTCAGGCTCGAAATCACCGGTAATAAGAGGCATCTCATCGTTTGCTGTGCTTTCAATTTCAAGCATTTCAATCAAAAGATCCAGTGTGTTTCCAATTCTTTCAAGTTCCTCTTTTGAGAGACCCTTTAGTTTTTCATCGAGACGTTGCTGAAGCAGATCGGGCGTCTGCTCAAGCAGGGCATCTCCGGAAGAAGTAAGCGCAATATGCATCACCCGTTTATCACCCGACTTGGGTAAACGGGCCAGAAACCCTTTTTTTTCGAGTCTGCCGATAATCCCTGTAACCGTGCTCGAATTCAGATTCAGGTGGTCGCGAATGGATTTCTGTGTGGCCTGATAACCGGGTGAATTTTTCAGATATTCAAGACACAGAATCTGCGGAATACTGACACCAAAGTCTTTCTGTACTTTCTTCGACTCGAGGTTAATCGAACGGACAATTCTTCTGATTTTAATCAAAATATCCTTGTAATCCATTTTATTACAATTGATTATAGAAACAGGTCATTGGGATTTTAAAACGCCTTGATTTTGACAAAAATATGCTTTTTATACCGCACTCTTTTATATTTTACATAATCTATAAACATAAGAGCCCTTCAGGCTCCGTATTCCTCAAACAAAAAGGCGGGACCCGGAAGTGAGTCATAAGTTTATAGAACAAAGTATATCAAGATTCTACGAATCGTCTTACATTTTATATCTAAAAATGAGTGTAGTATAAAAAGCCTTCAAACTGCTGATTTTTACCATTTTTACCCCTGACCCCTAAAGGGGAACTGCTAAAAATCAGCAGTTTGAAAAAGTCCCCTTTAGGGGATTCAGGGGTCAAAAGGTTTTTTAGACTGCACTCAAAGATCCAATGCCCGATTCATTGTTATAGAACCAGCAAATTCTCTTTCAGCCGGTAAATTTCAGCAGGTTCATACCTGCTGGTCAATCTTACACAATGCTTTGCATTCAACTCACTAAATGCTTCCAACGCAATTTCGGGCCGGTTATTTTCAGCCGATAAATGAGAAAGAAAAACAACTTCCAAATGTTCCGATCCGTAATGCTTTAGTAATTCAACGGCCTGATTGTTTGATAAATGCCCGTATTCCGAAGCTACCCTGTTTTTAAGATACCAGGGATAAGGCCCGTTCCATAGCATATCTTCGTCGTAATTCGACTCAAGAAAGACAGCATTACAGGCTGAAAAATGCTCCGTCACGTTCCGGCAAGGTTCGCCAATGTCTGTCATTACGCCGACATTGGTCCCTTCATACTCTATCCTGAAACTACACGGTTGAGCAGCATCATGCTGTTTGGAGAACGTATGGATTCTAAACCCCCCGATATCAACCACATCCCCCGGTTCAAAATTAACAATTTTCGCAGGACGATCGGGACGCCAGCTTTTTTCAAAAGTTGCCGTGGTTATGTAAACTGGTACATTCAACTGCTTACTCAAAACCCTGACACCCCGAAAGTGGTCGGCATGTTCATGCGAAATGAAAACAGCCCGTATTTTTGTTGCATCTATCCCCCGCACACGCATACGTTCCATCACCTGCCGTCTGCTTATCCCGACATCGACAAGAACTGCATCTTTTTGGTTTCCAATATAATAACAATTACCGTTACTTCCCGAGGCCAGAGCGCATATTTCTAACATATAATATTACAATTAGTACAAGTTATTGGCCTGACAAAACTCTTCCCGGGCTATCGGGACTCGTTTCTTACTTTATTTGAAATTCAGGCGAAGCACCTTTTACGTACTTTATTAACAAATCAGATAATAACTCAAGGGCTGCTTTCAATCTTTCACTGTCACCGTCAAAAGCAGGGATAATCATCAACACCCTTTCAGTATCCTCATCAATAAGAGTGCGTACCGAATCGCTGGTGGGCGTTCCAAAAGCGCCCTTATCATCCCTGAAAACCGGAAGGTTCTCGATATTCAATTGACCTCTTCCAATGCCTTCATAAAGTTCTCCGGCATTACCAATCCCTAAGGAAACGTCTCCCTCAATCTTGTCAAAATCGTAACCACAAATAGAATAACCTGTTCGAACCGATGCAAGATTCAGACAATCTACCACGGAATTGACGTGATAAAGTCCTTTTCCTTTACTTATCCTGCGCAACAGCGACTCAGCAGCAGGCCTGTACCGGTTAGGATCTTTCCCGAGTGCCTTGTAGGCATCCCTGGCGCTTTTCACAGCCTCCATATTCCTGATGGTTTCAGCATCAAGCAGCCGGGCCGGTTGTTCTGTCTGCTCATCCAGTACGGAAACAAGATTCTCTCCGGAAGGTGTCACCAAAACAGGAGAATAGAGTATTCCCAGTTTAAGATTTGGCAATTTGTTATGAAGCAAAGTTTGAATTTCAATCTGTGGTAAGGGCATATCAACCTTTGATTTGGCTTTTTACGAATGTGCTAAAATACCAATTTTTTCAGATATAGAAATGTTTTTCTGTGCCGGAGTTCAAAATCCCCCGCCCTTTTTGTATTTTTGGTGCCTTACAAAATCAATTCTGCGATGCCACAAAAAATGCCCGTAAAACCGGAAGCCTTTTTGTTCGACATGGATGGCGTATTATACAAATGCGCCACTGGGCATTGAATCGGCCGTTAATGCGGGAATCTATACCATAGCCATCAATACCGGGCCCCTCGAAAAAGAAACGCTCAAGAAGGCCGGAGCCGACAAAGTTGTTGACACAACAGAACAATTACAAAAATTCCTGCATAACATCATACCAACAGACCGTTAAATTTTCTCCTAAACCAAAAATGCGTAACAGCTTCTTTATTTCACCAGTTTAGAAATGGCTTTAAACTGTTCCGTACCGGAATAACGGCAAAGTTCAAAAAGGATTGATTCGTAACTCGTCACTAATACACCTTCCTGAACAAGACGGGTTATAGCAATGCGCTTGTTCTCAGGGTTACGGGAAGCGACGCAATCCTCTACCACTATAGGACGAAAGCCCCTCTCTTTCAGGTCGATTGCCGTTTGAAGCAGACAAATATGCGCTTCAATACCGGCAAGAATGATGTCCCGCTTTGAAGAGATTTCGATCTTCTCCATAATTCCGGGATCGTCGCAACAACTAAAAGCTGTTTTTTCACTGGGCGGATAATCTTTTACGAGCCTGGCCAGCGAAGGGATGGTCTCTCCCAGTCCTTTTTTATATTGCTCAGTAACGATAACCGGGACATTCAGCAATTTAAAGCCATCCACCAATATCGAGATGTTCTGTTCCAATTGCTGAAATTCATGAATATGCGGAAACAATTTTTCCTGAACATCCACAACCATAGCCAAAGCATTTTCTTTTAATATTCTCATAACAATCCAAATCTTTTAAAAGCAGACAAATCAAGGTTTTCAAATCTTCCGAAAAAGTCGAACAGTTCTTCTGCAATCTTCTGAACACCACCGCTCTCATTCGATTCAATATTGAGTGCCAGAACAGGATCATGTAATGACAAACGCAGCAAGAACCATCCATCCTGCCCTGGCCCCGAGCATTTAACACGAACACCTTCATAATTCTCGGGAAGTAAATCCCAGTTGCTCTTATTTCCTGCCATAATGCCTGTTTCGGAAATAATATCGGAACCCGCCTGAATATAATCGGAAGATGTTATCATCAAACGAACCTCGCAGCTATCAACAGAATCAGGCAAATCTTTTATCAATTCATTCAACCGTTTACCCTTTGAACGTAAATTGGCAAGGGTTATAATCAGTTTTATTGCCGTATAAGCGCCATCATCAAGAAAATAATTCTCTTTAAAAGCGGCATGACCGGATGTTTCTATGGCAAGCCAGGTCTCCTGACCAATCCCGTTTAGCCGTACTGCTTCATTGATGACATTTTTATATCCCCGTTGATACCGATGGTGTTTACCGCCAAGATGTTCATTGATAAACCAGGATAATCCGTCTGACGTTATGGAATCCGTAACTATGGTACTTTCGGGATGCTCCTTTAAAACGATGGCAGACATCAGGGCGATCAATGAATTACGATTGACGGGCTTACCGGTATCATCAACAAAACCTGTGCGGTCGACATCAGTATCGAAAATAACACCCAAATCGGCGTTTGATTCTTTGACCTTATTAGAAAGAGAAACAATGGCTGTTGTATCTTCAGGATCAGGGGCATGATTGGGGAAATCACCGTCCGGTTCGAGAAACTGAGATTCAGAAACATCAGCTCCCAGAGATTGAAGTACTTCGGTAGCAAAAAAACCTCCACATCCGTTGCCTGCATCAACAACGATTTTCAATCCTTCAAGAGGTTTGTCGTACACTTCTGCGTGTTTAACGCCCTTTTTAACAACATCGGAAAGATACTCCGAATAAGTTTTCATAAAATCCTCGCGCACGATACTCCCTTTGTGCCTGACTTTATGAGGATTATTTTCGGCTAATTCCAGAATTTCGTTGATATCATTCTTATCAAGTCCGCCTTCAGAAGTAAAAAATTTCAGTCCGTTGTGGTTTTGAGGGGCATGACTCCCGGTAATCATTATTCCGGCATCAACGGGATTGTCGCCAAGCTGAGTCGACATAAACATTGCGGGGGTGGATGCAAGTCCGAAATCCACGACATCGGCACCAGCCACAGTCAACCCTTTGCAAAGCGCCTCCGACAACTCTGCTCCGCTATGCCGGCAATCCCGCCCCACGGAAATTCTCAGTTTGTCTTTCCCTGAAAAATATGTCTGCAACCAAATAACGAAAGCACGCCCGAGTTTTTCTATCACTTCAGGGCCAAAGTTCACCTGTTCTCCTTTCAGACCTTTGCGGGCAATGCCACGAATATCTGATCCATTGTGTAACGCTTTAAAATTGAATTGTTCCATACCAGTTATTTTATTTTTTTCAAGAACAGCAGCTTTTCGCGATTTGTCGCCAAGATAACCGCCATGGTGCCTCAATGCGTAATCGTGATTGGTAAATCCTATCCGCTTCATCAGTAATACCACGAGTACATCGCCTATAACAGTCATCGTTGTGGTTGAAGTAGTGGGTGTAAGTCCCAGTGCACAAACTTCGGGAGGGTTACCTGTAAAGATACAGGCTGTTGCAGCCTCTGCTAGTAAAGAATCCTTATTCCCGGTGATAACGACAAAAGGGATATCGGGTCTCAACCCTTTTGCCAGGTCAACGAGTTCAAGAATTTCTCTTGTTTTCCCCGAGTTAGAAATCAGTAGCATAACATCGTTTTCCTGAATGATTCCCAAATCGCCATGCTGGGCTTCGCTGGGATGCAAAAAAACGGACGGTGTCCCGGTACTGCTGAATGTAGTGGCCATATTATTGGCAATCTGGCCTGCCTTACCCATCCCGCTGGTAATTAGTTTACCCTTTTTTTTATGGACATACTCGTATATTAAATCGACGGCTTTCCCGAATTCGTCGGTAACCGGAATGGAAGCAACCGCTTTAGCTTCAGCTTCCAAAAGAGACTGTATTTCCTGTTTCTGCATTATTTTGTTTTTCTTAAAGTTATCGCAAAATAACAAAAAAGACACAAAGACCTTAACATTACTCAAGGTATATTGATTTGCGGGTTTTAGGTATAACCTCCCCTATTACGGATGCCTGGTTATGAATATTCGCTGATCTCAGATCATTAAGAACATCCTGTGCTTTATCCGGAGGAACGCACATCAATAATCCACCGGAAGTCTGAGCATCAGCAGCCAGCATTTTCAGATGGGGTTCCACAAGCTTTGCAACATGAAGATGCGGTTGTACATAACTAAGGTTCCTGAATGATGCACCGGGAATACAACCATCATTTGCCAGCTGGTCTGCCTGATCGATAATGGGTAAATCACGACTTTTAATCGCCAGACTCACATTACCGGCTTCAGCCATTTTAAGGGCATGTCCTAACAATCCGAATCCGGTAATATCTGTTGCACAACGTACCCCATGACGAACCATGACATCTCGCCCAAAATTATTCAGAACTTTCATTTGTTCAATGCCGTTACGGTAGGCATCTTCGCGAACCATGTTTAACCGTTGTGCCGCAACCAGCACTCCTATTCCAAGCGGTTTGGTAAGTATCAATACATCACCGGGTTTTGCAGCAGCATTGGTAATCAGCTTGTCGGGATGAACCGTACCAACAACCGCCAGTCCATACTTGGGAGGATGATCTTCAATGGTATGCCCGCCCATTATCAGACATCCGGCTTCCTTTACCTTACTTTGTCCTCCAGCCAATATTTTTTCAAAAACCGATATCGGCATCTGAGCAGATGAAAACATGAGCAGGTTCAGAGCCAGCAAAGGCGCCCCACCCATAGCATAGACATCACTCAGCGCGTTGGCAGCAGCAATTTCCCCGAACTCGAAAGGATCGGAGCAAATTGGAGGGAAAAAATCTGTAGTGAAAATAAGGGCGGTCTCATCATTTAGTTTATATACTCCGGCATCGTCATGAGTTTCGATATCAACCATAATATTCGGATGCTGCATCTGCGGGAGTTTAGACAAAATTCCCGCCAGCTCGGCAGGGGGCAATTTAGCCGAACAGCCACCATATTCAACGGTTTTAAGCAAATCTGTATCCTGACTGCTCATAAATCCTCCTTATTATGTATTTCAAATTGAATGTTGTTTTCTTTTAAAACCACTTTACACTTTTCTGTGTTTTCTGCCTCCACCTCCAGGCACATACCACATTCCGATGAAATATGTTCCGGAACCGGAAGTACACGGCAAGCGATATCGTGCTGACGGCATAGTGCATCCGCCTTCATGACCTTATGCACGTTTGTAAATAATAATATCGGCATTGGCGAAATGTTAGACGTTTGAAGTTCGAGTTTTGATGTTCGAGGTCGGGAAACAGAAGGTTAAATAAAACCTTCCAGTACACGGGACGATAAAATCGGGAAGCTTACTTCAATACCTCCTCAAGTACATCTCCCAGCTTCTCCAGATCATCATTGGTATGCCATGGAGAAAAAGCAAAACGAGCCGACCCCGTGGGAAATGTATCCAGATATTTATGCGCCTGTGGAGCACAGTGTAATCCCGAACGTATCTCGATTCCAAATTTGTCATAAACCCGCCGGGCAATGGTTGACGGAGGGTAAGCACTATGTGCTATCGAAAACAGGCCTCCCTGATGTTGAAAATCATCCGCACCCAAAATCCGAACATCTTTTATCCGTCTGAGCCGTTGAATCAATTCCTTAAATTTTTCTCTTGTCCATTCCTGCTTGGGACGATGATTTAATGCCGCCAGTAATCCGGATAAACCTACCGTGTTATGGGTTCCGGCTTCATATTTATCGGGGGAAAACTGCGGCATTTCAAAACTTTCGGAACGACTCCCTGTACCGCCGAAAAAAAAAGGTGACAACTTTTCCGGATTCCTCACAAAGAATCCACCCGTGCCGGTGGGACCAAGAAGTCCCTTATGTCCTGTAAACGCAATAAAACCGGCGCCCCACTTATCTCCTTGAACGGGCTCATTGCCAAGCGATTGCGTCACATCTACAACCAAGGGAATTTGTCCGGTATATTGCCGAAGCTCATCCACGGGTTGCAAAACACCATTAACATTACTTTGGTGATTAACAATGATTAAACGGGTTTTGGAGGATATTACTTCCGGAACTTTTTCGGGAATAATCCGACCGTCGGTTCCCGCCGGCAACAATTTCCAGGTAACATCAGCTTTTTCTGAAAGCCTTTGCAAAGGGCGCATCACGGCGTTATGTTCCAGCGGTGAAACCAACACTTCGCATCGATGTAAATCCAAACCCGAAATTATTGCATTCAAACCAACGGTTGCATTGGCAGTAAACACAATGTTACCTGATTCTGAAACTCCCAGCATTTCACCAATGGCATTGCGGCACTGCTCAACAATCATTGAAGTCTGATAAACACGTCCGTAAGCAGCACGGCCATAAGTGCCTCCCAACTTGCGGAGAAATTCATCCATCGCTTTACCGACTTCAACCGGCTTTGGCCAACTGGTACTGGCATTATCAAAATATGTATTGGAAAATGTTATCATCTTTTTTACAGATATATAACATGTCCGGCCTCAGCAAGTATATTGGCAATTTGGTACATGTTGCTGATACGACCAACTGCCACTTTCTCTTTTGCTTCATAAAAGTCCACACAAGTGCCGCAAACAATTACGGTTACCCCTTTGTCTTCCAGTTCACCCAAAGCGATGGCAGTGTCGGTATCCTTCAACGCCAGATTGATGCCACCGTTATACATAATTATATGGGTGGGTAAATTATCCATCCCTTTGAGGGCATTAAAATATCCACGGATTAACAAACGTCCCAATTCTTCATCGCCTTCTCCCATCCGGTAGCTTCGGGCTACCACGACGTAATCGTCTGAAGGTGCAGGCACTCCGGGAGCAGAACAATAAGCTTCCGGATTTTTTTCAGATTTTTCGGGCGATTCAGGTGGCTTTGTTGCTTCCACCAAATACTCCCCTCCTTTTTGTTCGGCCACAGGATTGGCTCCCAGATCGGACAAAAAGCTCATCAGGTTTTGAAAAGATGTTTCATTGTCAGAAATCACCAGAATTTTTTCGCCTTCCTTTACTTCCCTCAAGCCGTTCCGGGCCATAATGAGGGGTTCAGGACAAAGTTTCCCTTTGGTATCTATTGTAAGCATAACTCAATTTAGATTTTATTTTCACTGCCGAAGCATCCGGCTTATCCTCATTCTCTTTAATAACCAAAAAAGGCTTCTTCCTTTTGGCCAATGAATTGGTATACCCTTTATCGTAATATTGCAAAGTGATATCCGCAACCTTTCGGTAGTTTCCACAATCGAGTGCTTCAAGCGCCTCTTTTGTACGCAAACCACCCAGTCGCTTCTCTATCTTTTTTACCGATTGTGCCAGCAACTCCTTACCAAAACAGCCATATTCCTTTACAAGTCTGTCAAGTCGTTTTTCACGTTCCAACTCGAACATCACCAGGGGCGAATCCATCAATATTCCGAACAACATATCCGGAATAAAAACCCGTCCTATGTTGTGACTTTCACCTTCGACCCATATAAAGCGTTCCGGATCAAAGTGACGAAGAACATCATGAATATCATTCTCAAACTGTTCACTGGTAGGTTGCTTCTTCTGGCCCAGGGCTCCAAAGGCCGATCCTTTATGATTGGCAAGGCCTTCAAGGTCGAGAACCTGTTCCCCCTGATCAGCAAGTGCCTTTAAAACATCGGTTTTACCGCTCCCGGTTGGTCCGCCCAAAACAATAAAATTCCATTTCCCTTGTTTCAGCATCTCCCTGAAGGAAGCCCTGTATGCCTTGTAACCCCCTTCCAGCAGATAAGTGTCAATCCCCACCGTCTCAAACAACCACGCCATACTGGCACTTCTCATTCCACCCCTCCAGCAGTGGACAAGTAATTTTCCTTCAACGGCAAGCTCCAAAGCTTTTTTAGCCATTTGTGACATTACAGGACCAACAAACTCCAAACCTTTAAGAATGGCATGATTCCGTCCCTGTTTCTTGTATATAGTGCCAACAACAGCTCTTTCTTCATCAGAAAAAAGAGGCAAATTCACTGCACCCGGAATATGTCCTTTTGCATGCTCGGAAGGTGTACGAACATCTACAACCGGATATTTCTCAGAAGCCTTTAAGAATTCGTATGGTGACAAAGAATTTGCCATAAACAATATAAATTACTATGTCTGATCCTAAAAAAACTATTTTTGTCAAGGTTGAGTTACGGAATTTTTTGAACCGGAGTTAGCTAATTGTTAATGAGAATTTAAAAATTTCCTACAGCAATGAAATTGACAAAAAATCTTTCCAGGAGTGGACTCATCACTCAAAGTGTAACATTCCAGGTATCGTCCATGTGATTCTTCCAATCGCTGTATTTTTCAGCTCCTCCCCTAACTTTCCAGTCGGAATCAACTGTAAGACGCGAACTTATGCCTCCTCTTGGATTACAAACCATAACAATGCGAATGCGATCGGGATTATATACCTCCATTAGATGATCATAAAAAATATTTATCAAACGCTCATAGGAAACAGTAATATTTCTCAAAGCGTGAACATACATCTTGAGTGATTTAAGCTCAATAATTTTATCAGTCGGATAAAACGTGATGTACACATCTGCAAAATCGGGTTGATCCTTCACCCCCAAAAAAGTAAACTCGGGGATTTTTATCTTTATTTCATAAGCCTCCCTGGTTGGATTGGGAAGCGCTTTCAGAACACGCTTGTCGATGTCTTTGTAGGTCAATGTTTTTCCTGTCATTATCAGTTACTTTTTATTTTTTTCTGATGCAGATGCAAAGTTAATAATTTAAGAGAAACAAAAATTTTGGCGAATGTAAGGTGTTTCACATATCTTTGCGGCCGGAAACCTGAAAAATATATTTGTGGGACGCTCAAGAAGAAACAAACCATTACTGGAAAGAGTGGTAATCAGCGACATAGCTGCCGAAGGAAAAGCTTTGGGAAAAGTAAATGACACAGTAGTTTTTGTTCCCCTGGCCGCCCCTGGCGACGTAGTTGATGTACAGGTCACAAAAAAAAGAAAAAGATATTACGAAGGAAGGCCGGTACGGTTCCATCACCTTTCCGACATCCGCACAGAACCTTTTTGCAGGCACTTTGGGATATGTGGCGGATGCAAATGGCAACACATTCCCTATAACGAACAATTAAAGTTCAAACAACGGGAAGTATGGAACAATCTTAAGCGCATCGGGAAGGTTGAATTGCCCGAAATATCACCCATCCTGCCATCCCCCGAAGAACGTTTCTACCGCAACAAACTGGAGTTTACCTTCTCCAACAGGCGCTGGCTATCGCCCGAAGAGATGGAATCGGATGAAATTATCAGCAACAAAAACGGACTGGGGTTCCATATACCAGGAATGTTCGATAAGGTAATCGATATTGAAGAATGTCATCTTCAACGCACGCCCTCGAATGAGGTAAGACTTGCCGTCCGAAATTTTGCACTTGAAAATAACTGGCCATTTTTCGATCTGAAAACTCAGGAGGGCTTTTTGCGTACGCTTATCATCCGCACAAGTAGTACGGGAGAAGCCATGGTTATTATCGTTTTTTATCATGATGATAAAAAGAAACGAGAACAGCTTTTCGAACATCTCATTAAAAAATTCCCGGATGTTACATCATGGATGTATGTAATCAATGAAAAAGCCAACGATACTATAACAGACCTGAAGGTTCATCTCTTCTCAGGAAGGGATCATATCTTTGAAGAAATGGAGGGACTGAAATTTAAAATTGGCCCAAAATCGTTTTACCAGACCAATTCTCTCCAGGCGTACAATTTATATAAAGTCGCCCGCAGTTTTGCAGGTCTTACAGGCAACGAAACCGTTTATGATCTTTACACAGGAACAGGAACCATAGCCAACTTTATAGCCCATAACGCCAGAAAAGTTATTGGCATTGAATATGTTCCCGAAGCCATTGAAAATGCAGAAGAAAATTCAGAACTGAACGGGATTTCAAACACCAGATTCCTGGCCGGCGACATGAAAGATATATTGACGTATGATCTGTTTGAAAAAGAAGGCTTCCCCGATGTTTTGATCACCGACCCTCCACGCGCCGGAATGCACGAAGATGTAGTAAGAACCATTTTGAATGCAGCCCCCGAAAAAGTGGTATATGTCAGTTGCAACTCCGCCACTCAGGCACGCGATATTAACCTTCTGGATGCACGCTATAAAGTCAGCGCACTGCAACCGGTAGATATGTTCCCTCATACCCACCATGTGGAGAATATCGCCCTGTTGGAAAGAAAATAAGAAAACACATCGGATTTTAGTGATCTTTCCATTTTTTTCATTACCTTTTGATAACTATTGTAATTACCAAATAATCAAAAAGCCATGAGTAACGAGCATTATATCGAACACTATGGAAACCTGCTGAAACAGGAGACTTTACGTACACTTGAAGACAAAATCTGGCCGAATACCTTTGTGCTGGAAGCTCCAGAACCATTTCCGGGTTTCTATAATTATTATTCCGATCACCCGGTTGAAAGCAAACCACTATACCTTTATTTGGTACTAAAAAAATTGTACACGCTCGAGGATATTACCCGGGCCACACAGAACATTCAAAAATATTTCAAAACCGATTTTAATGCAACTCCGGGTGTTGTTCACATTTTTAACCGGAAGATTGATGTCATCCGGGTAAGACATCTGGATAATTTTTCTCAGATAATCGATTTGCAAAGAGGTTACATGGATGAGGGGATTGAATTCAAGAGCAAACCCAACAGAAAAGTTGAAGGTCCGGCAATTATCAGGATTAAAAAATTCTTCATTCTCGAAGAAAAACAACCAGGTATATTCTTCGACATGGTAGAAAAAGACCATGGTTATTTCCTGATTCCCAAACAGATTACCTGGAAGCATTTCGAAAATATTACAAAGCAGGTAAAGTTTAACTGGGACAGACCATTTTTCGACGCAGCCATCGGGCATTTCCATGTCAAATTCGGAATTCAGGATATGATCCGCATCTATTATCCCGAAATGAGCGAAGACTATCTCATCGAAGTCAGAAAAAAATATCTTGAACGAATAAAATAATTACAGAGCAAACATTAACAATTATGAGTACAGTATAAAAAGCATATTTTTGTCAAAATCAAGGCGTTTTAAATTTTTTGTGCCGGAGTTAACTTGTTGTTAATGAGGATGCAAAAATTTAAAACAACAACGAGCTTGGCAACAAAGATGCTTTTTAGACCGGGTTCAATTATATAATGCAGCATTATTCCCTTTTGCTGCATTTTTTATAGTTTTGAAAGAAAAAATGCAACATTTCGGCAGATTCAAAAATGTGCTGTTTATTCTTCTTTTAGCAGGCTTTATTTCCACATCGTGCCAGCATCAGGAAAAGCCACATTTTTCATCATCGGAGATTATAGAACTGGATAGCAGTATTGCCGCCTCTCCTCAGATTGAGTCCTACATCGCACCTCTCCGCGATTCAGTTGAAACAATCATGAACGAGATAATCGGGCAGACTAAAAAGAAAATGTTTCCCAAAAAACCAGGAACAGCGCTCTCGAATTTTATTGCCGACCTGCTTCGCGATGCGGCAAAAAACGAAATTCGGAAGAGCAATAAAGGAAATCTGCCGCTTATTTCTGTTATCAACATAAATGGACTTAGGGCCCCATTGCCTAAAGGAAACATTACTGTCGGAAATATTTACTCGTTGATGCCTTTTGAAAACCAGTTGGTCATTTTGAAGTTATCGGGAGAAGAAATCACTGAATTGTTCAATCACATCGGAACTTCGGGTGGTGACGGCATAGCCGGCGCAACTTTCACTTTCAGGAATCAGCAGGTTCTGAACCCGAAAATTAACGAGAACCCCTTGAAAAACGGCCAATTCTATTATGTAGCGACATCAGACTATCTCGCCAGCGGTGGCGATCATTATACCATTTTCACCAAAGCTTCTGAAAAACATACATCGAAACATAAAATAAGAGACCTTATTATTTCACACATCCGCGAGCTGACAAGTCACGGCATAATAATAAACCCAACGGATGAAAAAAGAGTTATTCTGGAATAACACGTTCCAACAGATCGTTAGATGTATAGATATAGTTTAGTCAGTAGTTTTTAGTCAGTAGTTTTTAGTCAGTAGTTTTTAGTCAGTAGTCAGTAGTCAGTAGTCAATAGTGGAGATTTTCAGGCACTGATACACTCAAGAAACTACCCAATGCACATAAATATCATTTTGAAAAGCTTATGATTTTAGTTAGATAAAAGTAACCGAGAGGCAGAAGTAATAAGTTTTGTAGAAAAGAATATATCAGTTTGTTCTGAAAATTTGCCAGCTTAGCAAACATCTGACCCAATACAATAAGTGATTGATATAAATCTATTTTCATCTTGAGTTAAATAAAAGTATCTGACAACCTGAAGGCAGAAGAAAAAACGACCAAATGAAACGAGCATGACAAGGTTTGTCACAAAAGAACATGTATAAACACCATCTAACCTCTAATCATTCTAAGAAACCAAAAACAAGGAACAGATTCTTCGTCGTTACCTCCTCAGAATGACACTGAGCACTCTGTCATTCTGAGCGGAGCGAAGAATCTAACATCAATTAAAGTATGATAAGTTGCATCGTTCCAATAACTTAGACTAATTTTATACTGATGAAACGAGCATGACAAGGTTTATCACAAAAGAACATATATAAATCCTTGCATGCGAGTTCCATCCGACCTTAATAAATAAATTTTATACGGATGAAACATAATCGTAGACAATTCATAAAAACACTCATAGCCGGAGGGATGGCAACAGCCCTTCCTTTCCGATCTGTGGGTGGAAATAACAATCATTCTCTCACCATTTTACATACCAACGACGTACACAGCCATCTTGATCCCTTCCCCCCGGATCATCCGGAATTTCCCAATATAGGTGGATTTGCCCGGCGTGCTGCCTTAATAGAACAATTGCGAGAGAAACATCCGAATCTGATATTGGTTGATGCAGGAGACATATTTCAGGGGACACCCTATTTCAATTTCTTCGGAGGGGAACCCGAATTGAAACTGATGTCGGACATGAGATATGACGCCGCTACCATTGGAAATCATGAATTCGACAATGGCCTGACTCACCTTGCCGACCAAATGAAACATGCCAAATTCCCCTTCATTTGTACCAATTACGATTTCAGTGACACCATTTTAAAAGGGAAAACACTTCCGTGGAAAATCATTGAAAAAGGTGAATTCAGAATTGGCTTATTAGGTCTGGGAATAAATCCGGACGGATTGATCTCACCATCCAATTATGAAGGAATGAAATGGCTCGACCCGGTACAAACGGGAGAAGAAACAGCCCGTTTCCTTAAAAAAGAAAAGAAATGCAATCTTGTAGTGGCCATCTCACATCTCGGATACGAGAGTACTCCCGACAGGCCTGAATCGGATATTAAAACTGCCCGGCAGACCTCATCAATCGATATTATTATTGGCGGACATACTCACACGTTCATGAAAAAGCCGGATATAATAAAGAACAAAGACGGGCAGGATGTAATCATTAACCAGGTTGGATGGGGAGGCGTAATGCTGGGGCAAATCGATGTTTCAATGACCCGGGAACAACCCGAAATTTTGGCAACTCAGCATTTCATCAGATAAAAACAAAGGAACACCGTTGTAATGCCCCTTTTGCCTAATTATTTTATCCAGCTATTCAATAGGCAATTGCCGCTTAAATGACTCATCAAGAGAAATAATGGTCTCGGTTGAAGAAATTCCGGGTATATTTTGAAGCCGGTCGTGTAAAATACGTTTCAGATGTTCGTTGCTCCTGGCAAAAATCTTGATAAACATTGCATATTCCCCGGTGGTATAATGACATTCCACAACCTCTGGAATTTCTTCGAGCATTTTAACCACTTTGTCGAACAAGCTGGCCTTTTTTAGAAAAATCCCAATAAAAGCACAGGTATGATAACCAATTTTGCCGGGATTAATAATAAATTCAGACCCCTTAATAACACCCATATTCATCAATCGCTGAATACGTTGATGAATAGCTGCCCCTGACACCTTACATTCCCGGGCTACTTCAAGAAATGGAATTCGTGCGTTTTGAGTGATCATCGACAAAATTTTTTTGTCGAGACTATCAATCTGTAAATTGCTCTCCATATCAAAAAATGACAAATGTTAGAATTTAAAAGTTTTCCTGCTTATTTAATAATGATTCTTGTCGAATTTAGAATTAATTATCCAATATTCCAACAAAATATGCATAAAAACAGGTGGTAATAAATTATAAACTTTCAATTTCACTTTTAATTTGAAAAACTTCCAACCAATTCTTTAAAATCATCGCCACTCGGGTTTTGAAACACGCGAAGCTCAAACAGCGGAATAATGGCCAGTATATGGTCGAAGATGTCGGCCTGAACACTTTCATATTTAGCCCACTCCTGTTCTCCGGAAAAAGCGTATATCTGCACAGGCAGGCCTTTCTCAGTGGGTGCCAGGTGACGTATAATAAGCGTCATTTTCTCATTAATCTTGGGATGATTAGCCACGTAATTCTCAAGATATTTTCTGAAAACGCCCAGGTTGGTCATTCTTCTTCCGTTAACAGGAAGCGACTCATCAATATTGTGTGTGCGGTTGTACTCTTCAATCTCTTTCTGCCGCTGATCGATGTAGTCCTTTAAATGATGTATTTTCCTGAACTTTTCGAGCATCTCGGGAGTACAAAACTTTACACTACGAATATCAATGTGTACGGCCCGGGCAATTCTTCTTCCACCCGACTCTTCCATTCCCCGCCAATTAACAAAAGAGTTGGAAACCATAGCATAGGTGGGGATGGTGGAAATGGTTTTATCCCAGTTGCGTACTTTCACCGTATTGAGTGTTATTTCCATAACCGTGCCGTCAGCATTATGACTGGGCATCGATATCCAGTCACCAACTCGTACCATCCGGTTTGCCGAAAGCTGTATCCCTGCCACCAATCCGAGAATAGAATCTCTGAAAACCAACATCAGAACAGCCGCCATAGCACCCATTCCGGCCAGAATGGAAAGAACCTCTACATTAAAAATAATAGATACTGCAACAAGCACTGCTACAATTATGGCGATCAAATGAATTACCTGAAGATATCCTTTAATAGGTCTTTCATGCGCAAACGGAAAAGTATTGTAAATATCTTCAAAAGCATTGAGCAATGCTCTGAAGCTCATTACAATTACCGCCGTTAAATAAAGCGAAACAACATCCTGAAAAATCTTCAACTTTTCAGGATGATCGCCCCAGAACCAATCCGAAAGAAGATATATGACTATTACAGGAGCCAGGTGAGACAAACGGTGAAAAACCTTTCGCTGAACCAGAAAATCATCCAACTTAGATTTTGTTCTTCTTACCATTCTGATGACCGCAAAAAGAAAAAACCTTCTTGCTATAATGTACGCGAGATAGGATAATAACAGTATTATCAATCCCGATACCAGGAATTCGATAACTCCAATCCAATAATCAGAAATATTCAATGGCTCGACTTGCTGATAAAACCATTTTGAAAACCAATCTGATTTTGCACTTACCTCATCCATTTTTATACAATTCAAAAAATTATACATATATTTATGCATCCCTGGTGATAATCAGGAAAGCTCAAAATCGGGTAAACGTTCAAGAAACAAACAAATATGAGCCCGAACCAAAAAGCATCTTTGTTGCCAAACTCATTGTTGTTTTAAATTTTTACCTCCTCATTAAACGGGTTGACTACTGTACAAAAATTTAAAACGCCTTAATTTTGACAAAAATATGCTTTTTATACCGTACCCATACATTTTAAATTGAATTTTATACCGATAAAACGAGCATGGCAAAGTTCCCCACAACAAGAATATGTATAAACACCATCTAAACTTTAATCATCAAAGAAACCAAAAACAGGAAACAGATTCTTCGTCTTGCCTCCTCAGAAAGACATTAGACAGTCTGTCATTCTGAGCGGAGCGAAGAATCACATCAGTGGTAAAGAGTCTTTGAATGATAAAAAACGGCTAAAGGAACTTGTTGTAACAAGGGAAAGATTCTTCGTCGTTACCTCCTCAGAATGACACTGAGCGCTCTGTCATTCTGAGCGGAGCGAAGAATCTAACATCAATTAAAGTATGATAAATTGCATCATTCCAATAACTTAGACTAATTTTATACGAATAAAAATGTTAGGATTGTTAAACTGTTAGCTAATGTAACAAAACTTATAATATTTTAACAACTAATACATTAACAATATTAACAACTTTAACAATTCTAACAGCCGTAACAATTTATTAAAAGTAAGATAAAATGAGCATGACAAGCTTTGTCACAAAAGAACATGTATAAAACTCAATCATGTGAGTTCCATTCGACCAATAACTTAAGTAAATTGTATACGAATGAAAATCCGTTTTCGAATTTTATTATTGCTCTTTTCATATTTCTTTACGACAGGAGCAAGTACCATAGGACAGACACAACATCATTTCAACTACCGGCAAACGCTTAGAATTGATTTTGTGCTGTCAGGAGATCATGAGCAACAGCAATCTGCTATTGCAGTATATAAAAAATCACCTGGTTACAGTGCCGGCCAAAATCAAAACACTCCATCTTTCGACTATGGAACTTACAGACTGGTCCTTCTAAATCCTCAAACCGATGATACCCTTTTTCTCAAAGGATTTTGTACTCTGTTTGAAGAATGGAGGACAACCGAACAGGCCGGAAAGGTATCCCGCGCTTTTGAACAAACCGTTGAAGCGCCCTGGCCAATTTCTAAAGTCCGGATTTTGATTGAATTCAGAAAAAAAGACGGTCAATTTGTTACACTCATCAATGAGTTGTTCTCTCCCAAAGAGACTGTTCCTGTAACTCAGATAATTCCTGATGAAAATCAGGCTGAGATAATACACGGCATCAACAATCCTGACGAACAAGCCGATCTTCTCATCCTTGCTGAAGGGTACACCAAAGATGAAAAAGAAAGCTTTTTGCACGATGCAAAAAATATAACCGATTACCTTTTCAGTATTGCACCCTATACGAATTTAAAAGACAAAATAACGGTCAGAGCATTACATACAATATCTGCAGAGGCAGGAACCGATGATCCTGTCAGAAATATCCGGAGAGAAACAGCAATGAACAGTTCGTTCAACACATTCGGTTCCGACCGCTACCTGGAAAGTTTCAGCACATGGACAATATATGATTATGCCGCCGGAGTACCGCATGATCATATCATTGTGCTTGTAAATACTTCAAAATATGGTGGTGGCGGGGTATACAATCATTTCTCAATTGTGTCGGCCCGGCACCCGTCATCGCCCGAAGTGTTCGTGCACGAAACAGGACATGGGCTGGCCGGACTTGGCGATGAATATTATTATAACGATTCTCCTATCCCCGATTTTTTCGATAAAGAAAGTGAACCATGGGCGCCAAACCTGACAACCCTGGTAAATTTTGACATCAAATGGAAACATTTGGTGCCGGATACTGTTCCAATTCCAACACCCCCAACTCCAAAATATAAAAATGTCACCGGAGTTTTTGAAGGTGCCGGCTATTCGGCAAAAGGAATCTACCGCCCGGCACTCAACTGCAGAATGAAGTCGAACGAAGCCGAAGGATTTTGTGAAGTTTGCCGCCAATCAATAAAAAGAATTATTAATTTTTACGCACAATAATAATATAACACTATGAATTATCTTGCCAACGAAAAGCGCTACGAAACAATGAATTACCGCCGTTGCGGAAAGAGCGGCATTAAACTGCCGGCCATATCGCTTGGCCTGTGGCACAATTTCGGCTCTGTGGATGTTTTTGAAAATGGTCGTAAAATTTTGCATCATGCATTCGATAACGGAATTACACATTTTGACCTGGCCAACAATTATGGTCCGGTTCCCGGCAGTGCGGAAGAAAATTTCGGGCGCATTTTAGCTACCGATTTTAAACCCTATCGCGACGAAATGATTATTTCAACAAAAGCCGGCTACCTGATGTGGCCGGGCCCTTATGGCGAATGGGGTTCCAGAAAATATTTGCTGGCCAGCCTTGATCAGAGTCTGAAGCGAATGGGACTCGACTATGTGGATATTTTTTACTCTCACCGTCCCGATCCCGACACCCCCCTCGAAGAAACTATGGGTGCACTGGCTCAGGCGGTAAAACAGGGAAAAGCGCTATATGCCGGAATATCCAACTATAATGCCGAAATGACGCAAAAGGCCGAAAGCATTCTTCGTGATATGGGAATACCATTACTGATCCATCAACCACGGTACAATATGCTTGACCGCTGGGTTGAAGAAGACGGCCTTCTGGATGTTCTTGGGAAAAGAGGCGTCGGTTCCATTGTATTTTCCCCGCTTGCCCAGGGATTATTGACCGATAAATACCTGAAAGAAATTCCTGCCAATTCAAGAATGGCCAACCCGCATGGTTTCCTGCAACGTGAAGCATTAACACCCGAAATTCAGAAAAAACTGAACAAACTTAACGATCTTGCAGCCCAAAGAGGTCAGTCTCTTGCCCAAATGGCTCTTGCCTGGCTGTTGAAAGACAACCGTATCACCTCGGTACTGGTCGGAGCCAGCAGTGTAAACCAGTTAAGTAACAATCTGGAGGCGCTTAACAATCTTACCTTTTCCGATGAAGAACTCAAAAAAATCGAAGAAATATTGAAACAATAAATCTGCTATCATTCTTCCCCCTTGCAGAATAAAGATTATTCTTCTACTGCAAGGGGAATTTTTGCTTACTAAAACGAGCATGGCAAAGATTGTTGTAAAATTGTTAGGACTGTTAGATTGTTAGGATTGTTAGCTACTGTAATAAAACTCATAACATTCTAAAAACTAAAAATTAACATATTAACAACTTTAACAATTTATTAAATGTAAGATGAAACAAGCATGACAAGGTTTGCCTTAATAGATTATTAGATTTTTAGATTTAAGATTTAAGATAAAACGAAAATAACGGGCTTTACCTCAATAAAGACAAGTATAAATTCTTGCATGCGAGTTCCATCCGACCTTAATAAACAAATTTTAAACGGATGAAACGAGCATGACAAAGTTTGTCACAAAAGAACAGGTATAAACCCTTGCATGCGAGTTCCATCCGACCTTAATAAACAAATTTTATACGGATGAAACCTTTAAATAAACCTTAACTGATGCTATCTTTGCCAAAAACAGACAAAGTTTATGGCCAATATACTCTCAGTTGAAAACGTCACTCACCATTGGGGCGATATCCGGCTTTTCAACAACCTCTCTTTTGGTCTCGACGAAGGAGACAAAGCCGCCCTGATAGCACGAAACGGAACAGGAAAAACCACACTTCTCAACATTTTGGCGGGGGTTCTGCCTTCCGACGAAGGACAGGTTACTATAAGAAAAAATATTACACTCGGATACCTTGAACAAACACCCCGATTTACCCCCGAACTAACAGTACTGGAAACGCTTTTCACATCCAACAATGAAACGGCCCGTATCGTTAAGCTGTATGAAAAAGCTGTAGCAGAAAATGACCACGAATCCCTTCAGGAATTGCTGCCAAAAATGGAGCAACTTAATGCCTGGAGCTATGAAGAAAGAGCCAAACAAATACTCTCACAGTTAAACATCAACCGGTTTGACCAACCCATGGAGCAACTTTCAGGAGGACAAGTCAAGCGGGTAGCCCTGGCAGCAGTATTGATCACAGACCCCGATTTTCTGATACTTGACGAACCTACCAATCACCTTGATCTGGATATGATTGAATGGCTGGAAGATTACCTGAAACGAAGCCGAATGACTTTACTGATGGTTACGCACGACCGCTATTTCCTTGACCGTGTGTGCAATGAAATTTTTGAGCTTCAGGACGAAACCCTCTTTCAATACAGAGGTAATTATGCCTACTATCTGGAAAAAAGACAGGAGCGCATCCATCAGAAAAACCAGGAAGTGGAGAGGGCGCGTAACCTCCTGCGAAAAGAGCAGGAATGGATGAACCGACAGCCTCAGGCAAGAGGAACAAAAGCAAAATACCGGATTGATGCATTTCATGACCTGAAAAAAACGGCTTCTCAAAACACGCAGGAACAAAGCATGGAAATTAATATTGGTTCGGCACGACTGGGCCGGAAAGTTCTGAATTTATATCATGTAAGTAAAAGTTTCGACAATCTGAATCTTATTAAAGACTTTTCATACAAGTTTGTAAGAGGAGAAAAAGCCGGTATTATCGGGAAAAACGGAACCGGCAAATCAACCTTTCTCAACATCCTGACAGAAGAACTTCAACCCGACAGTGGATATGTTGAACCCGGGGAAACTCTCGTAACAGGCTATTACCGACAGGAAGGAATGTTGCCGGATGAAAACAAACGGGTTTTGGAAGTGATTACCGATATTGCCGACCAGGTAAAACTCGGGAAAAATCATTCGATGTCTGCTTCCCAATTCTTACGCTATTTCATGTTCCCCAACGAGATGCATAATGTAAGGGTACAGAAACTAAGTGGTGGCGAAAAAAAACGTCTCTATCTGATGACAATATTAATGAAAACCCCTAACTTTCTGATACTCGACGAACCTACCAACGATCTGGACATTCTTACCCTCAATGTTCTGGAAGATTACCTTCAGCAATTTGACGGTTGTGTCCTGGTGGTTTCGCACGACCGTTATTTTCTCGATAAGGTAACCGACCATCTGTTCATTTTTGAAAGAAACGGAACCATAAAAGACTTTCCGGGAAATTATACAGATTACCGCGAACAGATGGCAAAGGAGCTTCAGGAAAAAAGAGCCGCGACATCAGCCGGGCAACAACCCAAAAAACAAAAACCTGCCCGTTTGCCAAACAAGAACAAACTTACCTTCAAGGAGAAAAAAGAAATGGAGAGCCTTGAACAACAAATTGAAAAACTGGAAGACCAAAAAAAAGAACTGGAAGACCAACTCAACTCAGGTTCTTTATCGGGCGATGAACTGCTCAAAACATCTTCAACCCTTGGCAACCTGATGAAAGAATTGGATAAGTGTGAAATGCGCTGGTTGGAATTAAGCGAAAAGGAGTAACTAAATATTCTTACCGTCTGTCCCAAAACTTAGAAATTAGCAGTTTTACAAAGCTTTTTCCATACATCAGTGATATTTTTTGCGATTTTTTCAACAATCTGTTGTTTGGAATAGAATAAATATCTATTTTTGCCATGGTTAAAAATAAAAAGCAATACTTATCATGTTACAGCATGCCTGTTCATATTTCTTTTTCTTCTTTTTTTATTTTTTTGGTTCATCAACCAGAAGGGGCAGGCTCATGCATAAATAAATCAAAAATTCGGAGTTACAAAATATGCGTCCCGCCCCTTCAGGCGGGATTTTTTTTATCTGTACTATGAGTAAAAACAAAACCATACAAGTCGCCATTCAGGGTATCCCCGGAGCCAACCATGAAATAGCCGCCCGGGCCTATTTCAAAGACAAAGAAGTGGAAGTTGTACCCTGCCACACTTTTCAGGAAGTTTTTGATGTCATGCAGTCAAATCCAAAGATTCTTGGTATCATGGCAATCGAAAACACTCTGGTCGGTAGTTTGCTGCCCAATTACACTATGTTAAGAGAATCGGGCTTTAACGTTCAGGGCGAGCATAAATTGAGAATAAAACATCATCTGATGGCTCTTCCCGGTCAAAACATTAACGACCTGAAAGAAGTTCACTCCCACCCCATGGCCCTGGCGCAATGTGAAGAGTTTTTCAAAAAACATCCTCACATAAAACTTATCGAAAGTGAAGATACCGCCTTTAGTGCCAAAACCATATCGGACAAAAAACTAAAAGGAACCGGCGCCATTGCCTCGTCACTTGCAGCCGAACTCTACAACCTCGAAATTATTGAAAGAAGCATAGAAACCAATAAACATAACTATACCAGGTTTCTGATTATCGGGCAGGAAAACAAAGCAGTAAAAGCTGAACTGCTGGAGCAAAACAAAATCAATAAAGCGTCGCTTGTTTTCTCCCTGCCGCACGAAGAGGGAAGTCTTTCAAAAATCCTTACCATTCTGGCCTTTTACAATATCAACCTCACTAAAATACAATCGCTTCCTATTGTTGGTATTGAATGGGAATACCTTTTTTACATTGATGTTATGTTTGATAACTATGAACGTTATTTACAATCTTTGGACGCCATTCGTCCTCTGTGCAAAAAGTTACGTGTTCTCGGCGAATATGAGGCCTGTACAGCAACACAGACAACCAATGGAGAAACTTTTGAAAAAGAGAAAGTTCATAATGCTTTGACATCTATATAATTTTAGTGTCTGTCTGGAAATACTACTCGCTCAGTTACGCTTGATTTTCAGACAACACGCGGCCAGAAACTTTACAACCGGAACATCCTGAACAGACACACATTTTGTAAAAAGTTTTGCGAATTGGTACAATAGATTGTGAGATTTTAAGAGGTAAGATAATTTATACAACCTTGATATACTGAATTTTAACAAACAGGCACAAACAGTTGGTTTGCAGCGTATTGCAAAATTTTAACGGAGTATTGTTTATAGACGAACACTAAGTAAATTGCAATGATTACACCAGCACAAAGAATCAGTCAGGTAAAGGAATACTATTTCTCACTGAAACTGAAAGAAATAGCAGAAATGCAAGCAAATGGGAAACCGGTCATCAATCTTGGCATAGGTAATCCTGATCAGCCGCCGGCACCCGAAGTCCTGAAAACGCTAAACGATGCAGCAGCCCGCCCCGATACCCATGGATATCAGGGATATATCGGAATACCTGAATTACGAAAAAGTTTTTCCAACTGGTACAAACGTTTTTATAAGGTCAGTCTCGACCCTGAAAAGGAAATTTTACCGCTGATGGGTTCAAAAGAAGGGATTATGCACATTTCCATGGCTTTTCTTAATCCGGGAGATGAAGTTCTTGTTCCAAATCCCGGTTATCCGACCTACAGTGCAGTAACAGAAATTGTAGGTGCCGAAAAACGTTCCTACGACCTGATTGAAGAAAAAAACTGGCAACCTGATCTGGAGGCCCTCGAAAAAGAGGACTTATCAAATGTCAAACTCATGTGGGTCAACTATCCCAACATGCCCACAGGTGCCAAAGCCAGCCGGTCATTTTTTGAAAAACTGATAGCTTTTGGAAAACGTAACGATATTTTGATTTGCAACGACAATCCCTATAGTTTCATTCTTAATGCCGAGCCCCAAAGCATACTTTCAGTTCCCGGTGCTAAAGATGTTGCGATAGAATTAAATTCTTTGAGCAAGTCGCATAACATGGCCGGCTGGCGGGTAGGTATGGCAGCATCGAATGCAGAGTTCATTAAATATGTGTTGCGCATCAAGAGCAATATGGACTCAGGGATGTTTCGACCGGTACAGGAAGCAGCAGCTAAAGCATTGTCGCTTGAGAAGGAGTGGTACGAAGAAGTAAACAATGTGTACCGAAGCCGCAAAAAACTTGTTCTGGAGATTATGAAGGCGCTTCAATGCTCCTGGAATGAAGACCAGGCAGGCATGTTCATCTGGGCAAAAATTCCGGATGAATATTCTTCCGCTAAGGAGCTATCCGACAAAATCCTTTATGAAGCCAATGTATTCATAACGCCGGGATTTATTTTTGGTAGCCGGGGCGAGAGATACATACGAATATCTCTCTGTACGCCCGAAGAAAAGTTGAAAGAATCGTTAAACAGAATAAAAAACATCATAACCAATTAACCATGTACAATCTGAACATTCAACCAATCACACTTCCGGGATTGGAACTGAAACGTCCCATTATTATCTCCGGGCCCTGCAGCGCCGAAACCGAGGAACAAACGCTCTCCACAGCTAAAGAGCTGGCAGCCCGGGGGATCAGGATATTTCGTGCCGGCATCTGGAAACCACGAACACGCCCGGGTGCGTTCGAAGGCGTCGGGACACTTGGGCTCCCCTGGCTAAAACGTGTAAAAGAAGAAACCGGGATGTTTGTTTGCGTCGAAGTTGCCACTGCACATCATGTTTACGAAGCTGTAAAGTATGGCGTGGATATGGTTTGGATTGGCGCCCGCACATCGGCCAACCCCTTTGCAGTACAGGAAGTTGCAGATGCCATCAAAGGTTTGGATATACCGGTACTGGTCAAAAATCCGGTGAATCCTGATCTTGACCTTTGGATTGGTGCCATCGAACGCATCAACCGCGCCGGCATCACGCAAATCGCTGCCATCCATCGTGGTTTCAGTTCTTACGACCAGTCTGAATTCAGAAATCATCCGCAGTGGCAAATCCCAATTGAGTTGAGACGCCGTATACCGGAATTACCAATTATCACCGATCCAAGCCATATCGCCGGTAACCGTGAATTGCTGGCTGACCTCTCGCAGGAAGCTATGGACCTGAACTTCGACGGCCTCATCATAGAATCGCATATCTGCCCCGATAAGGCATGGAGCGATGCTAAACAGCAAATTACACCGGAACGTTTAAAAGAGATTGTGGATAACCTTGTGCTTCGCAGACCAAAGATAGGGGAAGACACACCACGTGTCACTCTGGACGAATTAAGAAAACAAATCGATAAACTCGACGACCAATTGCTGGACCTTCTGAAAGAAAGAATGAAAATATCAGAAGCCATCGGAAAATACAAATTCGAAAATAACATCACAATTCTCCAGACCAGACGCTACGACGAACTAATGAATAACAGAAGAGACCGCGGATCTCAGCGGGGTTTGGATGAAGAATTTATTACCCGTATTTTTGAATCCATTCACGAAGAGTCGATCAGCCGGCAAAACGAGATAATGAACAAGGCATTGTCGAAAAAACAAAAACCTCAGGAATGAAGATATGTATCCTTGGCGCAGGAAAAATGGGAACCTGGCTTACAGATGCCCTCTGTTTACAACACGAAGTGGCTGTTTACGATCCCGACCTGGAACGTCTGCGCTTTGTTTTTAATACCCAGAGGCTTACCAAACCGGAAGAAATAACTGAATTTGCACCGGAACTTTTAATCAACGCGGCAAACCTGAAATATACCATCCCGGCCTTTGAATCGGTGATGGGGTTTTTGCCAGAGAATTGCATTATATCCGACATTGCATCGGTAAAAACCGGACTTAAAGAGTTTTATGAAAAATCGGGCCGCCGCTTTGTCTCCACACACCCTATGTTTGGCCCGACATTCGGCAACCTGAAAGAATTAAGACAACACCACGCCATTATTATCAAAGAGTCGGACCACATGGGAAAGGCCTTCTTTAAAGATTTCTTCGGTTCCCTCGGGCTCAATCTGCACGAATACAGTTTCGAAGAACACGATAAGACCATTGCCTATTCTCTTTCTGTGCCTTTCTCTTCCACGCTTGTATTTGCAGCATGCATGAAAAAGCAGGATGCACCCGGTACAACCTTCCGTAAACATCTCGACATTGCAAAAGGCCTTCTGTCTGAAGATGACTATCTGCTTACTGAAATACTGATGAACCCTTTTACCATAGGACAGGTAGAAAAAATTCGCCAGGAATTGAAGCACCTCATCGGACTAATAAAAGACAAAGATACCGAAGGACTTCAGGCTTTTCTTAAAAAAGTAAGGGAAAACATAAAGGAATAAAACATCAATGCGCAGCCAATCTTTGAGCAAAACCAAAGTATTGCTTGGAATGAGCGGTGGACTGGACAGCACCATGGCGGCCCTGTTTCTAAAAGAAGCAGGTTATTCCGTAATTGGTCTGACACTAAAAACCTGGCACCGGAACCCCGGTATAATGGAACAAAACGCGGCTAAGGCGAAGGAGACGGCTGAAAAACTCGCCATAGAGCATCATGTTATGGACATACAAAAATCTTTTAAAAAGGAGGTCGTTGACTATTTTTGTCGTGAATACATGATGGGCAAAACGCCAAATCCCTGCAACCGGTGTAATCCCGTTATCAAATGGCCGGCACTGCTGCAAAAAGCCGACGAATCAGGTTGCCGGCATATTGCAACCGGTCATTATGTCCGAAAACAATTATTAAACAACCGCTGGTATCTAAAAAAAGGAGCCGATCCTTCAAAAGACCAGTCCTACTTTCTGTGGAATCTCAACCAGGAGATATTGCAGCGGGCCCTGTTTCCACTTGGGCAATTATCGAAAGAAAAAGTCAGGGAACTGGCATTAAATAACGGATTTCAGGATGTTGCCGTTCAAAAGGAAAGCATGGGAGTCTGTTTCCTCGACGGCACTGATTATCGCGATTTCATAGTTGAACAGAACGGGTTTACTTCTCTCCGGCCGGGAAACATCGTCGACGAAACCGGTAGAATACTGGGGAAACACAGGGGACTTGCCTTCTTTACCACAGGTCAGAAAAAAGGATTGGGACTCCCCGATAACAAATATTTTGTTGTACGTTTAGATTCTTCAAACAACCAGGTAGTCGTTTCAAAATCAGCATCTTTAAAAACAAGTAAAATTTATCTTTCAAACTATTACCTTTCAGCGCTTCCATCCGGAAAAGAGCTACTCGAACTCGAAGTTGACATTCGCATACGCGGAATCGATACGGTGCCAACCATACCAGGTACTTTGAAAATCATTCAACCCATAGGACTGGAAGTTAATTTTGATCATCCGGCATGGGGAATCACACCTGGTCAAAGTATTGTTTTCTATCGGGATGATGTTGTAATTGGTGGTGGTATTGTTTAGTAAACCGAGTTTGGTCAGTATTGACAAATAATTAATCCCCCTCCTGGTCAGAATTCAGCACTTTAATCTCAAGAATATTTTTGGTATTTGAAGTTACCTTAAAACGATCGTCTATTCTTTGACCAATCACCCATACAATATCATTACCCGAAAGTAAAAGCCAGGTTCTTTCTTTCTCAACCAGAGATAATTTCTCATCCACAAAAAAATCGCTCAACTTCTTAAAAGTCTCCATTCCCAATGGACGAAATTGGTCTCCTTTATGCCAGTGCCTTATTACAAGCGGAAAGTCGATATGATCGGCATCTAAATGAACACAATCATGAAGACGTGAAATGTTAAAATCATCCTTCCTTTCGAACTGTTTTATTTTTTAAATGCAAAGGGGAAAGAATTTCTTTTTCCCCGCTGTTAATGAAAAAAAGTTCGTCCTTAAATTCCCTGATTGGCACAACAACCAGGTTAAACCGGTCTCTTACCAGGCGGTAACTCCCGGAAAAGAATTGTTTTCCCGGAATGGAATCAAAACTGTCTATTATTTCGGATACGGTTTGACTGTTAAAACCATAAGGCCGCAACAGTTCAAAAAGAATGGTGCTTCTTTGAGGATGTTTTTCTATCAACCGGATAGGAATCATCATTTGGTCTCCTTCTTCGACAACCATTTCTTTCCGAACAGCAACAACTTCCTTCTCAACAATTTGCCAGGCTTCTTCCAGGTTTCGGAAATTATGCATCATCGTGTTAAAAAAGGAAGGATTAAGCAAATTCATTACCGGTAAAACATTGTGCCGGATATTGTTGCGTTGAAATGCCATATCGGTATTTGAAGAATCTGTCCGGAAAGGAATCCCTTGTCCATAACAATATTGCTCAATTTGCGTCCGGCGCAAGGCAAGCATGGGTCTGATCAGTTGTCCGCTCCTGAATTGCATTCCCTTTAATCCACGCAGTCCTGTACCTCTGGCAAGATTAAGAAAAAAGGTTTCAATCATATCGTCACCATGGTGTCCGGTTGCCAGCCAATAGAAATTCTCCTTGTCCATTAGTTCCCAAAACCAGCTGTATCGAAGTTCGCGGGCTGCCATTTCAATAGAGACTCCTCTTTTCACGGCTTCTTCTTTGGTATTGAAATGCCGGACATGAAGCGGAATATCCTGACCGATACAATAATTAACAACAAACTTTTCATCTTCATCGGACTCTTCATCCCGAAGATGAAAATTACAATGTGCTGCCTGGCATTTATAGCCCGATTCCATGAAAACGTTCAACAATGCCATTGAGTCGGCCCCGCCGCTCAAAGCCACCAAAACAGGATGCTCCTTTCTGACACCATATCTGGCAAGCACCTTTTGTACCTCCTCTTTAACCATACTTGAGCTTCTTCTTATTAAAGATCGTCTTTAAGGCTTCGGCTTTCACAAGACATTCGTTGTACTCTTCTGCCGGGATGCAGGAATCTGTAATGGCACTTCCAACTGAATAAGTTTCTGCTCAAACACCTGAGCCTGTGACCCGGCAGAAAATGATAACCATTTACGCATGGTTGCAAAATTAACCGTAAAATTCTCTTTTACAAAAAAAAGGCCATCCTCTGAAAAGGATGACCCACCTAAAAAGCTATGGTCAAAGAATGGTATTACTTTTTACCAAGATAGTTGGCAATTCCTTCCTGAGTTGCCTGCAATGCTTCATCTCCCTTGTGCCAGTTAGCCGGGCAAACTTCGCCATTTTCTTCGAAAAACTGCAATGCATCAACCATACGTAATACCTCATCAACGTTACGTCCCAAAGGCATATCATTTACCACCTGGTGTCGCACAATTCCTTCTTTATCAATAAGGAAAAGTCCGCGGTAAGCCTGTGGAATGCCGTTAAAGACGGCGTTTCCATTCTCATCATATTCATATTCCCCTGCAAGCACGTCGTAGTTTTTTGAAATGGTCAATCCGTTATCGGCAACCAATGGAAATTTAACACCTTTAATACCACCGTCTTTTTTCTCTGTCTGAAGCCACTTCCAGTGACTAAACTGTTGATCGACACTGGCTCCGACAACTGCCACATTTCTCTTTTCAAACTCTTCCATTTTATCTTGCATGGCAACAATTTCGGTCGGGCAGACGAATGTAAAATCGGCGGGATAAAAGAAAAATACAACATACTTCTTCCCTTCATACTGTTTCAGGGAGAAGTTTTCAACAATTTCACCACCGTTAACCACTGCGGGTGCTACAAATTCCGGTGCTTTTTTACCTACTAATACAGACATAATTTAAATTTTTTTGGTTGATTATACTTTCTATTCATTAACAATCTTCATTGCAAATTTACAAAGGAGAATTTTCCCTGCAATTATTTTGGTACCATTTTGCCTTTTTATTTATCTATTGCTATAAATTAAATCTATATTGCAATCGGTTATTGATTTTTTGAGCCCGGTCTAAAAAGCATCTTTGTTGCCAAACTCGTTGTTGTTTTAAATTATTGCATCCTCATTAACAACAAGTTAACTCCGGTACAAAAATTTAAAACGCCTTGATTTTGACAAAAATATGCTTTTTATGCTGCACTCATTTTTTGGATTTGATACACTGGTCAGATAGAGAGGAATGGTTTGTTGGTGGAGTTTGTTGTGAGCCCAGTAATTCTTCCAAAGCACAAAACAGGCTGATAAATGTCATCGTTTACCGAGTTCAATAACTTCGAGGTTTTTAACTTCGCCGTTATCAATAACAAAACGAACGGCCGTCCGAATATAATGCAGGCCAGACTTACCTGCAGCACCGGGATTTATATGTAGTAATCCAAGTTTTTTATCGTTCATTACCTTCAGAATATGACTATGACCTGAAATAAAAAGGCCGGGGGGATTCTTTATCAATTCATGTTTGACTTTTGGTGAATATTTACCCGGATAACCGCCGATATGTGTCATCCAAACTCTGAGTCCTTCACATTCGAACCTCTGGTGTTCCGGTATCTGCATCCTGATATCCCAATCGTCAATATTACCATAAACGGCCCTGCATATTTTAAACGATTCCAGGTCGGAAAGAATATTTCCCGAACCTATGTCACCTGCATGCCATACTTCATCAACGTCCTTAAAAAGTTCAAACAGTCTGGCATCTAAATAGCCGTGGGTGTCTGACAAAAGACCTATTTTCCTCATGATATCACTCCTGAACCCGTTAATTCATCGCCTTCGTACCATGCAGCAAACTGGCCTGGGGTTATGCCTCGCTGAGGTTCATCAAAAACAATAAATAAACCGTTGGGACGCTGATGTAACACACCATTCTGAAGCGGCTGGCGATAGCGAATACGCACCTTTAGCCGTCTGGACTCACCCGTTTTCAGAGCCAGATCGGGCCGGATCCAATGCACTTCGTTATTATTGATCTTCAAAACACGTCTGAACAAACCGGTGTGTTCCTTTCCCATACCGACAAACACCTGGTTGAAATCAACATCAATGCCTATTATAAATAAAGGTTCGGGAAAACCACCAATATCAAGTCCTTTTCGCTGTCCGATGGTATAAAAATGTGCGCCATTATGTTCTCCGATTTTTTCCCCGTATTTCGGATGAAAGTAATACGGTTTTGCCAGATCTTCTAATATTTCGTCCGAAGGCTCATTGTCCGCCTTATGCCATTGCCTGTCAAAAATTTCGCTTTCGGGTGGAATTAAAAAGACTTTCCCTTTCTTCGCCTCAAGTTTTTGCTGTAAGAAGACCGGAAGATCAACTTTACCAACAAAACAGATGCCCTGCGAATCTTTTTTGTGAGCAGTTACCAGCTTTAACTCCCCGGCGATTTGCCTCACCTGCGGTTTTACCATATCACCGACAGGAAATAATGCTTTGGCAAGTTGCGCCTGCGACAACTGACAAAGGAAATAACTCTGATCCTTATTGCTGTCGGCTCCTGCCAGTAGCCGGTAAATCTCGCCCGAAGCTGTTTTTATAGTTTCTTTGCGGCAATAATGACCGGTTGCAACAAAATCGGCACCCAGTTCAAAAGCCTTCTTCATAAAAACATCAAATTTTATCTCCCTGTTGCAAAGAACATCAGGATTGGGTGTTCTTCCCTTTTCGTATTCCGAAAACATGTAATCAACGACGCGTGCACGATATTCAGCACTCAGATCGACAAAATGAAAAGGAATACCCAACTTTCTTGCTACGGCTTCAGCATCATATTTATCATCGAGCCATGGGCAATCAGCTTCCAGCACACCGGTTGTATCATGCCAGTTTTTCATAAAAAGACCGATGACTTCGTATCCCTGGTCAATCAGTACCTGTGCTGCAACACTTGAGTCAACACCTCCTGAAAGTCCGACTACCACACGTTTTTTTTGAGCTGTCATCTGTACAAATTTAGGCTGCAAAGTTAAGGTTTTTACAGAAAACAATTAAAAGTGAAACAAGCATGGCTAACTTTGCCATGCTCCTTTCATTATCACTGCATCGCCAACGTTTCTGCCGGTAACACGTGCAATTCCCTCACACTTAACCATAAAAAGAAAAAAAATATTCTTCTTTTTCACCTGCCCGTACAGGCCTTCGAAATTGCCCTGCCCTTTGGAAATTACTACATCCGCAGAATTAAAGATATCCCTGAATTCATCAGAGCAATATTCCGGCAAAGTGGACGGTGCATCAAAACCATTTTCAATCACCGTAGCAACTTCTTGCATACCAACTTCTTCAGCATCAGCATAAGTAACATCGTTCAATACAGGACCACCTCGAACAGCAAATATAACACCGGGATGAGTAAGAGTTTCAATAAACAACTTATCTGTTACAATCTCGCCTGCATTATCGCCCAGGTACAAAACCGTTCCGGCATTCCTAATTGCCTTAAAAAGCGCATCTGAATCATTAACAGCAATCTTTTTCTCAAGAGCTTCCGAAAATGTCTTTTCAATATCGAAGCGACGAGGCGGACCAAAATCAATAATATTACCAGCCAGAGCATACTTCAATGCGATCATGGCAGGATTGTCGCTTGATTCAACATCGCCCTTCATCGCTTGATATCGCTCCATCAGCAACTTATTATAAAATGACTTCTCCTTAAGATATAAATCTTCGATGCCGGTTTCCTTTTTCATAAGGACATTCAGGAACTGAACACTTAAAGGCGAAGGTTTATCAAAGCCATCTTTAGAAAGAAAGTCATTAAATCTCTCTGAAAGTACTTCTCTACGTTTTTCCGGAATATTATATTTTTCAAATAAACGTGCTGCCTGTTTCTGAAAACAGGGAACACAATTCACATCGATCATAAATAAACGCTTAATGACTACACTGATTATCTCCTGTAATCAATGTATCGCTCAAAAAATCATCAATCAACTCCCGGGGATTTTTTTCAGGTACTCCAATAACAACGTTGACCCCGAATTGTCTGAATAAATTCACTGCCTTTTGTCCAATTCCTCCAACTAAAACAGTATTAACGCCCTTGCTACTTAACCAACTTGGTATAACACCTGGTTCGTGTGGAGGCGGTACTTCTTCGATAACATCTTTAACTTTACCATCAACAACAACGGCAATAAGAAAATATTGACAATGTCCGAAGTGAGCGCTTAAAATTCCGTTAACAACGGGAATTCCGATTTTTTGTTCCATATATAATTATTTTTAAAGATAAATTAAAACAACCGGCCGTTTTAACAAAACGCTATCAAACAAAAAACGACCGGTTGAAATCAATCACAAAGAAAACACTATATTTTAACGTCTTCCTAATCCACGGCCGCGTCCACGTCCACGGCCACGCCCATTACCACTTGTAGCATCACCCGCATTACTCCCCGCTCTTCGGCGGTTCTCATCATTTTCATAACCCGGGGTAGTATTTCCACTACAAAAACCTTTTCCTCTTCCGGAACGGGGACCTTGTCCCATTGGTCCGGTTCTGTCTCCTGCTGGCATAATTAACATTTTAAAAGATTCGACTTTCCGTAAAATAAAAAATCAGAACAACCATTTTTCTCAACATGTTACAAATTGATATTCAGAACTATAAACCTTAAATCATTTCAATATAGTGGTAACTATCACTTACTAACTGCTGTTTAATATCAATTTTAATGCAAAGTGAACATTTGTTCATTTAAAATCCAAATTTTTTTGCACTTTTTTTTACATTCGCAACCAACCCCATTGCAGCGATTTCTTTAATCTGAGAAAAAATTCCATTTCACCACAGAAGCAGTGAACATTTTCTGGCGGATAGCCCTGGTAGCCCATATAAAGGCATCATCATCCATCCATTTCATAAACTCTCCCCAAAAAGGATATCGCTTGCGTTCAGTGTTGCGGGAAAAGCCATTTTGCACTGTCTTGTCACAGCTTCGCTATATAAACCCTTACCGTTTTGCATCTGTTACATCTTGTTCATTTTTACAATCATAAAAAATAATCATTTATTTTTCAAAAGAGCATTGGTTCACATCCGGTTCCCGTTTCAGGCTATTTTATCTATATTTGTCCCTGAAAGCCAAAAAATATAAGAAGATAATCAATTTTAGTTTCAGGGAAATGCCTAATCAACGCAGACACAGAAGAATAGAATACCCGCCAATGGTAGATGGCTTTAAACCGGTCGGAGTAAAAATGCGCAATATCGATAAAGTGGTTCTTTTGTTTGAAGAATATGAATCGATTCGTCTCATAGATTACGAAAATATGAACCAGGAAGAAGCAGCGGGCCACATGAATATCTCCCGCCCCACTTTTACACGTGTATACAAAAAAGCCAGAAAAACTATTGCTAAAGCTCTTGTTGAGGGTAAAGCAATTATCATCGGGGGTGGCACATATATCTCAGAAAATTACTGGGCCCGATGCAAGAAATGCTCCAGGTTAGCCACTAGTCCCACTCCTTTAAAAAACTGCCCACATTGTCATTCATCCGAGCTCAATAATATTCATCAACCAGATTAAAAAACCGACGAAACGAGCATGGCTAAGACAGTCACAAAAGAACATGTATAAAATCAATCATGCGAGTTCCATCAGGCCAATAACTTAGACTAATTTTATACGAATGGAATTGTTAGGGTTGTTAGGATTGTTAAATTGTTAACTAATGTAATAAAACTTATAACATTCTGACAACTAACATATTAACAATATTAACAATTCTAACAACTTTAACAATTCTAACAGCCGTAACAATTTATTAAATGTAAGATGAAACGAGCATGGCAAAGATTTCCACAGCAGAACATGTATTAGTTCTTATATGCGAGTTCCATCCGACCTTAAAAAATAAATGATATACGGATGAAACAAATTCCCGCCGGTTTTTAATCTTTTCAATATTGAGCCCGGTCTAAAAAACATCTTTGTTGCCAAACTCGTTGTTGTTTTAAATTTTTACATCCTCATTAACAATAAGTTAACTCCGGCACAAAAATTTAAAACGCCTTGATTTTGACAAAAATATGCTTTTTATACCGCACTCAATATTATTTCTCTTACTTTTTCTTTACCCAAAGTGCCTCCATGTCTTCCAGGGTACGGCCTTTGGTTTCAGGAACAAATTTCCATACAAAAAGAAGTGACAGTATACTCATAATTCCATAAATGCTATACGTCATCGATGCACTGAACTCCATCATCGCCGGATAGGTTGAAGATACGAGATAGTTGGCCGTCCATTGTGCTGCAACAGCGATAGCAACGGCTTTGCCACGTATTTTATTCGGAAAAATTTCTGATATCAGCACCCAGGTAATCGGCCCCCACGACATCATGAAAGAGGCAGTATAAACAATCATGAATACCAAAGTACTGATCCCGATAATATCGAAAAACGCGAGTCCGGCAATAGCAAACATGCCAAGGGCCATACCGGCAGAGCCGACAATTAAAAGCGGCTTTCGTCCCCAATTGTCAACCGTAAATATTGCAACAACTGTAAAAATAACATTGACAAGTCCCATGATCACCGTCTGAAGCATTGAAGCATCTTTGGCCGCTCCCATACTTTCAAAAATACGCGGTGCATAATAAAGTGCCACATTTATTCCTACAAATTGCTGAAAAACAGACAACAAAATACCGATAATTATCACTGTTTTCCCGAAAGAGAAGAGCTTCCCTGAGGTGTGATGTTTCAGGCTCTCTTTAATATCCTGTAAAACAGTCTGAGCTCGATCTCTACCGCTAATTTTGGTAAGAATCTGAAAGGCTTTTTTCGTCCTGATTTTTTAATGCCAGATAACGCGGTGTTTCGGGAACAAGAAACAAAAGCAGACCAAAAAGACCGGCCGGTATGGTTTCGGACAGAAACATTCGTCGCCATCCTATTTCATTAATCCATTCCAGTGGTTGTCCGTGTGCAATGCCCCAATTTACAAAATACACAACCAACATACCAAAAATAATGGCAAACTGGTTAAGGGAAACCAACCGCCCGCGAATATTCGCGGGAGCCACCTCGCCAATATACATAGGACTGAGAGCAGAGGCAAGGCCAACGCCAATTCCTCCAATAACCCGGTAAAAATTAAACATCAGCAACAACCCGATGGTTGGCTCACCCACTTTGAAAAATAAAAACTCGGGATAACCTGAACCAAGCGCGGAAATGAAAAAAAGAACAGCTGCAAATTGCAACGATTTTTTTCGTCCGAATCTGGTGGCCAACACGCCGGAAATAAGGCCTCCTATGATACAGCCAATAAGCGCGCTGGAGGTAGTAATTCCATGTATTAAAGAACTAAGCCCCTGACTATCGATAAGATATGCCTGAACCGATTTTTCAGCACCGGAAATAACAGCGGTATCATACCCGAAAAGCAATCCTCCCAGCGTTGCCACCAGGGTGATACCGATTACATAAAATTTATTTTGTCCATCCATTGAACCATGATTTAGCGTTTTGTTGATTTATTTATGAGCCCAGTATAAAAAGCCTTCAAACTGCTGATTTTTACCATTTTTACCCCTGACCCCTAAAGGGAACTGCTAAAAATCAGCAGTTTGAAAAAGTCCCCTTTAGGGGATTTAGGGGTCAAAAGGCTTTTTAGACTGGACTCATTAAACAAAAACGAAACTACAATTTTTTTCAAAATCAAATATTCTTTTAACATTTCAATATTTCACAAAAGGAAGCGACAGCAGAAATTTCCGCATGTCGCTTCCTTGTAAAACAAGCAAAAAAACAAGCTTAGAAATACAAGTTTATGAGTTGTTCGTAAAGCTCCTGTTTGCCGCTTATTTGAGCGGGTTCACCAGCCTCAAGCGCAATCTTGCGTAAATCTTCGAGTGTCAGTTTACCTTTTTCGAAATCAGCGCCTTTTCCTGAGTCAAAAGAAGCATATCTGTCGGCACGCATTTTCCTGTAATCCGACTCTGTTAAAATACGGTTGGCTGCTTTGAGTGCCCGTGCGAAAACGTCCATTGCAGAAATATGTGCAATAAAAAGATCTTCGGGATCGGTTGAATTCCTGCGCAATTTGGCGTCAAAATTCACTCCACCGGTTGTAAATCCACCGGCTTCCAGAATAACCAGCATGGCCTCAATGGTTTCATAAATATTTATCGGGAACTGGTCCGTGTCCCATCCATTCTGATAGTCACCCCTGTTGGCATCAATACTACCGAGCAAGCCGGCATCCGCAGCCATTTGTAACTCATGCTGGAAAGTATGTTGTGCAAGGGTAGCATGGTTAACTTCGATATTCAGTTTAAAGTCTTTATCCAACCCATAGTGACGCAGGAAGCCGATAACAGTTTCAGCATCAAAATCGTACTGATGTTTGGTAGGCTCCATTGGCTTGGGTTCAATCAGGAAAGTTCCTTTGAAGCCATTTTTCCGACCATAATCACGGGCCATTGTGAGCATCCGGGCCAAATGTTCCTTTTCGCGTTTGGTGTTGGTATTAAGCAACGACATGTAACCTTCGCGGCCACCCCAGAAAACATAGTTTACTCCTCCCAACCCGATGGTTGCATCAATGGCATTCTTTATCTGTGTACCGGCATGTGCTAAAGCGGTAAAATCAGGATTCGTAGCAGCACCGTTCATATATCGTGGGTTACTGAAAACATTTGCCGTACCCCACAAAAGTTTAATACCGGATGCTTTTTGTTTTTCTTTGGCATATTCAACCATCTTTTGTAAACGCTCTTCAATTTCACCCACCGACCCATCTTCAGCTACATCAATATCATGAAAGCACCAAAAAGGAATGCCAACCTTAGTCATAAACTCAAAAGCAGCATCCATCCGGTTTTTGTTGCGTTCCATCACATCCTGCGACTCATCCCATGGGAAACTTTTGGTTCCCGGGCCAAAAGGGTCACCTCCTTCACCGGTGAGCGAATGCCAGTATGATAGTGCAAACCGGAAATGTTCCTTCATGGTTTTTCCGGCTACTACTTCATCCTCATTATACCATTTAAAAGCAAGAGGATTCTTAGAATCCTTACCCTCAAACTCAATTTTCCCTATTTCGGGGAAATACTCCTTTTTTCCTGTTAATACATCCATTGTCTTCTATTTTAATAGTTTATTTAATTTTTGTTTCCAATCTTCATAATGTTCATTAATAATATCCTTTTCATTATCGGGCTGAATCATTTCCAGCTTTTTCAGATTTCGGAACGCCTCTTCGGGTGTTGCCCATATTCCGGCGCCGAGAGCAGCACCACGAGCAGCCCCAAGCGAACCGTCTGTGTCATAAAGTTCAATGGTTGCCCCTGTAAGATTGGCAAGGGTCTGGCGGAACAAAGGGCTCAGGAACATGTTGGCTTTACCCGCACGAATTACCCTGGTATTTACCCCCATATTCTGCATGATGTCCATTCCGTATCTAAAACTAAAAGCAATACCTTCCTGTCCGGCTCTCAACAAATGGTTTTGTTTATGGATATTAAAATTAAGACCGCTTAACGTGGCCCCGGGATTGGCATCTTCCAGAACACGTTCAGCTCCATTGCCAAAAGGGAAAAAACGAAGTCCTTCGGCCCCGGCAGGAGCCGACAGTGCTACATCGTTGATTTGCGGATAATCCAGGTCTTTGGCGGTATTGTGCTTCAGCCAGGCATTCAAAATCCCCGTCCCGTTGATACACAGCAAAATACCAAGCCGTCGCTGCTCACGGGAATGATTAACATGAGCAAAAATATTTACCCTGGATTTGGGATCAGCTGCCAACTGATCACTTACTCCATAAACAACTCCCGAAGTTCCTGCCGTAGCAGCAACCTCTCCGGGGTTCAAAACATTAAGCGAAAATGCATTATTGGGCTGATCACCAGCTCTGTAGGCGACAGGAATTCCTTCGTCAAGTCCAAGTTCTTTTGCCACATCACTTCTGAGATGTCCCTGAGGAGCAAAGGTTCCCACACGATCAGGAATAAGTGATTTTGAAAACCCGAAATAATCGAGCAATTTCCCGGAAATATCGTCGCTCTGAAAATCAATAAATATACCTTCTGACAGTCCTGATAAGGTAGTATTTTTTCCCCCGGTAAGACGATAGGCTATATAATCGCCCGGAAGCATTATTTTATCAATACGCTGATAGGTTTCGGGTTCGTTTTCCTTAACCCATGCCAACTTTGCCGCAGTAAAATTTCCCGGAGAATTAAGTAAATGGCTAAGCGACCATTCTTCGCCAAGTTTTTGAAAAGCCCTACGCCCGTAAGGAACAGCACGGCTATCGCACCATATTATTGATGGTCTGACAACTTCGCCATCCTTATCCAGAGCTACCAGCCCGTGCATTTGGTAAGTAATACCAATGGCTTTAATATCAGACGATTTAACTTTAGACGTAGCTAAAACCTCCTTCAAAGCACTTTTCAGATTGGTCCACCAGTCTTCCGGCGACTGTTCTGCCCATTCGGGCTGTGGTGCCGAGATGGTCATTTCCTTTTTAGGGTAAAATGCCGACGCTGCACAGGTACCCTGTTCTATGTCGAGTAAACTCACTTTTACCGATGAGCTCCCTATGTCAAAACCCAGTGTGTACTTCATTTGTTACTCTGTTCTGTTCTGGTTAGTAATTGTTAAATTTTTTCTATTCAAATTCTCACATCATTCTTACTTAAAGGGATTCACGAACCCGGATTGTTGTCGGTACACAAATACGCATTGAAGTATCGTTGGCAACAAATTCGGCAGCTTTCATACCCAACATTCTAAAATCTGTTGAAATAACGGTAATGCCCTTATATATAAATTTTTTCATCGGGGTTTCATTGTAAGAAATAAATCCAACATCTTTCCCGGGTTCAAGCTGTTTTTCGCGTGTCTGTTCAAGAAACCGCCCAAGAATACGATCGCTTACACTAAGATAAGCAACACCCTTTTCAATTTCAAACAAGCTACTGTCTTTTAACACATCATATTTGATATGGTGTTTCCTGCAAAACTTTTTAAAATATTCAACAGAATCGTAAGGATGGTTGGTATATTCAGGATAGACAAATACAAATTTCTTATACTTTCTGACCAGATGCAGTATTTTTTCAAGTTCATCCATCACCGGCTTCCCAAAATCCTGATACAACACATTACTCGTCTCCGTAGCATAAATATTCCAATCGATAAGCAGCAACTTGTCTTCAGGCAATAATCCCAACGTATCGGGCATTGAGGGATGATCAAACGGCATGATCACATATTTTGCATATTTGCCAATGCTTTCCTCAACCTGCTTTCGAAATACATCAGGATTGTAATGATGGAAATGAACGTCGGCGATAACATTTTCGGGAAGATTTTTAAAAAATGAATCGTATAAAACCTCTTTATAAGCCTTAAAAGTATCCAGAAACAAAAATACCCTTCGTATCTCTTTGGCAATAAAATACCCTTTGTTAGGAACGGATTCAATAACTCCCTGCTCTTTTAATAAAGAGTAGGCTTTGAAGACTGTATCACGGGAAAGTTGATACTCCTTACAAACCTGGTTAACCGATGGCAGATGATCCCCAATGTTTAAACGCTTCTCGGAAATCGCATTATTAACCGATTCAACCAATTGCCTGAATTTCGGAACATTGGAAGATTTATTTAATGCAAAGCTAAATACTTTATTTTCAACATCTTCAGCCATTCTGTTCTGGTATGTAGTCTGTACAAATATAATTTTTTTCAATTATATTCATTCAACAAATCATCAAATTTTTTTGGAAAAATGCGAAAACATTATTCAATAATAACATATATAATTGATTTCCAATGTCTTTTTTATTAACAAGAGATTCTGATATTTTGGCGGCAAGCGTAACCCGGCAAATGATACATTCTGAACAGACAGGCGATTTGTTACAACTTTCCACGACTTTACAGGCGGGCAGTAAGTAAAGCGATACTTCGCAAAACTTGCACCTTTCCTCCGCCCGGCTCCGCCATTTACCAGCAAAATTCAGGTTTTTAGTTAAACTTCATTAATTATCAGCCCAAACAGCAACTTATTCAATTTAAGACACTACATTTGCACGCGAATTAAACGGATAAGCCGGAATAGATACAGCATATTATTCCGCAACGAATAAAATTCATCAATACTTCACGTTCAGTTCAACCAAAAAGATGGCGAGGTTGCATAACGTGATACCGTAAGAGTGGACACGTTTCTTTTTTGGTTGCAGTTCAAATCTTCATTCTACAAAAGAGACTTACAAACACTTGGAAACATCTGACAGTTCTTCTTTACAGAAGGCGTTAATGCTTATATGATTAATGTACCCTGACGAGTACAAGGATCAATAAAACTGTTCAATCAGTAAACCATCAGATTTTTAGACACCCGGCAGCAAAAGCTCGATGTAAAGCATTTAAACCAGGGCACCGAAAATCATAATTAGTTGATTTAATGATTATTAAAAAATTTAACATACACAATTAAGTCATTTTCTAAAATTACTCTATGCAAAATTTTATTGAAACCGGGCTTCGTCCCGAAATTCTCGAATCGTTAGAAAAAATGGGATTTGAGATACCCACACCCATTCAGGCTGAAGCAATACCTTTTATATTGGACTCCGACAATGATTTAGTGGCTTTGGCGCAGACAGGAACAGGCAAAACCGCCGCTTTCGGGCTCCCTATACTTCATAAGATCGAACCCGCACGAAACGAAATCCAAAGCATTGTTCTTTGTCCCACAAGAGAGTTATGCCTTCAAATAACTGCTGATATAGAAAGATACAGCTCAAATCTCCCGGTATCGGTAGTGGCCGTTTACGGTGGAGAACCTCTGTATAAACAGCTCGGAGCTCTAAAGAGAGAATGTCAAATGGTTGTTGGAACACCGGGACGGGTGAACGACCTCATCAATCGTGGGAAACTCGATCTCTCATCGGTTCGTTTCCTGGTACTTGACGAAGCAGACGAAATGCTTAAAATGGGGTTCAAAGAGGAAATGGATGCCATACTGGCACAGACACCGGCGATGAAACAAACACTGCTTTTTTCGGCCACCATGCCCCCCGACATAGAATCCATTACCGGCAGGTACATGCAGACACCCCACAAGATCAGTGTTACTTCGCGCAATGAGACCGCCAGCAACATCGAGCATCAATACATGGTAACATCAGCATCTACAATATATCAAGCCCTGAGGAGATATGCCGATATGCATCCGGACATATACAGCATCGTTTTCTGCAGAACAAGACAGGAAACAAAAGATATCGCCAACAAGCTTATTGCTGACGGATATAATGCAGATTCGTTGCATGGTGAACTATCACAGGGACAACGTGATCAAGTGATGGGACGATTCAGAAAAAAACATCTTCAGATACTGGTAGCCACCGACGTTGCAGCCAGAGGACTGGATGTAACCGATTTGACACACGTGATACACTACCATTTACCCGATGATCCCGAAAACTATGTTCACAGGAGCGGGAGAACCGGACGGGCAGGAAAATCAGGCATTTCTGTGGCCATTATAACAAATGGTGAATTAAAAAAAATAAAGATGCTGGAACGGCAAATTAGAAAAACCTTTGTCCGAAAGCCCGTTCCGAAGGGAATGGATGTCTTCCAGACAAGACTTGCCAATTACATTGTTTCTCTCGAATCGATGGATGTTCATAACCCTGTATTGGAAGAACTTCCGGCACTAATAGAAGAAAAACTGAGTCATCTGTCAAAAGAAGACTTAATTAAAGGAATAGTGGCAAAAGAATTTTCTCACATTTACGAGGATTATAAAAACGCCCCGGATTTGAATGTTACTTCTGAACGTGTGAGCTCTGACAGAAAAGGGAGAAAAAGAAAAGACACGGAAAAAGGAAACCGGTTTTCAAGATTTTCCATCAACCTGGGCCGGAAAAACAACATGCGTCCCGACTTACTGATAAACATCATCAACAGACACACACCTGAATACAAAATACAAATAGGAAGAATAGACATTCAGTCAAAACACACCATTTTTGAAGCAGACTGGCATTACAAGCAAGAACTGGTAAAAGCGTTCAGAAAAGCCAAATATAAAGGAAGCCCGTTAATGGTTCAGGCTTTTCAAAATAACGCAAGGTAAGGTACCTTTTTTCTGGTCGGGTTTATGCGGAGCTAAAAGCATAGCTTAAGTTGAGCGATCCGGATTATCGGAATACCGCTCCGCCCGGCTCCGCAGCTCGCTTGCAAAAACTCAGATTAGAGTTTAGTAAGTACTCTCAATGTTATCTTCCAAAACAAAAAAGAGGGTCGCCCACACAAAGTGAACGACCCTCCATTAACCAAACCTAACCCTAAACTATGAGAAAACTTAATCTAAATATAAACAAAGCCCGTGCCTAAGTCAATAGAAACTTTGTTAAAATTCCAAATTTATCAGCTGTTTATAATTAAAACAATCAAAACAGAAAAAAGATTAAAAGGATCAGTAAAAATCTGGATATTTTTTACTCAGTTTTTACTCAGTTAAACCTCAAAAAAAACCCTTTGTTTTTCCGACCACAAAGATAAAATGAATTCAGCATTTTAGAGAAAAATATCAGTTAAACTTAGTTAAATACATACACCTCCCATTATCCGATAGATTGATGAATAAATCAGCTTAAAATCTGTAATTGAACGAGATACTCAAATTTTCCTTGAACTGAATCTTGTCGGATTCGTTGTTGTAATACCTCATATAAGTACTAATCCTTGCGCTAAGAAAAATGTTAATTTTCATGTCAAGAATTAATTCCCATTCCGACTGAATCTGATGATCACTCTTCATATATTCATAAAAAAAATCAAGTTTTGAGGATAAGTTGAAATCTTTTGCAAATTCCCAGGTAAAATTATTAACCAGAGAAGCTCCTCCCATATTGTCACTTTTTTTATCCTTTGGAATATTATACCTGGTCTGGTCGAACTTTACCGTATCCGAAACAAAAGTCATCTTAGATGTAAACGGCAGCAGCATGAGGGTAAAATTCTTTTCCTTATAGTCCATCCCCAAAGCCATTGTAATATATGCAGGAGCCAGAAAACCAGATATTGGATTTTCCTTCAATTCATCACTCTTTTCGTATCCGTTGAAAAACTGGGTTTTAAAATTAAACATTCCACTATAAAACCACTTCTTGCTGGCACTGAGACCATATTTTGTATTAAGTTCTATCAAGTCGTCATTAATGCGGGTTTTCTGATCTTCTGAGCTGAGTATACCCAACTTATGAATGGCATAACTTTCCCACTCCACATTATCCATTTTATATTTTGCCTGAATTCTCAGGTCACTCAGCAATGACACAGCATTTTCACCCCCTTTTACCCAATTTTCGAGAAAAGCCTGTGAAAATTGTATATTTTCTGTTCCGCCATAAGTCCAGGGACGCTTCAGTACCTCCCTTTTCTCAAGTTTGTTTTTTGTATTCAGGTTCTCTAAATTCAGTAGTCGGTTAATTTCCTCCTGAGCATTGCGCTTTTCAATATATCCGTCGCCATAAGAAATTTTTGGAGGCTCGGGAATATTATCCCATACTTCTTCAGCCAATAAAGGGTTCCGAATCAACATTTCATCCATGAGCATTTTAACAGGACTGCTCTCGTAAGTGGCAATAAGTGTATCTGCGCCGGAAGGATGTTCAAGGAAATTATGATATTGTTCAAGCGGAGTGCTGTCAAACATTGAGGGATAGTCAATTATTGAAGGATACTGACGATTGGTGTATTTAAGCGAAAATGCAAAAGGCTTATACTTAATCGTGTCTCTCCACAACAAGTTGATACTATATGGATTGAACGCATCATCGGACTCATTCTCCAGAATAAGATTTTTCCAAATCCTCTGTTTCAAAACATAAGGTTTAATTTTCTGATTATAGAAATTATCTACCTTCACTTTGATTCGCCCGGCCGAAAAAAAATATTCCCCGGGAAAAAGAGCATCCACTTCAAGCAGGCTCTTGAACATCTTGTTTTCAACTTCTTTTATTCCAGCATCCTGGCCTATTATCAACTGTTTCCGATGTTGTTCCGGTATCACTATTGATACCTCAATTGAATCAACGGTCAACACTTGTGATGACAAAGAAACCAAGATAAAACCAAATAACCCAAAAAAAAGGAAAAGCCTTTTACTCATTTTTTCCATATTGAAATGGCAAAATTAAATGTTTTTAAGGTGCTGGTAAAATTTTCCACGCAAAAGCCGCAAAAAATTAGCACGCAAAAGCACAAAAGATCATAAAATCTTTTCATCCATGAGCCCACGTTCCAAAAAGCATCTTTGTTGCCAAACCCGTTATTATTTTAAATTTTTGAAACGAGCATGATAAGGTTTGTCATGCTCGTTTCATCCGTATAAACTGCAAGTTGGGTTAAAACACCTTAGTTTCGAAAAAAAAATATTTAATCACTTTTACAATATGTGTGACTGTCCAAAATACCATATTCATGCCAAAATAATTTTGTATAGCTTTGCATTCTGAATAAAAATCATAGATGAGAGACTTGACTTACGGACCGGAAGGAAGACTTATCTTCAGATTTGCTATTCCCTTGATAATTGGAAACATATTCCAGCAACTATATAATGTTGTCGATTCCATTATTGTAGGTAAAATTTTGGGAGAACAGGCTCTGGCTGCGGTGGGTGCATCATTTCCCGTTATTTACACGCTCATCGCCTTTGTTATTGGCATTGGAAGCGGAGCAACAGTTGTTATCAGCCAATATTTCGGAGCCAGGAGTTACGAAGAAGTCAAAAGGGCCATCGGGACCTTTTACATTTTTATTTTTTTTGCTTCCATTGTTTTATCTGCAGCAGGAATCATCTTCAGCCATGAAATTTTCACATTGTTAAAGATAGGCAGTGATATTATGCCTGAGGCCATCAGCTACTTTTCGGTCTATCTTTTGGGATTGTTTATCTACTTCGGTTTTTACAGTACGGCATCCATACTCAGGGGATTGGGTGACAGTAAAACGCCCCTTATCTTTTTCACAATATCCACACTGGCCAATATAGGCTTCGATCTTTTGTTTATCATTGTTTTCGAGTGGGGTATAGAGGGCGCCGCTCTTGCAACCATTGCTGCGCAGGGAGGAGCCTTTATGAGTGCTATTTTGATATTAAACCGGCGCCAGCATCTCATTCATTTCAGTCGAAAGTCGATGGTATTTGATTGGGAAATATTCAAAAAAAGTGTAAGAATAGGCTTGCCAACAGGTTTTCAGCAGGTTTTCATAGCCCTTGGGATGATGGCCCTGATCAGAATCATAAACAACTTCGATACGACCGTTCTTGCAGCCTACACTGCCGCGAGCAGGATAGACGCACTTACTTCCATGCCGGCCACAAATCTGGCCTCGGCACTTGCTGCTTTTGTGGGTCAAAACCTGGGAGCCGGTCAGCTTAAACGAATTAGAAAAGGGGTACGCGCCACTCTCTTTATGTCATGGGGACTAAGCCTGGGCGTCATGCTGATTGTCATATTGGCCGGAGAAGGCCTGATGTCTTTATTTACAGATAATAAAGAAGTAATTAAATATGGAAAAGATTACCTTGTCATAATCAGTTCATTTTACCCCGTGTTTGCAACAATGTTTACCATGCATGGAACACTTCGGGGAGCAGGAGATACCCTGATCCCTATGTTCATTACCATGATATCTTTGTGGATTGTTCGTATCCCGCTTGCAGCTTATTTGTCGGCACAAATAGGCGTAGTAGGAATTTGGTGGGCAATTCCCTGCGGATGGAGTATTGGATTGATCGGAACTATCAGCTATTATCTGTCGGGGAAATGGAAAAACAAAGGCGTTGCCGGGAAATAAAGCCAAAGAATATCCTGCGCTACAGCAACAAAATCAATCACTAAACATCAATAATCTGATATTCTCCTTAAAGGTTTTGATAGACGATATTACTGAAAAATCATTGGGCAATCGTGGATGAAGCTCCTTTATCTGCATGCCGGTGACCATAAACGGCACTTCAGGAAAATAGTCACGCAATTGCTGAAGAAGACCTTCCAGTTCGTTTTTCTCACGGGCAGTAACAAATGAAGTAAAATAGGCGTCTGCGGGCCTGACCTGGTGAACAAGTTTTAAATCGGCCAAAGGTACGGACATTCCGAGATAAACGACATCCAGACCTTCTTTCCGTGCAAGCAGGCTGTAAAAAAGAATTCCGATTTCATGCAATTCATCTTCCGGCAAAAAGAAAATTATCCTGGGCCCTTTTACAGCAATATTTTGCATCTCATTATCGATGGCAACAATGATTTTTTGCCGGATAAGGTTGGAAATAAAATGTTCCTGAGCCGGGTTAATTGTCCCGGCCTGCCATAGCATCCCAATCCTCTCAAGAAACGGAAACAAAATCTGCTCAACGGTATCTTCAAACCCATACTTAATAACTGCTCCCGACAGCACGTTCAAAAACTTTCTTTCGTCCAATTCCAGCATCGATACCATTAAGGTCTCTATCTGAACATTATTGTTACGAGCATCGATACAAAGATCCAACACTCTGTCACGCAGCTGATGCTCATCCAAACCGGCAATTTTCGATATCTTAAACCCGTTTTGATTAAGAATAGAAATATTCAGCAACTTTTTCAGCTCCTCGTCCGAGTAGTATCTTATATTGGTAGAGGTCCGCTTTGGATGAATGAGCCCGTAGCGACGCTCCCATATTCTTATGGTATGTGCTTTAATACCTGATATTTTCTCCAGGTCTTTTATGGAATAGACGGCCATATTTAAACTAATTTCAACAATTTAACGAGCTCATGAATAATTTGTTCATTTTGAGTACAAAATTAACGAACAAAACAAAATAATAAAAAAAAGACCTCCCGCGAACAATCAAAGGCCCACTGGGAAGCCTCCGACACAAAAAATGGAGATTAACTTTTAACAATAGTCCGTTAAACTTTTACAAACGATTTTAAATCAATTGCTTATATTTAAAAGTTATTATGACTTAAAATGAAATTATCAGTGTCTTAAGATTCTTCTTGTATCTTAAATCTAAAAATCTAACGATCTATTATTTTAAGGAACTATCACTTTATCAATAACATGAACAATTCCATTGGTACCTTGCACATCCACAGGAACATTAGGACAGATACTAATTAATGAGAACGCGGGCAAATTATATTTTTACTTACCGAATATTAGCTAACTTTGTAATTAAAAACTCATAAAACATTACTTATCAATGATAAAATCCATGACAGGTTTTGGGAAGGCCACATGCGAACTCCCTTCCAAACGTATAATTATCGAAATCAAATCGTTAAACAGCAAGCAACTTGACATAAATACCCGCCTGCCTAACCTTTACAGGGAAAAAGACCTTGCCATCAGGAATGAAACAGGACAGAAACTGCAAAGAGGAAAGATTGATGTCACTTTCTATTTAGAATCGATGATGCCCGATAAGATTTCGCAGGTCAACGAAGAAGTCATTAGTGAATACCATGATCAGCTCAAACATGTTGCAGAAAAACTTGGGATAAGTGATAATACCGACTTTCTACGCATCATAATGCCTCTTCCCGATACCTTGAAAGCAGCTCAGCCGGAGCTCGATGAAGAAGAATGGAAGGTGGTTCAGGAAGGATTGAACAAGGCCATTGAACAATTGGACGATTTCAGGAAACAGGAAGGGGAATCGATGTTGCAGGATGTTAAGCAACACAGCAGGAATATCAGAAGACTGCTGGAACAAATTACCCCATTTGAAAAGCAAAGAACTGAAAAAATAAAAGTCAGGATACGCGAAAGCCTTGATGAATTAGCCCTTAATGGAAATGTAGATGAAAACCGGTTCGAACAGGAGTTGATTTACTATATCGAGAAACTGGATATCTCTGAAGAAAAAGTCAGATTAAAAAACCATATCGATTATTTTGAAGAAACACTGGAAGAAGAAGGGCCCGTAGGTAAAAAACTTGGATTTATTTCGCAGGAAATGGGACGGGAAATCAACACCCTCGGCTCCAAAGCGAGTGATTCTGATATACAACGACTGGTTGTCAACATGAAAGATGATCTGGAAAAGATTAAGGAACAAATCCTTAATATTTTATAAATGAGCCCGGTCTAAAAAGCATCTTTATTGCCAAACTCGTTGTTGTTTTAAATTCTTGTATCCGCATTAACAACAAGTTAACTCCGGTACAAAAATTTAAAACGCCTTGATTTTGACAAAAATATGCTTTTTATACCGCACCCATAAATGCATCCACTACTAATTTTAAGTATTGCAGAATAATAGAGAATTGTAGTACTACCATGGCAGGCAAAATAATTATATTCTCAGCGCCTTCGGGCTCAGGCAAAACTACCATTGTTCACACTTTAATGGAAAAGATTCCTGAACTTTCATTCTCTGTATCAGCAACAAACCGGTTACCCAGACCCAATGAAAAAGATGGAGTTGATTATTATTTTCTGACTACCGACCATTTTCGCGAAAAAATCAACAAAAACGAATTTCTGGAATGGGAAGAAGTATATCCGGGAACGTACTACGGCACCCTGAAAAGCGAAGTGGACAGGATCATCAATGAAGGAAAAGTTGCTGTGTTTGATGTTGACGTTGTTGGTGGAACCAATATAAAAAAGCACTTTGGAGAAAACGCACTCGCTATTTTCATCAAACCACCATCGCTGCAGGAGCTTGAAAAACGACTGAGAAACCGGAATACAGACAGCGAGGAAACCATCCGGAAAAGGCTGACAAAGGCTGAAAAAGAATTGGGATATGCCCGCTTTTTTGATAAAATCATTGTGAATGACCAACTGGAAAAAGCTTGTCGCGAGGCAGAACGGCTCGTGAAAGATTTTATCTCACCGCCAAAATAGTGCCCCGTCCGTAAAGTCCGGAAAAGTTGTACCAAATCATATGTCTTTTCAGAAAGTGCCAGTTGCAAGGCTTGCGAAGCCGCCAAAACGAAGTTTACTTTTCATTATTTACTTAAATTATTGGCCCGATGGAACTCGCATACAAGAACTTATACATATTCTTATTGTGACAAACTTTGCCATGCTCGTTTCGTAAATAAGTATTTGGACGGCAAACGTAACACAGCAAATGGTACTTTATAGACAGACAATCAATAAATTAAACTGAATGCATCAGATCGGACTTCTTTTCGGCTCCTTTAATCCCATTCATGTCGGACACCTTGCTCTGGCCAACTTTGCCATGGAATATGCACCATTCGACCAAATATGGTTTGTCGTGAGTCCTCACAATCCGTTCAAAGACCGAAAAGCCCTGGCGCCTGCCCAATCTCGACTGGAAATGGTTGCCATTGCGACAAAAGAAGAGCCCCGGTTCAAAATTTGTGACTTAGAATTTTCACTACCCACACCCTCTTATACAATCAATACGCTGCAAAAATTGAAAGAGTCGTATCCTGATAATCATTTCTCAATGATTATCGGAAGCGACAATTTGCTCAATATTGACCGCTGGCATGATTCTCACCGATTGCTCAAAGAACACTCGATACTGGTTTATCCGAGGCCCGGATTTCCACTGGAAAATGCAGATATTACCCACAGCAAAACAGTCAAGGTACTAAAGGCGCCGGTTCTGGAAATTTCATCAACCCTCATAAGGGAAGGGATAAGTGAAGGAAAACAGCTAAGGTTTTTGGTACCCTCGGGAGTTTATGATTACATCAAAAACAACCGCCTGTATAACAGCACTTAAACCACAGAAAACCCACAAAATTCTGAATATTAACATATTGCTGAATTGAAAAAAGTCGCTGCCAAAAGGATTGACAGCGACTTTTACAACATATCATAATAAATCATCACGAATTCTCTGTCAGCCAACGCTCAGCATCAATCGCTGCCATACAGCCTGTGCCGGCAGCCGTTACCGCCTGACGATAGACCGAATCCTGTACATCGCCGCAGGCAAAAACCCCAGGTACATTTGTCCTGGTTGTTCCCGGAATGGTTTTGATGTATCCCACCTGATCGGTTTCCAGGTAATTCCTGAAAATGTCTGAATTGGGCTTATGCCCGATAGCCAGGAAGAAGCCATCAATTTTAATCTTCACCTCTTCTTCCTCAGGCGTTCCCTTTTTCTTAACCAAAACAGCACCTTCAACGACACCATCACCATACAGACCTTTGGTCTGGTGTTCCCATAATATTTCAATATTCGGGGTATTAAATACCCGATTTTGCATTACTTTTGAAGCTCGCAAAACATCACGACGAACTATCATATAAACTTTATTGGCGAGCCCGGCAAGGTAAATAGATTCTTCGCATGCAGTATCACCCCCCCCGACAACAGCCACATCTTTTCCCCGATAAAAGAAACCATCACAGGTAGCACAGGCAGAAACACCCGAACCGGCATATTTCTTCTCATCTTCAAGCCCAAGGTATTTGGCGGTTGCCCCCGTGGCAATAATCAGCGCATCTGCTTCAATTATTTTATTGTCATCTATGGTAACCCTGAAAGGACGTTTCGATAAATCGGCATCGGTCGCCATTCCGAAACGAACGTCGGTACCGAATCGTTCGGCCTGCTTCTTAAAATCTTCCATCATTTCAGGGCCGGATATACCCTCAGGATATCCGGGATAATTTTCTACTTCGGTGGTGGTAGTTAATTGACCTCCCGGTTGTAATCCCTCATACAACATTGGTTTAAGATTGGCCCTGGCTGCATAAATTGCTGCTGTATACCCGGCAGGACCTGAACCTATTATTAAAACTCTTGCTTTCTCTAAATCAGTTATCTCTTTCTTTTTGTCCTGATTCCCGGGTTGATCTGCCCCCAGATTGTCCATTTTTCCAAATAGTGCCATAATTATTGAATTGTTTATAATTTATTATTTTATATAATTGAGTTCGGTCTAAAAAGCATCTTTGTTGCCAAACTCGTTGTTGTTTTAAATTTTTGCATCCTCATTAACAACAAGTTAACTCCGGTACAAAAATTTAAAACGCCTTGATTTTGACAAAAATATGCTTTTTATACCGCACTCATAATTAAATATAGAAATATGTGTATATATCAAAAAGAGTACCAAAATCTGAATGCCCCCCACTAACCATTGGCTCTCTTTTAAACGATAAATAAAGCCATGTCATATAACCTTTTTTGCATGACATAGCGGCGATTTTTACTGCCATTATTTCATAAAATTGGTGATTAAGGCCGGATTCCGAAGGCACCTATCAGTAAAACACCAAAGAATCGGCCGATATACTGTAAGCAGAAACAAGGCCAAGGCCACCTTCAACATTACTATAGATGCGTATCGGATCGAGCAAAGGCAGTTCGTAACCATATTCTGCAACGGTACGGCTCCGGTAATAATCGTAATACTGCCGCGTATGTGACAGCAAAAGGAAAAATATTTTGCGGTACATACCGGAAGACGCAGGAGCGGTAACATATTGAACAGGTAAATAAATTGTTAACGCATAATTTTCACCATCAAAGAGATGATCGGAAAAGCAGCCACCGAAATCGAGACCACCAATCAGGCTTCCTTCCTGGTCACGTACATAAAAAACAGGGTCTGTTTTGGAATAATCTATTTCAGTTCTTTTGCAAACAGAATCACCGGCAGTAACGACACATAGTTCCTCAAAAACCAATAGCTGATAATAGTCTGCCACACCTTCCCGATCAGGAATTGTAAGCTTACACTGAAGCATAGGCGTCTTCCCGTTTCCATTTTGTTCCCGCTCTATGGTGACGGTATCCGAAATGGTGATGGGAACACTATAAGGCACGCGGGTTTCGGCAGATATACTCTGTTCCCCGCTGTCATAAGCTTCAATTCTGAATATGTCGCCCTCCGAAATAACTACATTATCCCGATAGGCCCAGGTTTTATCGAACGGGAAAATAAAATCATCGACAATCTTACCATTCCTGTAAACGGTGATATTACCATCATAAATACGCTCAAAGTCATCAACAGACATGTGACTCACACTCTTGCTCAGATGAACATTAAAAGATGAGTCAGGGGTAAGAAAAGAAAACATGACCAGTTTACCTCCCTTTTCTTCAAACCTGAATTCAAGACTTTTTTCACAGGAGACAAATATGGCCAATGTAACAACTATGCATATATACTTTCTCACTTTAGAATCAGAATTTGAATGAATACTTGATATATGGAATCGGAAAAGGGAAAAGACTTAATTGCTTGAGGTCTCTCAAAGCTGAACCTTCAGGTGCATCTTCACTTTCGCTAAAGTAAAGCAAAAAAGGGTTTTGATGCCCGTATGCATTAATAACACCAAAGCTCCATGTCCGTTCACCTCTTTTTCTTTTTTTTGTAAAATTAACACCCAAATCGAGACGATGAAATGCAGGCATTCTGTAATTATTGATAGATTTCACACTTTCTGAATAACCATATTCAGGCGTTTTTTCAAATGGAAGCTGCGGCGCATAGTATTTTTCCTCAGGCAAAGTTATGGGATTTCCGGAACCAAACATCCAGCTCAGACTTCCTGTAAACCTTTTATTAAACCGGTAATTCATAAAAAGACTGGCATCGTGTCGTCTGTCAAATCGACCGGGGAAAGATTTTCCCTCATTTAACCCGGAGAAAAAACTGTTGGTATGTGCATAAGTATAGCCCAACCATCCGGTCAGTTTTCCACTGTTCTTCTGTAAAAGAAGTTCTCCTCCAGCCGATTCTCCGCGTCCTGAAGTAAGTTTATCTTCCCATGTTGAACTATAATCAAAAAATCCCGTGCTCTCTTTGTAGGCAAGAAGGTTTTCAAAGGATTTTACTTGTCCTTCAAGAGATAAAACATATCTGTTTCTTTGTCCGAAATAAATATCAATGCCAAGTGTAGCCTGATCCGAATACATAGGTTCAATTTTATCACTCACCGGCAACCACAAATCGGTTGGCAAGGAAAAACCTGCCGTACCTACCAAATGAACGAACTGTGACATCCTCGACAAAGTTCCTTTCAAATCGAACCGGGGAGATAATCTGTAACGCAACGACAATCGGGGCTCCACAGACCAGTAAGGTGTTGTCTCTCCAAGAAACAGGGCCGCATGCAGACCGGCATTTCCGCGCAAACGGTCGCCAAAAGAAAATTCATTCTCGAAATAGCCTCTGTACTCCTGGCCCGAAACCCTGACATCTTCAATTACCGTTTCTTCAGACTTTCCATTACCGGGAGTTGTTTGCATAATATCAACTCCGGGATTAAACCTGTGCAGGACACCACTGGCTCCAAATCTTATTGTATAATCGTGTGCATAATAGAATTCAAAATCAGATTTCAGGGTAAAATCCTCGATTCCGCTCAAATATCTTTGCTCATAGGAAGTTAAAGCCTTTCCCTCAGCTTCATCACGTTTCAGACCTATGAAAAAGCGATAATTGGAATAAGTAGCCGTAAAATTTGAAAACAATCGCTTATTAACAACATAATTCCATCTCAATGCACCCGTAAAATTTCCCCACCCGGCGTTACTTTCATCATTAATTGATATAAAATCTCTGATACCACTTTCCCCCACCTCAACTTCGAAATCGCGAAAATTATAGCGGGTATAAAATTTATCGCGACCCCAGTAAGAACTCAGAAATAGTTTACTCCGATCGGAAAATTCATAATTGATTTTCCCGTTGAAATCGAAAAAGTAATAATTGGTCTTCTCCTCTTCTCCCAGCTGATAAATAGCTGCCAGGGCATCAACATACGTACGTCTGAACGAAACGGCAAAAGTAGATTTATCTTTAAGTACCGGTCCGTCTAATGAAAGGCTGGATGAAAGCAAGCCAAGAGAGATATTACCGCCAATCTCTTCTTCCCGTCCATCCTTCATTCTAACATCAACAACCGATGACAACCGGCCTCCGTACCGGGCCGGAAATCCATCTTTCGTAACAGACACCTGGCTGACAGCATCGGTATTAAAAATGGAAAAAAAACCTAATAAATGACCAACATTGTAGACAGGAACATCGTCCAGCAGAATCATATTCTGGTCGGGGCCTCCCCCCCTTACATACAGACCTGAAAAACCCTCTGAACCGCTTTGAATTCCCGGCAGCATCTGAATTCCTCTTACCAAATCGGGTTCTCCAAACAGTGCCGGGGCATCAACAATTTGCTCCATTGAAACACGCATAGCTCCAAAACTGCTTCCCTCAAGCATATTAGGCATACGCGACCCCAAAACCGAGACCTCCGGCAGTTCTAAATTAGGACTGAGCCGAAAATTTATCACCGTATCCCCGTGCAACAAGAATCTCTTCGTCTCTGTCTTGTATCCCACGAAAGAGGCGTTCAACTCTGTTTCTCCACCGGGAAGTGTTAAACTGTAAAAGCCATAAAAATTTGTTGCCGTTCCTATTTCACGGGTAGCATTGTAAATGTTAGCGCCTAACAACCGTTCTCCGGATTTTTGATCGACCACAAAACCGTTGATGGTAAAGCTTTGTTCGGACAATGATTTGGGACGAAGAATGATCCGGTTGTCCAGCTCAGTATAGGCAAACGGGCAATTTTTGAAAATTTCATTCAGGAATCCAATAAGGGTGTTCTCAGATTGAGATAATCTCACATCATCTTTTAAGCAAAGCCGGGAACTATAACTTATGACAACCCCGCTTTTTTCCTGAAGATGCTCAATAAGTTCAATGGCAGACCCCCGCGTTTTGTCAACAGACAATCGCACATGCCCGGCTCTTTGGGCATATAATGAAACACTGGCTAATGCAAACAATACAATAGCCATTCCCACTTTTATATTTCTGTGATTTTCGGTTCTCAACTTCAAGAGATTTCAGCTGTGTGAAATAGCTCCCGAAATTAGTCAGAGATTGTTAAAACTCCTTCGTTTAAACGGAATTTTTTATCAAAATGCATCTCCAATTCTTCAAGAACCTCTGAAATGGGTTGATTCGTAAATGAAGTAGTTACTTTAACATCACTGTAGGTATTGATATGTACCTCCCTGATTTCATCATAATGTTCTTTCAGGGCTTTAACAATAGCCTGTAAAGAACTCTGATTGAACTCGAGCTTGCCGGTTTTCCATGACAGGAAGTTCTCATCAGAAAAAGCCATAACGCTGACTACATCGTCCTGTATAGTGGCAGAATGTCCGGCTTCTACATATTCACGATGATTCCGGTAACCGAAAGACACAGTACCTTCGGTGACATTTAGTTCAAGATTATCTATCCCCTTACCCGACTCCAGATGAAAAGAAGTACCAAACACCTCCACTATCACACCTTCGGGGGTTTTTACTTTGAACGGATTTTTTGTATCGGATTCTACATCAAAAAAGCCTTCTCCGTCAAGAGAAACACTTCGCTTACCATTGTCAAAATTTTTCAGATATTTCAGCGATGAGTAATTGTTGAGAAAAACCACACTGTTATCAGGAAGCTGGAGAGAATCGACATAATCACCGGTCTGAAAGGAAGCCCATCGACCAAAGCCGGGAACATTCCAGTAAGTATAAAGGGCTGCGCTCACGGCAAACATCAGAATAAATATGGCCGCGATTTTAAGGAACGCATCTGCAACAGAAGCAAATCGTGTTTTCGGCGATGCAAAACGGATACGATCCCGTATTTTTTCCCAGTCGCTTTCAACAGCATCTTGTGGCAAAAGAGAATGATATTCTGCCTCCCAGATGGTTTTAAATTCGTGAAAGGTTCTTTCATTCTTTTTGGACCGTCGACGCCAGGCTTCTATTCGCTTTTTTTCATCCGGACTGATATCTCCGGAGAAATAGCGGACCAGCATTTCGGTCGGTATGATTACTGAATCTTCCATGTTTTTTAGTCTTTTTAGCCTATATAACGTGTCGACCACTCAAACTCCGCTATATTGAACCATCCGGCTTAAAAGCGACTAACGTTTTTAATGAAACTGCATTAGTCCGAATATAACCGGCTCTTTTTCATTTATTTCTTCTCCAACGGGAGCAGCTTTGGTGTTTATTTCCTTTTCTTTAACCTTTTCGGTCTTTGCATTTTTTTCCACGGCATCTGGTGTACCAAGAAAATCTGCGAACATTTGTAGCAAAAATTCCATTTCTTTTGGTTTTAATGGTTAATAACCACAAGCTTCCCCATGCACTCTATAAGACAAATAACTTAACGCTTACACGTATAAAATATTTATTTTAGACTGATTCAAAATAACATCACGAACCATCCAATAATCAAAGTAAAAAGTGTAAGATATCCATGTGCTTTAAGGTCTTCCCTGATTCTTTTTAATGCTTTGCTAATCTGTGTTTCGACAGTACGTTTGGAAATAGAAAGTTGTTCAGCAATATCGGAATTAGGGATTCCGTCCTGACGACTCATTACAAATATTTTTCGACATTGCGAGGGAAGATCGTTTACCACCTTAGCGATTCTTCCTTCCAACTCACTTATTGCCCAGGTTTCATCAAAATCGGTACGTTCATTCAATTCACGCTGCATTCTTCCGTGGTGTTCGCGCTGCATTTTCTCACGCTTAAGATGATTCAATGCCCGGTTTCGGACGGATTGGTACAGGTGAGCTTTCAGTGAAGTATGGATATTAATAATTTCCCTTTTGTCGTATAAACCGACAAAAACATCCTGAACAATATTTCTTGAAGAATCCAGGTCCTCAACATACCTGTTGGCAAAGGCTACCAAAACCTGGTAGTAGGTATCAAACAAATAACGAAAGGCCGATTCCTTCCCATCGGATATTTCGCTTAACAATCCTTTTTCGGTCCATTCGCTATTCTTTGCTCTCATTTAATCGTAACATTTTTACAATGCACAAAAATAACGAATAAACAAAGACAGTACTATTTTTTCTGTAAACAAACTATCACACATGCTAAATCGCGATAATTCCATTTGCTGAAAGCTACATTTTTTGTATTCCCGGGTTGCAGGAACCTCTATTTTGTTTATATTTGCACCGTCTTAAAAAGATATCATTTTCGGGATGTAGCTCAGCCCGGTTAGAGTACACGTCTGGGGGGCGTGGGGTCGCGAGTTCGAATCTCGCCATCCCGACAACACAGAAAGCCTTGATAATCAGCATGAAAATAGCGATTATTAAGGCTTTTTTCATGCCCGCTTGTGGCCTTTTGAAAGCTGTTTTGGGGACAAAAAGTGATAATTTGAGAATTTTTGGGGCAAAATCTATGCAATTTTCATGCAATTACATTTTTTAGAAAATGGCATCCGTTAGAGTGTATCTTGATACGAGGAAAGAGCGAAAGGATAAAACCTATCCGCTGAAATTAAACGTCTCCCACCGGGGGTCGTTTCAAGTTAATTTAAAAGTTTATTTAGAGAAAGAACAATGGGAAGCTGGCAAGGTGGTAAACCACCCGCAAAAACGATTTCTGAACATGATTGTTAAACAGAAACTTTCAGAGGTAGAAAACCTTATTTTGTCACTCACAACCTCCGGGGAGTTGCGGGGGATGAACAAGGCAGACCTGAAAAAAGCAATAGAAAACCATAATTCAGACCAGCCGGAAGAGGTGGAGCCGGAACCGGGGGAATATCTCTTCCGAGACCATTTCGAAAAATTCCTTGCTGAAAAGATAAAAGAATCAACACGGGAAAAATACGAGGCAACTCTGACCCGGGTAAAAGAGTATACGGACATTGAAACCCTGTCTTTCTCAAAAATGAATCTTGCATGGCTGAAAGGTTTCGAACGGTATTTAATGACCACAACCCCATCGGTAAATGGCCGGGGCGTTCACTTAAGGAATATTCGCGCTATTTTCAATGATGCAATAAACCACGACCTTGTTCCTCTGAGTGCTTACCCATTCCGGAAGTTTAAGATAAAAAAGCAAGTTACCGCAAAGCGGTCACTGACCCCGGAACAAATAGCAGAGATTCGGGACACACACTGGCCCGAAAAAGAACAGGTCGCCGCCGATGCTTTTATGCTTATGTTTTACCTTATTGGAATCAATACGGTCGATTTGCTGGCCCTGTCTGGTATAACCCACGAGGGCCGGATTGAATACCACCGGGAGAAAACCGGGCGATTTTATTCGATTGAGGTTTTACCCGAGGCAATGGCCCTGATTGAAAAATACCCCGGAGAAAAGCGCCTTTTACGGTGGGGGGAACATTACAAACAATACCGGAGTTTTACAAAAATGATTGATAAACGTTTGAAAACTATCGGGGAGCATATTAAAGCGCCGGCCCTCTCGTCATACTATGCGAGGCATTCATGGGCTACGATTGCCGCCGGGTTGGATATAAGTAAGGAAACAATCGCGGCCTCACTTGGACATGGTGGGAATACGGTAACAGATATTTACATAGATTTCGAAAGGAAAAAGGTAGATGAAGCAAACCGTAAAGTTCTTGATTTTATAGCGGATGTGAAAAGGGAGGAGTAAAAAAAGAGGCTTCCACGTTTGAGGCCTCTTTTTTGTGTGCAAAAGTGTGTGTAAATGTGCTTTTATGGCAAATCCTTACCGTTACAAAGACAGGTCAAAGGTACTATTTCCCCGCCTTAAATCAAAAAATTTGCCACCATTTGCGTCGCTCTTTCGCTTCCTGCTCTTGCTCCTGTTGGCTCTCCAACTGAATATTGACGTCTGAGCCTCTTTTTACCTTTCCATTAACTTCTACATTTACACTGTTCCCGGTATTCGTTTCATTCTCAGAAATTCTCAGCCCGGAAGCCAATCCAAATCCAAAACCAACTAAGAATAGGAGTACCTTTCCAAAAAACGAAAGTTGATGCCAAGTTACCTTCATAGCTTTAATTTTTAATGTTTATAGATTAATACCACCACCGCGCAACTTTGGGGCGTCCGTCAAAGTGAGCAAAACCCGTTCTTTTTGCCGTTGGCCTCTGTATAGCAAAACCGCCCTGCCAGCCTGTCGCCCGGGGGAAATACTTCTTTTCCATGTATAACATTATTTTATCGCTCAGAGCCTTTGAACAGTTACCCGGATAAACGTCCATTGCTGCAATTGTATGTTGGCTGTTTCCACTTCGCCCCCGGTGCAACTCCCACGCCCGACATCTCCACCCACTTGAAACTATCAGGGGAATTTGGTCAAAACCCAAATCAGACATGAATTTCGCATTGATGTCAGCGCGTACAACTTCCATTCGAGCGCAAAACTTTTTTAGGGCCATTTCATCGCATTCGTCAATGTGTACCCAATTCATAGCGTGCCCCTCGGGGCTCATTAATGAACCCTCAATCATTTCGTGAAAATAGAAATGCCTACTTAACGGATAATCCTGTTTTTTCTTCATCGTCTAAGTGTTTAAATTCTGACATATCAACATTGAAGTGCCTTTCGGCTTTATTGACCATTATCTTCTGTAATAGGCGAGCCCATTTTGCATCGTTCATTGAGCTTTCATTTTCCAATATCGACCATGCCTGAATGAATGTAAAAATTGCGGCAACGTAATTAGACAGGTATAGACCATCGAACATTACAAGCAGCCGAATGTCGATAGCATGGGCAAGAAGAATTAAAATGTAAATCTTTATCATGTTGTCGAAAACACGCCGGGCGTATGAGCTTTTAAATTTTCCATCATTGGCACCCGGATTCTTGCGCTTTACCCGTCTGCTTAATCGATAAGCGGTAATAACATCTATCACAATAGCAAAGCTGCAAATTGCGGCGTGTTCGAGCGTCGGCACAATAAAGGCCATAAAGCCCCCGGACACTGAGAAAAAATACTTAAATTCTGTTCCTTTCATCTCACTTTTTCTTTCATGTAAATTTTTATTTTCAGGGGTGTATGAATTTAACTTTGGTTGTGCGGGTATAAAGGTAAAAAATTAGTGCTTATTATATAAGCATTTTGAATATACAAAAAACCCGGTCAATGATAACCGGGCTTAAAACTGTCTTCCTCTACGCGCTTTAACTTTCCAAAATTGTCAACAACCCCTTCATTTCATCGTAACTCATTTCCGGAAAATCCTCAAAAGCAATTGTTTTCAGTTCAATATCAGCCTGTTCTGAAAGTGTTTTTTCAAACTCCTCGGAAGCTTTTTTTTGCTTTTCGATTGCCTCTTTGTATTCCTCCTGCAAGGCTTTGTTTTTTTCGTCAAATTCCTTTTTGTTTTTGACGATATTGGGAAATCCATAGTCGCGTGCTCTTTGCCCGTTACCGCCTTCTTGTGTGTAAAGTTTAATTTCCCCTTTTTCATCCAGTTCGGCGTGCTTGAGTATTAGTTCCCGGCGTTTTTGTTCGTATTCCTGGAACTTTTCAGAGGGCTTGCGAAGCTCTTCCAAGGCTTTCAAATGTTCATCAATTTTCATTTCATTGAGGATTAAAGGCAGTTTAAACTTATTACTCCCTTTTTCTTTTACGCTCTGAATAGCGTTTTTCAATCTGAATAAATCGGCATTTGTGATGCCTTTTTCGTTCTTTGGTGTTGTCATGATATTATTAAATTATTGTGATTTGATATTACCAGTTATTATCAACCGCGCTTACTCTAATCCATCCACTTTTAGTTGAATTATATAGGCTTGAAACCCACATAAGTACCAAAATACTACCACCGCCAAGGCCATACCAATCACCGTGAATAGTATTACCAACATAAACTGAACGACTATCATCAATAGCCACAACGACAAATATTTGACCGTCTACTCCGTCTGTTAATGTGATATAACCACTACCGTTGTAGTATCTTACTAATGCGCTGCCATACTTGCTTGTGTCTATTGTTGTTGGGTAAGTTGAAGATGCAGAGATGTAACTACTTTTATATGGATTTAATATTAATCGGCCTATTGAAGAGTGCTCCAGATTAACCTCTCCATTGAAATTAATACTTTCAGACGAACGCGCGGTGAAATTCATATTCCCATACAAGTCAACCAATGTCGAACCTGTTTGCCCGACTCCGGATAATCCTACACCGCTATACCCTTCAGTATATATTCTGATGCCATCTCCATTATCTGACCTTACATACAACACAGGTGCGGACGTACTTTCATTAATTCGTAAGAATCTTCCTCCATCTTGTTCCACTAATATCTTACCATTAACACCAGTTGTTGACAGAGAGTCTGAATCTATTGTAAAACCCCCTATATTACCCTTAGTAAACGTTGCAGTTCCATCTGCCTTTAATTCCCAGTTTGTAGTCCATAGCCTTGAAGTGTCAAAGTTTACACCTGCTATTTGGTTAACATTAGAACCAAGCTGGAAATTATATGAACCTCCTTGAAGTGATGAAATAGAATAATCTGTACCATCAGAACCAATCCAAATGCGGTTGTTTGTATCTTTACCAACTTGCAAACCAACCCAAGCTGAACCCCAATAATATGAATCACCTAAACTTAATTTAGTTGTTCCTAAATCTTTATATATTGATTCATTGTTGAATCCCCAACCTGCAATTTGGTTTGTGCTGCCTAATTTAAAAATTGAAACACCGTTATTTTTTCCATCGATACCCCAATTTGAGCCAAAATTAAATATGTTTACATAATTACTTGAATCTTTATGAATTAATAACCTTGAACCACCAGCAACATCAGAATTAAATTCAATACCAGAAGAACCAGAACCAAATTTTGCGGTGTAAAGTATTTTATCATCAAAATTCCACCCTGCTATTTTAGCATATCCATCAGAGGAAATTACAAAATCGGTATCATTACCGTTACGGCTTCCCCATATTCCATAACCTGATTGATTGGCAATACCTGAAAGTTTTCCGATTCGCATTTTATTTTTTCCAACACCTAAAATATGTTCTTTTCCTGCGCTTGTTTCAGTGTATTCGCCATCAACTGAACTATCAAAAATAGTGTACCAGTTTACACCGTCTTCACTTACCTCTGTCTTGGTGTTGTGGTATGTTCTTCCATCTGAATAATAGTGCCAAACTTTAATTGAATCAATAGTTTGAATACTACCTAAATCAACTGTAATATAAGCCTTTAAACCTCCGTTATGTGAGAGATAAGGAACTGAAGCGGTATTTCCATCTGTTACGGTTGTACCTGTTACCCTTACACCATCACTAAGAATAATATCTTTATTTAAAGCAACATTAACACCGCTTTTATAGGCTTGTATTTCAACCCAATGGTTTCCAGTATTAGAGGTTGAACCATTCAACCAGTCACGAATATATCTAATATTTCGGGGTTTGGTTGTTATATGACTATCAACACCATCCAAAACATCAATATAAGGTGCGCCTGAATCACTTGAAGTTAAATATATTGCTCCCTGTCTGTTAGTGTCTGAAGTGTTACCAATGCGGACAATCTCCATCCCATCCCACGGTGTACCTTCAAGCGGATAAACAACAGGTACACCACTATCAAATCTGTCTATTTTGCCAACAAACACTTTAACATTTCGCCCATCAAAATTTTGAGCCTTAACAATATCATATAGTGAAAAAGGTGCCGTTTTATTTGAACTGTCATTATCAAAAAATAGTCTATATCTTGCACCACTATCAACTAATTGAGTCGCTGTTATTTTTAAAGCATCACTAACCCACAAACTGCCATTTGTAGCACGTATTTTATTAATAACCAATTCGTAAACATCCATCTGATTTCTAACAGTTAAATTATCAACTGTTAAATGATTTGTTGCTGCGTCTAATTTCCAGCCTGAACCAGCGAAACCACTGATAAAGGTTGAAGAAGTTGATATATCAGAACCGAATAAGCCCTTCCTCGATACTATTATATCACCATCTTTATTGAATATGATTTTTTCAACTCCAATTGAATCAAAATCACCGTTATCAAATTGACCAAATTTTATTTGAAGGGTATCATTATGATTTGATATAGTCCAGTTATTTTGAGCACTTCCACCACTCCATCTGCTAAAATGTAATGTAGCTGGAAATAATTTAGATTTATGCTTATTCGGTGAGTATCTTGTATCTTCTACTGATACATTAATATTACCATCTTCATTTTGGAATAAACCATTTCCTTTTGTAACTAATTTTTCTGAAGGTGATGTTGTGCCTATGCCTACGTTGCCGTTTTTTAAAAAAGAATGAGTATCAACTCCGTTAATTTCTAAATCAAAGCGATCAGAAGCTCTTGCGAATGCCCAAGAAAAATTATCCCCATCATCTTCGTCTAAAAATTTAACTTCAGGTGCTTGACTATCTGATTTTACTGTAAACACGTCATTAAATGTTATTAATCCAGTAGCCTCATCATCCACATCAGAACGAAGGAATTGACTTGTTGAAAGCGGTGTTTCAAACCGTGAATTAGCAGAATTCCAAACAGCAATTCCGTTTGAAATAGGATTGTCTTCACGAGTTGCGATAGCTTGCAATATGTCGTTTTCCCATCCAATGCGGGCCACAGCGTCCGGGCCTGTGCCGAATATGACGTTGTTGGTGCCGTCGGCTTTCAAGATTTTTGAACCGGCGATTGCTCCGGTAGCAATAGCTGATACGGCTCCTTCACGCTGAATAATAAAGTCTTTAGTAGTATATACCTGCTCGGCGTGTGTTTCATAAGCTGAACCTTGCTGGATAATATTCCCCTGAATTGTTACGTTGCCTTGAAATACATTGTCCTGACTGAGTTTTGCAAAATCATCTGCTGCACTTTTCAGTAAGAACCCGTCTTGAACATATTGCTTAGTCGCATAAGCGGAAAGGTCGCTTTCAATAGCAGAACTAACATTGTCCAGAGTAACAATTTCAGCCCCGTTAAGGACAAATTCTCCGTTGTGGTGCCATGTGCCCGCCGAAGCCATGAATATATCATCAACCCCGTCGGCTTCCCCGTCAATGCGAAAATACCTATTCTGTGCCCATATTGTTTGAAATCCGGATGTGGTCAATTCGGTAACTCCCAATGAAGGATAAAAGCTGTGAGCCTTGTTTACCGCAACTTCAAAATGAATATCCAACCCGGTATTTGTATTCCAATACTCGCCAAATGGCCAGTCTTTGTATCTTTCCTGATAAGTTAAATCCCCCAAAAAATTGAGAGTCACTTCCCAAAAAGAAGCAATGCAATCTGGATTTGAAAAATTCGACTTCCGGGTAATAGGGTGCGTTGTCAAAAGCTGTTGGTCACTACGCTCAATCTCTATTGTCTGTGTTCTTGCAGGCACTAAAGTTCTTTTAGTTCCATCAGCCCTGACTCCAGTCAATTTTGACGTAACGGAAACAGAAAGATTCCCTTGTAATTTATCAAGCTTGTCTAACCTTGTATCTCCACTATGTACAATAGATAATAAGAAACGAAAGTCGGCTGCATAATTTTTTTCTGCCACCATATCGTATCTTTCCGTCCCGGCAGGTTCTGTATCTTTAACAAGGCCCTGTGATGCACTGTATTTCCCGAAATATAAGGTTTTAAAAACCCCGGCTCTTAGCTCGTTGCTATTTCTATAAATATCGTAGGGTGCAGATATAACACTTGTCTCATAAGTTCCCGATGCAGCTCCATCTATTTCGGCCTGCGGAGTTAAGGCTCCACCTCGCATTCTTACCGCTGAAATACCGGCTCCTTCGGCTTTATCTTCTATGGTGATTAAACGTTCTTGAGGGTCAATAAAAATGCCTTGGCCCTGATCGTTTTCGCTCTTTAAAACCGAATCAACGTCGAAACCGCCAACTTTACCGCGCCCAAGATTAAAGTTCGTTGCTGTTATTTCATCCGCGAAAAGCCCTGTTACGTCTATTTTTTCTGCATCAACAGTTTTTTTCACCAGTAGATTGCCGTCAATCTGAACCCCTGTGGCATACACCTGTTCAGCAAGAACTTCTGTTACTTCAACTGTATCGGCGTGTATTTTAGATGCACTAATCCGGCCGGGGAGTATTTCCGTAAAACCATGCATTCTTGCAAACGACCGTTCCCCTTCAATTTCGCTGTTGAGAAACCCAACAAGAAAATGATAATACCCGGCGAGCTCTTCCATTTTAATAGGCGTCTCGCTCAGATAAAAAACGGCTGTACTTTCTGCTTTGCTGGCCTTGATGTACAGATAGTATTTCTTTGCCGGGTCTGTCAGTGGTGGAGAATCAAAAGCCGCAACATCCCAAAAGCTGTACTCTGTCGTTTCGTGCCCCCCTGCTTTCAGGGTGGTTATTCCGATAGTCATGTGTTGAATGATTCCGGCGGCGGCGGTCATTATCTTGGTCGCCGGGTCAAAGGTCACTGAATGCGATATGCCAGCCGGGTCCTCCGCGCTATCAACGAAACGAAATTGCAGGGCCTCGCTTCCCACAATCAAGGACATGGTCTGAACAGACAGAGGCGAAACCCCGTCTGAGAAGCCGGAAACCGCCCCCTCCAACATTTCCACCGTTTCCAAAGTTTCCCGGTAACGGCGTTTTGCATAAGCGTAAACCTCGCCGACCTTATCGTCAACAACAACCTCGTTTTGCTTTATTTTTTTTAATTCGCTGGCAATACTGACCCCCGCAGGGGCGTTGGATAACTCAATAACCGGTGAATAAGGGTTGTTTACGGCGTCCCGAATGCCAACAATGCGAATGTTTATTCCATTTGGTTGAAAATCCGGGTCAGAAAAATTAACATACCCGCCCAATACGATTTTACCACCAACATTCAGCCAGTTTTGCTTGGCCCATATCCCGTCTAATTCCCCGGAGAAGGAGAAGCGAGGATTTTCATGTTCGTAAAGATATTTCACGGCTTCCCGAAACATATCCCAACTGGCCCCTGTCTGAGTTGTGTCATCACAGATATATGGCTCTGGCATTTGCATACCGAAAACAGCATATTTGTCACCAATGGCCGGTTTAAAAGTCTCGTTTGGCATCGTCACCCCGTCCACATCCTGAGCGATTAATAAAAAGCGTCTTTCAGCATGTTTATAGTCAACGTCAAATTCACGCCCTGCCAAAATTCCCGTTTCAAACTTCACTGTCAGACTTTGCCCGGCAATCAAACAGGCTTTGAAGTCCAAATCTTCCGGTATTGAGGAATCAAAAAAATCGTATGCGTTATTATCCGGGTTGACGGCCTCAACCCCGGAAACCTCACCCACCCGGGAGGGGTAAATGTGAGAACAATCCAGACTGTCCTCCGTTGCGGTGGTCAGTGCTTTATCCCCGCGCCTGACTGATAGCCCGGCGGCGTCTGTGATGTATTGGCGCCCCTCAAAGGTCATTGAAGCGCTTTTTGGTAGTCTTAATTCCCGGCTCCCGTATTGGCTCCAATTAATATTCCTTTCGCCGCCCTGAACAAATAAAATCTCAATGGCGCTCGTCTCGTCCGTATTGGCCCGCCCAACCCCGGGGCGGAACCCATTACCTTTTCCATAAGACAGTGCCAAAGGGTTCGTTTTATTATACTCAACTTTACGGAGGTGGATTGTCTGGCCCTGTATTTCCCATTCTGTGTCGAATGCTTCCGCTATTTGTTGAAGCGCTGAATCCAGTGAGGTATGGTTGTATGAAATAACCTTTTCCGGGGCGTCTATATATTCACCAACCGCCCACCCGGTTTCTCGCTCGTTCAGATTGTCGATAAGTAATTGCAAGTGTTCATGCGGTTTTGCAGTCAGTGAGAATTTTAGCTGCTTATCCACTTTATCCCGCATTTTATATTTTCTGAGAACCCCTTGTGGCCCTTCAAGCGTAAGCGTGTAATTATATTTTCTGGTGCCTTGTTTCTTGAAGTTCTCAGGTTTTAGAAGTGTATATGTTTGCCCCTCGAACTCGCAATAAGCCCCAACCGGTATCTCGATGTATTCCTCGGCCTCAAAAATCAATGTGAGTGTATTCTCGCCCATTATCGACCGATACCGATAGCTTGTATCAAGTGGTGTAATATCTCTACTCGTCCCGTCGTAAAATAGCGTTATCATGCCATTTAGTATTTAAAGAATAGTAAATTTCATTTTTAATTCACACCATACGCCGCCCCCAGCCAGCTTTTCAAAGCGTTTAATATCTCCGCTCCTGTAAAAACATGAATAAGCGCCAAAGGGGCCCGAAAAAAATCTTTCGCCAGGTCTTTTAAGGTCGTAAAGAAAAGCGCGGTAATTCTGCCAGAAAACAGCTGTTGTTGGCACCCTGAAAAGCATTGTTGCGTTGGCGTCCCGGCTCTTTAGTTTCATTATTCCGGTATCGTATGTAATGCCGTCACTGGCTTTTGTGTTTACCGATAAGTTGCTTTTTGCTTCCGCTCTCTTTCGGAATTCATCGTCTGTGTCGCCACCAACAAGCACTCCGTATCCGGTCGAAAGATTCACCCCGTCGAGAGTATAGCTCTGTGTTGTATATGAAACAGGTGCCGGGGCAGCATAATCATAATCGTCCAGCGGTGCATCCTCTGCGAATGATAATGAGAACACCTCGCCAGCCTTAAATCGTTTTGTTTTCTTTTGTCCGGTATACCGGAGAGCAAATGATACGCCCAATTCTGACAGTTCAAAGTGTTGATACCCGGGCGCAATTAAGTTGTTGAAGAAAGCATCCAACTTAGCGGGGTCAACACAGAGAAAATCGACATCAAATGTTCGTCCATCAAAAGCCGGTGCCTCGAGGTCTGGCTCAATGCCATCCTCTTCTGGCCAATCATTCATTTCAATAGCTTTTAGCCGGGGAGGGGAAAAGAAACCTTTATACCCCCCGTCGGCTATCAAAACCCCGAAATAATCGTATGCATTCTGATAATTCAGAAAAAAATTCCCGTTAATCATGCCTTAAGTTTTAAACCCTTTGTGTTCATTTCATCCAGTGAGGTTTCAATACGTGCCAGCCGGCGCGTATTTTGCTCAATGCCGGATAAATAAGACAATGAAGCGTCGCTGTTGACTACCAGAGCCCTAACGCCCTCGTTAATTGCGTATGTGTGCGCCTGTATTGCCGTAAAGCGCCCATTCAATTCATCTGCACTATCTTGGGTCATTGCACCGAAACCTTTTGAGGCACCCTCCCGTCTGGCACCATCCCACAAATCAAGGCTTTCAAACTGTTTATCCCATCCCTCTAAAAAACCCTGTGCAGCTTCCATCTGTGAACCTATCCCATTGTAAAACTGCTCAACCAGCGCCCCGGATTCTTCCGCTATCTCTTTGTCGCTCTTCCCGGTCTGTTGATAAACCTTTTTCAGGTCGTTTTCCAACTGTTTAAATGATTCAGAGAAAAAGAGCGTGTAAGCAATCTGTTTTCCCAGCTTTTCCAGCACCTCGGCTCCGGCTTGCCCGAAGTCTTCCCAAGCATCAGTCCCGGCGGAAATTGCCTCGGTAATTGAATCCATAATGCCATCTCCCAACGCCCCGAAAGTTTCCTGTAAATAATCATTTAAAGCCTCTTCCGCTTCTCGGGCCTGCTCTTCAAGGTCAATCATCGATTGTAACAGTTCTTTGTCAGCGTCTCTCATCTTCTCAGTCGAGACAATAGCTTTAGCACGCTCAAGATTTAGGCGATTCTCTGCGTCTATTAAATCCGGGTAAACTGATAGTATCCCGGAGTAAACGTCCTTTTGTTTCTTTCCAAGTCCAAGAAACCCGGAACGAACCGTCTTGCTTCCTGTCACAACCTCAATATCTGACAGTGCCCCAATGCCTGCGTCGTACTGTGCCTGCTTCGCCTCTCTCATAGCATTTACAACTGGATGGTCTTTTATCCAGTTGTAACCCCAACCGCCGTATTTTTCACGTATCCATTCCTCCGCGTCTGTTCGCGTACCCTTAATGGTTTCCCGGTAAAGCTCCATCGCGTCCCGGTATGTTTCCACAGAGTTTTTAGCCTTAGAAATAACGTCTTCCCCGAAAATACTTGCGGCCTCTTCCATCAGTAGTTTCTGTTCAAGCAACAACATATTGTATTCGTGTTGCTGCTTAATGCGGCGCTCCATCAGCTCTTGCATCGCTTTTTGGTGTTCCTCTTCCGCTTTTGAGTGGTCGAAGACTTTAAAAATCGCGGTCATTACCTGAACAGCGGCGCCAACAATTGCAAGAATTACAGAGGCCCGCTCAACTGCTTTTATACTCTCTGCGGCGGCTGTTGATAGCGTCTGAATGCCTGTTATCATGCCAATAACCCCTGCGGAAATATTCATAGCCGCCGAAAGGGCCGTTTTTGTGGCATCATCCATGCCGTCAAAAGATGAAATAATGTTTTGGGTTGCTTCCTGAACCTCATTCATTACCTCCAAAGTGTCTTTCCACTTGGCGTTTGAGCCGTCCGATGAACCCTTCGTTTTATCCCGGGCCTCTGCTATTTCCAGACGTTTTTCCAGTTCCTCAATCTTGGCTCTGAGTATAGCCCGCTCTTTGTCTGTCAGTTTGCTTTCAGTGTTTGACAGCGTTGCTTCGGCAGCTTCCAGAGCGTCCCTGAGCTGTTTTAATCCCATGTTTGCCAGTTGTTCAGTCCACACGATGAAGGATGCCTCGCGTTGCGCTATCTGGTTGTCAATATCTGCCAACGCTTCATCCCTTTGCCGGTCAAGTTCCCATAGGTGTTCAGATGTAGCGCCCGCTTCTTTTAATTCGGTTCGCTTCTCTTCGTATTCATTTTTTAATCGCTCCCGCTTTTGCAAGAGTGTTTCATACTCTAAAAGAAGTTTTTCATTCTTTTCCTGCTCCTGTTTGACCGCCTCCGCATTAGCACGCTGAAAAGCCTCAAAGGCGGCTTTTTCCATATCTGAGTAATAAGATGTGGTCTCTTCACTCATTCCGGCCTTTTCCAGCTCTTTTTTCCGCTCTTCGCGGTGTTTTTTTAATTGATAAAGTTCCTTTTTATAGTTCAGTTCGTTTTGTGCAAGCGTTTTGTCGATACCGTCTTTCATTGCATCTATGCGCGCCTGTTCGATATCAAATTGCATCTGTTCAGACTGCTCGCTTATGCTCTGTTTTAGCTTCTCAAGGTCATTATTTACCTTTTCTTCCCGCTCGCCAATTAAGAGTTCAAGGCGTTTCTCTGCCTCTTTAAGAGACTTCGATTTTTCCTCAATATCGCCTGCATAATCGGCTGATTCAGTCTCCCCGGTGCGAAGTTTCCTGATGTCTGTTTTCAGTCTATTTATATTTGCCCGGGTGTTTTCAATTTCCTCGTTAATGTTTTGGAGTTCCGGCGTTTCTGTTTTTTTGTTGTTTTTGGTCTGTTCGTCATCTTCCAGCGTTGATAGGTACCCTTTTGCGTATTTATCAAATTCAGACCTGGCATTCATTAGGTCTTTTGCTTGCCTGGCAAATGCAGTTCCCGCCGTTTCAATGCCTCTTAAATCCAATCCCCCGACGCGTTTGAAAATCTCGTCATAACTCATTCGCTCTTCATCCCCGGCCCGAAATGCCTTGCGCCAATCGTCTATTGTCTGATATTTGTTTTTCGCTTGCGCGGCCCGGAAAGCATCCTCAACGTCCCACATTGAGAATTGTCCGGTTTTCTTCACCTCTTGCGCTATCTGGTCAATGTAAGATTGAAAGCGCCCGCGCTGGTCAGCCCCAGCAATCTCTTTTGCCATGTTGGCAATCTCTTTATAGAATTTCTCGTTTGCATCTTCAAGGTCTTCCTGTGGCGATTTCAGAAATTCCCCTTTTGCCTTTTCCAGTGACGCCTCTACAATTGCATCTTTCACATCTCGGTAAGCGGCTGCCAGTTCCTCCGCGGTGGTTTTCTCTGTGAGCATATTATCCAGATAATCGCCGTACTTTGTGTTTATCTGCTCAATGGCCTTTCGGCGCTCAATGGTGCCCTCCTTGGTCTTTTTAAGGGCCTCAAATGTGGCGTCCAGCTGGTCAGTTTCCCGGTCGATATTTTCCGACATCTTGGCGGCGGCCTCGGCGGCGGCGTTCGTTTCTTTTTTAAAGACGACCAGAGCCGTAACCACGCCCGCAATAACAGAGGATAGCAAAAGAAGTGGATTTGCTTTTGATACCAAATTGAAGGCTACTTGTGCGTCCTTGGCTGTTTTTATGCCTCTTGCCAGCTCAAACCATGCTTTTATATTGCTTGCCGCCATCGACGCCTTTTGAACGGCTGCAAATGAAATTACGGCTGCCTTATATGTGCCGTATGTGGCAATAATAACTTTCAGGATATTCCATACGTCCTCGTAATTCTCAACAAGGAATTTCGCCCCCTTAATGGCCCCGGTTATTACCCCCTCGTTATTCTTGCCGATGTCGTTAAACATTCTATCAAAGGCGTCCCCGAGGTTGCTAATTAACCCGGGTATTGTTTCCATTTGCGAGGACATCAGGCCAGCGAACATCCCCCCCTCTTGAGTTAGAGAGTTAATTACCTTTTGCACCTCCGGGAAACCAACCTTTCCAGCCTCAACCAGCCCTTTCACCTCGCTTTCAGCAACCCCGAATTGCTTCGCAAGCTCTTTAATCATTGGAATACCGCGCCCGGTAAACTGGTTTAAATCTTGTGTATAGAGGCGTCCTTGGGTCATAGTCGTACCGTATAGGTAAACAATATCATTTAAAGGAATGGAAAGCCCGGAAGCAATATCCCCGAGTTTTGTCAGTGTTGCGGTCGTGCTGTCTGCCGATTCACCGTATGCCAGCAATGATTTTGCCCCGGCTGCAACTTCTTTCAACTGAAATGGCGTGTTTGCGGCCATGCTAACAATATCGGCCATCAGTGCGTCGGCCTTGCTCTTGCTTTTAAGCATTGTTTTAAATGAAACTTCAAGTTGCTGAAATTCACCCCTTACGTTTGCAATCTGTTTCGCGTATGAAAATAGCTGCGAACCCCCAAAATAAACAGCCATGCCGGCCCCTATCTTCCTGAAAGCGCTGTCAATCCGGTTCCCCTCTTTTTCGGCCACGTTTCCTATTTTTGAGAACTGACTGTTTACACGTCTGGCCGTGGTTTGAAACTGTCTGTCATCCAAACCCACGCCGTACCACATTCTCCCGTTATCTGCTGGCATATTGATTATTGTTTGACGACCTCTCGGTCTGATTCTGATTTAAAGTTTTCCGGATTGTTTGCGTCCAGTCTTTCATCGTATTTTGGGCGATCCCCTGATTTGTTTTTATTGCTTTCCTTTAAATCGTCGTAACTCGGAATTACCGAACTGTAAAGAATCATGTTTGCATAACTCATGCGGTATAGGACGTAATCAAAGGACAGGGAATAATTCTTTGCAACCCCGGCAATAATGGCCCAAATACTGTCATTTTTTAAACCACTTCCTCCGCTTTTCTTTTTGTCTGTCTGAGAATGTTTACCTCCGCGAGGGAAGTGGTAATTCCGAAAAAATCAGCGACCTCCATCGAATTAAGGCGCTCAACAATGATTTGAGAAAGCACCGAGGGCGGTTCTTGCAAAAGCATATCGGCCAGCTCGTCTGCTGTTATCTTTTTTTTATATGAAAAAAGGCCAAAAAAAGACCTTTCACTAACAACTTGAACACCTGTTACCCCCAATAAAAGATATGCGGCTATTTTGCCTACAATCCTGCAATCCCGAGCCACTCTCAACACTTCATACACCATCTGTTCAACATTGCTGTTCACAGAAGGCATTTTGCTAACCAGTTCGGAAATTTTTATCAGTGTTGCGGTAGAGGGAGGGGCGGCCTTAATAGCCACCCCCTGAATAGTGTATTCTGTGGGCTCTTCAAGTATGGTTTTTGAAGTTTTACTCTCAATCGTCATACCTTATGCCTTTTTAAATTTTGTGTAAAGTTCACCGTCGGCACAAGCCAGAATGGTAAATATTACATCTGCGTAATGCCCCTCTTCCTCGCTGTAACCATCTTTATAGGTCACGCTTGCCTTGCGAATTTCCAGCCCGGTGGCGCCTGTGTTCTTAGGCGTCAATTTCACAGAATACGGGTCATTCACAATTTGCGATTTCACGGTTAACTTATCTTCAACATCATCGTGTGTTGCGTCAATGAGTGTCGCCAAGAATGCAAAATCGGGCTCAATAATGCGGGTTGTAAGAGTGATTTCGCCCTCGCTCTGTTCTTTCGCAACAGTAACGCCCCCGGTAGCTTTCATTTCCAAAACCTCCCCGTCGGCGGATTCCAGCGAAGTTGAACGGTCGGCAATAGTGCCTATGCTTTGAAGAGTGGTAGCCATTGCATCGGCGGCCCCGGTTTTTCCTATTTCAATGGTACATTTCGACCACGACATTATTAGTGACATAATCCAAAATATTTAATCGGTTATTAATCTGAAATTTAACTTTGCATTTACGAAGTGCTGTCCCAAGCCCTCTTCCTTAAAGGTCTGAATCATATCGTTTAGCGAACAATCATACATTGGGGTGTTTATGCTTCCGATGATTTCATTAAGCGCGGTTTCAATCTCCCGGCACCGGGCCGAATTTCTGTAAGCGCGGCCATCATACACAACATCAGGAACGTAAACATTAACAACCACCACGCCCGACTGAATCTGTCCGTCAATGCCAGAGACAAACGCGATAACGGCGTCCTCGGTCTTGGCGTCAAGCGGTCGCATTCCCTGTTTGTAAATGGTTCCATTGATAACGCCCGGGAGCTGTGAGCTCCTGAGAATGTCGTAAAAATCCTGCTCTATGGCGCTTCCTGTTTTCTTCATTTGAATCCGAGTTTCTTCATTAGTTTAGGGGTAACATCTGCGGCTTTCAGCTCAGACGAAGCCAAAACATTAAGTCCGCGCGCTTCCACATAAGCGGCGTAATCCATGCCGGCAACCACTATTAAGGCAAAACCCTTGCTGTATTGACCTATCAGCTCATTGATGAATTTTTTACCATTTTTCAGGCCCTTACCGCCCTGCTTCACTTGCTCGAACTTCATTGTCGAAACCACCCGCCCGTTGTGCAAAACCACATACCCGATTGAACTTCTGAGGTTCCCTGTTTGGTCAGTGTAAGCCCCGTTATTCTTAGCTTCATTGATACACTGCTCGCCGATATACATTAAGGTATTGACGACGGATAATTCAATCCGCCGTAATTGCTGAACGGTGTACTGTTCTATGTGCTTTCTCGGTGTGAGCGACTTAATTCCCATATCAAACGGTAATTTTCGTGCGGTTCACGAATGTTAGTTTCTCCGCGTTCTGAACATCAAACTCTCCCAGCTCTTCCCCGGCGTCTGTCTTTAATCTTACCCGGGTGTATGGAAACTCGAGACCGTCAATTATCGCTGTATATTTTGCGACTGTGAATCGGCCCCCGGTGTAAGTTCCTGTTGTGTTCCGAGTGTTTGCTCTGATATTTGCCGGTATCGGGTCGCTCCAACCGGAAGACAAAGGGGCGGGGTCGCCGTTCTGGTCAATTCCCGCCCCGCTGTTTAACAACCCAAGTATGTAACCATTCACTAAACTCATACATCATCCCCCTCATAGCTGAAAACTTGGCGGATATTAGGCTGGTATGCACTGTCCCCCAACTCCTGATAGATAATGTTTGCCATATCTTTAAAACGCCTCTTTTCCACTTCTGACAAACTGATATTTACGCCTTCCTCAGAAATACTTGGGGCCATACTTAGCCACATTAGGACATCCGCCTCTGACAAACGAAAAGCGCTCGACGTTCTGGTTTCTGTATTAACCGAGACCCCCAAATCAAGCCCCCGTTTGCTGGCTATGTTTTCAAGGGCCGCCCCCGGGATTGGATACCCGGATAGGCCCGTCAATGCTTCCTTTACTGTCATTTCATGCTAATTTTTAAGCGGCTGCGTTTTTGGTATCAAGAATGTAGATAGCATCCACGCCGTTTAGAACTGGAAGAACATTTGCCTGTGCGCTGGTATATTCGCGCAAGGGGTCGTTCTTGTGATACTTCGACACCAACGTATAATTGGTCGCCTTTTCGTAAGCCACATTTTCGACAGGGTGGTTTTCCTCTGCCAGTGAGCCATAAAACAGGCTACCGATTTGCTCGGTGGTAATGAACGTAACAGCCCCCTCAGTCCAAGGTTTGACAGCTGTTCGCTTGCCGTTTTTCTCAATCTGAACGGCCCGGTCAACGACTTGAATAATCAGGTTGTAATCCTCTAACAAGAATTCGTTAACCTGAGTAAGCGTCGGAACAGGCGGCTTGGTTGCGCTGGTCACTGCCAGCCCAAGAGCTGTCGCGTTGCGCTCTTTAACCTGTGCGGTTTTCTTGAAGTTGTTGAAAGTAGCCCTGTCCATCAGAATTTTTGTAAAAACGTGCCCTTTAGGGGAGCCCGCCTCCACAATTTTTTCGATGTCGTCAAGCGGCGTAGCATTGATAGCATCAGACCAGACTGTTGCAACTTTTACCTTATTCTCGTCTGGAATGCCATAATCAATGCGAACACCAATACCGGCGTTGTTTTCGCTGGTAATGGAGGTTACGCCGGAACTCAGAGCTTGCAGGAACATAAATTCCAAGCGCTCTTCGATACCGGTAATCGCTTTCTTGGCGTCACCGAACAGCTTTGCCACAACATCAGCCTCGCGGCCCCCTCGGGCAACAAGAATATCCAGGTCGGAAAGCTGCTTTTCTGACAAATACAGTTTCAAACCAAGCTTGGGGATATCCCCCTCGGCTTTCTTAATAGAATCGCGCTTTTTAAGCGGGAGCGGGGAATCCATTGCCACAACATCGGCGGCAACAATGCTACCATTCAGAGACAAGCTCGACCACTTCAGGTCGGTGGAGTACTCTTCGGAAAGCATGGTTTTAAACAGGTAAACAGGCGCGTTTTTTGCCCCGTTTACCGTCTCAATGACTTTCGTCACAATGGCCGAGAAGTATTTTTTTACATACTCGGGGAAAAGTGATTGTAATTGCATTCTTTTAATCTTTTAAGCGTTCAACAATTAGTCAGCCTCGAAACGAATCAAAGGCAATGCATCCTGTACCGATGCGGGAATGGAATAAACAGCCGCCTCCGGGTTCACGGTGCCACGCACCACGATAGAAGCCCGGGGGTCGGTGGTTAAAAGTGTACCTCCAAGAATACCAACCACCTTTGCGGCGTTGGTTTCGTCAATGGTTACTTCACCCGTTACCTCGTCAACTGATAATGCAATAGGTTTATACTCCCCGGCGTCATAAATAATCGGGTGCCCGGCGGGAATGGTTTCTTTATCCCATCCGGTAACATCAAGTGTGCGCCCACCCCGGATAAATTCAATCGCTTCCGCAATAACCACGTTGTCGTTGGTGGTATCAACGGTCTGCGTTCTGTTTAATGTTACTTGTGCCATGCGTCACTACATTTTTTCGATTAAACTTTTAGCTTCATCTTCTGAAACAGTGCCCTCAACACGGCCTCCAACCTCTAAACCTTTGCCGGCCTGCTTCGCTGTTGATAACTGCGAAATGATTTCGGCCTCTTTCTCCAAGGACTGAATCTGCTCTGTGAGGTCTTTTTCAGGGTCAATGCGCGAAAGCCAAGATTTTTTCAAATCTTCATGGAGTCCGGCCAGCTTTTCGGAAGAATTAAAAGCCTTCGCGGCGGCCTGCTCTTTGGTTTTCGTTTCCTTTTCCTTTTCAAAAGCCTCAATCCTTGCGGCCAGCTCCTTATTGGTATCAATAAGAGTCTTAGCCCATTCAGGAACATCTTCATCTTGTTTTGGCTGTTCAGATTTTTTCGGCTCAGTGTTAATTTTCTCGCCGTCCTTCAGATTGTATTTGTTTTCATACCCCCTGATTGCATCTTGCGCCCGGCGGTCTCCCTCGGCTTGTGCATGTTTGGCGGAAAAAGTCAAAACATCAATGACCCCGTCGTTTAAAACGGTTTCAATCTGCCCCTCTTCTGTAATGATTTTGCTGTACCGGTCTGCAACCCCATCCAGATAGGCAGCCTGAACCCCTGGCATTTTGGTTTTCAGGAATGCTAAAATTGCCTGTTTCATAGTGATTTATTTTTTTGATTTCAGTTTCAAATTTATTGAAAATCTACAAAATGTTTATGATATAAGCACTTTTTTTTGTGTTTTTGCTTGTTATTTTTAAAATAGCGCGCTATGTTTGTAACCGTCAAACAACATAAAACTAATTGATATGAAGACTATTGCAGTGTTTTACAAAGCCAAAACCCAAGAGAATTATTTAAAACCGTCTAAAATTGCAAAAGTGGTTTGTCAGAGGTCAACAGAGGCGGAGTATGCTAAAATCCGAAGGGAATATTTGGAAAACCCGGAATATTCAAAAGCTCTCTCTTTTTGCTGGTGGCTGGAGGATGCAGACGCCGACCGCATCTTGAACCGCATAATTGAGCGCGAAGCCGATAGAGTTGGCATCGATTACGAAACTGTTTAACATTTAATTGGTATACACTTAAATATTAAAAATTATGGAAGCTTTGACTGTGAAAAACGAAGCAATGACCGCACAAGAGGGTCTGAATCAAGTGGTAATTAACAAGGTGCAAAACATGATTGAGCGCAACCGGATGAACGTTGAAAATACAATGCAGCGTTTAATTAGTGAACAGAAAATGGCACAAGATTTTATTGTTCCTATAGGGGCAAGGAACCAGAATACGGCCCCGGCAATGACTTTCGCCGGGGAGGAAAAACTCTTGGTTAATCTGCCATCTGGTGAATTCTCATTGCATGATAACGCAACAGGGCAACTGGCCGAAAAAATGGGCGTGCCGGTGCGATACCTGAAAGGGCTTTCTAAGGGCTCTGATTGGGAACGCAAACTGGCCGCAACTGTATTGAATGAACACAGTTTAAACAGCCATAAAAACCGGGTATTAGTGCGGTCAGTGGGTAACGAAGTGAGGGCGGTTTTATCTGACAGCTATCGCCGGATAAACAGCTCAGTAATCCTAATGGCCTTTATGCAAGAGGCGCTTCAACAGGGGGCTTTAATGGCCGATGCATACATGAGTGATACGAAAGTTTGGGCCGAGACAATCCTCCCGACCCCGATAACGGTGCCCACGAAACAGAATGGGGACGTGGTAATATTTATGGGGGCCCGATTCAGCACCTCAGACTATGGGGATGGGGCTGTGGATATGCGGTCTTTCATGCTGAACGGCGCTTGTCTCAATGGCATGGTGCGCGAATCAGTAATGAAGCAGGTGCATTTAGGGGCCAAATTACCGGACAATCTGGCTCTTAGCGAGCGAACATACGAGCTGGATACACAAACCACCGTATCGGCCGTAAATGACCTTACAAGGGGGCTATTTTCAAAAGATGCATTTATGGCAAAAGCAATCGAAATTCAGAAAGCCAGCGAAATGAATGTGGATTTTGAAAAGGAACTGAAAAACCTTGTCTCCCGGGGGGCTCTCACAAAACCAGACCGGGAAGAAGTGGAAACACTGATAATGAATAACAAGCCCGAGGACGGTGTGACAGGCGGGCCCTCGCTCTGGAAACTTACGCAAGCAATAACTGCTCATGCCCGGACAGCCGACCCGGTAAGAGCTCGGGAAATGCACGAAATCAGCGGTGAATTGCTAAACCGAGTGAAGTAAACGGAATTTTAACCAACCTCGCCCGGGAAATTCTCGGGCGTTTTTTAATCCTTTAAAAATGATTGATTTTCTTTTATTGATTGGCGGGCTTTCTGCTTTTGGCGTACCTGCTTCGCTGGCTATCCTTGCATTTTGGTTTCATCTTGCCCGGCAACGGAGTAATGCAACTGAAGGTTTGCATTCATCAGACAACGCCAATATATTTGCTATTCTAAAAACAACAGCAATGAGTGAGACAAAGATTTACCACCTGCGATTGAAGAAGCCCGTTGACGGGAAACGCGATTTTTATTTTTTCAGTTTAGCGGCTATTTACGACCATTTTTCAGAAGAACAAATCGGATGTACGGTGCGAAAGCTATGGGAGGCCGGCATCAGTGGCGGAGCGAAATTCTCAAATGACTATTGTACTATCAAACAGGAATTAGTTTACCGCAAACCGCAAAGACGTGGGTAATATTAATGCTTAATCAAAGAAAAATAGATAATAAAATGATTGGAGCTATTATTGGCGACATTGTTGGGTCGCGTTTTGAATTTAACAATTACAGGGAAACCGACTTTGAATTATTTACCCCTGAAAGCACCTTTACCGATGATACGGTTTGCACAACTGCAGTCGCGGAATGGATTATACAGTCAAGCCAGAAAGGCGTAACCAGCGGAGAGCGTTTCGCAGGTATTCTCAAAGATTGGTGCTTGCGTTACCCGAATGAAAGTTACGGGGCTCAGTTCTCAAGATGGATTGCATCGCCTGAGCCATTCCCGAAGCCGTATAACAGCTTCGGGAACGGGGCGGCCATGCGGATAAGCCCGGTCGGGTGTTATTTCAGCTCGCTTGATTCTGTTTACACTGCTTCCGATATGGTTACGGGCGTAACACACAACCACCCGGAGGGGATGAAAGGGGCCCGGGCAGTCGCTGAATTAATGTTTTTAGCGCGAAGAGGGGCCACGAAAAAAGAATTGAAGCATCTGGCCGAAGAAAAGTATAAATACGATTTATCGGCCTCTTGTGACGAAATACGGGTAACAAATGAGTTCGATGAAACCTGCCAGGTAACAGTCCCGCAAGCGATAACCGCATTCTTGGAGAGCGATGATTTTGAAAGCGCTATCCGGCTGGCAGTCTCGGTCGGCGGAGACAGCGATACAATCGCGGCCATTACGGGCGGTATTGCAGAGACGTTTTACAAGGACATTTCCCACGAATTAATCGGGGCTGCAATGGCCCGGCTACCAGAGGATATACGCTCTGTCATTTATGAGTTTTACGAGTTTCTTTATCTGAATGACCCAATAACTTTTGGCGATATATTCAATAATCTGTAAGTTTGTGGCGGTCAAAGTCTTTTTAATTACCATTTCGTTTGCAGCCAGCTTCCCCCGGGAGGCTGGTTTTTTTATGCCTAAATCTCTTCAAGATATGCATACCACTGACCATCCCTTTCATAAAGAGAAAGCACCTTAAACTCGCGGCCAGAGCGAAGCAGGATTTCGTATTCGTGGGGATGCGTTGAAATTTCATCCAGTATGCCCCCGGTCTTTGTTTTTATCCGCATCTTTAATTTGTCACTAAACCCGCTCCCCCGGAATGCAGCACTGATAAAGCCATCATCGCGCCATGTTTTTCCTTCTTTTATAGCCTGTTTTAGCTTGTCAAGGACAGGCGAAAGTGAAGTTCCCCGACGGACAACCCCTTCGAAGCGAGGGAAATTAGGAATTCCCCGATTTGCCAAAATGGAATACAATCTGAGTTCATCTGTGAGGGGCTCTATTTTTCGAAGCGCTGCGTTTATGCTGTAACCTGTGTTTGATGTGTAAATCAATACGGCGCGAACTTCCTCTTCCGCCAAGCCGAAATCCTTTGCAATTTTCTTTATCCTCTCATCATTGAAACCGCTTATATGAACGTCCGCGAGGTTTAACCGCTTTGATTCATTTTTTATGTATTCGGCATACTCTTTTTCTGTCATATTATCCAGCTTTGGAAGTTTCCGCTTCTTTGCATGGTATTTTATCGCCATTTCTTTTTTGAAAGCGTTTACTTCTGATTCTGCCTGAATAACACTGTCTCGCCAGTCGTCCCCCTCGGCCTTGATAACCGAAAGCGCGTGCCTCTTTTCCAGCTCCCGGAGCTTTTTTAATTCTGCTTTGGTGTAATGGGTTTGCAGTGTCTTTGGTTCTGGTTTTAGTTCCCCGGCCAGCTCTTTTTCCAAGCGCTTTAGGTCATTGGAGGCATTTCTGACAGTTACGGCCTTGTGTGTCTTGAAGTCTGTTGCGACGCCTGTGAAGTTTTTTAATACCTCTTTTTGCGCTGCAATAGTCTTTTTAGCGGCCTCTTTTACCTCTTTCGCGATAATGGCCTGTATCTTATCCCTCTCGGCCTGTAAGAGCTTTAAAAGCTCAGGAGCGGTCGCGTATTTTTTTAGGCTGTTGTCTTTTATCCAGCTTATTTCGTAATCCAAATAAGACAGATATTCCCCCGGGGGCTTGCTGCTCTTTTTAGCGGTGTGCTTGTAATAAGCATCAAGAAGTCCGTCAACCTCTTTTTTGGCGTACTTCTTTTCAAACTTCGCCCTCAGAGGGTCTGTCGGGGTGTGGTCTGCAACGGCCTTTTTTATGGCTTCCTTTGACGCCTTGTTTGGTGGCGGCGCGGGTATGGTATTTACTTTCTTCGTTGTGCCTTTGACGGCATGAAGCAACTTGTTTGATTTGCTGGCTAACTGGCTGGCCGTTATCGATGGGTTTCCCAGCGCAATTTTCAGGGCGTCAAGTTCCGGGCCGGTGTGCCCCGCTGCGAGCGCCTGCTCAATCTTCTTTTGTGCGTACTCTTTTTCATAAGCAAGGGACGCCTGCTCAATCATTGCTTTCTGTGATTCCTGAATAGTCTGTTTGGCTTTTTGGGGTGCTTTTTTAAACAGATTTACGCTCCCCTGAATGCTTCCCTCGGGAAAGTTTTCTTTGAGGAAATAAGGCAGGGATTTAGCGTTTTTAATGCTATCCGAGTGCTGGTCTATCCAATGGATGAACTGCGGAGGCATACTGTCAACACTGCCTTTAAATTTCCACCCGGAGACGTCGCCCCCGTCCAGTATGGCCTGTTGATATTCCAAGAACTCTTCCTCGTCTGCAAGGATGGTTTCTGAATGGCACCGACACTGAGGGTGCCAGCCTGTGAACTTAAATTCTTTAGGGTAAACGCCGGCCAGATTGTCGCAAATATCAGTGAAAGGCACCCCGTTTAGGGTGTGATTGTTTGACAGCTTTACACGAATGCCGATAACGAAATCAAGTTGCTGAATGCGGGTAAAATCTGACGTTCTGTAAGCCATATTTACCTCGGTGCGGGTCAATCGCATAGCGTTTTTGTGCGATGAACGGTAAACGCCCCGCCCGGGATGATAGGCCTTTGCATTCTTTGACAGTTGGAGCTTGCCATGCTTATCGCGTACCCGATGAAACAGCTTATCGGGATTCTGCAAGTATTGTTTAACGTCACGACTAAGCGCGGCGGCGCTCTTCCCCTCTCCAAGGCCCAAGTCAAGAGCCATTTCAATTTCCTCCTTGAACTGGTTCGTGTACTTCCAAACCCGGTCAGACAATGCCAGCCCCCCAATCTTGCGTGTCTGAAAAGCATAGAGCGCGTCAAGATTGCGGTTCATGTATTTTTTTATCTGGTCATTGGTCAGCTTTGAGTTGTGAAAAACCTGTTTTACAATCGTATCGTTCAGTTTCGCGGCGTGCAACCACTCTTCAGTTGTGCCCTCAGTGATGGTCGCAACAATATCGCTCTTCATATTTGCCACGAGTTTTTCAATGGCTTTATTTGCGCGGGGGTATTGTTTAAAACTGAAAGCCTTACCCGCCGGGGCCGTAAGACTTGCGCCAATTATAGCGGCGTCTTGTGCAGCCCCGGAGAATATGGCTGCAACTTTCTTCGCGTACTTTTCCTGTACCTCAGTGTGTTTTTTAAATTCCTCAAAGTGAATATTTACTTTTTTAGCCATTCTTCGGTATTATCCATTTCCCGTTAATCGTTTCCCCAACTTCAATCTTCCCATCTTTCCATAGCTGGTTAAGTGCCCGGGTGTATTCAGCGCGGACATCTTCCAGCGTACAAAACGTCGGGTGTTTCTTCGCTTTTTTGCGTTCCTCAATCTTCGCCTTAATGAATTGCAGTAAAACATCTTCCATGATTGGATCCTATTTAGTCTGTTAGATTAAAACTATCGGCCCGGCTTTCAGCTTTCAACCGTTCAAATTCCATGCTTGCATCGTTTGCATAAGACGTAAGCCCGACGGCTGTTTCCTGACTGAGAACAGGTTTTCCACCGGTGGCTGTAATGAGCGTTTCAACTGTTTCTTTAATATTATCAGGAAGAACACTGGTAAACTCAATATCGAACTCAACATTTGAAAAATCGCCTTTTTTTAGAATGTGTTGTGCCCCTGCTTTTAAGATGTTTAGCGCCCGACTCACAGATGTTTTGTAAACCCCTTGTTGGCGCTTGGCTTTGAGAATAGAACCGAAGAATAACAGCTTTAAAGCAACTCCCGAGATATTACCGAGCCCCTGCTCTTTGAGGTGAGACCAATCAACCGTGTCGGTCATTCCGTAAATGAGTTTTTCTTCTGTGTCGAATTCCAGCTTTAACGCCTCCGGGGCCCTGTCCCATGAAATTACGTCAAGGTCTGCCTCGATGATTTTACCGCTATCCGTCTCCACAATATCCAGCTTCACGATTTTACCGGTTGCGTCTTTCTTGGGTATTGATTTTACCGCCCCTTTGGCCTTATACATTGGGGAAGAGAAGTAATCGTTTGTGTCAGCAAACTTGGAAAGATTCATTTCGTAACGGTCTATCAATTCTTTGACGTCCCACCACTCCGGGTTCTTTTGTGACTGATAAACGACCGGGATTTTGCGGAATAAATTATCTTTCTTGTCTGTTTCAACCCATTCCGACTTTGCCAGTGTGTAGGTGATAATACTTTCAGCCGTAAAAACTCTGAAATACTGTTTTTTTGATGCACCGTTGGAAAGGTAAAACCGCCAACAAAAAGCGACTAAATCCCCGTATTCATCGAAAACCGGGTAATAAGTGCCGTTTTCATTTTTAAGAACGCGCGCTTTTATGACAACCTCTCCGGTGCGCTCAACAGGGAAAAATACAATAGCCGCCTCGGTCTCGGACATTACGGTTTCGGTGAAATCCAAAAACAAGGAATCCATTCGACACTTTTTCCAAAGAGCGATTACTTCCTTCGCTTTCTCTTCCGGTGAGGTCACATTTACGGGGCTCCCAAAAAGGAACGCGGACGCGGAATGCACCACTTTCTTTTGAAAGGGAATAGGAATCTTGGCGACCGTCACAATCTCATTTTTCAGAACCTTATCCTTTCGTTTTCCCACCTGAGAAACGCGTAATGTTCGGTCGTTTTCATACTCTTTTGCATAATCAGAAACCCCAGGCTTTGGGGTTAATACCGCAAGGGCTTTTTTTATATCCCCGGCATCTAATAGTTCTTTGATTGTAGCCATGCTTCTGTGTGTTTGTGTTTTTAGAATAATCCTAATTCATCGGCGTTTACCTCTGTAGTAACCACCGGTTTATTTTTCAAGTGGTAATCAATAGCGTAACAGAGGATATCCACGTACTCATCGTGTGATTTGTTTGGAAAACCGCAAACCTCTGTGATGAACTCTTCAATCCAGTCGCTGTCGGGGTCATCGACCAGATAAACGCGTCCGGCCTCAATCTTTGGAGACGCCGCATTTAAGCGCGTTTCTTTGCTGTCATTTGGAGAGGGGGTGCTGGTCACGTTCAACTCGGTTGCTTCCCGGAGCTGGTCAATAACCGAAATCCCGTTTGCTTTTGGCTCTATGCGGATTGTGCTTTCATCTGTGTAACCGTTTTTAAGAGCGTATTTTTTTATGAAGCGTATAAGGTCAGGAAATTTCAATCTGACCTTGGCCCCGTTAACGATGTAAAGGTCATTCCCGATTTTACACGTTGCGATAATTCCCGTAGGGTCGTTCTCTGTCTTTTCGGTGTATGCAGTATCAGCAAAAAAAGTAATCGTTTGTCCTCGCCAGAGTTCACGAAAACGGGCGCGTGAAATAACATTGAACCACTCCCTTTTCACGATGTTACCACTATCAGCAACGGGGGATTGGTTATATTGCCCCGCATAAGCCCTGGAGCCGAGGTCGGTCAGCGCTTCATCCAGAACGGCCCGATTTAATCTTATTGGGTCAAGAAAGCCATTAATGTAATTGTTGCGTAACTCTTCTGGCTGAACGTCCCCGGTGGCTTCCGCCGGTAGGCAGATGTGTTTGATTCTGTCCTTTTTCTTTTTAAGAAGATAGCCTGTCACGTCCTCTTCATGGAGGCGTTGCATTATTGTAATTGTCGGGGTGTTCTCTTTATTCACCTTACGGCTGGCAAGCGTTTTCGTGTGTTCATTTGCCGTTTCCCTGAGTGCCTCGGAGGAAGACTGAGCCGGGTTTTGCGGATCGTCGTTAATGATTACATGGGCATGCTTCCCTGTAATGGTTCCCCCGGTGGAGGTTGCATACCGGGCCCCGGTGGCTGTGTTCTCATACGAACTCTTTCCGGCCTTATCGCGGCGTATAACCACGTCCGGGAACAGTAAGCGGTATTTATCCGATGTGATAATATCGCGGCTTTTTTACGGCGTGTTCGATAGCCAGGTCGCCGGAATAAGAGTTTGTAATGATTCGGATGCTCGGGTCTTGCGTCCACAACCACGCCGGAAACATGATTGTTGTAATGGTTGATTTTGTGGTTCCCGGGGGAATGTTAACGATAAGGTCGTAAGGCTTCTTTGAGCGTGCAACGATTGATTTACTGAGCTTTTGCAACTCATTACACAAGTACTCAATATGCCAGTTAAAAACCGGTTCCTCCCGGATAATAACGCCCCAGAAGCTCTTCACAAACTCATAAAGTGATTTTGTGCAAGCCTCGCGTTCTATCTCAGTTAAAACCGCTCTCGATATTTTAAATTTCTGGCTCAATGTTGCGTGCTACCTCTAATAATTGCTTTTTTACTTCCTCTGAATAGCCGGAAATATCAACCGTTACCTTGGCCCCCTCTAATGGTTCCCCGTTTGCGCCTGTTAACTCTCTTTTTTCAGGTGCATACAGACCAAGCAACTTCCGGCGCTCTTCAAGCTGTTTCCTTATTTCTGCCATAATGGAAACGTCGCCAATATTGACAACCTGTTTTTCCACGCGCTCAACGTTAACGGTTCTTATTTCTCCGTTCCCGCCGCGCCCCCTGTGAGGTGCCCCCCGGCGTTTCTCTTCGGTGCGGGTAAAATCCTGCTTTGATTTTTCCCACTGCTCCCAGAGCTCCTGCAAAATGTTATCAATGCGGGCCAATTCTAACTGGATGGCTTGGTCGGTGTCCTCAATGCGGGCCTCGCGCCATTCTTTTAAAAGGGCCTGTATATCGTCGTGTACAGACCGGGTGGAACAACTTTTGATGTCTAACCGGCGCTTTACCTCTTTGCAGATTTGCCGGATGCTGTACCCCTTACGGTAAAGCTCGGCAACGATTTCGCGCCGAGCTTCCCGCTTCTGTCTTGCTACTTGTGTTTTTCTTGGGACAGACATTTTAATTCATGTTTTCAGTTAGTTCAATAAAGCGGCTGAAAAAAGCCCTATTGCAACTCGACATCTCAAAATAGGTTTTCCCATCTTCCGGGAATGTGTGTATCGCGAAATGACTTTCTGCCAGTAACCAGAGCGCCGTGTACCCCTCCGGTTTGAAGTGGTGTTCGGTAAAATCTAAAACGGTGTGCCCCGTCTCTTGGAGGATTTTATCAAAACTCTGTTTCAGCCTCTTCGGGTTCGTCTCCGAAATCCACTCTGAATGATTCCAAATCTTGCTCGTCATACTCAATGATTTTAAAATTGTCTTTAATGTGTTTGGGGTCGCCTTTGTAAAAAACCAGTATGTTTTGATGAACCTTTACCACCTTTCGCGATTCCATCGCTTTGGCTGCTCTGAGGGCGCTGTTTGCTGTCTGCTCCAATAGTATGATTTCGTTGTAAAGGGGGGCGCCGGCCTCTTTGAATGTTCGTTTCAGGTCGTCTATCATATTGTAATAAAACCCGGTTTTTTTATTCCGAACGTCGCCGATAACAACCACAGCGAAACGGTTTTCTTTGAGGCATTTTAACGATTCCGTAAAGGCATTTTTAAGAATGTGAATAAAATCTTCATAACTATCCTGATTTGAAGCATCCTTTGGGTCGTCACTGTAAACCTCTAAATCGAAGTAAGGAGGGCAACTGAAAAGTAAGTCTTGTGATTCCGGCTCAATATATTTAGCGACATTTTGCCCGTCGTCATTAATATACTTTGCAGTCATACCTTCAACCCTCTCATTGTTTAACCGTGCTTGCTCGGGTCGTAATTCAATTCCCGTAAAATTAAACCCCTCATGGGCTGCAACATATCCAAAAACGCTGTCCCCGGCGAAACAATCAAAGACATTGCCGCCATCAACACCGAACCACTTACATACAATCTCCGCCATAACAGGGTCAAGGATTGAAACACCTGTGGCAGTCACTTTCTTTTCAGCCTTCCGCTTCTCTTCCTCTGAAACATACTTCTCTAAGTATTCTTTGAATGAAATTCCCAATTTCTGACGGTGGGCTCTGGTCTTTTGATACAGGTCTTTATATTTAAGCTCAATCGACTTAATTAGAGTGTCGTTGCGGCTTTCTCCGTTGTCGCCGATAATCGCCCGCCATGCTTTTTTGCGTTTTTGCCATTCGCCTCGCCTTGAATCAAGAATAGAAAATGGAGGGACAATAAAACGCTCTCTAAGAACCCCGGCTGAAGACTCCCTCTTTTCAATATCTGCTCCCTCTCCTTCATCTTCTGTCTGCCAGACGTCAAGTCCCCAATCTTCGAGCTCTTTTTCATCCCATTCGTTTGAAAGCATGTCCATGTCCCATTCCCCGAAACCAACATTGTCTTTAATGATAAACTCGCGCTTTTCCTGCTCTGACAGGTCGCTCGCATTCATCACAATAGCATGCGGGTTTGCCAGCCAGGCAGACCAATAGTTTTTCAATTCAATCTGTTCGGCCTCGGTTTTCTTTTTAAAATCAGCCAATCCAGACAAACGGAAAGCAACCTCTTCCGGGGTCATTTCTGAAATATAGCTAAGTGCCCGGTATCGCATATTCCCTCCCAGCGCAACGTATTGTTCATTGACGACAATAGGGCGGAGGGCCAGCATTTTAGGAAATACAAGGATTGAATCAACCAGTTTTTCAAACTTGTGTTCCTTAATTAGTCGCGGGTTTGCGTTGTTTGTGGAAATCTGTGATAAACGTAAAGTCGTTGTTTCCATTAATTGAGTTTTTTTAGCGTATTTAACGCGATAAAATTACAAAAAAGTGCTTACTATGTAAGCATTTCCTTTAATGTGCTTTTTTGAGTTCCGGCCCGAATTTCAGCCCTTCGCTGTTTGACTGTCTCCCCGATAATTTTTAGCGTTTCACTTTTCATTTTCATTTCAGGGGTGAAGCGCAAGAGCAACCAACCCATTGAGGCAGCAGTGTTGTATTTTTCAATGTCCTTGATAAATCCAGCACCCCGGGTGTGTCGGCCATGTGTCCAGACGCCGCCCTCGATTTCGATTGCAATTTTATAGGCTGGTATTGCATAATCGAAGCGCCAACGCCGGGTTGGGTGAAACTTCAATTCAGCGACAGCCTCCACGTCTAAATCGGCTTTCAAAACAGAAGTGAACAGGTCTTTTTTTCTCATACAACAAAGATAACGAAAAGTGCATATACCATAAGCACTCGTTTAACTCAATAGCGTTTATCTGGGTGGCAGGCATAAAAAAACCCCCGGGGCTATTCCCGAGGGTCTGTCTGTTTTAATTTGTTCCGTGTTTTATTGCTTTTTTACACCTGTTATTTTTAGTTCAACAAAGTCTTCACTTGAATCTAATTCATAAATGAGGCCCGGAAACATCATTTCGGCATCTATCCCGAAGTTCGCATCGACCCATTCGCTCCCCTCTTTGATTGGAAGCCCTGCAATATAAGAGAAAACCCCTTTTGCAGATTCGCCCCAAGAATTTGTTTCATCGAGAATGGAAACTTCTATTTCTGTTACTTCTTTATCGCCTGAACCTACAAATAAGACATAGAGGTCTGTTGAACCAGTCTTTTGGCGGGCCATCCATCGAGAACGGGTTTTTTCGAAGTCGGTTGATGTTTGAAATCCCTTTTCATACAATCGCTCGATTACTTCATTGGCTTCGATACCGGGGATTGAATAGGCTGGTTCCCCGTTCACTGATACAAGATTCTGTTCTGGCTTAATGCAGCCTGTGAGGCTTAATAAAAGCGCAAAGATTGATAAACTGATAAACTGCTTCATTATTGATAAGTTTTTAAAAATTTGATGCCAAAAATAGCAAAATATAGGCGTTAACCATTCTTGCATCTGTGGTAAATAACTCTTTGAACAGGCTCGTAGCCTAATTTATAGGAGTCTCCAAAGATTGATGTTCCCATAAATTTGTCGTGTTTGATATTGTGAGCGTTTACGGTTCTCTCCAACCCTTGATAAATGATTGCGTCGCCGTCCCAAAGACCGCGTTCAATAAGGGCTATCATCCACGTCCAAACACTCCCGGAGTAATCCTCCGGGGGTATGGCGGGAATCATTTCTTCCTGTCTCTTCTTTTTACTCATTGTTTGCTTTTTTTATTGCGTTCTCTAATACTTCAAGCGTGACATCATCGACGGAGCCTCTGATAATATCGGCCCGGCCCATATTGCAGGCCCTTAAAAGGTCAGGCGCGGCGGCTATCAGGTGTGCGTCCATTGGTCTGTAAATGCTTTCCATCAAAATTTTATGAGATTATTTTCTGTAATGTAATTCGCTGAATGACTTCCACCCGATTTCGGTAAACTGCTTTGAATAAACCTCCCCCCCGGGGCTTGATAGGCTGCCAGCCTTGGTCGCAAAATAGGCGGTAATGCCATACTTCATTTTCGCGGCCCTCTTTGCTGTATGGAGGCTCGGCCCAAAGTAACTTCCTTTGCCACCCAAACAGCCCCGCAAGGACTTCATTGAGGGCCTTTCGGTTGCGGCCCCCGGGGAAAGATATTGACAAGTGATAGCACCTTTCATACTCGGGATTCTTCCACCACCCGCCAGAGTGATAGCCCGTGTCCCGGGTAAATACAATGATGCAATCATAGTGAGGGAGAAACCACCGGCAAGAGTTTAAATAGGTGTTCATCCCGTCGCCCGTAAAAATGCCTGTTTCCGCTGCTTGGCGTATCATTTTAAAGGCTTCCGCTTTCGGGAGGTTGTGATTGATAACGTTCATTCGGTTCGCTTTTATTAAAATTTCAGTTTAAATTGGCCTTTTAGGCGTGCCTTGCGGCGCGTTTCCTGTCGATGCTTCATGTAGTATCTGTTGTAGCATCTTTGACAGAGAAAAGCCAAGTTTTCATTATCGCAATTCTCGGGGGTGTGGTCGAGGTGTGCAACGGTGCAAATTATTTTTATAGCGCCGTCCTCGTCTGGCAGACAAAGCTCCCGGGTCAGGCGGTGGATATATGAATGATTTACCACACCACACCACTCGCATTTGTCCCCGGCTCTTTCGCGTATCTTGGCTCTTATATCTGGCCAGTTATCCGGGTATCTGTTCCGGTTTTCTGGTTTTATTGGCATACATTAAAAGATTAAAGCCACCCCGGGGAAGAGGGGCGGCCAGTGATTAAATTACCATAAAATTTCCTTTCAGCTCGCCTTTGCTCCCTTTTTAGCGCTTAATAACCTTTTTACCAGCCCTTAAAACAATTTTTGAAAAGGTCTGTAAATTCTGTGAGGTTTTAACAAGATGGTCGCTGACCATTTCGATATAACCGAAAAGCACAATAAACGCCAGCGCTGTAAATACGCCTGATTCGTGAATTATACCAGCCCCGGCGCCCACAACATGCAATATACCGCATGTCTTTTATCGTAGCTGTTAGCAACAAGGCTACTTAGCCATTATTAAGGCTATTTTCAGGATTGTACTTTCGATAACCTCTAACACAATCGTAATGAAAAAGGCAATACAAGCCCCAACTACAATACCTTCCCATTTTTCTTTGATAAATTCTTTCATAATTTCTTTGATTTACGGCCGCCTTACATTTTCATAAAGGTCATCCATATTGTTTGTGAATTTCGACCAGTTGTATGACCAAACAAAGGTTTTGCACTAATAACTTCAATTATTTTACTAACCTTTATCTGATTTTCATTCCATTTGAATATCAACACCCCGTTTGGTTTTAAGACGCGCATGCATTCGTCAAAACCGGCTTTTAAATCCGCTTCCCATGTAGGTAGTAAATATCCGTATTTTAAAGCCAGCCAACTTTTTTTGCCTAAAGACTTCAGATGTGGCGGGTCAAAAACTACAAGATTGAAGGTGTTATCATCAAAAGGCATATCAGTAAAATCCATCTTAATATCAGGGTTTATTTCCAATGCCCTTCCATCACATAACGTATGCCTTTCAGTTCTTTTGTCAGCAAATAAAACATCTGGATTGTCTTTATCAAACCACATCATTTTGCTTCCACATGTAGCATCTAATATATTGCGGCCGACGCTATTTTTTATTTTTTTACTTTCGTTCATACCTGAAAAATTTATTTAAAATCACGCCACGACGGCATATTGCTTACACGTTATAAACCATATTTATGCTCACATTCTATCTCCTGTTTTATTGTCATAGGTTTTGGACATGGTTCGTTACATCGTGGACAATACATAATTATAAGTTTTAATTTCTGGCTACTCTATTAGGTTTTCGCCACACCCTGTTTTATTTTTAATCGCATCAAAGTTTGTGCTATATTTCCACACGGCTCATATACATGTCTGTTGTGATGTATTAAACGACACCACAACATACACGCGGCACGTCATGTGCTAAAAGGGAAATCCATCCTCCCCGTCGCTGTTTGAAGCGGAATATCCGGGTTCATCGGGTGCCGGTGTTCGCGGTGTATTTGCCGTTGTGTTCTGGTCGCTGCCAGACCTGTTACCACCCCCGAGCATCCTCATGTTTTCAGCAATGATTTCGGTAACATACCGGGTTTCGTTGTTTTTATCAGTGTAAGAACGTGTACGTATTTTGCCCTCAATCAATAGTTTGGAGCCTTTCCTTACCCACTGTTCAGCCACCGAGACAAGGCCGTTTGACAGCCTTATGTTGTGCCAGTGCGTCCGTTCTGGTATCTGCTTGCCGTCCCGGGTGGTAAACGCCCTTTCGGATGTTGCCAGCCGGAATCTTGCCGCCTTTCCGCCGTTGTCGAAGTTTGTTATCTCGGGGTCTGTGCCAACATTACCCACAATAATTATCTTGTTAAAACTCATAAAAAAGTGATTTTTAAGGGACGCCGGGTCAGAGCCCGGGCCCGTGTTTATTACTGTTCAATAATTACGATTTCATTGTTTGTGACTTCGTTAATCTTACGCAATTCTTCATCAATAATTCGGTTTACTGATTCATCAAGGCGCTCCTGTGCATCCGGGGAGACGAGCTGAACATCAAAGGTGCTTGCGTTCACATAGATTTCGACCTTTATTTCCTCTTTATTTTCCCCTTTAAAGAGCGGAAGCAGGAGCGTTATTTCTGCCGGTATGTTATTGCTTATTACCTGTTGACTAATGGCGTATCGCATTTCCCCCCGGTTATTGTCTGATTTTTCCAGCTCGTTTTTGGTTTTAACTTTTATATTTGACAGTTCACTTGCCAGTTTCATAGCTTCCGCCTTGTTTGGGAATGCGGCCCGGTTCATTTTGATAAACTCTGCCAGCTCCTTAGCGCCGTATTCAGTGCCGGTGTTGATGTTCCATTTTTCAAACTCAGGACTAATCAATAGGCGCCCGGTGATCTTGGTTCTGTAGTAATTTCTTTCATCGCAAACCAGGCGAATTTCCCTGGCATCGCGATTTACCATTATATGGCTCCATTCCGGTCGGTATTCAGGTTGTTTATAGCGGTTTGCGAGGAAGCGAGAGACAGCGCTAATTGTCCCGCTCAAAATCAGCGGTTCTGGCTCTCTCAGTGGCAAGGCATCGCCTTTTCTGATTGTTACTTCGCCGTTTTCGCTTACAATGTTCATTTTAAATTCTTCCATATTGTTAAAAATTTAGGCCCCGGGGCTGGCCGGGGCGCTGGTTAAAAATTATTCTTCGTCAAAAGTCCCGGTTCTTTGTGCTGTCATTATTGACAGCTGGCGCTCTTCCGGCATTAGTGGTCGCTTGGTAATGAAAGTACCATCCTCGGCGTAAATCTCCATCATTCCGGCCTCTTGGTCGTCCATCAGATATACTGTCCCGGTGGTGGTTATTGAGCCAAATTGAACGGCTTGCGCGGCTTCGTTTCTTTTTGCTTCGTTTTCCTTTATGCGGTCGCTGTATTCCTTTTTTATCTCTTTCAGCCTTTTCCGGTCGCGCTGAATGCTTATCGTGGTTTCGACCAGCTGTTTTTGATAGACCTTAATTTCATCTTCGCTGAGGGGCTTTTGGTACATTTCATCTTCCTTTACCGCATAGGCGTTGTCTTGAAGCATTGTTTTTCGCTGTGCCAATGGCACATCCTGAAATAGTGAACTCATGTTCTGTGTGTTTTGTGTGTTAAAAAATTATACTGTTTGTGGTTTCATTGACTCTTTAAAGCCGGCGATATTTTTAACCGCGCTGATTGCTTTCAGCCATTGTTCATCGCTTGATATTGTTGCCGTTGCATTCACAAGGTCAAAAATGCGATCTGCCTCAATATCCATCAATTCTTCCGGGTCGTCGTGGTATGGGTCTGCTCTGATATACTTCCTAAATACTTCATTCAGTTCGTAACCAGCGCGAACGTATTTATTCATAATCTGTTTGAGTTTGAAAGCCAGAGCCGGGTTGTCCCTGACCAGCGCCACATAACGCATTGTGACTTCCTGTAATACGATGATAAATGTTAAATAAAGGTCAAGCCTCACTTCATCTGCCGGGGTCAATTGTTTACGCGGTCTTCTTTTTGCTCTTGCCGCCTTTCGGGCGGCCCTTTTTAATTTTTGTTCTCTTGTTAATTTCATTTGCATTTAAATTTAAAATTGTCTCCAGTTTTTTTGCACTTATTCGGTGTTTGCGGCTGACCAGCTTAACAAGGGATTTTAGCTTTTTGCTATCCCATTTCGGTCGCTCTCTGTTAAACTCTTCGCAAGCTATCGCGACGCGCCTCACTGATTCCGGCGTCGGCCGGACTCCGCATAACTCATACTCTCCGAAATGGTCAGGCCCTTTTGATGCGTAATGTTGGCCTCTTCCATACTCCGGGGAAAATGTGATTAATTGCCCGTTTCTTTGGTGATAAATCAAATCATTCATCGCTTTGAATCTCCTTTTAAGAAAATGATATTGTAAAACTTAAATCGGTCGGCAAGACGGCCGTATTCATCGTCAAAATACTCGATAAGCTGCTTCGGGGTGAGATTCGTTGTTAGGTGGGTAAACTTTCGGCGCTGTTCCCAAATTTCAGTCCGGGCATGCAAAAAATCTTCGATTAGGATTTTCGTATCTGTCCCGAAATGGGTGTGTGTTTTCAGCCCGATGTCGTTCAAACAAATGTTTACCGGGTTGCCCTCAAAGGTTCGGGAGTTTTCTTCGTTGTAGGTGTATCGGTCGAGGTGGTTGTTAATCTTGTAATAATTCACCATTTGCGTAACGGATAAATTTGCATATCCACGAGGGTTTCGTGTGCGTTTGAGGTATTCCTCAAAAACCCGCATCAGAAAGGTTTTTCCAACGCCGACTTTGCCGCAAATGATTAAATTTTTGTGAATCTTGTATTGCTTTTCAGGCATAACCTGTTCAGCCTCCCGGAGCCCGTTAAAATAATACAGAAGGAAGCGAAGAATTTCGCCGTTTTCGCCTATCTCAAAGGTCTTTCCCTCCGGGGCCAGCAATTCATTTGCTATTTCAACAAGTAAGTTAGAATGATACGCATAAGCGCGGGAGTTTCTGTCGTCATTGTAAACTTCAATTTCCATAAAAACCCATTTTCGTTTTGCGCTGGCAAATATAAACAAAATGTTTATTTAAAACCCCCGGGATGCTTATTTTTTATTAGCAACTCTGTTTATATCAAAAAACGTTTTAAGGGATGTATTTTGCTTTAAAAAGAAATAATGCGAAGATTTGCCCGGGATAGTATATTTAATCGCTTTAATAACCCTGTAAAGCTCAAAAAAAAGCAAGTCCCGGCCCGGTTTTGATTTTTAATTAAAGGGGTTTGTTTCGTAATCTGCATCAGAAGGAGGAGAAAGTGGGCCAGAGGCGCCGCCCTGTTTTTTAGGGCCCGGGGGGCTGTCTTTTTCCCATGTCCGAACGGCTGCTTTCCAGTCTTTCATTTTGTTTTTGCCGACCATCCAGCCCTTTGATTGGTAAAAGTCGTGCCAGCGCTTAGGGTCAACGTTATTATTCCGCTCTTTGCAATACGCGATAACTTCATCCAGTGAGGGAGGGGTAAAAGTGCGCGATTTTTTTCGCGCGCCCCCTATACTATCTTCTTTCTTTCTTTCATTCTTTTCATTCTTGTTTGTTGCCCCTGCTGTGCCCTCGCTGTGCCCCTGCTGTGCCCCTGCTTTGCCCTCTTCTGTGCCCTCTTTTTCTTCGCGGGCCTGATAATCCTCATATTTACAGACAGTTATCTTTGTCCAAGCCTTGCCCCTTTGTGTGCCCAATTCTCCGGTTTTTTCTAATTTTTTTATAGAGTTTCTAACTTGTTTTATTGACAGCCCGGTTTCCTCTGCCAGCTTTGAAAGAGACGTTATTAAACTCCCTGTTTCAATCATCTCCCCGCGCCATTTCTTCGGGGCGTGGTTGGCCCGTAAAAGCACATGAATAAACAGAACCTTTACCGGCAAGTCATCATACCATTCCCACTCCAAGAGTGAGCGGTGCATTTTAATCCATCCGTCCATAAATAACCAAATTGTTTATATCGCGAATTACGTCAATTCTTCCTGTTTGTTAAAATATCAATCCATTTTCGCCAGCTCTTCGCGCAACCAGAGGGCCCCTTTGTGAGTTAATTTCGTTGTGTATGCAATTCTCTGTTTCTCTTCCGGGGTGTGCCTGTCGCCCCGGAAAGGCGCCGTTTCCACCACAAAGAAACCGCTCTTCAGATACCGTTGATATGGTATATTGTTGGGCTGTAAAAACCGCTTTTCTCTGAGCTTTTTGATTAAGGTATTGCGGCCAAGGCGGAACTCCCGGAAGTAGATTTTTGCGAAGTCTCCAAATGTTATATATCTCCCGGGCGTTGATACCTCCGCCGGCTGGTAAACTCTCTTCACTGGCTTTTCTGTTTTCCCCGGGAGGGGGAGCCTGCCAGCCGGGCCCGGGGGGAGGTGTTGGGCCAGGAGTTTTAGCCCTGCGGGATTAATGCTAACGTGTGTTTTCACTTTTCCCAGAATATTGAAAAACTGCTCAATAACCACCGGCGCCGGCTCACTGTCATACATACCGGCCAGAAACCCCTTGTGCTGAATGGTGGTTACCTCACTGAGTTTTGAAAGGTTCCTGATTGCCTCTTCAATGCTTTCGTTTTTCATCCCGGTTATTTCAGCGATTTCCCGGGACGTAAGTGTTTTACTTTTCATCGCTTGAATTATTTATTAATCAAGAAAAAAGGCGCCGTAATTGGCGCCCTTTGTGAGAATGTTTATTTCAGCAAGAAGCGCCGAGATGGTGTCGATTCTTTCGTATATTGCTTCCACAACTCCGGCTGGTCTGCTTTAAATGATTTTTCATCAAATCGAAGGGATGCTTTAGGGGCTTTCCATGTCGCAATTTTTCGCCCGGCATATTCCATCGCCTCAGCGTCGCCAAAGCCCATTTTCAGGGTTTCTTCCAGTTCCTTTTTCCGGGTCTCCAGTTCTTTCATCTGGGCTTTTAAACCGGTCAACTCTTCATAGGCTTTCAGGTGCGTTTCTGTTGCCTCAATAACCTTTCCATCAGTATGTTTAAAATATTTCAGAGCCACGTCGCCAGCGTTAATTGGCTCCGGCTCTTTCTTGCCTATAATGTTATCAACCCAAAATTTATCCACCTCCTCAATCATCCATCCGTAAAACTCAGGGTCAAAAGCAAACTCGGCATATCCGAAATCAGTGCCAGTAACAAGCCACGCCAAAGCGCCCTGCTCCATTTCAGCCGTCCCCAATTGATATTGAAGCTGGCAAAACCAAGTTTTAGGAAGGTCGTCCGGGTCAATAGGCATCCGGGTTGTCTTGCATTCAAGAATACCTTTTTGCTTCCAATCCCGGGTATTTTTCGTTGCTCCATCCAGCCAATATGTCCGGTCGGGCGATACCCTACGGTGTTGATGTTCTTTGTTGATAAACAGCCAGTCCCCTGCGCTGGCCTTAATTACCTCTTTACCTGTTTCATACTCCCACATCTGAGAAACGGCGTCCTCGAGGTAATGGCCCGCCCGCATTGCGAAATTCATCTCCTTCGGAGGGTCAATGCCGAGCTTGCGGCGCCAAAGCTGGTAAGGGGTTTCCCATTTGTTTACGCCTAAAATTGTGCCCACCTCTGAGCTTCCAATGCCTTTCTCGCGGTGTTTCAACCATTCGTTTCTGTCTTTCGGTCTGAGGATTATTGTTGCCATAATTAAAAGATTTTAGCCCCGGGCCAGAGCCGCCCGGGGGAGTGTGTTAATGATTATTTACCTTGTTGATTTTCAGAAGTGCTTTCGCTTTGGCTTTTTGGGGCTGAATTCAATACTTCGCCTGTCTCCGGGTCAACTATTTCAGCATCTTCGTAATGAATATTCTCAGCACTTACACGGCCTGAGTTAAAATCTTCTGGCTTCAATACCGCTTCATCTGTGGCGAGGTCTGTCTGAGTGTCGATGTTCAGCGGGAGGTATTTCGATAGTTGTTTCATCGCTTTTCCCTTTGCCATTGCCTCGTAATCAGTGGCCCAAGCTCCTTTTGGGGCCCCCTTTTGCATCGGGTTTCGCATTCTTAGTCGCTCCACGTCTGATTTGCTTAATACCACGAAGTTATATCCGCCGTCGGTAAACTGGCATACGGCGTAAACGTGGGTCAGTGGCTTGGAGCTGTCAAAGTTTGGCTTGTGTTTCAGGTCTGGATTTAACCCGAATGTCGCTTCAAATTCATCGCCCTCTCTGACCACTTCCGCGTAAACCATCTTTACGCGGCCAGAGCGCCGAGCCAGCTCAATAAAGCCCTTGTAACCAATCTGGAATTGCACGTCCTTACCATAAGGCACGAAATAACAGTAGCCGAGCGCCTCCACCGGTGGGAAGCCTAAAATTGAGGCTTGCATTACGGCCCCCAAAAGTGAGGCCGGAGTGCATTTCGCAATAGCCGGGTTTCTGTGAATGGTCGTTGCTGCCATCTGGATTACTCGGTCGGCGGTCAGGTGTTTGGGGAGAGCCGCTGCAATGCGGTTTTCCATTCCTTTCAGGTAATTGCCAATTTCCCCTTGACTTAATCCTTCGAGGCTTCCGGTCTTTGCAACTTTTTGATGCACCGAGAGCCGTTTTGCGGGTGTGTTGTTCCCGTCTGCTGTCTTTGCTGCGGAGGCGCTGCTTTTCATTGCGTCACTCACTTTGCTTGCATTCTCTGTCATAATTGATAAAAATTGGGTTTTAAACTTAATATTGTGATTTCCAATACCTTTTTATTTCCGCCCCGGTATAAAATGCCCTGCCGTTGGTGCGGCGATATCCGGGCTTTATATAACCGGCGATTGTGTGGCGGTGCAATGTTCGCCTGTTAATTTTTAGAACTTCGCTCGTTTCTTTCACTGAGTAGCGTCCTGAATCATTAACTTGTGGTTCTATTGCTGTCATTTTTAAAATGCGTATTCGTCTTTTTCTGTTAATACTTCACCGGTACCATTGCATTCTTCGCAAGTCTCCCGGATTATATCGTTTCTCTCTCCGCGCTGCCATGCTTCAGGGCCCAATTCCACCCCGTCACAGTTAAAAAAGCGCTCTCCGATTCCGTTGCACTCATGGCATTTTTCCAACTCAGGTTCAGGGCCGCATACAGGACACCCGGGCCGCCCGTTACATACTTCACAACTCATTGTTGAATCTTTTTATCATTTCGGCGTCCTTGGCGGTGGATAATAATATCCGCTCGTATTCTGCCACTGTCAGGTCGTGTAATTGTCTTACCATCTGGCCGTCCCGCGTTATCGAAACAGTGCCTTTGTTTATATCAGTCAGAGCGTAGATGTTAGCCCCGAAGCTGTGTCGGGCGGTCATTTTAACGGTGTCGTATTCCACCGTAACATTGATTAATTCGTTTGCTTCCATGCTTTTAAAAATTAATCGTTAAACAATTCATCCACCGGGATATTGGTCATTTCAGCAATGCGCTGTTGTTTCAGTTTATCCGGGCGGCTTGTGCCGTTAATCCATCTATAAACAGTCTCCGGGGTTACCCCGCACTCTTCTGAAAGTTCCCTAACGAACTTTTGCTTAGGCGTTTCACCGTTTCTTCGAGGAATGCTTTTGTAAAAACTTTTTAGTCCCATATTAAAAAAGTGTTAATAAATATTTGCGTTTTGGTTATTTTGTTTACTTTTAACTCGTCAATGATTAATTGACATGATGCAAATATAAACAGTTTGTTTATATACATAAACAAATTGACAATTATTTTTTTTAAGTGTGTGTAAATAATCACGAAAATGTTTGATTTAAAGGCTTTTAGGAAAGATTTTAACATTTCCCAATCTGAAATTTGCTATGTGTTGGATATTGCGCAACCGTATGTATCCGCCATTGAATCGGGTAAGAGACCCCTCAACCGGCAGAAGTTTGAAATGCTATATAAACACTATGGCGATAAAATATTGCCATATAAAAAAAACGATGTGGTAATTATTAATCCCTCGGAGAATCACAAAAATGGTAAGGCGTCTTACAGCGAGGTGCCAGTTTTTCCACTTTCATCTCAAGGGGGTACTATAAAGAATTTCAAAGTGGAATTAGAGAGAATGCCTGTTGAATATCTCGTCACTCCCACTCGGGAGGGCGAACTTGCTCTAACAGTATCCGGAGACGACATGGCGCCAGAATACCCTGCGGGTACCCGGGTAATATTAAAAAAGATAGATGAAAATGCTTTCATTCAGTGGGGAAAAGGCGTTTGTGTTGGATACTATTAACGGGGTTATTTTGAAGCGGCTTATGCCAGCCAGCGATCCTGATAAAATTGTTTGTGAATCAATAAATCCAGCTTATCCACCTTTTGAGGTCAATAGGGCAGATATCAATGGAATTTATCGTGTCCTTTTGGCTCTAAGTGTAAAATAAATAATGTGTGTATGTGTGTACTGTGGCAAGACTATTTGTCCGTAATGACCGATGAAGAGCGCGAAAGTGTGTATCGCGCTCTCTCACTCGGTCAACCTGTAAGACTTGATTATTTCGACGTCTTGAGGTGGGAACAGAAATTAATTTTAAAGCAATGGAGCCTCGACGCCCGGTTTAAAAAATCAATGTCGAAATCTTTAATCCGTTACGACCATGCAAAACAAAGACAGTCAGAAAGTAATCATTAGATTCTTCAAAGCTCTCGAACAACTCAAAGACGACAAAGCCATTCGGGGCAAACAGACTTTCACCCGGAAGTATGGTATTAATCGCCGAAATTTATACTTGCTCGAAAAAGATTATTCACGGGGTATTTTTCAGACAGCTTGGTTGACCTATTTAGTTGTGGATTTTAACGTTTCTGCTTATTGGCTTTTGACGGGAAAAGGAAGCTTTTATTCACCAAAAAATTAATTTTTTCATGCAATTTTCATGCAACTCTATTAAGGTTATTTCTCAACTGCTTGTTTATTATTGGCATATTGTGCCTTCTCTCACGTCTGGGGGGCGTGGGGTCGCGAGTTCGAATCTCGCCATCCCGACAGAAAAAAAAAGGTTAGCATACATAGTTGTGCTAACCTTTTTTTTATTATCAAAAGTTTTTTCTTTATTAAAATGCAGTATATCAAATCCATACAAATCATCTCATATCTAACAATCTATAAATCCTACAATCTATTGAAAGGGTAGTACAAATTATAATTCGGTTTCGCCATCCCATCCGGCAAGACGGGCTAATATCCACCAGAACGCCATGGCTTTGCGATTGGATGTAATATGCTGGCTGTTATGTGAACCGAAAGCAACATCACCACCAGGCGACATTCTGTTTTCCCAGTAATGCACCCCTAACTGGTGTGAATTCTGCCAGTCGGCGTAGAAATTACCTCCATAGCTGTCGGAATTACCATCGTCACCGGCATCTTCCCAGTAATTTCCATCCATATCATGTGTATCTATGCTGTAGTAATCCAGACAGAACTGCTTATTTTCCAAACAATAATCATTAATCAACTCAGCCTGGTTTTTAGGTTTACCTTCGCCTACATTATTGTTTTTGTTGGCATGACCTGTCATAAAAATAAAATGCACAGGAACTTCACGCTTGCCATCACCACTTCCAATTTTGGAACCACCTTCACCATATTCGGATATCAATTGTGTCATGCCCGGCAGATAGTTTCCTTCAACATCGTGATTGGCGATATTACACCACGACCACATAATCACATTTACATGTGCATTATCGGAATCGTCTAAAAAATTTCGGGTAGCTTGTATAAAGGCTGTTTCATTTGCACTTAAATCGGTAGCTTTCTCACCGTCAGCAGCATAATCTTCAAGCGCATAATCGTAAAAGGTCAGTTTTCCGTTTGTCCGTTCATTTCGCGAAACGCCGAAAAGCACATCATCGCCATCTTTATAGTCAATTAAACCAAAAACACCTCTGGAAACATGTGTTCCATGAGATGTGTGCTGATATGCAACATGAAACTCCTCTCTGGCTTTGTTGATGTATTCTTCAGGAATATTCCGCATTACCGTTTCATTGGCAACGTCGTGTCCGGCAATAAATACAGTTCCCTCCGAAGAATTGTCATCGTCTGAAGATGAATCATCATCACTGTCATCACCGGTGTCGTCATCATTACTATCATCGGATGAACTGTCGTCATCATTATCGTCAGAATTTGCATCACCGCTGATATCTTCTGTCAAATCTTCGTTTTCGGGATTCTCATCATCAGAACCTGGAGAGCATCCAAAAAACAGAATCAACAAAACGGCCAGAAAAAAATAGTTAATCTTCATACAATTAAAATTTTGAGATTAGAAAGAATTTCCATATTCACTTATCTTTGCCGTCATCCAAAGATTTCGCTCAAAGTACGACGACTTTGTAATAAAATCAATAGTATAAGTCCACTCTTAATGACTATTTTAGAAGCAGACTTATGTTATCAGGTTTACAATTCTGAAACAGTAACCAAAAGATGATTTCCAGATTATTTCTGTTTAATCCTACAAATGAACTCGCCATAGCCAATGGACAGGTATCCTACATGCCTCCGGCAAACCTGCGCCGCTTTGAGAGTGATCTGGCATCATTGCCCTGGATTCTTTCAGACGAAGATGATTATATTCTTGTCACTCATAAGGAAGGAAATTCACTGAAACATCTATCCGATTATGGATGGAAGATACCATCCATTGTCACCGCTCCCGAAGAAATACCTGAAAAAGTAAGGTTGATATTTTCTCCCTGGGGATGGAGTCCGGCAGTTTATATCAAATTTAAACGTTTCTACCATTTGGCTGCCCCAACGTGGCATACTCATCCTTTAGCCAGGTGGAATGCAAATTCGGCTCAGTTATTGAGTCGTGAAACCGGGTACGCTTTATTAAAAGAAATCGAATTGATCAGAAGAAATTATCCTGACAAATATTCCCAGGTTGAGATTCCATATTTACCTGTTGAAGTAAGCAGCACAGCCAAACTATCGGAAGAATTTCAAAAAACAGAACCGCCGGCTCTGATCAAAACACAATGGAGTGCTTCGGGACGAGGGTTATTCAAAATTCGTGATGAAAAAGACAATCCGGCAGAATCAGACTGGATCAAAGGAATGCTGAAACGTCAGGGAAAATTGTTCATAGAACAGATGCTGCCTAAAATACAGGATGTTTCATTCCAGTTCATGATAGATGATGAAATTGAGTATGTCGGGCACAACTATTTCTATACAGACCCATCCGGTCAATTTGCAGGGTGTGCCATTGGCCCGCCTGAAAACTCATCGTCATATTTCAAAGACCAGGCACAAATATCGGCGGCATTAAAACAGGGAGCAGAAATTGTAAGAGAAGGCCTGATCAGAACAGAAATAAATAAAAACTACAAAGGTCCGGCAGGCGTGGACGGTATCTTTTTCATAAATAAGCAAAAAGAAATGAAGCTCCAGCCATGCCTGGAAATTAATCTACGGTACAATATGGGGCTTGCCAACATCCGCTTAAAAAAAAGAATTCACCCTGAGGCACGTGGCGCATGGAAAACCGGACTTTTTAAACAAGAAAAATGGCAATCATTTTGCAAAAAGAAAACCCAGGCAAATCCGCCTGTTTTTGAAAAAGGCATACTCAGAAAAGGCTTCCTCCCAATGGTTAGCCCTGATGCGGAAAAACTTTTTGGTGCCTGGTTGGACGCAGAATAGCTATATGCCGGCTTCTTCCTCTTCAATCTTGTCTTTTCGCAAAACAGGTGCAAGCTCTTCCTTTATCAGTTTAAGGGCTGCATTATAGCCAACTTCGAAGAGTTCATCCGCTTTATCGAAATCGAGGAAAGTAAATTTTTTCATTTCTTCAGGCTCGATCATAAAATCACACATTTTGCGGCTTTCGACAACATTTTGCTCGATACCAAGACTAAAAGTTCTTTGTGCAATGTCACGCATCCCGTCAAGTTTTTCCATTGGCCCGTTATAATTAACATGAACGCCTATCAAAGTCTGGCATTTATCTTTAATGGCCCCGGCAGGCAAGTTATCAAACAAACCTCCGTCAATGTAAGTTTTTCCATCAATTACTTGTGGTACAAGCATAACAGGAACCGAGCAGGAAGCAATCACATAATCGTAGAGAGGACCACTTTCACCTTTCACTTCATTCTGTCCGTCGCTTATATTGGCAACGGACAAATAAAAAGGTTTTTTAAGAGCAGAAAAATCATCCTGAGGAATCTCTTCTTTCAGTATCCGGCGTACAGCATCCAACTCAAAAAAGCCGTTTTGACCAAACCGCAAAGAAACCATATTATAAATTTTGTCCTTCTTAACCAACTGAAGAATGTGATCGGGACTATGCCCTGCGGCATATAAAACACCAACCAGAGCCCCCATGCTTGTTCCTGATATAATATCAGGAGACATTCCGTTTTCATCAAGGGCTTTCAGCACACCAATATGAGCAAATCCTCTGGCACTCCCACCACTGAGAGCAATCCCAATCTCGTGATTGTACTTATTTTCATTTGATGCCGGTATTATGTCTTCTTCAACCTCGGAACTCTTCTCTTCCTTTTCCTCCTCCGGCTTTTCATTGTGCTTTTTAAACCAGTCAAACAATCCCATGGCAAATGAGTTAAAAAAACAGATAATATGACTCGATTTATTCGACTAATACCCATAATCCGCAAGGAATTGTATAAAAATTTCAAACCTGTGCGGTAATCAGGTAATATAAAATTACAAAAAAGGGAAGAACATCTCACGTCCCTCCCTTTATTTTTTTGTTTCTGAACCGTTAATAACCCAACTATTCAGTACTGTACATTAACAATGCAGAGTATGTATTAATTCCCTGGCTGGAATGAGCTGCATACTCCAGCGCTACAATACTCTCCGGCCCTACCTTTTCTTCTTCAAGAAATTTATTAATCTGATCATCCAGAGACATATCGTAATCATCCAGTCCGGTGTACTGAAAATGTTTTGTAAGTATTTTTTTCATAAAACAGATTTTATTTTTGTTTGAACATTTCTAATTGGTTGTACGCAATAATGGGGTTTTTGATACATTTTATTCCATAAAAAAGAGACTATTTTTAATTGCTGAAAGGAATGCTCTGGATATGTTGTAATTGTATTCTATATTAATAGATGAGCCTGGTCTAAAAAGCGTTTTTATTGCCAAACTCATTATTGTTTTAAATTTTTGAAACGAGCATGACAAAGTTTGCCACTATAAGAACATGTATAAGTTCTTGTATACAAGTTCCATTCGACCTTAATAAACAAAATTTACAAGAATGACTCCTCGTTAACACGAAGTTAACTCTGGTGCAAAAATTTAAACGCCTTGATTTTGACAAAAACAGATATTTCAGAAGCAGACTCATTAATAAAATCCCAAATTACATATAACAAAAAAGGAGCCCCCCGGGGAGGCTCCTCTTTTTGTTGATGCAATGACTACGCTATTTCAATTGGTTGACTGCGTCAACTAACTCAGAGAACTTCTGATGCATTTCTTTTCGTATGCCCTGAAAATATTTCTTCACTTTTTTGGGATCATTTTTCCCATCGGGATGGTTTATTTTCTCTATCAACGAATTACGGAAATCAATTGCATCGGTAACCACTTTCTTAAAATCGTCGTCCTTTATTTCATCGAAAAGCATTTTTCGCACATAAGCTTCGGTAACAATCTCGGAAGCAAGGTAATTTATGTCTTTTTTAAGGTCTCTGATACTTGCCATAACTAATTGTTTAAAGTTTCATGTCAAATTTAATCCTTTTTGTGGTGTAATTCCAAAAACCTAAAGTAAAATTTGCTAACCTGCATTATTCATAAAATTATCTATTACGATGCCTAATTAGTGCGTGTCTATAAACTCGCAAAAATTTTTACAATATGTGTGTCTGTTCAGAAAGTACCAGTTGCAAGGCTTGCGAAGCCGCCAAAACCGGAGTTTACTAATCGTAAATGAGGATTTTGGCGGCGAGCGTAACACAGCAAATGGTACTTTATGGACGGACACTAATTATCGGCAAAACAAAAGCATTCTCGAAAAATTTGATTTGAAAATAATTCACTATTCACTGCATCAAATTTTTCTGCGGTTTCTTGTGTTTTTGGATACTTGAACATCTCATGACGAAAATTTATGAATAATGCAGGCTAAAAATCAGGTATGACTTGCAGAATTAATCCAAACAATAAATATATTCCTTTTACATGCCTCTCAACACCATTTGTCACAAAAAAAAAGGTCATTCATAAAAGATATCAACAAATCAGGCATTAATAGCTGACAACAGCCGGATATTTCTTTAAATTTGTGTGTGTCAGAAAGTGCTTGTGCTTTTTAACCCAAGAAGCACAGCCTGACCCAAGTAACCCATGTTCAAAAAGAAAAAGACGACCCAAAACGTTGGGCCGTCTTTTTTTATGCCGGCTTTATGTTTCAATTCCTCAACCAATCGTCCAACTGATTAATCACAACCTGCCTCAGAGAATCCGGAAGGTTGTTAATTCTGGTACGGTGCGATCCTCCGGGTTTTTCTATCTTTATTACATTGGTAAAACCTTTAGTATTCAAAGCTGTTGCACTCCACGGATCATTTTCACCAGTAATTACAATCATCTTGGGATCGGCATTTTTTAGTTTTTCCAGGATGCGTAAAGGTGTTTTCTCTTCAAACACGAGATTGGAAACACCGGGTGCCATAAACCGGTTGGAAACGGTATCCTCCTTTATTTCATTCAGCCAGGGTTTCAGGGGAGTTGCCAGGTAGGGATAATAGCCAAGTTCTCTGTATGCCTGATAAAAGAACGGGCCTATTTGATCCCATTGCTGGTCGGAAAAATAGCCAAAATCACTTCCATTGCTCAAATGACAAAAAAGTTTTTCAGCAGAGGCGCCCGGTTCGGGAATTTCTTCTACCGGAACACCCCATTGCCAAAAACTGAAAGGATACTCAAGAACCGCAAGTTCAAAGGCTTTTTCGTCACCCATACGGTAAGTAAATCCCTTTCTATTTGCCAGTTTTTTAAAATATGGCATTAATTCATCCTGACGTTTCAGCACCTCTTTCTGAAACTCACGTATTCGTCGTCGTTGCTCTTCCGTTCCAACATTTTCAAAAAACTCAATAAGCCTGCGATCTTCTTTTTCAAGATTAAAAGGAGCAACATAAGGAACAGTTATGTCTACATCGTCCGGGAAAAGTGCCCTGTGTATCATAGCTGTTTGTCCACCTTTACTAATCCCTGTACTTATCCATTTGCCGCTATAATATTCTTTAAACATTTCTACAATCCTGTGATGATCCATTGCAGCCTGCTCAATGGTCAGATACTCCCAGCCAACTGAATCGGGAACTGATTTATCGAAATAACGATGCTCAACAATAATCTGATTGCCCTCAACTATTTTTGTCAATTCGGCAGTGTAGTTGTTAGGCGCCATATACCCTTCCGTAACAAAAACCACCGGTGCCGTTTGCGACTTATGGGAGAGCCAAACCCGTTGTTTAAAAAATCCTTTCTCAGGATGGTGATGATCGACAGGTTGTTTCACCCATATCAACCAGGCATCCGAAAACATAGAGTCGGGGTTTATCTCCTTCGAAGAAAGAACCGCATCGCATGAATTAATAAAATCGCCAGGAGATGTCACTGCACCAGATGGTGTTCCCGGAAAAATCAATAAAACAAAAAGAAAAATGGTTTGTATTCTTTTTAACATCTTTATAGTTCCTTTCTATAAACTCACAAAAATATTTTCACAATATGTGTGTCTGTTCAGAAAGTGCCAGTTGCAAGGCTTGCGAAGTCCGAAAATACGGAGTTTACTCATCGTAAATGAGTAATTTTCGGACGAGCGTAACACAGCAAATGGTACTTTATGGACAGACACTTTATAGTTTTAATTTATCAATGTGCCAAATCCTAAAAGTCTCTTTTTGACGCAGACTCATCAATGCAATCATCAATAAGTATGCAAAAATACTTCATTTTTACTTACTTTGTGATGATAAAGGTTACACTTTTCACTAACAATCCACCAAACCTAACAACCCTAACAATCTAACAGTCTATAATCTAACAATCATTCCACTCATTAAATAAAGCAATTATGAAAAAACTATTTACGCTAATCTGTCTTCCGGTATTCCTGGGTTTAGGTTCTACAGAAGCATCTATCCAGGAAGTCTATAAATCCACAAAATCATTTAAAAAACCAGAATCGGTTCAAATAGAGGGAGATTTCTGCAAAGTGGTGCTGAAGCCTTCAGACGGAGACTCAATAAAGGTAGAAACCATCATCGAAGCATCACAAAAAGCAGATGGTTTTGATCTGAAAGATGAACTGGTGAATAATACGCTGCAACTTTCCGTTATCATCCCGGATGAACACATTTCCACAAAATCGGGTCGGATTGTTGTGAATATACCTGAGGGAATGCATATTACCGTCAAAACCTCTTCCGGATACATAGAATCAGGAAATCTCAAGGACTGCACGGTGAATGCACATGCCTCTTACGGTAAAATATCTGCAGAAAACATCTCGGGTGAGTATGATTTTAGAACCTCTACCGGAGCTGTCTCTGTCATGAATGTCAAAGGCAATATATCCGTTAATACAAAAAGCGGAAATATTGATATCTCCAATATTGACGGGTACGTTACTACTATTTCAGACAAAGGGGATATTTCAGTAAATAACATCAAGGGAGAACTGACAACACAAACCAACACCGCAGCACAAAAAATAGCAAACATCGACGGGAAACTTATGCTGCGAACATCTACAGGTGAGCTGACATTGAAAAACATTGAAGGGCATCTGCAAACCCTTAACGATGACGGGGATGTGTGGATAGAAAACCTGAAAGGCACGATGGATTTAAAATCGATTGCCGGAAGGCTCACTGGTACCGGAATACTTCTTACCGGAAACACATATTTCGAGACCACCAAGGGACGAATAGAGATGGAACTGAAAAACTCGCTAAATGAACTGACTTTTGACCTGGAATCGAATTACGGATTTCTTTATATTCCCGGAGAAGCTAAAAAGAAGAAGCTGAAATCGGGGAACGGACCTATTGTAATCACAGGGAGAACCAATAACGGACCTCAGAGATTTACTTTGAAAGAATGAGTGCGGTATAAAAAGCATATTTTTGTCAAAATCAAGGCGTTTTAAATTTTTGTACCGGAGTTAACTCGTTGTTAATGAGGATGCAAAAATTTGAAACAACACAGAGCTTGGCAACAAAGATGCTTTTTATATCGGGCTCAAGAATAATTCAGTCAAAATAAAAAAACGGTCGTACTTTTTCATTAAGAGAAGAACGACCGTTTTTTATATTTCACCTATAATCGATAGACCGTTAAATTTCTATATATAAGATGATTCATATAATCTCGATAAACTGCCTTTTAACAAATACAACCTTAAATCACAAGCAATTGGTTTGCAATGCATTGTAAAAGCTTAACGGACTGTTGTATAATAATATCAGCTTCTAAGAGACCCATATCTTAAAGCGGTAAATTATTCTTCTTTATCGCTTTGTTTTCCAGATTGTCCTTTTCCTGAGGCATTTCCCTTTGAAGGAGTGTTTTGTTGCTTGCCTTTGCCCGCTGAAGACTGAGATTTGGACTGTACATTGCCGGAACCTTTTGGTTCACCGGCTTTTTTACGGCGTTCCAGTTCCTGCAAAACAGCATACTTTGCAGCAGCAATAGTCTCACGGTTAACCTTCTCAGTAATTCTGCCTTTTAAAAGGTCATCGAACTCGATGTAACCATCCATTAGCAACAACTGAGTGATCATATTATTGATGATGGTCTCATCGCTGTATCCCTTTGCCACATAAAGTTTTCCTGCATCCTCAAGAAATTCCTGTGCAAAATCTGGATAATTGGGAAGACTCATCAGTTCATTACATGTTTCACCAAAGCTGTTAAGTTCGATATTCAGATTTGGTGTCACCAATAACGGACTGAATTCTTCCTTTTTGTCTTTGGGGCAGAAAAGATTCACACCACTCAGATTTACCGGGACAGTTGGATCATCAATCCGGACAAATTCCGCCTTCATCATTTTGTCGAGCTGATACAGATAAAAGTTGTATCGCCAAATTTCATTGCTGGTTTGCCCGTTGGAGAAAATGTGAGCATATTTCTCCCTGACGATACGCCTGACATGGTTTTTCTTCTGATTAATTTCACCACTTCCTGCCCGCAACTCTTTAATCAGATTGGTCAACGATTCAGCTGCTTTCTGTGGTCCGGTAATCTCTTTTCCCTTCTTGCCTATTTCTGTCGACAAAATACCACATTCAATCTTTGCACCTTCTCCCTTACCATCGGCACCACCACTTAACACGTCGATCAGGTGGTAACGACCTTCAATCTGACCTTCCTGAGAGATAAAGGGCTGACCGGCAGGTGTACTGGCCAGAGAGTCGAAAATAGCACTGAAGATATTCCTTGAAAGGACAACCTCATCATTCTGGTCGCCCAGTTCGACATGCGCAATAAACCGGTTCTTTACCAGGTCGAAATGTACGCCGGTGACCTTCCATTTCTCGTTCTCATAAGGAATTTCCTTACCCGCAAAAATCTGGTTCACCACCTTCTCAATATCGATTTTATCCATCATTTTGTAGGATGAGGCCAGGTAATACTTACCATCACGCGGATCAAGCTCCCAATCTAAAACATCATCCAGGTAGTTGCCGTGCTGCGACAAAACTTCTACAATGTTCTTATCGCCAGTATATCTCGACAAGGTACGTTGAAAATGGGGTCCGTCCTGACTGGTAGCCTTTTCTTTTCGTTCTCCATGCGAATCGATGTAAAGAAGGAAGTTTTCAGGATTACTGACCCTGACAATACCTGCCTCTTCTTTCGAGTTGTTGTGTGCTGTCAGAATTATGTCAATCTTATAGGGCATTTGAATCTCACAAAGGCCGCTGATGGTACTTCTCGAATTCAAATCATCCACATTGCTGTCGGCACTGCTTTCGAAAAGGTATTTGTAATATTTGATGTATTCAGGATCGAAGTCGGTAACTCTGGAAAAGTCTCCTTCTTCAGTTCCGAATCCATACAAGTTACCCTCTTTGTCCCGGAAAACATGGAACATGTCGCCAGCAATATTTTTGATCGACCGAACACCCGGCAGGTTCTGACGTAACCACTTGAGCGTAAGACCGGCAAGCATCTCGGACTTACCGACGCCGCTGTCTCCGTCTACTTCAACGACAAAGATTGAACCATCTTCCAGCTCAATTGCAAAAAGAGAACCGTGCTTGGGAATACCTCCCATCTCTTTCACCTTCTCATTCATCATGGTGAGCCACGGCTTTTTGACATCACCAAAATAGTCAGCCTCTTTTCTCAGAGGTGTAACAAGAGTTTTGATATTACCATTCGGTCCTTTGATGTCAAAGTATCCGACTTGCGGGAAAGAAATCACCTTTTCCGGGGCACCAAGTAACAGCAACACATCAGGCACAAAGTTCTGAGCTTCCTGCAATGAAATGTCTTTGTATTGCGTCAATCGGAAAAAGTCGGTCAGATATTTGATATATCCTTTCTGGAAAATAATCAACTGTGTCACCACCCCGTTTTTCATGACTTTACAACGGTAGTCATCGGGGTCCATATTCGCGGTAAAGCGTGCCAGACGACGTTCGAAAAATTTTGAATCGGGTTTGGTCGAAAGTGCTTTAATGTAGTCGTTCTTCGATTTGCTCCGGTTCATGTCGAGCAAGTACATAGGCTCTTCATCGCCACGATCGACCTTATGGAAAGGATATTCACGCTTTTTCGCATCGGTGGATATCCGGGTATGCCGCTGAACGGACTGTTCTACCGAGATCACGCCGCACTTCGTCATCATATCATTGATCCAAAGCAAACGTCCATTATCAAAGTCTTTAAATGTCTTATCCTTAACATCAAAATTGCGGTAGAGGGTAATCCCGTGCTGGATCATCTCGTTCACATCACTGTTCTGGCGCCTGAAATATGTATCAAGCACTTTAATCAGTGTATGTGTGTATTTGTGATAATAATCGGTTCCTTTCGACAGGTTTTGCAAAAGCACCAGGAATCCTACCACTTTCTGCGTCACCTCTCCAAGGCGGGTTTCATCGACTTTGATATCCTTCTTACGGATGATATAATTCATTATATCGTCAACCTCCTGCGGCAGTATATCCGTCAGGATGTTTTCGGTAAAAATCTTCAGATCGGCATCATCGGTTTTATCAATGCGTTCCTGAAGATATCGTAGTTTCGACGTAACCTGATTAAAGAAACTGTTGTCATTTTTGAGAAGATACAGATAAAGTACCTGATCACTCACAGATAGTCCGTTTCCGAACACACGCCGCTTCACTACATCTGCAATAAATCCAAGACTTCGATCGGATATACCGATTGAAGAAAATGCTTCATCCTGACGAAGGGTTTCGATGAAATGACTGACATACCGCTCAAGATCAATATCTTTTACTTTCAAACCGGTCACTTCCTCGAATAACTCGCAGGCCGTACTGATAATTTCACGCCTGCTTGGCTCAATGGTAGGCTGCTCAAACGGCAGGTTAAAATGCAGCAATATCTCCTGAATGTGCTTTTTCAATACCATATTCACCCCTTCAAGTCTGGCAACATCCATGTAATAGTCGCCGCTGGCCTGAAGAGTCAGTATCTTCATCTTCGTATCGGAAAACAGCAGACGTTCCATCTCGATAAGAATTTCGCGCATTATGTTTTTTTCCTCCGGATCATCCAGCACATAATGATTGGGATGAAATGTCTTTTTATTGTTGATATACTTTAATATGGTGGCCTTACTATATCTGGAAGCCACAATATTGAAGTTGAGATTGCGCAATTGCGGAATCTTCTTATATATCTGTGGCAGCAGGTTTTCATAAATTTTGGTAAAAGCCCTGCTTCGTATAAACTCTTCCACATCGCGACAATCACCAACATCGCCCTGAAACTCGATAACCGAATTGCGGGAATCACCAATAGTGGTAATGGATACGCCACTCACCTGGGGAGAAGCATGGTAAAGCGATCTGTTTTCATTGATGCGGAGTGACTGGTTGACTTTTTTCTTCAAGTCACGAACCAGCCTGTAATCCTCAAATACCGTATCGAGAAAAACGCTATTTCCGCCCTCATTCAGTATCTTATCCATTAGCTCATTAACGTCTGCTCCAGGCATTTCTTTCCTGGCCGACCGGAGTTTTTTCCAATAGGAAAGAAAGATGGTAAAAGCAGTACGCAATTCCATTTGGAATATTTCGTAGCTTTTGGGTGTTCCTTCGATATAACCTCCAAGAGAAAACCTTACGACACCCGTCTTATAGGGCAGTACGGATATACCTCTTTCACCCGCCACTTTTTTCGTAAAATCCTCAAGGTCATTAAAACTTCCGAAGTTTCGGAACAGCAAATTAAAAAGATAAGAACCATCAGACCTGATGACAGAAACATCCTCCACATCAAGTTCACTGATGACTTCTTCAGCAATTTTTGTGGCAGTTTTAAGACGCAGGTTCGATTCTGTACGGAAATTTTTATTAATCCTGAATCTGTTCAACCCCTTAACAAGTTCGCCCCGGTAATAAATGTAAAACGGAACATCCTTATATTTAAAATCGTCGGGGAGACCAAGGATATCAAGTTTAGCCAGAGAGACCAGTTCGTCGAGCAGGAAGAGATGCATCGGGCTCCCTTCAAAACCTGACAAAACAGGATCGCCTGTGGCTGTTTTAGTCTTTCCGTCCTGCGAGACCAGATCAATAATGTAATCTTCAATATGCTTAACAATCCGGCTTCGGGATGCATCTTTAGGCAATTTGGATTCCAGCTTATCTTTCAGGGCCTTGGACCTTAATCCGGTTTCCAATACGGCATTCAGAAAATACAGCGAACAGCTGTTTCCACGAACGGCCTGGTTGCGTTGCCGGGCAAAATCAATTACCTCTTTCATTGCAGGAGTAGCCACCAGGGCACCCAGACGTTCACCCGAACCAGCCAGGTTTTTCGTCGTCGACAATGAGGAGACGGCCCTTATTTTTGAATATGCATTTTCATTATTGAAAATATAACGTGAAATGGAACGCCACTTGGGCATCATCTCATCGGTTACCTTTACACTGTCGGTGTAAGCTTCGTCAAGAAGCAGAGTAATCTTACTGTTGTTTACAAATTTTAAAAACTCAATGAGATTTTCTCTGTTAAAGTCGCTATAACCGGTGGGATTTGAAGGATCGTTAATAATGATGGTAACATTTTCGCAGAAACGGTCCCACAAACTGCCGCTGGCATCAAAGAGCTGAAGGGTATTTTTAATTCGCGATAACTTGGTCAGAATTCGCTCATAATCAATCCTTTGGTCATCCAGATTTTCAATCTCAATGTCGAAAGGATTGATGTAAAACTTATCATCAGCAAAAAGATCGGTATATTCCCAGGCGAGCACCTTATTATAGATGATATAAGGCTTGGGGTTTCTGTCTTTATAAAACAACAAATCGCGAATGATCATCTGAACATCATCGGAAATAGACGTTTTGTCCAGATTATTCAAATCGCTGATAAAGTCCTTAATAATTTGTTGTTCCTTTTCTCCGAGTTTCTCGAAGTCCTTGTAAACACCCAGATCGATCAGTACATTTCTGAACCGGCCTTTATTGTCAGAATCGTTATCAACCTTTGCTATATATTTCTGATACTTTTCAAGGAAAAGATTGACGCCGAAATTTTTATGGAAATGATTATGTAAAGTTCTCTTGTAATTATCAGGAATAAAATTAATAATGGTTTTGCAACGATTAAGTACCTCATTATCCAGTGGCTTAATTTTACGTTGCAAAAGATACTCACCATACGTGCGTATCTGGTTCCTTCCCCCACCTTCGAGAATTGTAGCAATCTGAACGGCAGGTGTGTCGGAATAAAAATACCTTCGTATCCTCTCTTCGAAAGTATTAATCAGCGCTTCGTTTTGCTTCTGCCGTTTTTCAGGAGTTGCTGTATTCTGAATAAACTGAATAAAGTCACGCAAACGTGCCAGAGAGTACCGGTCTTTCAGAATTTGACGCGAGAAAGCGTCGAATTTAAAGAGATTAATATTTTTCAAAAGATCGTTGGTTTGTCCCAACTGTTCTTTTTTAATTTCTTCAAGTTCCTGATTATAATCGGCAATTTTCTGGTCAAGAAGTTCCTTAAATTCCTGTAAATTTTTACTATTAACATTTTCCAGGATAAGCCGGAGGTTGAGTTGGGTATTGGCAGGCGCTCCAAGCTTCTTGGTGTGTACTTTGTTGAGAGTATTGATAATTCCGTTATGGAAACTGAAGACCAGAGATGTATTGGAAGCATGCGATTCGGGAGAATCGTCAACCACCACAATTCTTGATATGAGAGGGAACCACTTATGACCGGCAAACATGTTTTTGCGCATGTGTTTCACCTTCACAACAAAAACGCTGGAAGTATCTTCCTGCATCAATTCATAAAGTTCCTCGCCTTTAATATCTTCGACCACCCGAACACAATCGGTTCCGAAGACCTCACCCTTAAGTAATTCCACAGCCGTATCGCTGTCACCGGAAACAACTGTGCGGATCAGGCCGTTAAGTCCTTTAAAGTTCACCGCCCATTCAGTGCGGTGAAGAAAATTATTTTTTTCGGCCTTTGTTGTATAATGGGTACTCTGATTAACCATTTGTTCAAGAGTATCCATTAAATAGTTCCAGTGCGCTTCATCAATATCACCAATAACGCCTATAACATCACGAAATCTTCGCAGGTCAACAGGGGAATCACCGATGACAATCTTAGCAAGAAAATCTATAGTCTGCTCTGTTACCGGTGGTGTCCCAACAGAAAAGTCATGAACATTTCGGATGTTTTCAATCCATTCTTTTTGTTGGTTATCAACAATATCATTATCGGCGAAATAGCCTAAACGTCGGTTGAATTCCTGTTTAAGAGAGTTGTAAATGAAGGCTTTGGAATCCTGATGGGGATAAAGCATCAGGGAAATATCAGCATAAGCGGGTATCTCTTCCCGGAATTTGAGCAGGAATTTTTGTATTTCGGCCTGTTGGCGTGACGGATCATTGGGCTCTTCGTAACAAAGGCGAACGAATGCCTTTAAGTTGTCAAAGACAAAATTGGGCAAAAAAACTTCAGCCCTTTCTCCCAACGAAGCATACAGGTCGATGTAATCACGCGCCTCTTGTCTCAAAAACGCTTTGGGGACTCCTTCGATTTGCATAGTCTGTCTCAGTTAAAAATATCCAGTTTTATAGTTATCCGGTTCATTTTCGTTACTGCCAATTTTCAGGAAAATGGCTCACCGAAAAATTCTATTTCCTGTATCAGGAAAATAAAATCCGCACCATCCGGTCACTTAAAATTTTCACAATATTTGGTGCTTTTCATTTCAAAATGTTACAAAGATAGACAAATACCAGATGAAATTAAAACCAAGTTCGTCTGTTTTTAAACTATCCTGATCTATTCATCACCCGGTATTTTTTAATGCCGATTATCTTATTTAGTACATGTCTATAACGGAAAAGTTGTAACATATTATGTATCTGTTCAGAAAGTGCCGGTTGCAAGGATTGCAAAGCCGCCAAAAACAGAGTTTACTTTTCATCAGTATAAAATTAGTCTAAGTTATTGGTTTAATGGAACTTATCATACTTCAATTGATATTAGATTCTTCGCTCCGCTCAGAATGACAGACTGTTATGTCATTCTGAGGAGGTAACGACGAAGAATCTGTTCCCTGTTTTTTGTTTTTTAGATGATTAGTGGTTAAATGGTGTTATACATATTCTTATTATGGCAAAATTTGCCATGCTCGTTTCGTAAATGAGTAATTTTCGAACAAGCGTAACACGGCAAATGGCACTTTATGGACAGACACCATTTAATCTGCATTTTTTAAATAGTTATACAATTCACTGTCTGTCGAGAGAATAACATGTGTATTATTATCAAAAGTTTTTTCAAAGGTTTCCATTGACTTCATAAATTTGTACAAACTACGGGATGCAGACGTTTTGTTATAGGCATTGGCATAAATAGCGGCAGCCTCTCCATCGGCCCGTCCCATTATTTCTTCGGCTTCTCTGAAGGCCTGTGATTGTATTGTTTTCAGTTCCCGTTCTTTTTCTCCATTGATTCTGGAAGCTTCTCCCTGGCCTTCGGAACGAAACTTATCTGCGATTCTGTAACGTTCGCTTTTCATCCGTTCATACACCTGGGTTCTTACATCTTCCACGTAATTAATACGTTTAAACCTAAAGTCCAATACTTTTAGTCCAAGGTCAAGCGTTTGCTCATTGGCAGCCTGCAAAATCATTGCCTGTATTTTTTCCCTGCCGACCTCTATATTCTCAAGACTATCGCCAATTAACTCCCCGATAATACCGCTCGACATAGGTGTTCTGTTACTTGTCCTAACCGCTTCAATTAAATTATTATTGGCGATAAAATCGCGGGTTTCGCCATCCAGTATATCGTCCAAACGCGATTGAGCCCCCAGTTCATTTCTTAATCGTTTAAAAAACTGAAGCGGATCAACTATCTGCCAGCGGGCGTATGTATCCACAAAAATGTACTTTTTGTCCTTCGTGGGAATTTGATTGGGATCACCGTCCCATTCCAGAAAGCGCTTCTCAAAAAAATTGGCAGTCTGAATAAACGGTACCTTAAAGTTCAAACCAGGTGTTGTTACAGGTTCACCAACAGGTTTTCCAAATTGTGTAACAACCACCTGCTCTGTTTCGTTGACGACATATACACTACTGAGGAGAATGATAAATGCCAGAAAAGCTATAATGACTATTGCTATTGTTTTTCGTTTCATTAGTATAAAATTTAATTTTTAATGCCTTATGGAACTCGTCCCGGTTACCTGGGAGTCGTTTCATCCGTATAAAATTTAGTTATTTCATCCGTATAAAAAATTTATTTATTAAGGGCGGATGGAACTCGCATGATAGAGTTTTATGCATGTTCTTTTGTGACAATCTTTGTCATGCTCGTTTCATCGCTTGAATGTCAGCCCGACGGCCGATTTGCATAATCGATTTTATAAGTTTTCCCGTCTTGCATCGATGGTCAAATCCTCACCCGCAAACAGGTAATTATTTATCACCTTCTGCAACTGCTGAGGTATTCAATGTTTTCACATTATCCATTTGCATCTGCAACAGAGGCAAAACATTATTGCCGTCCTTATCGGTAATAATTTTATTGCCCAGGCGAGGTAAAACTTCCTGCATGGTTTCCAGATAAATACGCCGACGGGTAACGTCAGGAGCTTTGATGTATTCGGAATACAACTCATTAAACCTGGCCACTTGTCCCTGTGCATTGTTAACACGTTCGACGGCATATCCTTCGGCTTTCTGAATAGTCTCCTCGGCCTGTCCCTTAGCCTTCGGAATCACTTTATTATATTCCGATTTGGCCTGATTAATTAATGTTTCCTTTTCCTGTTGTGCTTCATTAACCGCATTAAATGCCGCCTTAACCGGATCGGGAGGATTAACATCCTGGAGCACAACCTGATCTATTTTAACTCCAAGTTCATAACTATTGGATAACTCCTGAATCAGTTGCTGTACGCTGGAAGCGATTTCAGTCCGTCCAACCGTTAAAACTTCATTCACGGTGCGGTCTCCGACGATCTGCCGGACAGAACTTTCAGAAATATCACGTAATGTAGATTGGGGGTTTCGAACCTTAAAGAGATATTTATAAGGATCGTTGACGCGGTATTGTACTACCCATTCCACATCAGCAAGATTAAGATCGCCGGTAAGCATCAATGACTCATCCCGGGTTCCGCTTTTTGTATATTGCGAACGCACATTGGCCTCAGTTGTTCTGAAACCAAATTCCAGTTTCTGCTGTCTTTCCACCGGAACTTTGTATACCTGCTCAATAAAAGGTATTTTAAAATTAAGTCCGGGCATCACAGTTTTTGTATATTTTCCAAACCGAACTATTACGCCGGCTTCTTCGGGTCCAACCTGAAAAAATCCGCTCCAGGCAATAATCAAAAGAACAATAACCGTTATGATAGAACGGATGTTCTTCAAGATTTTTTTTAAACCAGGTGACATTTCCTGATTCGAAAATTGAATTTCACTCATAAATAAAAAAGTTAATAGTTTAAAATCCTCAATGATTCTCTGCCATAATACGAAGGAAGCCTCTCACAGCATCTACCGTTTCGAGCTTATAGGAAGCATTCGTATGTTTTATTCCTACTTTAATCGTAATTGCTTCGGGTGGTAATTCCCTGAAAAGATATTCATCGGTCCAGTCATCACCCATGGCCATAATATAATCGAATTGTTTGTTAAGAAGGAACCTGTTTGCTGCAACACCTTTGTTAATGCCTCCAGTTTTGACCTCAACAACCTTGTTGCCTTCCATAATTTCAAGATTGTGATTGGCCACCAGAGTCGTCAATTCATCTTTCAGCTCATTTGCTCTCAATTCGCCCAGTTCGGCTTCAGCGTTTTCGTAATGCCATACCAGGGAATAATTTTTCTCTTCCAGATAAGTTCCTGGCGTACGGACAACAAAGCTGTCAAGAATAGGCCGGACCATCGGCATCCACGAGTTGGTTGCATTGGTCAGCATCTGCCAGTCACCACCCCGTTCTCTCATCCATACGCCATGTTCGCTGATCAGGCTTACATTGGAACGGTCAAACCATTTGCTTAGTGTTTCTTTATCTCTTCCGCTGATCAAAACCACCTCATTGCGATCATCACTTGTAAGCGCGTCAAGAATTTCTTGAAGCGTATCGTCAGGCGCAGCACTGGATTCCTCTTCACGTGTGGCCTTCTTAAAATGGGTAAGAGTCCCGTCGTAATCGAGAAATATGGCACGCGATTTAGCTTTTGAAAAATCATCCAACAGTTTTTGGGCCAGCGAAGGCGTTATTTTCTTAGCGAGAAAATCACTCTGAATTTGAGCAATCCGCTTAAGAGACGCAACGAATTGCTCGGCCCACTTAAATACATTATACCGTTTAAGGCGCTTCTGTATCACCGACATTCTCGCCTTTTGCTCTTCCACGGGCATCTCAAGTGCCTGCTTAATAGAATCGGCCACTTCGTCTTCATTATTGGGATTAATCACTATGGCCTCTCCCATTTCTTTTACAACACCTGTCATTTCGCTAATAATCATCACCCCGGTCTGATTGGTACGTGAAGCTACATATTCTTTTGCCACCAGGTTCATTCCGTCGCGCACAGGGGTTAGCAATGCCACATCGCTCATACAGTAAAGTTCCACGAGATTTTCGAATGGCATAGAACGATAAAAATACCAGACAGGAGAATAATTTACCGAACCGTACAAACCATTAATTCGCCCGACCAGTTCATCGACCTCCCGCTTCAGCTGCTGATATTGAGGCACTGAATTACGCGAAGGTACTGCCAGCATTACCAAAGTTACTTTAGAACGATACTCCGGATATTTCTCCAGGAATTTCCCAAATGCTTTCAGTCTGTTTGGAATTCCTTTAGAATAATCCAGACGATCGATGGAGAGGATTAGTTTGCGGTCAGGAGAAACAAGAAAATACTTTTCCAGTTCCTGGTGTAAAGTTGATTTTTCCTGAAGTGGCCTGGACATTGTCTTCAGCGCAGCATCATGAAACTTGTCGTAATCGATCCCCATGGGGAAAGCATCGACCAACACAATTCGCTCTTCAATATGTATCTGGTTAAAAGTAATCTCATATCCAAACAGTCGGCGTACACTACTCAGAAAGTGACGTTCATAGTCGTAGGTATGAAAACCAATTAAGTCGGCCCCCAGCAAACCCCTGAGAATCTCATTCCGCCAGGGTAGAACTCTGAATACCTCGTAAGAGGGAAAAGGAATATGCAAAAAGAACCCAATAGTGATATCGGGTCTTTTCTCTTTTATCATGCCTGGAACAAGCATCAGCTGATAATCGTGAACCCACACATAATCATTTTCTTCAACAACTTCAAGTGTTTTATCGGCAAACTTTTGGTTAACTTTTACGTACGACTCCCAAAATTCGGATGAATAATCAACAAACTGATTGAAATAATGAAAAAGGGGCCATATTGTTCGATTGCAAAAGCCTTCATAGAAGGTACGTACCTCATCGGCTGTAAGTGGAACTATTTCACATCCCTCTTTATTCAGCATTTTTTCAATTTCACGGAACTGATCACTGGTGTAACTCTCGGTAGATATACCCGGCCAGCCAATCCACCGGCCTTCGAAATCCTTATAGACCGATTTCATACCGGTGGCCAGTCCCCCTACGCTCGGCTTTAATGACAATTCTTTATTATCGGAAACTATGCTGAATGGCAATCGATTAGAAACGATGTGCAATTTTTTCATAGGATTATGATTTTTATTTTATTCAAAGTATAGTTCTTTTTTCTTTATTTTACAAACTTTGCAGCGTCAAAATAAAACGAAAACCGAACAAATTGAACACTTAAAAGCGCATGAACAATCTAAACTATGGCATTGTCGGCAACGGGAAAAGTGCAGCACTGATATCAGACAAAGGATCCGTTGACTGGTTGTGTTTACCAAAATTTGATTCTCCTTCTGTTTTTGCTTCTCTTCTCGACAAGGAGAAAGGGGGTCATTTTTCTATTATCTCTGTTGCCGGAGCAGAAATTACTCAAAGATATGAATTTCACTCGAATATTTTGGTAACTCGTTTTGAATGTGCAGACGGTACCTTTGAAATACATGATTTCATGCCCCGGTATAAAACGGATAACGGCTCGTATTACATACCCCCCGATTTGATCAGATACATTAAGTGGATTGAAGGCAAACCGAAGATCAAAATCCAATTTGATCCCCGGTTGGAATATGCCAAATTTGGAACCAATATCACTTTTAACGGGAAATATGTAAAAGCCTATACCTCCAAGGGAAGCTACGATTCCCTCTACCTGTATACGAGCATGGACAAATTATCTGTGGTAGGGCAGTTACCCATTACGATAGAAAAAGATGAGTTTATTCTGATCAGCTATAATCAGAAGTTACTGGCACAAACTATTAGCAGAGCCTATCTGAAGTTACAACGAACAAAAGTCTATTGGCTCAACTGGGCGGAACGAACTACCCGTTTCAAAAAATACAATGATGAAATTATGCGCAGTGCCCTGCTTTTGAAATTGTTGAGTTATCAGAAATCGGGTGCCATTCTTGCCGCTGTAACCACATCAATTCCCGAGACGATTGGGGAAGAACGAAACTGGGACTACCGTTTTTGCTGGATAAGGGACGCCTCAATGGTCATCAAAGTAATGACAAAACTGGGGCACTTCAATGTAGCACACAGATATTTGAATTTCATCATCGACCTGCTCCCCGACAAGGGAGAAAAAATCCAGATAATGTACGGCATAAATGGTGAGAAAAAACTCACCGAATATGAATTGCCGCATCTTTCGGGGTATGAAGACAGCAAACCTGTAAGAATAGGAAATGCAGCCTATAAACAAAAACAGAACGATATTTACGGAATATTGGTGGATGTCATCTATCAGTTGTTTCACCTGTTCGCCACTTCGCTTGAACACAGCGAAGAGCTGTGGACCATCACACGTAATATCATAAAAGTGGTCGAGACCAACTGGCAAAAGCCCGATAAAGGAATTTGGGAAATCCGCCACAGTACCAAACATTTCACATTCAGTAAAGTGCTTTGCTGGGTAGCAGCCGACCGGGGTATCAAAATTGCAGAGCTACTCCACCAGAAAGAATATATCCAGTCATGGAGTCGCTTGCGGAATAAAATCAAGAACGATATTCTGAAAAATGCCTGGTCGGAAAAGAAACAATCCTTCACTCAAGCCTATGGCATTGAAGACCTTGACGCTTCTGCGCTGCTCATGGAGTCTTTCGGCTTTTTAGACGGAAATGATCCTAAATTCAGAAGTACGGTGAAAGCAATTCAAAAAGAACTGGAATACAAAGGACTTATGTTCAGATACAAAAACCGTGATGATTTCGGACAGCCTTCATCGGCATTTACCATCTGTTCATTCTGGCTCATCCGTAGTCTTTACATAATTGGCGAGAAGGAAGAAGCCCAAAGAAAGTTTGATGAACTGCTCAAATATTCCAATCACCTGGGCCTTTTTAGTGAAGACCTGGATTTTGAAAGCAAGCGACTGCTGGGTAATTTTCCGCAGGCCTATTCACATCTTGCACTGATTGATGTAGCCATGCTTCTTGCCGGTGGGGAAATGTCGAGCGAAGAGAAAATTTTGGGAAATATAGGATAATAATAGATTGTTAGATTGTTAGATTGTTAGATTGTTAGGGGGTGTCAGGCGCTTCCTCCTGATATTTGTGTTTTTTGGCAAAATATTTTTTATGTCTATACGGAAGCTGTCTGCAATGGGCGTTGCAGAAGTTTATTAGTTCTTTTATCCTCCAGCGCACTGCCCCCTGACCCCCTTTAAGGGGAACCCCACGCGCGTATCCTATTATCATTCCTGAAAATTTCTCACTTTGCAGTTATTTCTGAAACCAACTGTTGCAGAAAATCTCTATGGTAATAATCGTCGTCCACAATTTCATCATTCCAGACCAGAATGTCGATATCTATTTCGCGGGGTCCAAACTTTGGGCGTAAACGGTTACGTCCAAGAATATCTTCCATCTCTTTTAGTCGTATTGACAATTCGTCCCTTTCAAGATCGGTTTCCAGTAGAACGGCAGAGTTATAGAAGTCGGGCTGGTTGATAATGCCTACAGGGGCAGTCCTGAGAACGGAAGACCGCTTCAATAGCCTGAAATTTTGCTGCAATAGATCAACTGCCCGTTTCAAGTTTAAATGGGCATCTATATTACTTCCTAGTCCTATGATCACACGGTTGCCCATTACTGACCGGTTTTTTTGGAAAGGGAGAATGAGACGCTCCGCGCAAACCTTAAAGCATGCGGTTTGTCCACTTCAATTTCGACCGACTGTACCCTTGGAATGGACAAAATCAGATCGGCAACATCATTGGCCACTTTCTCCAGGAGGTTAAAGCTGTTTCCCTCTACCAGGGCAATTATCTGTTTACATATTTCTCTGTAATCCAAAGCCTCACCCGGTTCATCACTCAGTTCTTCGCCCTGAGTAAGATAATTAATGGATATATTCAGCAGTAAATCCTGATTTTTCCCCAATTCATGCGGATTGAAACCAACCTGAGTACGCAACAAAAGGTCTTTAATAAAAATTGTAGCCATAGTCATTGTCATAGAAGATGTAACCCACTGTCACAATAAATAATTTGACCGGTAACAGAGGAACTGTTCAACAAAAAAGAGACTGAAGCAGCAATATCGGAAGTATCAACCCTGCGTTTCAGCGGTGTTCTGTCGACAACGTGCTTCAGGTAATCATCGCTTTTGCGCGATGGCGGCAGTACAGGTCCTGGAGCCACAGCATTCACTCTAATCCCGGGCGCAAAAGATAATGCGGCCATTCTGGTTAGGGCTTCCAGGTTCTTCTTGGCCAAAAGATAAGCAGCATGAGATGCTTCGTTGGTTGTTATCTTGGCATCGAGCATATTAACAACACATCCGGAATTAAAGGAATTTCTGAACGACTGGAGCAAAAAGAAAGGTGCTTCAAAGTTCACTGCCATTTCTTTTCGTAAAAAAGAAGGGGAAGTCTCTTCAATACTGCCTGAATGGAAAGTACTGGCATTGTTTACCAAAGCATGTAATCTGTCAATCCCTTCAGGCAATCTGCCAAAAAGCGACAAAACAGCATCAATATTACTTAAATCGCATTGTATAACTGGAAATTCCCGGTCTCCATAATTTTCCTTTAATTCTTTGGAAAGACCGAGCGCCTCATCACGACTGTGGTTATAGTGCAACACTACTTCCCATCCTTCGGCTGCCAGAAAGCGGGTAATGGCTGCACCTACTCTTTTTGCCGACCCGGTAATTAAAACTGTTTGCTTCATGTTGAAGAAGGTTCATATATCAAAGCAACAATTTTCTCAAGTTCTCTCTGGTCTATTTCGTCAAAGGCATTCAGCTTTTTACTGTCCACATCCAAAACAGCCAAAATTTTGCCGGTTTTGTTATAAACGGGTACCACAATTTCAGACTTACTTAATGACGAACAGGCAATATGACCAGGAAACTTTTCCACATCAGGCACAATAAGGCTCCTTTTTTCATTGATACCTGTCCAGCAGACGCCGGTATTCTTTTTTAGCTTAAGACAGGCAACAGGTCCCTGATAAGGCCCGACAACAAGATCGCCATTGTCGAGATAATAAAATCCGGTCCAGAAAAAATCCGGCATTTTGTGATGCAGCAATGCAACGATTGTACTCATTCGTGACCACGGGCTCCTGGTTGCTCCTATTAATCCCTCGATTTGTCTGAAAATCCGCTGGTATCGACCGGTTTTGGTTTTGTTGCTCATATTTTTCTTTAATAGATTGTTTTGGGTACACACATGAAAGTCTCTTTTTGTCAATCTTATTGTTGAAATTTATTACAAAGATCAACAGAGAATTGTGAATAAACAAACTCGCCATCTCCATAACTCCACACTGCAAATAATAAGATTTTCACTTAAAGATAGAAAAAAGCGCTATTATCCGACAAAAATGTATTTAACTTTTTTGCGCCCAATCCGCACGGACTTTTACATTTTTTGTTCACGGGAATTTAGCTATAAGGCCTTCAGGATTTACGCTTCTCTCCAATTCTACAACAAAAAACAACCGGCCATTGTATTAAAACAAATGACCGGCTGTCCACTCATCCACTAAACCCAAACCTTAAACGAATACAAAAAAATCATTCAGGCACTCAAATACCTGTTTAAAGATAATAAAAAAATCAAACTGCATAACTACCTTCACGATCCCTCAACATAACCTGCAATTTTTTCCTTGTAAAGAAAATTCTGCTCTTCACAGTGCCGATGGGCAAATCCAGTTTTTCGGCAATTTCTTTGTACTTATATCCATCGGTGTGCATCCTGAAAGGAACACGAAATTCATCACCCAGTTGTTCAATATACTTGTTCATTTCGGTCACGGAATGAACCATTTCGGGTGTTTCAGATGCAAAATTTTTCCGGAACGCATGTTTAAAGGCATCGTCAGACCCGTCAAAAGTGTTTCTGGTTTTCTGATTACGGCGATAGTTATTGATAAAAGTGTTCTTCATAATGGTGAACACCCAGGCCTTAAAGTTGGTATTTGCAACAAACTGGTTCCGATAAGTCAACGCTTTAAGGATTGTTTCCTGCAACAAATCATGAGCGTCTTCATCGTTTGAAGTCAGACTCAGGGCAAAATACAAGAGCTTGTCTTGCAGCCCCAACAAGCGATTGTTGAATTGAATTGATGTCATGGTGTATTGGTTTTTATTTGTTTTCCGTCTAACAAAAATACAAAAAAAATAAACGCTTCCAAATAACTCAACAATCCATCTTCAACTCTATTTAGTTTAATTCTAAATAATAATTCACACTACAACCTCATTATCTGGAATTTATATTTTAAACAATAACAAGTTTCTAAATTACATCAAAAAAGAAGAAATGTCAATAGTGTTTAATGTTAAACAAGAAAAATGCGTTCTAATATAAGAACAGAAAGAGCAATTTAGAATGATTACAATTTATCATCAGACTTATCAGATGCCCTTGAGTCCTTTTCTTCATCCAGCGTTTGTTCAACAATGTCCGAACCATCCTTCTTAAAAAAAAACCATTTGTCCGGTACAGTCTTTCCTCATGTTCCTTTAATGATTGCCAAGAAAGGGTTGGTGAGATCAACATTACCGCGAACAATTGCTAAATTTGGGTTCAAACAAAAATTATTTATATGCCACCATTTTATTCGAAAATTGCCAGCATTGTTTTCGAATGGTGTCGTCCAGGCACCACTTCTCCACCCGATCTTCCGGATAATCCCGAATTGGCATCGCAGCTTTTCGATTTTGCCGCCCGAAATGGTGTTGCCCCCTGGTTCTATTTTCAGTTAAACAAAAAATTGGACAAAGGAGTTCAATTGCCCAGGGAGATAGAGAACAAATTCAGGATGCAATATCTCCAAACCCTGGTTATGAACCAGCAAAAATGGAAAGTTTTCGGAGACATAAATTTTTTAGCGCAACAACATGGCATAAAAATAATACCGCTGAAAGGGACAGCACTTGCCTTTACGCTATATCCCCAGGAATCACTGCGTCCCATGGGCGACATCGACATCCTGCTGCCAGAGAATCAGATCGAAAAATTTAAAGAAATCATGTACCGAAACGGAGCACAACAACTTTATGCTCCCATTTCTCAACTTCACGCCAAAGTGAATGCACATGTTCCGGCTATCCGCTGGCAAAATATCATGATAGAGCCTCATCAACGCCTGTTTGCGCTGGGCAATCCGTTAAACCCCGATAGTATCGATCTTTTCGCGCACACGACCCACCCTCCCAATCAATCTGATATACTGATATTCGATGACATCATGCAGACCTATCACCTGGCTGCCCATGCCTTTAAAGGATTTCAAATGGGAGGAATGCGCCTGGGATGGTTGCTCGACATTGCCCTTGTGCTAAAAAGGAATGTATCAGACCCGGAATTTATTAACAAAGTTATTGCACTAAATCCCACGTCCAAAAAACAAATTGAATCGGCCATATATTGGAGCTCACTTCTTTTAAAAGATGTGCCATGGCATATTCATCCATCAGTTCCGTTTCCCGATGAGGCAATTTTTCACAGAGAAGTAGAAACCGAAAAGAAACACAAATTCATTGTACTACGCGAAATTTCAAGACTCTCCGGAATACACAAAAAAATATTGATGCTCTTCAGAGAGTTTTTCCCGGAAAAAGCATATATGGATCAACAATACGGCCGGCACCGGGGATTTTCATTACTGAAACTTTACTTCAGGCGAATATCAGGGTTCTGAGCCAGAAAGGGAATACTTGCCTTTCCAGGCTCGCATTGGTAATTTAGGGGAAAACACAGCATCTTCGGTAAGTCCGAATTTTTTGATTAGTGGCATTGCCTCGGCTTCTATAGCAACAAGGAATTTAATACGCTCACTAATAGCCAATTAATATTAATATCAAGGTCTGAAAAGCATCTTTTTATACCGCATTCATGTTAATCAAAATTAATAGTCAGCTGCACCTCCTTCGGACGTTCTTTTTCTTCAAAATTGGAAATGGATATTCCCAAAAGGCGAACCGGTTTACGGGGATTTGCAATTTTTAATAAGTCCCTAACCACAGCATGCAGCTCTTTCTGATTTTTCAACGGACTCAAAAAAGTCAGAGAACGGGTAATCTGTTCAAAGTCATTATATTTAACCTTTAAAGTAATTGTTTTGCCAAAAACATTGTGCTTTTTTATCCGTTTCCATAATCCCTCTTCCAAGTCACCTAATTCTGTCAACATCTCATCAGTGGTATCAATATCCTTCAGGAAAGTTTTTTCGATGCCAACCGATTTCCGCTCACGATGTGGAACAACCGGACGATCATCGATGCCGTTGGCAATCTGATGAAAAAATATTCCTGCTTTTCCGAAATTTCTGGTCAACATTGACAAATCAGCATTCCGAATATCTTGACCAGTAAATAATTGAAGATCATGCATTTTTCGCGTTGTACTCGGTCCCACCCCATAAAACTCTTCCACCGGCAAATTGCCGATAAAATCCAGTACTTCTTCGGGCTTAATAACAAACAATCCGTCAGGTTTATCCTGCTCGGAAGCAATTTTAGCCATAAACTTGTTTATACTGACACCGGCAGAGGCCGTAAGTCCGGTAGTTTCAAAAATACGACGTTTTATGTCACGGGCAATCAATGTTGCCGAGGGCATTCCCATCTTATTGGTGGTCACATCCAAAAAAGCTTCATCGATGGATAAAGGCTCCACCAGGTCGGTATAATCACGAAAAATATCCATAATGGTAGCAGAGACCGCCCGGTAAACATCAAACCGCGACTTTACGAAAATAAGCCCCGGGCATTTCCTGGCCGCAATTCTGGAAGGCATGGCCGAGTGAACACCGTATTTACGTGCCTCATAACTGGCAGCGGCAACCACCCCACGATCGGTATTTCCGCCGACAGCAACCGGTTTCCCACGTAAAGAAGGATCATCCCGTTGCTCTATCGAAGCAAAAAAAGCGTCCATATCGATATGGATAATTTTACGCAACATGTTACAATTTTAACCATTTTTTGTGGCGGGACATAAAGTTGAGTGCAGTATAAAAAGCATATTTTTGTCAAAATCATGGCGTTTTAAATTTTTGTACCGGAGTTAACTTATTGTTAATGAGGATGCAAAAATTTAAAACAACAACGAGTTTGGCAACAAAGATGCTTTTTAGACGGGGCTCAAAGTTAGATAAGATTATCTTTGTATTAAACAGGCACCCAAATGAAACGAGCACGGATAAGACTGTCACAATAAGAACAGGTATAAAACACCAGCTAACCACTAATAATCAAAGAAACCAAAAAAAGGGAACAGATCCTTCGTCGTTACCTCCTCAGAATGACAAGAGGCCCTTTGTCATTCTGACGAAGGGAGAGAATTTAAAAAAAGCAAACAGACTAAAATGTGATTTTTATTGAAGTTAATAAAAATAATCTGTGTTCATCTGCGTCAACTATGGTGAACTCTCAACCTCAACCTTAACCTTAGCTGTCTGTCATTCTGAGCGAAGCGAAGAATCTAACATCAATTAAAATATAATAAGCTGAGTCCCGATAAGCCGGAACGAGTTGCATCAGACCTTAAAAATAAATTTTATACGGATGAACAAACCATTTCCAGGGTTAATATTAAAAACTTCAGAAGACGGTTCATCAACCCTTTACCGACCGGACATTGAAGAACATTATCATTCGATCCACGGTGCCATTCAGGAATCGATGCATGTCTTTATTAATGCCGGGCTGATGCATCATCCGGCAAAACATTTAAACATCCTCGAAGTAGGATTCGGAACCGGTCTTAATGCATTACTTACCCTGATAAACATAAAAGACCATAAGATATATTACCATGCCGTTGAGAAGTACCCTCTTCCCGGGGAATTAGTTTCAAAAATAAACCATCCGCAGCATATTCAAAACGTTCATGCAAAAACGTATTTCGATCAATTACACAAAGCTCCGTGGAATTCTATAGTCGAAATAACGCCTGAATTCAGTCTTTATAAGGAAGAAACGGACCTGACATCTTTTCATCCGGATACAAAATTTGATCTTGTTTATTTCGATGCTTTTAGTCCGGACAAACAACCTGAACTATGGGAGCCTGAAATTTTCAATACTATTTCAGCCGGCATGAATGCCGGTGCAATTCTTACGACATACAGCGTTAAGGGAAGTGTGAAAAGGGCTATGCAAAAAGCGGGTTTAATTATTGAAAAAATTCCAGGCCCCCCGGGCAAAAGAGAAATGCTCCGGGCTTTTAAAAAATAATGGTACAAGCCACTAAATTCCCCTTCAGGCAAAAGGTAGTTTATCCATATTTTTTCTTACTTTCACCCGCATTTAAAAACATTGTATCAACAAAATTTATTTTTTATCATGAAAAGAAAACAACCGGGAATTATCCTGATAACAGCAATGATTATTCTAACAAGCTGTAACCGTGTTCCCTACACAGGAGAAGCCAAACTCGAAAACCAACTCGACAGTTTAAGTTATGCTTTAGGATTTTACGAAGCAACCAGCTGGAAACAACATTTCGAAAAACTGCCATTTGATACCATCGACTATAAATATGTTGCATTGGCATTTAAAAATTCCGAACTGGTTGATAACTACATCGATTTTCGAAAAAACCAACTCGACACCATCGACATAGAGATGTTTAAAAAAGGCTTCTTCAACGAATTAGCATACGATAAATCATATTTTACGGATATGACTGCAGATATTTACATCCGTAAAATTTTCACACAGGTTAAAGAGAAAAAGGACAGCGTTAAAAATGCAGAAGGCCGGGAAAACCTGAATAAAGGACAGGCCTTTTTAGAGGAAAATGCCAAACAAAAGGGTGTTGTAACACTTGAAAGCGGACTTCAGTACCAGGTCTTAAAAGAAGGCAGCGGCCGGAAACCTGAAAAAACCGACAGAGTAAAATGTACTTACCACGGAACTTTGATTGACGGTACCATTTTCGACAGTACTGTAGAACGGGGAGACACAGCCACATTCAGGGTAAACCGTGTTATAAAAGGTTGGCAGGAAGCGCTTACAATGATGCCCGAAGGCTCGGAATGGAGATTGTTTATTCCTTCAAACCTCGCGTATGGTACAAATGGTGCAGGAGACAAAATCGGTCCCAACGAAACACTTATCTTCGACATTGAATTGATTGAAATCCTGGAAAAACAATAAAAAAGAGTGAAACTGTCGTCACAGACAGCCCCACTCCTTTCACACACAACTAATAAAACCTATATGAAAACAGTTGCAATATAAATAAATCCGGATATTATATGCAAAAATAATACAAAAAATTGCCTGTTTAATATCATTACTCCGGTGAACCTTTATTTACTGCTATTGAAATCTGACATTTTTTTGGCAGCAATAATCAGTTGATTCTCGAAATAGTCACGGGTTTTAAATCCTTCATCCTGATATTCCCAACCGCTAAAAAAACAATACTCTGAAGGTTTTTCTTCATTCAGCCTCAGAGCGATCATGTGTGTTTCCACTATCCCGTCGCCTTCGTCGGGGGATTTCCAGGTTTCAATAAACTGGTTAGCCGGAACAAGTATAGCCATTCCGGGGTTTTCGCCAAGAAAGGCCTGATTTCCGTGTGAAGCTACAATTTTATATCCGCTTTCTTCCAGCTCGAAAAACTCCTTTTGTTGCATATTAACGATACCTGTTACGAGCTCTTCATCACCGCGGAGACCATCCACAAAAACTTTATTTCTGTAAAACAAATCGCCTGCATAAATAGAGATGCGGTGGGTAATATCATAACTCCTTCCGGCAATCGGAACACCTTCGTATTTCAACTCAAACATAGCTCTCACAGGCCCTTCGGTAATGAAGTTGTAAGTTCCTCTTTCACACTCACCAACCCTGCTAACCTCATCGCCAACACGAATACCAATATACTATTTTTAGGGATTTACTTCGTTTTCACCTTTAACGTAACCGAAATTGGCGAGAATTCCGCCATCAACATAGAGAACATGTCCATTCACAAAATCACTGGCTTTACTGGCCAGGAAAAGTGCAGCATTTCCAACATCTTCAGGAGTTCCCCAACGACCTGCAGGTGTTCGGGTCATCACCAGGTCATTGAACGGATGATTTCCTTCCCGGATAGGTGCGGTTTGTTGAGTAGCAATATAGCCGGGTCCAATACCGTTGACCTGAATATTATACTTTGCCCATTCGCAGGTCATGTTGGCCGTAAGCAGTTTCAATCCACCTTTGGCAGAGGCATAGGCAGAAACGGAATTACGCCCGTACTCACTCATCATGGAACACAGGTTAATAATTTTTCCTTTTCTTCTTTTTATCATTCCGGGCACCACCCGTTTCGATACGATAAACGGTGAAACAAGATCAACATCAATAACCTCTTTAAATTCTGAAACAGGCATTTCAAGAATAGGAACCCGTTTTATCATGCCTGCATTATTGACCAATATATCAACAGGCCCCACCTCCTTCTCTATAGTTGAAATACCTTTATCAACCTCATCCTCTTTGGTAACGTCGAAGGCCAGAACATATACATCAACCCCTTCTGCTTCAAATTCCCGCTTACTTTTTTCCAACTTTTCCTGAGACCTTCCGTTAATGACTACTTTAGCACCTGCTTTTCCAAGTGCTTTTCCAATGGCCATACCTATTCCGTGGCTGCCGCCTGTAACAAGGGCAACCTGACCGGATAAATCGAATAAATTGTTTATAAAACTCATAACGAATTAGTTTTTAGATTATTTGATGGTTAGATTATTAGGCGCTTAGCACATAAAACTAACCAACATGTTGTTTAAGTTGACTAAATCCCGCACAGTGGCTTTTTTTCAGGCTTGTCCTGAAAAAACGTAGTGTCTTATTCCTGATATTCGTGTTTTTTTGGCAAAATCAAAGTATTTTAATTTTTTGTACCTCAGTTAACTCATTGTTAATGAGCACTCAGAAACTTTAAAACAACAAAGAGTCTGACAACAAAGATGCTTTTCGGAGCGGGCTCATTCATCTTACCTCTTGTCATGTATGCGGGGAACAAACAAACTGTTGATTGACACCCGGCGCCCTATCTCAATTCCTGTTTATTATAATGATCCATATCACCAAAGTCCTGGTTTTCACCGGCCATTCCCCAAATAAAGGAATAATTGGAAGTTCCTGCTGCACTATGAATGCTCCACGATGGTGAAATAACAGCCTGTTGGTTCTTCATCCAGATATGGCGTGTTTCACCGGGCTGTCCCATAAAATGACATATCGCCTCATTTTCAGAAACTTCAAAATAGAGATAGGCCTCCATCCTTCTTGTATGCAGGTGAGGCGGCATGGTATTCCATACACTGCCGGTTTTCAGCTCGGTAATACCCATTTGCACCTGACAGGTTGGTGTTACATCATTTACAATCAATCTGTTAATACGACGCTCATTGGCACTCTCTTTTGAACCTAAATCCTCTACCACAGCCATATCGAGAGTAATCTTTTTGTTTGGATGCTGCTTGTGGGCTGTGGCACTGTTCAGATACAAATGCGCAGGTTTTTCAGGATCAACAGACTCGAATGTCACATCTCTGTTGCCACTACCAAGATATAGTGCCTCTTTATATCCAAGTTCATAAACATTCCCATCAGCAGTTACTTTTGCATCCCCGCCTATATTGATGATGCCCAGCTCGCGTCTTTGGAGAAAATAATCGGCCTTGAGCTCGTTAAATGGCTCCATTTTCAACGGCTTATCTGTAGGAACGGCGCCTCCGACTATCAACCGGTCATAAAGTGTGTAAACCACGTTTATTTCTCCGGGAACCATCACGTTTTCGATCAAAAAATCCTGACGAATTCGGTTGGTATCATAACTCTTGAAATCTTCAGGATGCGCTGCATACCTTAATTCGTAATTCATAACTTTATCCTTTTTAAATGATTAAACATATCTGGTTAATCTGAAATTTTAACTACTGACTAATTTCTGTCTAAAATACAATAATTTAACTAAAGATTATCAAAAATTCAGATTCTTCAACATTAGCAATTTCACCATTTTTGGGGGCATATCTTCCGGATTTTCATTACCTTCTCCCTGACCAACTTTCTGTACAAAAAGATGAAGTTTTTCATCCCTTTTCCAGAGCTCGGTATCATACGTTGGTTCCCACTGACCGACATCGATATCAGGAAATGCTTAGCCACGACAACATGACCGGAACTATCGTACCATGCCATATATTGATATTCTTCGTCACTAACCACAGAATTTTTTCGAAAAATGGCAGTATTCACAGAAGTTTTAGCCCATCCTTCCGAAAGTTCCAAAACTTCAGGTTTGGTGGTACATGAAGAAAAAACCACCATACAAAAAAGGAAAAGCCGGATTATATTTCTGAATATCATACCAGTAATCTTTACAAATTTGAATTGAACTCAGAATCCTGTATAGAAATTGTTACACCCGTTGCGAACGAAGATGCTCGTGGAATGAGTCTCACCGGAACATGGATTTCCTCATTCACAAAATCGTCCCTACCAATATTACTTATAATAGATCTGGCAACCTGATTTCCCATTTCAAAAGCGTTTTGTTCAACAGAGGTCAGCCCGGGATACACCAAAGCAGCGAACGGCTCATTGGCAAACCCCGCTATCTTTATTTCTTCCGGTATTGCAACCCCCATTTCTTTCAGTCTCCTCAATGCACCGAGAGCGGAAAAATCACTGGCTGCAAATATGGCATCGATTTTCCCGGCACGATACAATTCTTCCGCTGCATCGCCCCCGTTCTCCTGAAGTATACAATTTTCTACAATCAGCCCGGGGTCAAAATCAATTCCATTTTGCTGAAGTGCATATTTATATCCTTCAAAACGTTCGCGGTAAACATTAACATGAAGCGAACCGGCAAAGTGAGCAATTCGTTTACAATTATTCCGTATAAGATGACGAGTGCTGCGCAAAGCACCCAAAAAATTGTCATTAACAATACGTGAACCTTCAATTGTCTCGGTTACACGGTCAAACTGCACTAAAGGAATACCCTCCGCAACAATTTTTTTATAGTGATCAAAATGCCTGGTTTCGACAGAGTGCGAAATTACAATAGCACTCACCCTGTTTCTCAACAAAGTACGCACAGCTTTATGTTCATCATCTTCTCTTTCATGAGTCTGGCTGATCACCAGGTTAAATCCGGCAGGATTAAGTATGGCCTCCACACCGCTAATAACATGACTGAAGAAATGACGGTTAATCCTGGGGACAATCATGCCAACCGTATCGCTTGTTCCTTTTCTCAAAGATGCTGCCAAAATATTGGGCTGATATCCCATTCCGGTCGCAACCCTGAGAACTTCAGCTCTGGTTTTGGAACTAACACGCTCATTCCCCGCCAGTGCACGAGACACTGTAGAAGGAGTTATCCCCATTTCATTCGCGATGTCTGTTATGGTAACGCGTTTTTTCGCCATTTCTGAAATAATTAATTTAGTGTCGCTACATAATTATTTTTACAAAAATACAAACGTTTGCACAAAAACCACAAAATTCTACATTGTTTTTTTGTTTCTAAGTTTATCTTAATCAAAAAAAGAAAAAGAATTATTAAGTCGAACGAAAGAAAATAAACAACCCCATCCGAAAAAGTAAAAGAAAAAATAATTAATTGGTTATATGTCCTGTTTTTTAAGTACTTACAAAACACCCGCGATAAAATATACCCTGATTTTAAATGTTTTGAACCCCATCATAAACACAAAATCAAGAGAAATATTTCGCAAAAAACTTGGCTATAGAAAAAGTTTATTTTATCTTCGTGTTCGTTAACGAAAAATCATATCTGCTATGAAAAATTTCATCCATCCCGATTTTTTACTGGAAGGAAAGACAGCACAAAAAATTTATCACGAATATGCAGAGAACCAGCCTGTCATTGATTTTCACTGCCATTTGTCGCCCAAACTAATTGCAGAGAACCACAATTTCGACAACCTTGGGGAAGTTTGGCTGGCCGGCGACCACTACAAATGGCGCGCCATGCGAACAAACGGTGTTAACGAAGCATACTGCACAGGCTCACCTCCCTTTTATGAAAAATTCCTGAAATGGGCCGAAACCGTTCCCAATACGGTAGGGAATCCACTCTATCACTGGACTCATTTAGAACTTGCCCGTCACTTCAACATCTTTGAACTTCTCAATCCGAAAACCGCAGATTCCATATACCACAAAGCTTCTGAAATGCTTAAAGAGGAAGCGTTTTCAACCCAAAATCTTCTGAAAAGAATGAAAGTGGAAATGGTAGGGACAACCGATGATCCTGTTGACAACCTGGAGTATCACATCAAATTAAAGGATTTCGAAGTTCAGGTTCGCCCTACCTGGAGGCCCGATAATCTTATTAAAACCGATGACCCGGAGACTTTCAACAACTATATTGAAAAATTGGAAGAGGTATCGGGGAAAAGCATATCAACATTCAGCGACCTGCTTACTGTACTTGACGAACGGCATGCCTTCTTCCATGAAGCAGGATGCAGGGCTTCGGACCATGGTCTGGACAGAATGTATTACTCAGAAGATGCCGGAACAAATCCTGAAGAAGCTTTTAAAAAGATTAGAGGTGGTAGCAAACTCAACGAGACGGAGACAGAAGCATACCGGTTTAGGATGATGCAGGAATTGTGCAAACTCAACCATAAACGTGGCTGGGTTCAACAATTTCATCTGGGTGCTATGCGCAATAATAACACCAGGCTCTTCAAAAAACTGGGGCCGGATACCGGATTTGACTCCATCGCAAATCCACAGGACAGTTACAAAATATCACGTTTTCTCGATAGTCTTGATGTTCACAATCAACTGGCAAAAACCATTCTTTACAACCTTAATCCTGCCGATAATGAAATGTTCGTAACCATGATCGGTAATTTCCAGGACGGCACAGTACCGGGCAAAATGCAGTACGGGGCAGCCTGGTGGTTTCTGGATCAGAAAACCGGTATGGAAAAACATCTGGCCGACCTTTCTGCTTTGGGTCTCCTTTCACGGTTCGTAGGAATGGTTACCGATTCAAGAAGCTTCTTATCATATCCCCGACATGAATATTTCCGGAGAATTGCCTGTAATTTTATTGGCAATGAAGTAGATAAAGGAGTAATTCCCAACGATCCTGAAATACTTAAGAATCTGGTTGAGGGAATATCCTATAAAAATGCCAAATCGTATTTCGGGTTCCAAAATAGTCGATAGGGGTTAGGCAATAGGGGTTAGGCAATAGGGGTTAGTTAATAGTATTAAAATAATGATCATGTCAAAAAAAAGAGTTGTAACATTTGGAGAGATTATGCTCAGGCTTTCGACGCCGGGATTTCTACGTTTTTCGCAGGCTACATCATACAATGCCAATTTTGGCGGCGGCGAAGCCAACGTTGCTGTTTCTCTTGCAAATTACGGTATAGAATCACGTTTTGTGACCCGTCTCCCCAATAACGACCTGGGAAGAGCCTGCCGAATGGAGCTCGAAAAATATGGCGTGGACACAAGCAAAATAAGCCATGGCGGAGAACGTCTGGGAATTTATTTTCTTGAAACAGGTGCCGTAGCGCGTCCCGGCAAGGTGATTTATGACCGTGCTCACTCTTCGTTTGCAACAGTAGGTTCCGGCCTGTTCGACTGGGATGAGATTTTTAGGGATGCTGACTGGTTTCACTGGACAGGCATAACGCCGGCAGTGTCACAGGGTGCAGCTGATGCATGCCTCGAAGCTGTCAAAACAGCGAACAAAAAAGGAATTACTGTCTCTTGTGACCTCAATTACCGAAAGAACCTTTGGAAATATGGCAAAAAAGCCAATGAGGTAATGCCCGAATTGGTGTCGGGATGTGACATAGTGCTCGGAAACGAAGAAGATGCCGAAATGGTACTTGGCATAAAACCCGAAGGAGTAGACATCACCAGTGGTCAGGTAGAAGCAGAAGCTTACCGCAGTGTTTCCCAACAAATAATGAAGCAGTTTCCCCGGGTTAAAAAAGTAATTACAACATTAAGGGGTTCAATCAGTGCCAGCCACAACAGCTGGTCGGGGGTATTGTATGACGGTAAAAATCTTTACACCGCACCTACTTACCAAATAACCCATATCGTTGACCGCGTGGGTGGCGGTGACTCTTTCATGGGCGGTCTGATTTACGGTTTACTGACCTACAATGACGATGAAAAAGCCCTCAGATTCGCCACCGCGGCTTCTTGTCTGAAGCATACCATCCATGGCGACTTTAACCAGGTAACTGTAGAAGAAGTTGAAAAACTGGCGGGCGGTGATGCTTCAGGGAGAGTGTCTCGTTAGTTTTATTCGAAGAACACATTTACAGCAATCCGAAAATTGTCTGAAACCAAACAAAAAAAAGAATGGCAAAATATACAAGAATAGAAGTATTCCTTACAATGAAGGAAACGGGTGTTGTTCCTGTTTTTTTTCATGCCGACCTGAGTATTGCTAAAAAAGTATTAAAAGCATGTTACGACGGAGGTATCCGGGCATTTGAATGGGTAAACAGGGGCGATTTCGCCAATGAAATTTTCAGCGAACTTAACAAATATGCATTGAAGGAACTTCCCGGAATGATACTGGGTGCAGGCTCGGTTGTTGATGAGGCAACGGCCGCCATATACATTCAGGCGGGAGCGAATTTCATAGTATCTCCGCTTCTTAACGAAAACATAGCACGTATCTGTAACCGTAGAAAAATTATGTGGGCCCCCGGTTGCGGTTCTGTTTCGGAGATTGGGAAAGCTGAAGAACTGGGTGCAGAAATCGTAAAAATATTCCCGGCCTCCGAAGTAGGCGGTCCCTCGTTCGTTAAAGCCGTGAAAGGGCCCTGCCCATGGACCAACATCATGCCTACCGGAGGGGTCGACACATCAAAAGAGAACCTTCAAAGATGGTTCGAAGCCGGTGTTACCTGCGTGGGAATGGGCTCAAAACTATTCCCGAAGGAAATTATAGAAAAAGGTGATTTTGAAACACTTACAACGAAAGTAAAAGAACTGACCAAAATAATTCAGGAAATAAAATCTGCAAATTTATGACAACACCAATTAAAGACTTGAATCTCGAAGGAAAAGTGGCTGTTATTACCGGTGGTGGCGGAGTCATCTGCTCAGTAATGTCCAAAGCACTGGCCATGAAAGGTGTAAAAACAGCCATCCTCGACCTTAAAAAAGAAAATGCCGACAAAGTCGCTGATGAAATCAGGGAACAATATGGAACCAAAAGCATTGGAATCGCCGCCAATGTATTAGACAAAAGCAGTCTTGAAGCAGCCAAAAAAGAAATCAATGAAAAGCTTGGTTCCATAGACTATCTGATTAACGGGGCGGGCGGAAATGCTCCCACAGCCACCTCGAAAGTAGAAAAAATTGAGCCTTCGGATATGGAACACCTGGAAGATACATTCTTCGGACTGGAACTGGAAGGCTTCGAAAAAACCTTTGATCTCAATTTTAAAGGAACGCTGATCCCTACCCTCGTTTTTGCACGTGATATGGTCAAAAAACAAAGAGGTGGCATTGTTAATATCTCTTCCATGAATTCGTACCGGCCGCTTACAAAAATTCCCGCCTATTCGGCCTCAAAGGCAGCTATTAACAACTTTACGCAATGGTTGGCTGTTCATTTTGCAAAAACAGGTGTAAGAGTAAATGCCATTGCCCCGGGCTTTTTGCTTACCAACCAAAACCGTTTCTTATTGGTTGATGAAAAGACAGGGGAATCAACAGCCAGAGGTAAAAAAATCATCAACGGTACTCCCATGGAACGTTACGGAACTCCTGAAGAACTTACCGGAACTTTGGTATTTCTGCTTTCCGACTGGTCGGAATTCATCACGGGAATTGTTGTGCCGGTAGATGGCGGATTTAGTGCATATAGCGGAGTATAATAAGATACAATAGGTCATTAGATTTTTAGATATAAGACAAAATATTATTTTTATTGAATTGATACCAAGCACATTAACCCAAACGTAACTGATTAATACTTGAATTTTGTTCTATGAGCCCGGTCTAAAAAGCATCTTTATTAAAAAATTTATCGGTTTACCGAATAATAAATCAACAGATTATGAATATAATACAACTCAGAAAAGATTGCAAATATGCAATGGTGGTACCAACCAGCATGGGTGTAAGAATCACTCCCGAAAACGGACAACCGGTTCACAGTAGTGACATTTACAAAATGCAAGCCACCAGTGCCGAGACTAATGTGGCCAGTATCTCATCCTATCTTGGATTACCTGTAAAAGTACTCACCACATTCGTAAAAGGGAGTCCGGTTGCAGCATTCATCAAAAGCAATCTTCGAAGCCGACACATGGACTACGAAGGAGTTGAAGTAGAACAGGGAGGCCCATGGGGATACCGTCATCAGTTTAACATTGCTGACAGTGGTTATGGCGGACGTGGCCCCCGCGTCCACAACGACAGGGCCGGCGAAGTAGGACGAACGCTTAACGCTAAAGATTTTGATCTGGAACGTATTTTCGGGAAAGAAGGCGTTCAGATAGTACATCTATCGGGTTTGATCGCAGCATTGTCACCCGATACCGGCAATTTCTGCCTCGAACTGGCGAGGGCTGCAAAGAAACATGGAACAGTCATATCTTTCGATTTAAATTACCGGGCATCCTTCTGGGAAGGACGAGAAAAAGAGTTACGCGACATCTTTTCAGAGATTGCATCAGTATCAGATGTTTTGATTGGCAATGAAGAAGATTTTCAGTTATGCCTGGGAATTGAAGGCCCTGAAGCAGGCGGAAAAGAAATTGCCGATAAGATAGACAGCTTTAAAGAAATGATTAAACGGGTGAAGCAAACATTTCCGAATGCGTCGGTTTTTGCAACAACATTGCGTCAGGTTATCAGCGCTAATGAGCACCTGTGGGGAGCAATAATGTTACAGGGTAATGATTGGGAAGTCATAGAACCGCGTCCCATTCGTGTCCTCGATCGCATTGGCGGAGGCGACGGCTTTGTTGGTGGCCTGCTTTACGGCATACTCAGAGGTTGGGAACCCGAAAAATGGGTCCAATTCGGATGGGCAACCGGTGCATTGGCCACGACGTTTCTTACCGACTATGCACAACCGGCCGACGAAGAAATGGTCTGGAGTCTCTGGAGTGGTAATGCAAGAGTCAAAAGATAAACAGCCAGTTAAGAACAAATGCCCCTTGGTTATTCCTTTAAACAAGAGACTGTCAGATTCAATAGATGCGCACCGTCTAAAAAGCATTTTTGTTGCCAAACTCGTTGTTGATTTAAATTTTTGCATCCTCATTAACAACAAGTTAACTCCGGTACAAAAATTTTAAACGCCTTGATTTTGACAAAAATATGCTTTTTATACTGTACTCATAGATCATTATATTTTTTTAGATATCTGTCCGGGGACAGGCAGATCAGATGTAACAAGATGAATGCAATGGCATTGGAAATCAGAATCTGAACACCAATATGCATTCAAACACAAACAACTGATTTAATGGCTTTTGAAAAAAATTAACGGCTTATTGTCAATTATTTAATTTACCGATATGATTTATTATCAACGCGGCTCGGAAAATGATGTTTTAGGTCCACAAGACCTGAAAGAGGCCTTATTTTCGGCTCTTGACAAACTTGGTCCAAGGGGAAAAGTACTGGCAGTTCCCCCCGATTATACCCGCTTTCACTCGAAAGCCGGCGAATTAACAGCCAATGCGTATGAATATTACGGGGATAAACTGACCGATGTATTACCTGCCCTTGGCACTCATAGCCCAATGACAGAACAGCAGATAAGCCACATGTTTCCCGGAGTACCCGGAAATCTATTCCGGATACACGATTGGCGTAACGATGTGGTTACCCTTGGAATAGTTCCCGGCAGCTATATTTCGGAGATTACAGGCGGACGTATTGATTACGACTGGCCCGCGCAAGTCAACAAGATGGTAAACGAAGGGGGACACGATCTTATATTGTCAATCGGACAGGTTGTTCCGCATGAGGTAATAGGAATGGCCAATTACAACAAAAATATCTTTGTTGGCACAGGAGGATCCGAAGGCATCAACAAAAGTCATTTTATCGGCGCAGCCTATGGCATGGAAAGAATTATGGGACGAGCCAACAATCCGGTAAGAAAAGTGCTGAATTATGCTTCAGAAAAATTTGCTTCACATTTGCCAATTATTTATGTTTTGACCGTTATTGGTCATGACGATAAAGAAGGCCTTGTGGCCCGCGGCATATTTATCGGTGACGACGAAGAAGTATTTGAAAGAGCATCAGACCTTTCCATCAAAGTGAACTTTGAAATGGCAGAGGAACCACTGAGAAAAGTAGTTGTATTTTTGGATCCATCAGAATTTAAAAGCACATGGTTGGGAAATAAAAGCATTTACCGTACCAGAATGGCTTTGGCCGACGGAGCTGAACTTATCGTATTAGCACCGGGTCTGAAAGAGTTCGGAGAAGATGCTGCTATTGACAAATTGATTCGTAAATACGGATATCGTGGAACACCGGCAACGCTAAAAGCCACCGAAGAAAATAAAGATTTACAGGAGAACCTTGGCGCTGCCGCACATCTTATTCATGGCAGTTCCGAAGGACGATTCTCCATAACTTATTGCCCCGGCCATCTTTCCAAAGAAGAGATTGAATCTGTCAATTTTAATTATGCACCACTTGAAAAAATGATGACAAAATACAATCCGGAAAAACTTAAAGAGGGAAAAAATATTATGCCGGATGGCGAAGAAATATTCTTCATTTCCAATCCGGCCCTGGGTTTATGGGCACACAAAGATCGGTTTACCGAATGACAGACAGAAGTTTGACAGGCAGGAAACAAATGGAAAAAACATAGGTATGGAGTGGCTGAATAGCGGGAAAGTAAAAGGATGAAACGAGCATGACAAGGTTTGTCTGAAAAGAACATGTATAATTAACCTCTAATCATTTAAGAAACCAAAAACAGGTAACAGATTCTTCGTCGTTACCTCCTCAGAATGAAAAGAGGCCCTTTGTCATTCTGACGAAGGGGGAGAATCTAAAAAAGCAAACAGACTAAAATGTGATTTTTATTGATGTTAATAAAAATAATCTGTGTTCATCTGCGTCAACAGTGGTGAACTCTCAACCTCAACCTCAACCTCAATCTCAACCTCAACCTTACTTTGCTGTTTGTCATTCTGAGCAGAGCGAAGAATCTAATATTAATTAAAGCATGATAAGTTGCATTATTTCAATAACTTATACTAATTTTACACGGATAAAGAAACTAAAATAAATAACAAAAAACAGACAGTTATGAAACAATTATCAGACATAGGACTAATCGGACTGGCCGTGATGGGAGAAAACCTGGTACTCAACATGGAGAGCAAGGGTTTTCAGGTATCAGTTTTCAACAGAACAACAGAAAAGGTAGATAATTTCATCAATGGCCGGGCTAAAGGGAAAAACATTAAAGGGACTCATTCCCTTGAAGAGCTGGTGCAAACACTGGAACGGCCACGCAAAGTAATGATGATGATCAAAGCAGGGGAAGCAGTGGATAAGCTCATCGATAATCTCATACCTCTGCTTGAGCCGGGCGACATCATTATCGATGGTGGAAACACTCACTTCCCTGACACCACGCGTCGCACAAAATATGTCGAAAGTAAAGGATTGCTTTATATAGGCACCGGCGTTTCGGGTGGTGAAGAAGGCGCTTTGCACGGGCCGTCCATAATGCCGGGAGGTTCACCAAAAGCCTGGCCTGAAGTAAAACCCATATTTCAGTCAATTGCCGCCAAAGTAGAAGACGGCACCCCTTGCTGCGACTGGGTAGGTGAAAATGGTGCCGGGCATTTTGTAAAAATGGTGCATAATGGCATCGAATATGGTGATATGCAAATTATCAATGAAGCTTATCACATAATGAAAGAGCTTTTGGGTATGTCGCCCGACGAAATGCATGAAGTATTCAAAGAATGGAATGAAGGTCCCCTCAATTCTTACCTTATAGAAATAACACGTGACATATTAGCATTCAAAGATGAAGACGGTGAGCCGCTTGTAGAAAAAATTCTGGACACAGCCGGCCAAAAAGGAACCGGAAAATGGACCGGCATTTCTGCTCTTGAACTGGGGATTCCTCTTACACTGATAGGCGAAGCTGTTTTTTCAAGATGTCTTTCTGCCATAAAAGAAGAGCGTGTAGAGGCCTCAAAAGTTTTGAAAGGGCCAAAACCGGAATTTAAAGGAGACAGAAAAGCGTTCCTGAAGGATTTACACGATGCTGTATATGCTTCAAAGATCATCTCTTATGCTCAGGGATATGCTTTGATGGGCGCTGCAGCCAAAGAGTACGGATGGAACCTGAATTATGGCGGTATAGCACTGATGTGGCGCGGCGGATGTATCATCCGGTCTGTTTTCCTTGCTAAAATCAAAGAGGCTTTCGACGAAAATCCAAATCTCACCAACCTGCTGTTGGCACCATTCTTCAAAGAAGTAATCCATAAAGCACAAGAAGGATGGAGAAGAGTTGTTGCAAAAGCCATTGAAAACGGAGTTCCTACGCCAGCATTTGCCTCAGCTCTAAATTACTACGACGGCTACAGGCACGATCGTCTGCCGGCTAATTTGCTACAGGCACAACGTGACTATTTTGGCGCGCATACCTATGAACGTATAGACCAACCACGCGGCAAATTCTTCCACACCAACTGGACGGGACATGGCGGAACCACCGCCTCGAGTACCTATAATGTTTGAGTGCAGTCTAAAAAGCCTTTTGACCCCTAAATCCCCTAAAGGGGACTTTTTCAAACTGCTGATTTTTAGCAGTTCCCCTTTAGGGGTCAGGGGTAAAAATGGTGCAAATCAGCAGTTTGGTACCTTATGAACAGACACTAATTATCCGGAAAACTTTAAAACAATGTATAAACCAATTTCATTAATTTTTTCCGTCCTTTTTCTCATCACCGGAGGTTGCGGATTACAAAGTGATGTGAAAGTATTAAAGCTGGGCCATACTCTCGACCAGAAACATTCGGTGCATATAGCCATGGAGGCAATGGCTGAACGGGTTGAAGAGTTATCGGACGGGAAACTAAAAATAGATATCTATCCCGGCGGGATTTTAGGCTCCGAACGAGAAAGTCTGGAACTCCTGCAATTGGGCAGTCTTGATATAACAAAAGTCTCTGCAGCAGCACTGGAAGGTTTTGTAGAGGAATACAAAGTTTTTGGACTTCCTTATCTTTTTCAAAGTAAAGAACATGCTTTTAAAGTGCTCGACGGACCAATCGGACAAGAAATACTGAATAAAGGTGACAACTACTGGTTATCAGGCTTATGTTTTTACGATGCCGGTGCCCGTAGCTTCTATGCGTCAGTACCGATTAGAAAACCCGAAGATTTAAACGGACTTAAAATAAGGGTAATGCAAAGTATAACCTCCTTTGCCATGGTGCGGGCAATGGGTGGTTCTCCAACACCAATTTCCTGGGGCGAACTTTACACAGCTCTTCAGGGAAAAGTAGTGGACGGAGCAGAAAACAATCCGCCAAGCTTCTACCTTTCCCACCACTATGAAGTTTGTAATTATTATACGCTTGACGAGCATACCAGAATCCCCGATGTTCTTATCATTAGCACACACGTCCTCAAAAAACTTTCGGAACAGGAAAAAGAATGGTTATACCAGGCTGTTAAGGAATCGGTTCAGGTACAAAGAAAAGAATGGGATAAATCTGAACGTGAAGCACTCGAAGCAGTTCAGAAAGAAGGTGTTGAAATTATTCGACCTGACAAACAACCATTTATTGATGCGGTACAAAGCACTTATGATCTGTACAAAGACAATGAAAAAGTATGGCCATTGGTTGAAAGAATCAGAACGGTCGCTCCAGCCAGAACTTTCCCGGCTGAATCAGAGGGAAATGCTGAAGAAGAAAAAAAGTAATCAAAGTAGTATTTGAAAAAATTGAGTCATGAATCTCAGACAAAAAATAGACAAGATACTTGAAGTTTTTCTGGTCGTAATAATGAGTGCCCTTGTCATTGATGTTGTATGGCAGGTAGCCAGTCGCTATATTTTTGGCAATCCCAGCTCCTTTACCGATGAGTTAGCCGTATTTTTACTGATTTGGGTTGGCATGGCAGGAGCTGCTTATGTAAAAGGGAAAAACGAACACCTGGCCATTGATATTTTACCCGACAAATTGAAGCCAGTAAACAAAAACCGTCTACTTATATTCATCAATATCCTTATCATTATTTTCAGTATTACAATAATGATTGTAGGCGGGACATGGCTGACTTATACACGGTTCCAGATGGGACAGGTTTCATCAGCCTTACAGGTACCCCTTGGATATGTATATATGATATTGCCTATCAGCGGTTTACTAATGTTATATTACAGTATTGACGACATAATAAAACTTAACAAAGAAATCAAAAATATAAAATAGAACTATCATGGAAGTTGGTGTTTTAGGCATATATGTGCTGATATTTACTTTTATCTTTTTCCTTGTTATCGGGACACCCATAGCCTATAGTATTGGATTGTCGGCAATGGCAACGATGCTGGTAAGTTTCGATACCTTACCGGCTTTTGCAACAATGGCTCAGCGAATGGCCACAGGACTTGAGAGTTTTTCACTTCTGGCCATACCGTTTTTCATACTGGCAGGACAATTAATGAATTCGGGAGGTATCGCGATGCGACTTATAGAATTTGCAAAAGTGATTGTAGGACGTCTTCCGGGAGGTTTGGCAATGGTGAACGTAGTAGCGAATATGCTTTTCGGAGCAATTTCAGGGTCCGCAGCAGCATCAGCATCCGCTATTGGGACCATCATGGGCCCGCCAATGGAAAAGGAAGGCTATGACAAAAACTTCTCGACAGCAATCAATGTAACATCTGCAACAACCGGTTTAGCAATTCCACCAAGTAATGTACTCATTGTATATGCCCTTGCAAGTGGAGGAACTTCAATTGCTGCATTGTTTTTGGCAGGTTACATACCAGGTATTTTAACCGGACTGGCATTAATGTTAGTAGGAGCCATATACGCAAAAAAGAAAAAATATCCCATTGCAGATAAAATTCCGTTCCGTCAGGCAGTTAAAAAATTTATAGATGCCATCCCCAGTCTGGGTATGCTGATTGTAGTAATCGGCGGAATTATATCCGGTATTTTTACCGCAACAGAAGCAGCAGCGATTGCAGTCGTTTACAGTTTAATTCTGGCGCTGGTGTACAAAGAAGTAACAATTAAGGACTTACCTGAAATTATCATAAAAACCATCAGAACCGCCGGAATGGTGTTATTCTTAGTTGCTGCTTCAATAGGCTTGTCATGGATAATGTCATTCGAAAACATTCCAAATGTCGTTAGTCAGGCATTACTTTCATTAACATCAGACCCATTCCTTTTGTTGATAATTATCAACTTACTGCTCCTGATTGTAGGTGTTTTCATGGACATGACCCCGGCAGTGCTGGTATTTACACCAATATTTTTGCCCATCGTGACCACTCAGCTTGGTTTGGATCCAATTCATTTTGGATTGATTCTAATATTGAACCTTAATGTCGGACTGTGCACACCTCCTGTAGGATCCGTATTATTCGTGGGCTGTAGTGTATCAAATCTGAAAATCCAAAACTTAATCAGACCTTTGATACCTTTCTATATAGCAATGATAATAGTGCTGCTCCTTGTAACTTTTATTCCGGAAATATCAATGTGGTTACCATCCATTTTGGGATACTAAGATTTTTTCATTATAAAACATGCCGGCAAAACGCTTAAAAAACGGAGTCATTCCATCAATGAAATAATTACCGGCATCTTTCTACAGACAATGAAGCATATAAGAATTAAGGACATAGCCGAAAAAGCCAATGTATCCATAGGTACAGTTGACAGAGTTCTTCACAATCGTGGAGAAGTGGCGGAAAAAACACGCGAAAAAGTACTTGCCATTGTCAAGGAGATGAATTACCAACCAAATATCGTTGCCCAGGCCCTTACAACAAGAAAAACATACAAAATTTCTGTTCTGATTCCACGGGGCGGAAACGACAACATTTACTGGCTGGCTCATCCAAAAGGTATTGAAAAAGCTGTGCATGAGTTGCAACCATTCTCCGTCGAAATCGACTACCGTTTTTTTGAACTTCACAACGAAAGGGAATTTCAGAAACGTACGGAGGAGATATTAAACAATGCTTCCGATGGCGTTATTTTGGCACCCATTCTCAAAAAAGAGACCATTCAGTTTTGCAAAAAGCTGGACAACCGGGAAATACCCTATGTCTTTATCGACACTTTTATTGACAATACAAAATGCATATCTTTTATAGGGGAAGATGCCTTTCAGGGAGGAAGAGTAGCTGCCAGTCTGATTGATTTTGGAGTATCCCCGGAAAAAGACATTCTCATCGTAAATCTGGCTAAAGACCTGGAAAACACTCACCACCTGAATCGAAGGAACCAGGGGTTTCTGAGTTACTTCCTCGATACCGGAAAAAACAACGGGATGAAAATTACCGTTGAAATTCCGGTGACCAATCAAAATGTTGTTGATGAAAAAATGGATCAGATCATCAAGCAAAATCCAAATATTGGAGCGATTCTGGTTTCAAGCGCAAAAACCCATGTGATAGCGAGTTATATAGAAAAAAGGAAACTTGAAACCATACTCGTTGGTTATGAATTAACGCGTAAAAATGTTGATTACATGAAAAAAGGAATCATCCATTTTTTGATTGGGCAAAAACCAATGGAACAATCCGAAAAAGCAGTTAAAAGACTCTTTGAATACCTGACCGCGCACAATATCACGATGAAACATGAATTTCAGCCTGTTGAAATCATCAATACCGAAACACTTGTAATGTATTAAATTAAAGAAACAAAAAACAAGGAACAAATTTTTCGTCGTTACCTCCTCAGAATGACAAGTGGCTCTCTGTCATTCTGAACGAAGTGAAGAATTAAAAAAAAGCAAACAGGCTAAAATGTGATTTTTATTGATGAGCACAGTCTAAAAAGCATCTTTATTGCCAAACTCGTTGTTGTTTTAAATTTTTGCATCCTCATTAACAGCAAGTTAACTCCGGTACAAAAAATTTAAAACGCCTTGATTTTGACAAAAATATGCTTTTTATACTGTACTCATTGATGTTATAAAAAATAATTTTTGTTCATCTGCGTCATCTGTGGTGAACTCTCAACCTCAACCTTAACCTTAACCTTAACCTTAACCTTAACCTTAGCTGTTTGTCATTTTGAGCGGAGCGAAGAATCTGACCTCTAATCATCTGACATCAATTAAAGTATGATAAGATAAGTCCCGATAAATAACTTAAGTAAAATTAAATTATATACTGATGAAAAAACTGACAAAATATTCGTTTGGCATGGGTGACCGGTTCGCCCATGAGGCCGGGTGGCAGCTTAAAACCATTTTAGAAGCAGAAAAAAATGGCATTGAAGTGACTCCGGTATGGAACAAATCGAATCGTGAACATACCACCATCGGAAGTAAACCTGCAGACACTCTGAAAGCAGCCGAACAAGCCATCAAAGCAGCCGGATTTACCAAACCATGGTTCATTGATGCCGACCACATAAATCCGGACACCGTCGATCGATTCCTGGATAGTTCGAACTTTTTCACCATTGATGTGGCAAGTTATATCGGCAAAAAAAGTGATGCCCCGGAAGAAGATGCTTTCGTAGATAAAATGAAAAACTACATCGGAACCATCAACATTCCAGGAGTTGAGACGCCTTTTACTGTTTCTGAAGAACAACTGCGTAAAATCTGCGCTCAGTATCTCCATGCGGCCAAAATGGCAGGCGAAACATACAAACACATCGAAGCATCGAAAGGAAAAGGGAATTTTATTACCGAAGTATCGATGGACGAAGTGCCGGCCCCGCAAACACCGACAGAGTTATTTTTTATTCTCGCAATGCTGGCACATTACAATGTTCCTGTACAAACCATTGCTCCTAAATTTACAGGACGGTTCAATAAAGGCGTCGATTATGCAGGTAACCTTGAAACCTTCAGGAAAGAGTATGAAGCCAACCTAATGGTGATCGATTACGCCATAAAAAAATTTGGCCTTCCGTCAGAACTAAAACTAAGCATTCATTCCGGCTCTGATAAATTTTCAATATATCCGGTTATTAAGGAGTTGTCGAAAAAACACAATAAAGGTTTTCACCTGAAGACTGCTGGCACCACCTGGCTTGAAGAAGTCATAGGACTCGCTCTTGCCGGTGGAGAAGCACTGTTATTTGTTAAGGACCTTTATTCACGTGCCCTTACAAATATTGAAAAGCTGTGTGCACCGTACGCCGATGTTATCGATATTGATGAAAGTAAATTACCATCGGCAATGGAAGTCAAAGAATGGACGGGAGAAGAATTTGCCAGTGCATTGCGCCATATTCCTGACAACCCACGATACAATCCAAATTTGCGGCAATTGGTGCACGTAGCATACAAGCTTGCTGCAGAAAAAACAGATACTTTTAACTCATTTCTGGAGAAACACTCCGATATAATCGGGAAATGTGTTTTCGAAAATCTATATGAAAGACATGCCAAAAGACTTTTTTTAGATTAATTACGAAGATTGTGTATTGCAAACCTTGAGTTTTTTTGAAACGAATTTAACTAATTGTTAATGAGTAGTTAAAATTCTATGTGACAATGAGGGGGTTGTCTAAAAGCTTTGTGACACCTTTATACATACTTTATAATACTCTGTGTAATTCATTATTTCACAGAATTTCAAGAAGTTGACACAGAGTCCCATAGAGAGTAATAATTCGTCTTTTTAGACCCCCCTCTTCATTAACAGAATTGGTGGTGAAAGCCAATATTTCTAAATGAGGATGACACAGTTTTTTTGAACACTCCCGAGGCCGGGAGCAACCGGTAACCAGCAGAATAAAAATTCCTACCCAAACCCATAGATTATTTCTTTCTATCATGATAACTTCTTAGTTCAGTTCAGGGATAAACCATTGAGATACTTCACGAAAGCATCCATATTATTAAGCTCTGATTCTCTTTCGCAGGCAGAAGTGATCCAGGTTGAAATATACTTGGTGGGTTTGGAGATCAATTCAAATTGCTTCGGTGCTTTGGTAATACTTTCAAAATCATCCGGATTGAAAATGATGGCTCCGCCGATATTCAGCTGAAAGGCAGCTACATCCTCAGGATGAATCCCCCAGGTACAGATATAATTATCTGCTTGTCTGGTTTTCGTTGTTTCATGATAATTAATGCCGGTAAAAAAATAAACAGGTTTACAACTCAGGGCAAAAGCCTCGACTTTTGCTTCCCGGTGACCGGAAAAAACAGTCACACGCACCAATACATCAATGGTATCCCCCATATAAGGAATGCCCTCTGACAACATTTCCATATAAGAGATGCCTGGCTCTTTCTTAACCCTTGCAATGCGTCTGGATACCGGATTAAGGAACATCTCTTCCTGTGTTTCCGGATTCCATAAACGGACGCCTCCCAAACCCACAGTGGAACCCACTTTGTACTGATCAGCGCCCCAGCCTTGTTTCTGCTGTTCTTCGGTTGGATACCATTCCGCTTCGGCAAGCTCAAGGCCCGGCCTGGTTTTATTGTAGACATCTATGGCCACTTTATGATCAAAATAAAGTCGCAGTGCCAACCATTCGTTTTCGATGGCCGGTCCATGATGTTTCACTTTGTTATACAGATCACCGGTTTCCGAAATAATTACAGACTCCTGCTTTTCTGAATCTTTCCACATCAAACTTACATCTGTCTGATTTTGGGCAACAACACCCAAGCTAACAAACAGCATTAATGTAAAAATCGAATTTTTCATAATACTATGCTTTAACTTATTTTTGAAAATTATTGTTTTTTCTTCAGTGCATTTACAAGTACGTGGTTTTCATTCGTATAAAATTAGTCTAAGTCATTGGTCGAATGGAACTCGCATGTAAGAGTTTTATACATGTTCTTGTTGTGGCAAACCTTGTCATGCTCGTTTCGCCCTCATAAATTGCAAAACGATTATTCTAACAAATCGTTAAACCACACTTCGATATTGGCATAGTCAGGCGACAAGGTACAGATGGAAGCATCTTCCGGATTATCGGGATTCAGCCCGTTGGCCACCTCCCACGAGTCCGGTAATCCGTCATCATCTGAATCCTCAGGATATTCTTCCGATTCCAGTTCAGGCCACCCACCTACATCTGTTTGAGAATCAATGATGCCGTTTTCACCATAAGTTGAAGTACCATTTCTCACTTCGGAAATAATTCTTTGGTCAATTTTATCTCTTTTCAAAGAAGCTCCGGCACGATTCAAAACCTCAGGAAACGCATCATCGACTTCCCGGGGCAAATAATCAGAAATGTCAAAGGGTTCTTCTGCCAGTAACGAAGCAGCACTATTTCCATTAAAATCGATTCCTCTGATATTATCGGAAGTGATATTATTATTATTAGCAACAACATTACCCGCAATATAATACATTCCAAATGGCTCATAAGGTTCCAGAAATTCTTTTGCTGCATTTTCAGAGGTTGCCGGGCCCGGTTTAAAATAATTATTTATGATATTGTAATTCCCTGCCTCGCCTCCATAAATACACTTCGATTGCCAGTTATAGATCACATTATTGACAAGTTCTGCACGTTCCTTATCAGGTTGCTTGTGATACCGACTCCCTTGAAGTCGTGGATTCCGGCTGGTGTGATGAGCCATCAGGTTTCCGATAAAAGAGGCCGTCTTACCACCCCAAATGCCACCATACCCGTGTTCTCCTTTGTGATGGTACGAAAGGTTCAGGCTTTCGCTGATGATGCACCATTGCACTGTTGAATTCTCATTATCATATACCGAACACACCTCATCGTTGCCCCAACTGAAACTGCAATGATCAACAATCACATTTTTATTGTCTTTGCAGGTAAAGGCATCCACCTCCCCACCGGAAACATCGCCCGGGCGTACTCTCAAATACCGGATTATCACATTGTCAGCCTTGACTTTTAAAGGATAGCCGGTAAGGCAAATCCCCTGTCCCGGAGCCGTATGTCCTGCAATGGTAATATCCCCGTTATTAATATCCAGAGGTGATTTCAGGTCGATATATCCCGATACTTTAAAAACGACAATTCGAGGACCGTGTTTCCGGATGGCATTTCTCAGACTGCCCGGGCCTTCATCATTCAGGTTGGTAACCAAAACTACTGCTCCACCTCTTCCTCCGGTCGTATATTTGCCGGCTCCAACAGCCCCGGGAAAAGCAAGCGTCTTTTGCTCATCATGATCCTGGGAACAGGCCCATGCTGAAACCATTAAAAAAAGAAGAATTGTCGCTACTATTTTTATTCTTTTCATCAGTATAAAATTTATCTAAGTCATTGGTCTGATGGAACTCGCATGAATGAGTTTTATACATGTTCTTATGTGACAATTTTTGTCATGCTCGTTTCATCAATATAAATATTTTTTCTTTATACCGGCAAACTGTGGTGTTGCAGGGGTTGGTAAAAAAAGCTAAAACGCAAAGACGTATGTTGTGTTTATAGTTCACACTACTGGCTACTGACTAAAAACTACTGACTAAATTGCTTATATCTAAAAAACTGATAATCTATTAAGGCAATCTTTGCCATGCTCGTTTCATCGATCCAATTCAATAGCGGCCAGAATAAACGGCGCGACGCCTTTGGGATCGTTATCAACCTGGGTTTCGGTGACATAATACTCAAATGAGCCGTCGCGATACGGATTACCTCCTAATCCGCATCCTCCGCAAATATGATGCATTGTAACCAGACCATTTTCATCAACGGTTATAAGATGTTCAATAATCCCGTCGAAAACATCATTGGCCACACGCAAATACGATTTGTCAAGATAACCTTTTTTTGCTCCTTTAGCAAAAGCATAAGCAAACATGGCGCTTCCCGAACCTTCGATATAATTTCCTTCCCGGTCGCCAATATCCAATACCTGATACCAAAGCCCGGTTTTTTCGTCGCGAACTTTAAGCAATGCTTCTGCAGTAGACTGGAAAACAGAAATTATGGAATCACGTTTGGGATGATTTTGCGGAAAATAATCGAGTACATCAACAATTGCCATCATATACCATCCCATTGCCCGGCTCCAGAAATGCGGCGAATGGCCTGTTTCGGGGTCGGCCCATTTTTGCTCACGGCTTTCGTCCCATGCATGATATAATAATCCGGTTTCTTCATCAACGGTTTTGTTATAGGCCAGCAAAATTTCATGAGCCACCTCGTCGAACCATTCCGGGGCATTGAATTCGCGTGCATATTGAGCCAGAAAAGGCGTTGACATGTAAACACCGTCCAGCCAAATCTGCCAGGGATAAATTTTTTTGTGCCAATAACCGCCACTTTTGGTTTTGGGATGATTCCGCATCTGCTCCACATGAAGTTCAATGGCCTTGCGGTATTTTGGCAAACCCGTTCGTTTGTAGACCGTAATAAGATTCTTTGCAGGATTGATACGGTCAATATTGTATTCTTCAGGATTGTATGTCCGAACGGTACCGGAGTCGGTTACAAAGTAATCCACATAATCTTCCATATATTGTGAATAGACCGAATCAACATGGCCAAGCTTATCAATGGCTTGTCCCAGCATGGCAATATCATACTGCCATTTTATGGTTTTAGGGTTCTGATAATTTATCAGACTATCGTAGCGGCTCATAACCGAATTGGCCATCCTGACCGACCATTTCTGATGATTATCAGAAGACGATTCCTTTTTATGGTTACATCCTGAAAAAAACAGAACCGAAACCATAAGTATATAATATAAAAAAGTGGTTCTCATAATTTTATAAATTGTCAGATGTTTAAAGCCTGTATCCCGACAGGTGAGATGTTACTTTAACAGTACAACGTTGTTAACTTTTTTTGGCTCATGTGATTATTCATCAATGCCCAAATACCTAACCTGGCATAGCCAGAACCAAACAGGTTCTTTAAAGTTGGTTCAAAATATTTCATCCGTATATAATTTATTTATTAAAGTCGGATGGAACTCGCATGCAAGAACTTATACATAGTCTTATTGTGGCAAACTTTGCCATGCTCGTTTCCTTCTGTCATCCTCATTAATAAATAGATGCAGACGGGCTTTAAAAATATTATTCCAAAAAAAAACAAATATTAGGAGTTGGACACTAACTTACATAACATTATATTTTTCAGATGAATGCATCATCGTAAAAGATAATCATCAGGTTCCAAAACCTGTTTTTTCACTAATAATTTCATTGAGATAAACCTCTATGTTCGAATAATTATCATCAAGATCATTGCCAGCTGCATCAGAAGAATTATTGGGATCAAGACCCTTTTCTGTCTCCCAGCTGTCAGGCATTCCGTCATTATCTGCATCATCGGGTGCAGTTCCGGCCTCCAACACAGGCCATCCTCCGACTGTTTCCTGAGTATCAATAATACCCAGCTTGTCTCCATAAGCTCCGCCATAAGTAGCTGTGGTATTGAATACTTCTTCCACAATACGCTCGTCTACTTCATCTCTGTTCAGACTCGCACCCCCATGTTCCAAAATTTCCTCATAAGCTTCGCCTGCAGAAGTATACTCAACAGGTGTGACATCGAATGGCTGTGAAGCAGCCAGCTCAAACTTAACACCGCCACTTTTAAGGTCTATCCCAAGCCAGTTATCATCGGTTACTGTAGATGAACCATGTACATAATTACCATCCACATAAAACTTTCCGTATGTTCCCTCATAATATGCCTCAAATATTCGGTCTTTGTGCTCTCCGGTGGCAGGTCCCGGTTTGTAGTAGTTATTAATAATATTGTATTCACCTCCTTCGCCTCCATAAGCTGAGTTATCTCCCCAGTTGTATATAACATTATTGACCATTTCGGCCCTTTCGCGTTCAATTCCGTCTCTTACACCATAAAATCGAGGGTTTCTGCTTTTATGATGTGCTAAAAGATTATGATGAAACGAGGCATTATAGCCACCCCACAGTCCACCATATCCATGTGCACCTTTACCATGGACCGACTCATTTAAGCTTTCAGCAATGATACACCATTGCATTGTGAAGTCCTCGTTATCGTAAAATGAAGCACACTCATCGGTACTCCAGCTCATGCTACAGTGATCGATGATAATATTTTTGTGATGACGTCCCCAAATAGCATCTCCTTCAACCGCCTTTACATCCCCCATCCTGAATCTTAAAAACCTAATAATCACATTATCGGCCGAAACTGTAACAGGATAATAGGCTAAAGTTATTCCGTCTCCCGGAGCCGACTGCCCGGCTATGGTAACATCACCAATACTTATTCGCAATTCTGTATCCAGGTATATTGTTCCGGAGACAGCAAAAACGATAATCCTTGGTCCCGACTGTCCGATTGCCCAACGCAATGTACCTTCAAAAAGGCCATCTTCGAGTGTGTTGACAACATAGACATCACCGCCTCTGCCTCCCGTTGCATACATTCCACCACCTTCGGCTCCCGGAAAAGCTATCGCTGTTTCCGGATTTTCTTCATCATCGATATCTTCATCGTTGCCATCTTCTTCACTGGCATTATCATTCGGGTCCTCTGTTTCCGGCTCACCGGGTCCGCTAATTGTATCTTCATCTCCACAACCAGAAAACGTCCAGGTAAGAGATGCCACAAATAGGAATAGAAAAAATTTTCTCAGCATATTAAAAACCTAAATATTAAAAAAAAACGGAGATGCACTCCTAAAAGTGCATCTCCCTCTGGAAAAATTAGTTAACCCAACGTGGATCACCCATAGGTCCGTTATTTTCGCCCATTGTGCGAATATCAGAATTAATATCAACTGTAAAGTCACCATTTTCCGGGTCGACAAAAGGAGATACTCCACTATTGTCGGTAATACAGTTAGTTCCGTTAAAATCCGAACTGGCCAAAACGCCGGACATATAGTAGTAATTGTAATCAATTACCGGGAATCCTGCAGCCGGTGAGTCAATTCTGAACTCGGCACCCGTCCATTCTGTTCCATCAAAGGTTCCCATTTCTGAGAATACACAATTCTTAACCGTGGCTTTACTATCCATAACACGGATGTATAAGAACCTGTTGGCAGGCATCGCTACATTATGGAAAGTAGAATTTTCGATATTTACAACCTGCCCGGTAAACCCTGCTATATCATCACAACGCAGGAAATGACGGGTCTGACTGGAATTGAACATAGTTGAATTGGTGATGGAAATCTCACTGACCGCACAACTCCTCAAATCAATAAACTCATTGCTTCCGGTTGTCACGTTCTCAACGATAACATTATCAAGTTCAACTCTGTCAAGAGCGCCACCTTCTGTCCCCCTCAGTAATGAGCGTTCGTAATTCCTGAAGGAACAATTTCTGATGATGAGTTCACCTTCTGTTACATCACTTGTAGTAACCCGTGTTGCATAACTCATCAGTTCTTCTGTATTCACCTCTCCGGTTTCCGTGATAGTATAACCCGTAAAATCAAGGTCTTCAAGGATATAAGAGCCACTGGCATTGATATATATTGAAGCTCCGTAAATCAAAGGTTTATCCGCGGCATTCAATGCTTTAATAGTGGTAGAGCCACTAAGTTCTATTTCATCAGAACTCAGGTTGTATTCACCACCTTCTACAACAAAAGTTCCGGAACCGGCTTCGTTAATAATGGCAATCAAGTCATCACCTTGTTCAATAAGCGTTGCATCACCGATATCGATAAGCGTTTTGAAAGTTATGGAACCCCGTTTGGCCTCACCATTATAAATCTCTGCAACGTACTGGGTTTCACCTGTAAGTCCGTCACAGAATTTTTCTCCGGCCGATTGATCCGCTTCATCCAGCTGATATGTGATAGATTCACCACCTTCAACAGGAGTAATAACAATATGAGTAACAGCCTTAACCGGATCCCATGACAGGACAACATCATTGGCACCAACGTCATCACCTTCAAGCTGGTAAAGAATATTTTCCGTTGGTGTAACGAATGTTAACTCAGCATATTCCGAATTTCTGGAGGGATCCTCGGCAACGGCCATTATTCTTACAGAATATCTCTCACCTCCTATAAGATCGGGAATAACGAGAACCGCTTCTTCTATACCTGTATATGACTCCACAATGTTGTCGAATTTCAAACTGTCACGGCTCAAATCAATGTTATAAGAAACTGCTCCCAAAATTGGCAACCATGAAATTTCCACGGTAGTTCCGTCAAAATTGGTAGTTAGCTCCACTGGTCTGAATAAACGTGTTTGCCCGGTACTGACATCATCATCATCGTCATCACATGCAGGAAGTACGATTATTGCTGCCATTACCATTAAAATCAATTTTTTCCAAAGATTAATTTTCATAACGACTAAAATTTAGTTAATTAATATCCGTATTCATTAGTAAATGCACCGTTGGCATCATCAATAACAGGCTGGGCGATAGGCAGAAGATGCCGGTTGGGGTATTGGTCCAATCCACTTGACATTAAGTTCAACCAATCGATAAACTCCTGTTTTTCTTCCTCGCTTCGACCTGACATCCACTCTACCCTGTCAAAATCGGGCATATTAATATCGCCGAGTTCCTCATCAAGGTTGAGTGTCTCAAAATTGAGATCCTCGGGATCATCCTCACGATATTGGTAATACAAATACTGAGGAACATAATCATAAGGAGCTTCCCCATAAACAATTTTTCGGTTCAACTCGCGGGCTTCGGTTATTTTCTCATAAAGCATGTTCCAGCGAACGAGATCAAATTTGCGAATACTTTCACCGCCAAACTCCAAAGCTCTTTCGTCAACAATAGCTTCAAAGAAATCTTCCGGGCTGGACAATCCGTCAACATAAGCATCTACCTTCTCAGCATGAACCTCAGTCGGGAAAGCTCTGCGTCGAACCTCTTTCAAAGCTTCTTTGGCTTCGGCGGTAGGACCGTTCAATGCATTTTCGGCTTCGGCAAACATCAACAATACATCGGAATAACGCATTAAACACCAGTTGATACCAGTAAGCAATTTGTTTCCCGCATTTCGGTTAGCAGCAATATAAGCATCGGTCATCCATTTTATGTTCCATTTAGCAAAGCGGAATTGTGAGGGATCGGTATATATTTCCATCTGTGGCTGTTCGTTGTATGAATAAAAAGCAACGGAAACATATCTTCTGGCATCTTCCGGTTCAAAAGAATAGAGATAATGCGGAAGTGTAAGTTCGCCGCCCTGATTACGTCTTCCGTACTTGGAACTTGTCTCGTAACGAACCCCTGAGTAATAGCCGGCTTCGCCACTACGTGTCATCCCATGACCAACTTCAAAAAGACTCTCATAGTACTGACGATCTGGTTCCAACTGATTCTGACGAATGAAAACATCTTTAAAGGAAGGATTTAAAGAATGCACACCTTCATCCATTATTTCTTTACATTGATCGCGTGCAATCTGATAATAATGCTCCCAGTTTGAACCACGTTCCATAGTATTTGATTCAGCTCTGACAGAATAACCGCCTCTGTAAAGAGCAACCCGTGCCATCAATCCTTTAACAAAGCCTTTACTAATTCTTTCAGGCGTTCCTGCATCGCTTTGGTCGATCCAGGGGACATATTGTTCGGCTTCCTGAAGGTCTTCAATGATTGATTCCAATATCTCATCGCGGTCGGTTTTACCAAGGAAGAAGTTGGAGCCATCGGGCTGTGTAGGTTCTACTTTAAAAGGCACATCGCCCCAGATACGAACCAAATCGAAATAGAAAAGCGCCCGAAGTGTAAGTGCCTCACCATAGTAAGTCCACATTTTGCGTTTGGCCTCTTCGTTATCGCCTTCCATCACAGGGCTCTTTGGAACTTCTTCAATAAGAATATTGGCTCTTTCAATAGCTCTGTAAAGTGCATTCCATGGGCGGGCAATTTCGTTATTCCCGGGTGTTGCCAGGTAATTTCCGATGCCACGCCTTCCATTGTCGGCATAATCGCCTGTACCAAACGCAACAACCTCAATATCTGAATTCAGGCTGGCATAGAATGGAATTTTCTGGGAATACATCTCATCAAGGGTCATCAGCGAGTAAATACCGTAAAGCGCATTCAGTGTAAATGCAGGATTCGAAAAAACAACATCGGTGGTATAACTCGATTTGGTTTCGGTCTCCAGCAAATCATCTTCACATCCGGTGAAAATAAAAATACCAAAAACCGTTATCAGAAAATATGTTACTATATTTCTCATAATTAAATAATATTTTTAGAATGTAAGATTAACACCTGCAACAACAGACTTGCTTCTGGGATATGCCGAATAGTCAACGCCAGGAGTAAGCGGGGTAGAACGCCGGGTATCGACCTCCGGATCGTATCCCGAATAATCAGTCCAAGTCCATAGATTGTATCCGCTGACATAGAATCTCAGTTTATCCACAAAAAATCTTTTCAGCAACGATTCAGGCAGTGTATAGCCAAGTGTGATATTGTTCAGGCGAAGAAATGAACCGTCTTCTATAGCCCATGAGTGCAGAACCACCCGGTTCATCATCGGATGCCATATTTTAGAATTCTGATTAAGCATCTGCAAGCCTTCCGGACTATAAACAAAGTCGCCTGTTTCAGGGTGAACGGTCGTAAACCTGTTTTCCCAGTTCATCATGCTTAAAAGGTTTCCGTAAAGCCGTGAATCGGGGAAAGAGGTAAATTCAAGCTTATTAGCATTGTAGATATCGTTACCATAAACCCAGTTAAAAAAGGCTGAGAAATCGAATCCCTTATAGGTAGCTGTAAGATTAAACCCACCGGTATGGTCGGGGTTAGCATTACCAATGATGGTACGATCATCTGCGGGGTTAACAATATTTCCCTCGCCTGAAAGTTTCTTAAATTTCAAGGTTCCGGGTCCAAAATAGCTTGCCCCGATCAGTGTACTGTTATCAGGAACGCCTTCTTTAAGGGTATAAGTTTCTGTTGCTGCATCGTATGTAAAATCACTGTATTTATACATTCCGTCGGTTACATATCCCCACATTTGTCCAACAGGCTCGCCTTCTTTCAGGAGATAATCACCCGTAGGTCCTGAAGAACTTCCATACCATCCGGAACTTTGGAGGGACATTTTTACATCGCCTAACTCTTCTACCCTATTAATATTGAAGGCTATATTAAATGAAGCTCTGAGTGTAAAATCTCTTTGCTGAATAATATATCCGTCCAAAGAAAGCTCAACCCCTTTATTGGAAGTTTCACCAATATTTTGCATCTGATATTCGTAGCCGGTATTTGTAGGAATGTTAGCACGGATCAAGAGGTCTTTTGTCGTATTATAATAAGCATCGAAAGTACCACTGATCCGGTTATTGAAGAATCCGAAATCCAAACCGGCATTTCTGGTATAGGTAGTTTCCCACTTTAAATCGGGATTAGCAATAGTGCTTCCCGGAACAAGCTGATTCTGACGATCTTCATCAACGAAATAAGGTTTATCCCCATCACTGGTAGTATAGAGCATCTTCCACATATCGTTTCCAATGCGGTTGTTACCGGCGGTACCATAACTAAGCCGCAGCTTAAGATTAGAAAGAATATCGAACCCACTAAGGAATGGTTCTTCGTTGATCCTCCAGGCAGCAGCAACAGATGGGAAATATCCCCAACGGTTACCTTCGGCAAACTTGCTGGAACCATCGGCACGCATCGTTAAAGTAAGCAGATATTTGTCCAGATAGTTGTAATTGAGTCGTCCGAAAAAAGAGTTCAGCCTGTCTTCGGGCGATTCAAAGGATTCTGTAGGCTGCGGCGTTCCCAGATTCATCATGGCCAATGCAGCATCAATTGTAACATCATTGGGGAAGAACCTGGATTCCATATCGAGCGACTTGGTTTTGTATGAATAATATTCCTGCCCAACCAGAACACTCAGATTATGCCCGGGTAAAATATCATCCTTTGCATAGGTAAGCGTGTTGGAGACCCTCTGGCGTATGCCTTCACGTGTATCAATGGTCACCATTGGCGTACCACCACTATCGTTTTTCGACTGAGAAGTGGAAGGACCATAAAAGCGATCATCTCTTCTATTTTCTAACTCTACACCCCAGTCGCTTCTCAAAGTCAACCCGTCAATCATCTCATAACTGACACCGCCATTGAACGTAATATTCCGGCGATCGGAATCTCTGTAATCATCGTTTACAACATCAACGGGATTATATAGCTGGCTGGCAGCTTCAATATCGGCATCAAAATCAACCGAAGCAAGGAAATCCTGTAACCCCCTGACCGGTGCATACTTAATGGCATGTTTCAACCGGCTGTTGGTAGAGGAGCCTTCGGTTGACGTGCCGGCACCGGTAACATTGGTATCGGAAAATCTGGTATTGAAATCGACAGACAGCCGGTCGGTAATCTCGCTGTTTAGCTTAAAATTGATGTTGTTCCTGACATAACCGGCACCAAGCATAATTCCTTCATCATCTGTTCTGGTAAGACTTAAATTATATTTGGTCTTTGCCGACCCCCCGGTAACACTCACATTATAATATTGAGTTGACGCATCTCTACCGAATATTTCATCCTGCCAATCGCGCCCCTCTTGTGCTTTATACAGCTCCAGGTCGCCAAACACACCATAATATCTTTCAAAATTCCGGGCCGTATTACCACTCTCACCGGCAAGCTCATATTGCCATAACACATATTCATAGGGGTCAAGAACATCGAGTGTATTCGTAATTTTCTTCACACCATAGTACATGTTGTAATTTACTTTTACATCACCTTCAACCCCCTCTTTTGTCGTTATTAAAATAACACCGTTAGCTCCTCGAGCACCGTAAATGGCTGTTGAAGACGCATCTTTGAGGACGTCGATTGACTCAATATCAGTAGGAGCAATATCACTAATACTGCTTACCGGAAAACCATCAACAATGTAAAGGGGTGAATTGTCCTGAGTAATAGAGCCACCGCCTCTCACACGAATCTTGATCTCTGCATCGGGAGAACCTTCGGTAGTTGTGATCTGCACGCCAGCTAACCGGCCTGTTATGGCCTGAGCAGTAGATGTTACAGGAATATCCTGCAGATTGTCGCCTGACACAGATGCAACAGACCCGGTTAAATCACGTTTGCGTACCGTTCCATAACCTATGGCAACGACTTCATCCAGTCCTATAACCTCCTCTTCCATCTGCACGTCAATATTGGTACGACCATTAAGAGGAACTTCCTGATCGGCAAAACCAATAAAACGAAAAACCAATACATCGTTCTGTATATCATTGACGGTGAGGTTGTAGTTACCGTCCATATCGGTTACCGTTCCGGTAGTAGTACCTTTAATTATAATATTGACACCAGGTAACGGGTCTCCGTAATTATCAGTAACCCTTCCCTGAACGGCTCTCTGTTGTGCAATACCCGCAGTAGTAAAACAGACGAGTAGTAACAAAACATACATCGATTTGAATACAAAATTTTTCATCATAACAAATACTGATTTTAATTTTAATTGCTGTTTAATTCAATTGAGTTATCAGACGCTGTTTAAACATTTTTACACTTGCTAAGATATGGTAACACAAACAAGATAGTGTCCGAATAAATATCTAAAATGGTGTTGCAAATTGTTAATCCAAAAAGGTGACAGATTATCAAAACACTGATTTTTAATATATTATTTAATATCATGCATACGCCCTGTGAAAATATTGACCCCGCAACAGGAGTGGTGAATTCTGATCAGTCACATACATCCTCAATGATACCTCGTACTGCAATATTCTTCATCGTGGCTTATTAGAACTTCCCAGCCCTGAAGATGGTGGATTTGAACCGGATATACGTGAAGAATATAGCGGTTCGGAATCCATTATTCTTAAAGAACATGTCACATCGGAATCTGCCACTCCCGAAAGCATAGGATAACCCACTATGGCTAAGGTAAAGGCTTGACTTGAAGCTAAAACATTCACTCTATAGCAGGAAAAAAGAAACAAGAACTCATTATTTTATCCTCACCTGGTCGGGATTAACACTAGTCCCGACTTTTAAAGATGCTTCTATATCTTCGATGCTACTCTGTTGAAATGATACATTCTCAGTTTTATTTCCATAAATGACAAGTGCCGGAGAGTCGGGGGTCTCAAACTGAAACTCCTCAATTTCAATATTTTTTGCATTGAGTAAAGCCAAAGCAGGTCCTTTTTCGACAATTACCTTCACGTTTCGGAAATTTATACCGTCTGCATCAATAATCACGATTCCCTCTTTTCCCCTGAGTAATGCATTCTCAAGATGTACGTTTTGAAGGTTCATTTCGGGTAATCCCATAAAGAAACCGGCATTCCCAAAACCATGGGCGCGGATGTTCTTCATGAAAATATTCCTGAACGAAGGCGTTTCTTCGGTCACAGGCTGAGGTTCACTCCATTCACCCGATGGAACGCTGTTACCACCATCATCCAAAACAGGAGCATTACCCTCATAGAAAAGATTGAAGCGAATGGGTTCGGTAGGGATATCAATCATATCAATATCAGATATGTAAATATTCTCAACGACCCCGCCACGTCCTCTTGTGCTCTTGAATCGAAGACCTGTATCCGTCCCCATAAATGTACATTTGGAAACATGCACATTACGTACTCCTCCCGACATTTCACTTCCGACAACAAATCCGCCATGACCATGATAGACAATATTGTTTTTCACGATTACATTTTCTGTTGGCATACCACGACGTCTGCCATCTTCATTCTTTCCGGATTTGAAACAAATGGCGTCATCGCCCACATCAAAACTGTTATTGTATATCAGCACATTTTTGCAGGATTCAAGATCCAAACCGTCACCGTTTTGTGAATACCATGGATTACGAATTGTTAAATTCCTGATAATGACATTCTCACTCATCAACGGATGAATATTCCAGGCAGGAGAGTTTTGAAAAGTTGGTCCGTCAAGAAGTACTCCTTTACATTCTTTGATACTAACCATTACCGGCCGTAAAAAATCCTTTACCTTCTCGTACTCCTCTTTGGAACTAAGATCGGGAACATTAAAATTATCTTTCCCGTCGCCTGCTTTCGACTTCTCCGTTGGATACCATATCTTCCCGTCATCGCTGAGTACACCTCCCGATTCCACAAGATTTTTCCATTGCGAAGCAGTCATTTTACTCTTCTTCACCGGCCGCCAGGCATCACCGCTGCCATCAAATACGCCATTGCCGGTAAAAGCAATATTTTCCAGATTGTGAGCATGTATCGGTGACATACAGCGATAGGTTTCCAAGCCTTCAAAACTGGTTTCGATAAGAGGATATTTATCAAAATCGGAACTGAATAATACCACTGCACCATCTTCCAGATAAAGATTAATGTTACTTTTCATCTTTATGGGACCGGTCAGCCAGATACCCCTCGATACCACAACCTTTCCTCCGCCATTAGCCGCAACATCATCGATCGAAGCAGCAAAGGCTTCGCTGTTATCTGTAATACCGTCTCCGATAGCACCAAAGTCACTGATATTCACAACATAATCCGGAAATTGGGGCTCAGATATCACCGGCATTTCAAATTCAACATCTTTGTAAAGCGATTTAAGAGTATCTTCCTGCTCAACAGAATGAACAGAACATGCCAAATTTGGCAACATCATCACTATAATCAAGCACCATTTCAACCTGTCAGAATTTTTTTTCATAAGTATAAAATTTAACTAAGTTATTGGTTTGATGAAACTCGTCCCCTGTAATCGGGACGAGTTTCATCATCACAAAAGTTGTCCAAAAACGGATGGATACAGGTACTAATTATTAAGCCTGCCTGCTATTTATCTGTTTAATATCCACATTAATTATATGCCGGATTTTGAGGATAATTTCCACGGTTCAAATCAAGAGCATCCTGTGGAATAGGTCGTAAAATCTTGAGGTTTCCTCCATTCCCGACAAACCAGTCGGCCGATTCAATATCTTTGTTATACTGAACACATCTGTCGTCGCAATACCTGTATGGCAATGGCTTTTAATTTTGTAATTGCAAGTTAGAGGCAAATGAGGATGCCCGTGAGGGACAAATTGTCAAAAAAAGTTATCTGAATTATGATTTTTTAACGGGGACATTTCATCAATACACTGATTATGTGCGCTTAATCATTTAATCACCCACTTAAAACAATTGTAAAAAACCAAAAAAATAGTTGCATTTTTGTAATTGGTAAAAAATAACAACCAGATGCGAACCATCCACCTCATTATTATTCTGCTCCTTACACTCTTGAGAATTGATCTTTATGGTCAGGAAATATTCCGATTTGATCATATCGGCACCCAGGACGGGCTTTCACAGAATACCGTGTCGGCCATGATGTGCGACAAAGAAGGCTTTTTATGGATAGGAACGAATAACGGACTCAACCGATATGACGGATACAGCTTTAAAGTTTTCAAAGGAAACACCAATGAGTCGGGAATATTCATCAATAACAGAATAACTGAAATTTGGCAGGATGAGCAGGATTTTATCTGGTTCATGACGCATGACGGTTATTACCACTATTTTCATCCTACACTTGAAAAAATTAATTCCATTCCCGACTTTTTGGTAAAAGAAGCTAAAGACAACACAATAATCTCAGATTTTGAACAATACACTAGCAATGAGATTTGGATTGGGCTCCGCTCTTTAGGTATTTACCGGCTACAATACGATGCAGAGCAAGCAGACTATAAAACAACCCGTTTCCTTAACCGGGGCCAGTACGCATTATCAAACAATAATGTATCGTTTGTCAGGCACGACAACACCGGCAATCTCTGGATAGGCACCCAAAGGGGAATTAATTTCCTGTCGAAAGAGGACATTGAAGCCAATACACCAAATTTTCAACATTTCTTTGTCGATTACTCTTTCACCACGTTTTGTGAAACCAAAGATGAATTGTGGTTTGGTACACAAAACAACGGATTGTTGATTAAAAACAAAATCAGCGGGGTTTACACACAAAAAAACAATGAGACTGTACCCTTGTTTAAGAACAACCACTCATCGCTTCTTTTCCTTTCCAAAAGAGAGCATTTGTATGCAGCCTTCGAAAATGCAGGTTTGTTTTGCTATGATATTTCAAAGAAAGATTGGAAATACATCCCCACAGCAGGGAAAAATATCGACAGAATATATGAAGACAGATACGGCCAGATATGGATTACATCCGACAAGTTCGGGATAGACCGCTATGATCCCGAAACAGGAGAGTCGAAACATTACCGGTTGTCACCACCCGGCAGAGAGAATACGACAGATTTGGAACGACACGTTTTTTTCGAGGACAACAGTGACAACTTCTGGATTGGTCTACACGAAGGGGGGCTTGCCCTATATCGTCGCGACGAAGACCGGTTCCGTTTCTACCTGAACGAGCCGTCAAATCCCAATTCAATTCATTCAAATATAGTGGCCAGCATCATCCACGACCGTTCGGGACAGCTATGGCTGGGACTGGGCCAATACCCCGGTGGAATAGAAAGAGTTATTTTGAGGAATCCGGGATTTACCCATATTCTTCCTCAGCGTGAAATAAAAGAAGTTTCTGATAATATAACACGTTCGCTCCATGAAGATAATGAGGGCCGAATCTGGGTTGGAACAAAAGCCGGACGACTTCATGTTCTGGATTCATTATATAATCAGCTGGCGGTATATGAAAAATTCAAGACCGATAACGGGTGGGTATCAGGAGCCAATATCTATACCATTATCACTGACCACAAGGGGCATATCTGGCTGGGAACAAAAGGTAAAGGTATTCTGGTCAGCAAGAAACCGGTAAATGAATACGAAAGCCTGTCACATCTTGATTTTTATAATTATCAACATTCCGAAAACGATCCCCGAAGTGTTACTCATAACAATATCTATTGCATTGTCGAAAACCATGAGCATGAAATTTGGATTGGCACCTATGGAAACGGTATTAGCAGGGTGGTGACGGAGAAAAACGGGAACAGGTATTTTAAAAACATCCATAGCCAGAACAGTAATCTGGGAAGCAATATGGTGCGACATATACTTTTCGATGCTCAGGGACGAATGTGGGTAGCCACCAGCTTCGGCCTTTATATGCGTGAAAATCCCCGAGAAGGAGATTTCTATAGTTTCTTCTACAAGCCCGACAACCCCAACAGCCTAAGCTACAATGATGTAATACATATCCTCGAGGATTCGGACCAAGAGTTGTGGTTTGGAACATTAGGCGGTGGCCTGAATAAATTGCAAGTAATAAACGACTCCGTTGCAAAATTCAAAAGATTCAACAGCAGCAACGGCCTGAGTAATGATGTCGTTCTTTCAATGCTTGAGGACAATAACGGAAGGCTCTGGATAAGTACTGAAAACGGTCTGAACCGTTATAATAAAACAACCGGTACCATCGAAGTTTTCAATACCACCAATGGTCTCAGCTTTAACATGTTTATGGAAAATACCTGCCTGAAACGCCAAAACGGGACTATGCTTTTTGGTGGATACAAAGGTATAGAGGCATTGAATTGCAAAAAATTACAGGTAAAGAATTACACGCCGAAAATTGAGCTTACCAATTTTCAATTGTTCAACAAAGACGTTTCCACCCTGGATGAAAATTCTCCACTTGAAAAAACCATCACTTACACCAAACATCTGACACTGAAACATCACCAGTCAAGTTTCAGTATAGAATTTTCTGCTCTTGATTTTCAGGATCCGGAAAATGTTCAGTACGCCTATATGCTTGAGAATTTTGATACCGGATGGAATCAGGTAGACAATCAAAACAAAGCTACTTTCACCAATTTACCTCCCGGCGATTACGTGTTTAAAGTCAAATCGACCAACCGTCTTGGCGGATGGATTGATAACCCGAGCGAACTCAAAATCACTATATTACCCCCATGGTATAAAACAGACTGGGCTTATGCAGGTTACATTGTCATCTTCATCCTTTTTATTGCCGGAATCAAAAAAATAATCACCAAAATAAACCGCTATCGAAACGAATTGACCGTAGAAAAACGCATTAACGAAGAAAAACTTAAATTCTTTACCAACATCTCGCACGAAATAAGAACACCTCTAACACTAATTTTGGGGCCACTGGAAGACCTCAAACAAAAAACACGCGCCATATCTCCCGAAATTTACCGCGAAGTTATGATCATCCATAAAAACGGGAAACGGATGCTGCACCTGATTAATCAATTACTCGATTTCAGGAAAATTCAAAATAATAAGATGAGACTAAAAGTAGCTCCGCTTGACATTATTAAATTCTGCAGGGAAGTATTTGACAGTTTTCTGCCCATGGCGCAACATAAAAAGCTGGAACTGGCTTTCGTTGCCGACAAAGAAAGTTCGGAAATATGGGCCGATGCAACCCAACTGGACGTTGTGCTGTACAACATCATGAGTAATGCCATTAAATTCACCCCTTCCGGTAAGAAAGTAACCATCTCGGTGGAACATATTTCAAAAGACAAACTTGTTATATCTGTTGCTGATGAAGGGAAAGGAATACCCGAAAGAAACGTGAAAGACCTGTTTACACGATACACCATTTTAAGCAACAGGGAAGCATCTGGTACAGGAATCGGACTGTCTCTTGCCTATGAGATCACGAGACTGCACGGGGGAGAATTGAAAGTTGACTCGAAAGAAGGAATAGGAAGTACCTTTAAGATTATTTTGCCCAAAGGAAGGAAGCACCTCGAAGGCAGAAATGAGATCGAATTCACCGAAAAAACAGATAATCATTTCCACCCCATCACTGAAGATGTAATAGAACCTGAGCGAGAGAAAATAACAGTTCCTGAAAACGGCATTCAGGAAAAGAAAGCCACAGCACTTGTGATTGAAGACAACACTGAAATACTGAACTATATATGTTCCGCATTAAGCAGGAATTTTTCAACAACGAAGGCCGCTAATGCAAGGGAAGCACTTGATATCATTGAAGAAAAACACCCCGATATTATTATTACAGATGTAATGATGCCGGGAATGGACGGAATGGAATTAACCCAACTGCTGAAGAAAGATTTTAGCACCAGTCACATTCCCGTTGTCATGCTGACCGCAAAAACAGGACTCGAAGACCAGATATCCGGCCTGCAATGCGGAGCTGATGCCTATTTACAAAAACCTTTTAACGCAAAATTGCTCAACACGGTAGCTCTTAACCTCATTGAGCAACGAAAACGGATAATTGCCAAATTCCGTGACAACAAAACCATTGACCCCGAAACCCTCAAAGTAACAAGTAAGGATGAAGAATTCCTTAAAACACTTGTGGCTTATATCCAGGAAAACTATTCGAAAGAATTTACAATTGAAGAACTGGCCGGGCAATTGTGCGTGAGCCGAACCGTATTTTACAACAAAGTAAAAGGACTCACCGGAATGAGTCCTGTTGAATTCGTCCGTCAGCTCAAGCTGAAAATAGCGGCACAACTCCTCGAAAAAGGATATAATGTTTCAGAGGTCTCCTTTCAGGTAGGATTTAATGATGTGAAATATTTCAGCCGGCAGTTTAAAACTCTGTTCGGATATCCTCCCAGTAAACACAAGGTAGAGATGTGAAAATCAATTACATTAACAGACACTAATTAATTCAACTTAAAAAGCCATTTTTAAAGTCTAATACTCATGGAGTATAGATTGTACCACCAACGGTTGATAATAAATAAGAGTGCAGTATAAAAAGCCTTCAAACTGCTGATTTTTATCATTTTTACCCCTGACCCCTAAAGGGAAACTGCTAAAAATCAGCAGTTTGAAAAAGTCCCCTTTAGGGGATTTAGGAGTCAAAAGGCTTTTTATACTGCACTCAAATAAGATTGACCGAAATTTTGAGTTGGTGTTGTATCAGAAAATGGAAGAATAGTCCATGTAAATCCAAAAAATTTCAAAAATAGCACTAACAGCCAAATTAAGAAAACTTTTAAAACATGCAAAATCGGAGGAATTTCATCAAATCCTTTTCAGCGGGTGCCTTTTTCGCGGCCGGTAGCCCGGTGTTATCAAGTTGTAAACCTCAAAATGCCTCTAACGACAAAAAGCTCACCGATAAAGTTAAAACAGCAATGCTCAGTATGCAACGGGCATCGTGGGAACAGGGTGTTGCGGCACAGGCACTGCTCGAATCGGGCGATTACGAGTTGACCTACCTGTTTGCAAAAGAAGCAGTATTAAGGCAAACCGATGAAGGCCGATTGTCGGTTTTATACACCGATAATGGTGTTACCGATCCCGCTGCATCGGGCGAAGCGGTGCTGAAAATGGCAAAAAATGAAAAACGACAGTGAACTCCTTAACGGCCACAAAAAAATGCTACACTACTTAATGCAGGAAGCACCACGTACCGAAGACAACATTATTCATCACACACTAAATGCACCCGAGATATGGGTCGACTCCATTTACATGGCCCCGCCTTATTTAAGTGTCGCCGGGGAGCATGCTGAAGCCGTTAAACAAATTAAAGGCATCCGGAAATATCTTTGGAACGAGAAGCATAAACTTTTTTCACACCGATGGCATGCCGGCAAAAACGAATTTATCAACGAAAAATTCTGGGGTGTTGGTAACGGCTGGGCCATTGCAAGTTATGCCCGCGTAATTGACAGTCTGCCACCTGCAATGAAAAAAGAGCGGGAACAACTTGTAAGTTATGCAAAAGAAAATATTGACGGATGCCTGAAATACCTACGGCCTGATGGCTTGTTCCATAATATTGTGAATGACACCAATTCTTTTGTGGAAACAAACCTTTCACAAATGATTGCCTATGGTATTTTCAGGGGATTAACATCGGGATGGCTCGAATCGTGTTACCTCGAAAAAGCTGAGAAAATGCGTAATGCAGCGCATGCAAAAGTTGACGAACCGGGTTTCGTGCAGGGCGCTTGCGGTGCTCCGTGGTTTAAAAGCCCTGGCCGTGCCACCGAAAGCCAGGCCTTCTTTTTGCTTATGGAAGCTGCTTTTGACAAACTAAATAATGCCCGCCTGTAAAGTCGGAAAAATTTCTTACTTATACAATTTGTATGTTCTGAAAGTGCCTGATGCAAAGCTTATCCGGACATCTTCGGGTATTGCAAAGCCGCCAAAAACCGAGTCTCCAATGTGCTTTTTGTTGTTTTTTTACCTTACAAAAACTACTTCGGGATGAAACGAGCATGGCAAAGTTTGCCACAAAAGAACATGTATAAAACTCGTTCATGCGAGTTCCATTCGACCAATAACTTAGACTTATTTTATACGGATAAAAATATCACTCCATTCTGAACCAGTCAAACTCAGCAAAACCGTCGATCTCACGTAAGTTGGGATTAATGCTGAATATACCAACTTTGGCACCAATCCATAATCCCGGAACAGATTTGAATTGGTAGTCATCTGCAACTTCTATGAATTCTTCATTATCAACGCTGTAGCTAAATCTACATAATCCCTTATCAACTTCAACCCTCAAGAAACAATGATCAGCATTATATGGAACAGTGGAAATTTCTTTTGTCAGATCGTGACATTGATTATAGTCACCTTCAAACAGGCCGAGTTTTATTCCGTCCTCCGAATTTTCCAAAGCAATATAGGCCCATTGTTTGCCCATCACTGTCAATCCTGCTTTTTCACCAATAAGCTCCGGGTGAAAACTAATTTTTGTTGTTGCTGTAAATGATGGGGCAGAAAATTTCTGAAGCAACAGATTCGGTACAAACCAGAAATTTCCGTTCTGAGTGGGATTCTTGACTGAATGTAGTCGGATCACTCCATCTGTTTGAGTTAGCGAATACCATTCCTTTTTAGGATTGGCCTGCCACTGCCATTGCAACCCCAATTTGTTACCATTGAATTCATCAGATGTTTGAGGAAGAGCTTCATCATACACTTTGCCAACATCGGGTTTCCCATAAGTCATCACAGGTTCGCCAATTCCATCATCGTTAATATCTTCACCCATCAGCGGCCATCCATCTTTCCAAACTACAGGCTGAAGATGAACAACACGTCCCATAAAATAGCGACTTTGGAAATGAACAAACCACCATTCTCCCGATTTCAATTGCACCAAACCTCCCTGATGGGGTCCGTTGATTTCTGTATTTCCTTTATGTAAAACTACTTTTTCTTCATATGGGCCATAAATATTTTCTGACCTCAAAACAGTTTGCCAGCCGGTAGGTACTCCACCAGCAGGTGCCAGTATATAGTAGTACCCGTCCTTTTTCAAAAACTTGGGACCTTCAATAACAGGGTTAGTTTCTTTGTCCTTATATACAAGCTGACCGTTGTCCAATAAATGTCTACCATCAGCACTCATCCGGTGAATGTACAATTCATCGCCACAAACCTTACTTCTGACCAGATAAGCATTCCCGTCATCGTCCCAAAGCGGACAGGGATCTTCCCAGTTGGCAATATTTTCGATCCAATGCAGTTCCCAATCTCCCATAGGGTTGTCGGTTTCGGCCATAAACAAGCCATCATCAGGGGTACAAAAATAAACATAGAACCGGCCTTCGTGGTGTCTCAAAGCCGGCGCCCATGCGCCTCGTCCATGCTGAGGCCAATTAAATTTTTCAAGTGGTAGCGCATCATATACATGATTAATGATTCGCCAATTAACCAAATCTTTTGAATGAAGTACCGGAATTCCGGGCATACAGTTGAAACTAGATGCCACCATATAAAAATCGTCCCCTACCCTAATGACATCCGGATCGGAATAATCGGCAAAAATGATGGGGTTTTTATAGGTTTCTGCATCAATGTTTGGGTTCCAAACCTGTGATAAGGCAGGCAGTGTTACAAAAAATGCAACAACCAGAATCAGAGCCTTTTTAATTTGCATAATATCAAGTTTTAATTGACGAAACAAGAATCTACTACAGAAGTCTGAACGCAGAGACGTGAAGACGCAAAGGTTTGATAATAAGAGAGTCTTATTGAACATATAAATAATTAGTAACAGACAAAATGTCAATTTTCTCTATTAAAAAATTTGCGTCCTGGCGTCTCTGCGTTTTATTAATTACAGATATAAACTAAAAAGCTTCTTTCTCCAATGCAGTCAGGTCGGGCTTTGTTTTTGCAATCTCCAAAGATTCTTCATAAAGCTTTTGGAGGTTGCCAGGATCAATTTCCGAACCTTCACGAATAAAAACCGGAATCTTGTACATTGGTGTTGCCACGTCAATCCATTGCCCGCCTTCATACACTTTACCTTCATCGCTCCAGGCATCTTTCCAGTTTTCACCGGCAGGAAGATATAATTTATGAGATGTTACACTTTTCTTCCAAATGGCTGAAACAAGAATGTCATTCCCGTACATGAATGTTTGCCAATCGTCCCATGCTTCCTTCTGATCAGGGAATTGTAAAAACAATGGTCGTGCCATGGGCATTCCCGTTTTATTCGCATTTAAAGCAAGTTCATAACTATAATCTGCCAGATTGGAGTGAATTTTTGCATACAACCTCCATATAGCAATTAATTCCTCGTCGTAAGAAGGTTCGGAGTTCATGCACCAGGGAGCCAAATCTTCTGTTGGCCCAACCTCCATAATGGGACTGAAACAACCAAATGCCAGCCAGCGTGCAAAAACTTCACGGTCGAGGTCACCCTGCCAATATCCGCCTATATCAGAACCCCAGATAGGAAAACCAATAACAGAACTACGCAACAGAGCAATTATGGCAGTCCGCAAACCTTCCTGAGGTGAACCAATATCGCCACCCCAAAACGAAGTATATCGCGAACTTCCGGTATAGCCGGCACGTGTCAGCAATGCAAAGTCATCGCCATGAATCTTCCGGGCACTTTCATATACTGTTTTTGCATATAATACGGGATATTCATTCCTGACTTCCCGGGATGTCCGACCATCAGCAAAAAAAATATCACGGGTTTCAGGAACCAACTCTTCCGAACGATCCAGTTTGAACCCGGCAACACCTTGCTTTAACAACTTTTCCAAGCCATTCTCCTGCCACCATTTACAAGCTTCAGGATTGGTAAAATCGAGCAGTGCTATTGAATCAGGATCAACTCCTCCGGCAGGGCCTTTGATTGGAATTGAATACCCCTTTTCATCAGCTGTTTTTTGCATATCACCAACCACCCAGGGGGCTATCCATACCATAAACCTGATATCGCGGCTATTCAGCCAATCTATCATCTTTTCGGGATTCGGGAACCGATCAGTATCCCACTCAAAATCAGCATAGCCATGATAACCTTTTGCCCACGGCCTGTCAACCCAATAAACACCACAGGGAATATCAAATGCTTCCATCATCAGAATATCTTCAACCAACTGACTGTTGTATGGTGCATTCACTTTAGTTCCATCATAATATTCATCCTGATAAACATGATTATCGCGCCATCTCCAGGGCTGAAAAGCCCACTTTGGAGGAACCAAAACAGGACCACTGTTTAAAGTATGTAGTTTTACAATATCGGCAGGATCTGTTGACGTGTAAATCTTTGATGAAAATGATGGTCCTTCAAATGCTATTTGTACCAGATCAGGGTCTGATTTACAAAAATCATAATGCCCCGGCCAGGTTCCCTCCACAAACATTCCGTAATTGTTTGATGAGAGATAAAACGGGGTATACAACGAAAGGGTCGGTTTGATAATCATATCAACCGCTTCGCCGCGTAAATTCATCGCTGTTTCGATGCCTTCTTTCCATGATTCTTTTTGATTCCCGTCCACGGTTCGTTCAAAAAGTCCCGTAAAATATTCATCCGAAGTGGCAGACAAACCAAAGCCCCACTTCAGAATATCATCAGCAGGATTGGCCCTTAAAGAAAAATTGTAATGTTGATCAGCAGCTTCCACCGATAATTCAATTTCACGGTCGTCTCTTATCCACCTGGCAAAATAAGAAGAGTCTTTCCAGGTTTCATTGTCAGGAAGATCATTGATCCAAATACGCCCTGATTCAGTATCGAAAAATAAAGCTCCTTCTTCTCCACTAACAACCAATGGATTTGGCAGATACTCAAGGTCAAGCTGGATGGCAAGCTGTCCATCATCACTCATATAGGAATGACCAAGTTTTTTCTGTTGACAAGCGGAAGTCAACAAAACAACAATAAAAAACAATAACAACTTTTTCATAGCACAAAAGATTAAATATCAGAAAATAGATTTTTAGACTCTTAGATTTTTAGATTTTTAGATGTAAGATAATTCATATTATCATGTAAAACAATAATAGTCAATTAAGAAAGTCTAAACGCAAAGACGCACGGACGCAAAGTTTCATTAGGCGCTTAGCGCAGTAAACTAACCAACATGTTGTTTAAGTTGTAAATCCCGCATAGGGTTTTTTTTCAGGCTTGTCCTGAAAAAACGTAGTACCTTATCTCTAATTTTGTTGTATTCTTTGGCAAAATATCTATAAAAATGGCTGCGCCATTTGTTGTTTGGATCACCGAATTTGCGCGAATTAACACGAATTTAGTCGCATCTTTGATGCGACAGTCATTCGTGTCATTGACAACATCATAATTGATTTTTTAAGGTGTTTTCGGACTCCTTCCCGTCGTTTCGTTGACGACAAAAAATAATTGCGTAGCAATTAGCTAATCCGACAAATTGTCCAGATTAGGAAATACCAAATATACATAAATTGTACGATCCGCCCTGGGAATCGACTCTAACATAAACACTCTGTCCTATAAACAGTTGACCCACAATGGGTCATGTTTTTATATTTCAATTGAACGAAGTTGTCTAAGAAGTCATCATCGCTATTATTCTGTATGCCTTTAATCTTCTAATATCGTTAAAAATGAGATTCTTCACTGCGTTCGGAATAACAAAAAACATTAAACTTCCGACTTTTAAAACATTTTCCATGTTTATAGAAGCTATTAACCGATTAAAAGCGACGCTGAAGGTATCGTACAATTACAAATTATGTGCTCACAACAACCTAAAAATCAGGATTTAAGTTTTCCCACTTCACATTCCACTTTCCGTTTTTCGGGAACCCGGGATTTTGGGTATCACATCCATCCCACCCCGCACACATCAAGGCAATGGCTTTCAGGAAACCACCATTTCCCGGAAGGTATATTTTCAACCTGTCATCCTGATAATTATGACCATTCTTCAGAAAGGTATTCTTTTGTACATCCATTAGCAAGGCGTTAAGAGCAATTTCAGGCTCATTCAGGCGTGTTGCACACATGGCAACCATCGGATAATCCCAGCCCCAGGTGTGTTCCCAACTCCATCGCTCCATCACCGTTTTCAACGTGTTGTGCATAATGGCTGTATCCACTTTATTCCAGAGTGGTAACATGCCATAGGTACCTAAAACCATAGGATGATCACGCATATTCTCAGGATTGGTATAAGAATCCGGCGCATTGCCAATTCCCAGATAAACATTGTCGGCTGAAACAGGATTTATTAAGTGAGTTCGGACTTTCTCCCATTTTTCATCAAAATTCTGATTTAACCGTTTTTTCCATTTCCGGGCTGTTGACAATCCCCAATGCCAGTAAGCCAACTCGAAGGGAGGATTTTCTGTTGTTTCACGGTTCCAATGTTCCTGTGCAGGAATTAAAGGCGGCTTAAGTTGATAAGTATCCGACGAATCATCATAAACAGCGAAGTCGGCCATAAAATCGGCTGTTTCAAACACCATTTCGGCGTACTTTCTGAGCACTTCATCTGTTGGATTAGACTGATATTGCTGTTCGGCAAGATAAATCAGATGCGGTTGCTGCCAGATCAAATAAGAACCAACAGAAGACGGGCTGTTAAAACCATCGGGTCCTGCCATTTTTGGCCAACGAACGCCATCATACCCCTGCAATCGGGTAAATTCTTTAGCCTGCTCAAAAATATCGCTGTAATACGATAATTGGTCTTCAACATACCCGGATCGCTGCCAGTTGTAATAATGAGCACTGTGCCACCAAATCATTTCCAAATGAAACTTCCCGAACCAACTGTTAAAAGTCAGACCAGTCTCTTGTGGCGGTAAATTCCCCGATCCATTAATTTTTGTCAGATATTGCGATAAAACGGTACGCCTTTCCAGCTCTTTTGCCCTGGGATCGGTACATTCGGAAAAATCAATGGCGCCACCTGTCATCCAGAATTCTTCCCATTGCTTCAGGTTATTTTCTTTAGTTTCCTTAAAATCAGGCAATTTCGACTCAATTGTCGACGGGGAAAATAAACAGGAAAACTCAAAAGATTGTTGATCCGTATTTGGTGTTAAAAGAAATTTGTGTTCCCCGGTTTTTCCCAAACCTGCATTTCCGGTCCAGGTAATTCCTGTATAATATGTTGTAGAATCAAGTTCACGCCGAATAATTGCAGAAGAATCAGATGTTGTATCCAGATTAGAAGAGTGCTTTTCAGGCGAACTAAAATCATATCCCGGATGCGTATGAATCGGAGCGCCATAAGGAAAAAGCCATTCAACTGATAACTGTTGACTCTTGATCAGGGGAGATTCGATTCTCGCAGAAACCAAATCTTTTTCCGGATGAACAAAAACCTGAACTTTAACAGATTCTCCTTCAATCTCGAACTCACTCTCTATTTCGCCCTTCCATAAGTTGAGTTTTTGATTGGGATTTTGAACATCATCAATACCTATTTCTTTCCCATCAGATTTTGTAATTTTCAGACGAATTATACCCAGATGAAGGCGATGGGGATTCGATCTGAAATAATTGGCCGCTTCTATAGCTCTGGGTGATGTCCGGAGTTGATCTTCGTAAGGTACTTTTCTCCCATCAACCTTCCATAAATTGTAAGTTTCAGACCTTTCAAAATCTTCTCTGTTCGGCACCGAATGCCACCCCCAGTTAGACATGGTGCCAAGCGGGATGCCCTTTTCATACTTCTTAAAAAAAGTCTGAAGCCCGGTAATATCAGTTGTAAACGCAAAATTGCCGTTGCCAACAGACAATGGAGTCATCGGGTCACATTTCTCAATTGAAATATTATGACGATTTACTAAGGCATACCTGTCAATTGACTCTGCTTCAGGTCGGGATTGGCAAGATACAAGTATCAAAAAAATTAATACTGTAAAAAGATTTGAAACAATGTAGAGACTTTCTTCTTTTCGGATATTCATAAGAAAAAAATTTATCAGAATGAAATACAGAACAGATCAGATCAGAATATTCAGGAAATAATAAAAAACAGGATTAAGTTCTTAAGTCATCCAAATTTTCATATCAAAGTTATTTGGGTGGGACAGTTGCCTTCAAAAATTCCCAATCTGTGGTTATTGCCTTCAATGCATCGGGAATTTCCATTGGCTTGTAGGCCTGAATAACTCCTTTCCATTTACCTTCTCCATTCCTCCACAATGCAATATCAGTCCGTTTATCAAGACTGATTTTAAAATCACCTCTGGTAAACTCATTTAGGCCACTTGCAACCAAAGCGTCCAATTCTCCGTTTTCATCAAGCCGGACTCCAACAACGCCGATTGCATCTACGAAAACATCATTCTCAATTTCAACATTTCTTGTCCTTACCATTTCCATAAAATGGTTGATGGCCACCTGTCTTTCAGTTTTCTTTCCTTTTGAACCGAAACCCATAAGAAAACAATCGGAAAGTAACTCTCGTCCGCCGGTTCTTTCGGAATACTCTTTTGCCATATGTTCCGAAAACCAAAAATCATAGGCACCCTCTGAGTAATATCTCGGATAATAAGGTGGAAAGCCCCATTCATCTTTACAAGCCCCTGCCAAAGGCAAATTTCCATATTGTTCAATAATTTCTCTCTGAAAATCAATTAAATGAGAACCAAAAACATCCGGGTAAAATAAAGTAAAAGATATCATTGCACAAGCATGCGAATACTGGTTTTCATTTGAAGCCGGTAAACGAATACAAACCGAATCTTTGCTTTCGTATACAATCTCACATAAATCAGTAATATCTTTTACTGAGGCCGGAAGTATTTCCCCATTATTCTTCGAGTAACCATAAATGCGCAAAACATTGCTTTCTGTTGCATTATATTTAGGAATATTCCCCCCTGAATAATGATCATTCAGGTCTTTAATACTGACAACACTAATTTCTTTTGTTTCATCCGGCAACAACCGGGTTTCTTTAAGTCTCAGCATTTCCTGTTGTTCTCCGGGATACTTATTTTTAAATGCCCGCCGTGCAGACCGGACATCAATATCGGGCAATAAACCAATGCCTTTTTTTACGGCATACTCAGCAGCAAGTTTCACTTGATTGTAAACTTCCTGATCGACTACTTCTTTATCAGGAAAACGAAGAAAAGGAACCAGCAAATTGACAGGAGAATTATCTCCCGCTTCATCCAAATTTTTCTTAAAACCATTCGGTGCTAAATTATTTTCTGTCCATACCCATACACCAATAACAGGCATATAATGGTTGGATATTTTAGACGAGAACTCATTGGTCTCATCGGAAGTAATATCAGGGTATTTTACCTGAGCATTACAAATCAACAATAAAGTGCTGAACAAAAACACAAAAACCACTCGAAGCATAATAAAAATATTTGTTTCTAAATTAAATAATAAAAGAAATAGGCCGTCCAAACATCTTAAACCCGGGTATCTCAAAAAGCAGTTGTTCTCTTTTCAGTCCTTATTATCACTCTTTGCCACATCATCGATTATCGTAAAGAAAATACAGAAACCAATCTGCCCTTTGACAATACCCTGAAAATTCCCCTAATTTCAAATAATTATATACACTAAAATTTGGACGGCCCGTTTTTCAATAACCAGGATTTTGGCCAAGAGCACCGTTACTCCTGTCTATTTCAACCTGAGGAATAGGTAGACGATACAATTTGTCATCCCAGCTTCGTTCGACAAGTTGCTTTGGGGTATAAGTCTGGGTATTGCCACTCTTCTCAATAGTAACACCCATAATATTTTCAGACTCTGTTTCATCGGCAATTTTCCATCTGCGCACATCGAAATAGCGATGGCCTTCAAACACTAATTCAATTCGACGCTCATGCCTGATGCGTCCCAATAAGTCTTCTCCCGTTGCTTCAACAGGAGGCATTTCAACGCCAGGTCTGTTACGCACCATATTTAAATATTGCCGTGCTGTTTCTTCACCCTCAGTTGTACCTAACATAAAAGAAGCTTCAGCATAATTCAAAAGTATTTCGGCATACCGAAACATTATCCATGGAGTAGTAGGATTTACGGTACTACCGATTGGCGGAATATGAGCCCGGTCCAAAAAGCATCTTTGTTGCCAAATTCATTGAGGTTTTAAATTTTTAAAACGAGCATGACAAAGTTTGTCACAAAAGTTTATGTATAAAATCATTCATTCGAGTTCCATTAGACCTTAGTAAATAAATTTTATACCTATAAATTCTCATTAACAATGAGTTAACTCTGGCACAAAAAACTTAAACATCTTGATTTTGACTTAATACTGCACTCATTTTTTTAATAAAAGAAGTTTCGCTGTTCGTCTAAATAAAAATGACATTCATCATATTTTATTATTTTTTTTATTTTTTTGTTTTTAAAATTGCTTATTACAAATTATTAAATACAAGCCGGAACCAAACAATTTTTTAAAGTTGGATATATAAATATTTCCTTCTGTACTTATTATTAATAAAGAGATGCAGAAAGGCTTTACAAACTCGAATATTAGGATTAAGACATTAAATTGAGCGAAACGAATTATGCGAAGCACTCTACTTAGAGTTAACTTCAATTTAGAAAATGTTGGTTTTCACCATTTTTTTTTAATGAAACGAGCATGATAAGGTTTGTCACAAAAGTTGATGTATAAATCTCAATCATGCGAGTTCCATCCGACCTTAATAAATAAATTTTATACGGATGAAAGCCTTACCTTTTCTAAATTCCCGATCAATATCGGGAAGCTGAGTAGATTGGCTTCTCCGCTTGCCTGCAAGAATATCACTTATATAAACATATTATCATTCAAGGAAGTATTTCAGGCAAATATCAGAGAACAATTCAATAATTTTTATTAATAATTAACCGATTAAACCCTTCATTAGCATTATGAAATTTTTGAAATTTTTACCACTTACTCTTCTTTTCTTTTGCCAATCGTTTATTCTTTATTCACAAACGTATCAGACTGTCCAGTCGGGATCGTGGGACGATCCTGCCACATGGGGAGGGGTAACCCCGGGATACAGCTTTGGCAACAATGTCACCATTAACATCAAAGCCAACCATGAAGTATTCATTCCGGATGGAGAAAACCTTGTTTTTAATGATAATTGCACGATAAATGTGTTGGGACATTTGATTGTTAATGGAAACATTAATCCACATATTTATTTCTCTATCAATGTCTCCGGAAATGGTTGTTTTGAACTAAACGGAAGCGTGGACGAAGCCCATGATTACTTTTCCATTGAGCTAAACGATCAGGGATGCTTTGTTCTAAATAATGGTTTTGTCAAGGGACAATCTTATTTTACCATTACTCTGAACGATCAATCATCTTTCACAACCAGCAACGGAGATATTGTTAATCACAGCGACCTTACATTCAATATATCAGAAGAGGCAAATGCTTCATTGGATGGGGAAATTCAGCTTCATCAAAATGCTGTTCTTACAATAAACGGAGTTCTGATTGCCGAGGCAATAACCGGCCATCCTGAAGGCAATAACCAAGCCACTGGCACAGGCACCATATACTGCCCCAACGTAACCGGAATTGACTTGTCGGGATTCCAGGGCCAAGTAGTTGATAAAATACAGCTTACTATTAATGGGTCATTTACTGTTTCTGACAGGACTTATGACGGAACCACATCTGCTCAGATAGCAACCAATAATCTTCAACTTTCAGGAGTGGTCAATGACGACGACGTAGTTCTTAGTAACGTTGTTGTTTCTTTCTACAATGGAAATGCAGGAACAAATAAGGCAGTTAAAATTGTCAGTGCAGGACTAACCGGAGCGGATGCCGATAATTATGTATTATCATTATCCGGAGCTCCTGACGGGACGGGCACAATTACAAAAAGCCCGCTTCAGGTTACTGCTAATTCTCATGAAATTATTTACGGAGATGATGTCCCGTCCTTAACAGTTTCCTATTCAGGCTTTGTTAATAACGAAGATGCGTCAGTGCTGGACAATACCAACTTTCAACTAAGCACATCATACAACAGATATGCCGACACGGGTGTCTATGCAATAGATTTAACGCAAGGCACAGCTTCTGACAATAATTATTCTTTTATCCTGAATGATGGCAACATAACGGTAGCTTAAAAAAGACCTGCAAATAACAGCCACCGCAGATGACATATCATACGGTGACCCTGAACCTGCTGTTTCTCTAACCTATAGTGGATTTGTAGGAAACGACAATGCTTCCGACCTTTCAAACAGCGTAACCATTACAACAGGAACTAACTATACGCAAGGCAATGACGCAGGTACTTACCAAACCATATTAACTGTAAGCGGAACTGATAACAATTATTCCATTTCCACAACATCAACTAATTTCCATGTAAATAAAAAAGCACTTACAGTAATCGCTGAAGCGCAAGATATCGTGTATGGTGATGCTGAGCCTGATGTATTCATTACATATCAAGGGTTTTATAACAATGACAGCCCTGCCGATTTGGACAACACGGGTTTTATTACAGGAACAAATTACTCACAGGGGGAAAATGCAGGTTTATACTCTACAACCATACAATTAGGAACAGCAACAGACAATAACTATGTTTTTAATTTGCTTTTGACGAGCAATTTCACCGTCAACAAAAAAGAGCTTTTAGTTACTGCAGTGGCCAGCGATATTACTTTTGGCAGCCAACCACCTGATGTCACCCTTTTCTACGAGGGATTCATTGCAGGCGAAAATGAAAGTGTTCTTGATAATACAGATTTTAACACCGGCACAACATACCATCTATATGATCCTGCAGGGACGTATGAGACCATTTTATCCATCGGAAACGCATCTGATTTGAATTACGCTTTCTCTCTTATGACCACCGAATTCAATGTAGGAAAGGCAACTCTTTCTGTTACGGCTATTGTTAATTCAACAGTAGTTTATGGGGATCCACAACCTGCAATTTCGCTACAATACGATGGCTTTATCAACGGCGACAACGAAGAAAACCTTGATAATACGAATTTTTCAACGGGAACAAATTATTCGCAGGGAGACAATGCCGGAACATACTATACCACCCTGTCCATGGGCTCAGCCAGCGATGACAATTACAACTTTGAACTTCACACATCAGAATTCTCTGTTGAAAAACGAACACTTAATGTTACTGCCACTGCCCCAAATATTTTTTATGGCGATGCAGTTCCGGCAGTTTCACTTTCTTACAATGGTTTCTACGACACAGACAATCAGGACGTACTCGACAATAATGAATTTATTACCGGTACAAATTACAATCAGGGTGATCCTGCCGGGACATATAATACAATCATTAACTTAGGCTCCGCCAATGACAATAATTACAGCTTTGGCCTTAACTCATCCCAATTTCTGGTGCAAAAAAGAGATCTTGAAGTTATTGCATCTGCTCAAGATATAACTTATGGCGCTCCCGAACCATCAGTCACTATATCATACAACGGTTTTGTAAATGGTGACACAGAAGCAAACCTGATGAACACGGAATTCCAAACGGGTACAACCTATCAGCAATTTGATCCGGCAGGAACGTACTCAACTACAATTTCCATTGGCAATGCTACCGACCCGAATTATAATTTTTCACCGCTTACGCCGAGTAGTTTTTCTGTAAATAAAAAAGAACTTGTAATAAAAGCATCCAGTTTCAGCAAAACAGAAGGAATAGCATACAATTTTGATGAAAACTATCCATCAAAAGATTTTAGTGTCTTGGGGCTTGTTGGAAACGATGAAGTCACTTCCGTTTCCATCCAGAGCGACGGAGCTGTTGCAGATGCTGTAATAGGAGAATATACAATCAGCATCTCTAATGCAACCGGAACAAATTTATCGAATTACAATATCTCATACATCCCAGGAAATCTTAGTGTAATCGCAAAGACAACTCTGGAAATTTCAGGGCTGGATATTGCCGATAAAACTTATGATGGCAATACTGATGCAACTATTAACTCATGGGGCAGTCTTGTCGGAATACAACCAGGAGATGATGTAACGCTTGATACTTCATCGGCTACAGCGTCTTTTGAGGACAGTAATGCCGGGGAAAATAAAACGGTGATTATCAGTGGATTGACGCTTACCGGCGAAGATGCTGCTGCCTATGAACTAAATCTGCCTGCAACAACTGCAACAATAAATCCAGCTGAAATTATATTGTCTGGCTTCACTGCATCCAATAAGATTTACAATGGAAATGCTTTAGTGTCATCGTCATCAATAACTTTCAACGATAACAGAATAAGTGGCGATGATATTTCATTCAGCTTTGATGCAGCGTTTGAAGATAAAAATGTTGGTACTAACAAAACAATAAATATTACCAACATCTCCATTTCGGGTGGCGCCGATGCAGCAAATTACACATTATCAACAACATCAGCATCAACCACTGCTGATATCACTCCCCGTCCATTGGAAATAAAAAACATAACAGTTGGAAACAAAACCTACGATGGAACGGAAACGGTCAACGCCTCAAATGTCTCTTTCACTGACAACAGAATTGATGGCGATAATATAACATTCTCCATCAATGCTGAATTTACAAACAGACATGCAGGCACTGATAAAGTGGTAACAGTAGAAATTGCTATCTCGGGCGGAAATGATGGCAATAATTATACACTTGTCTCATCTTCTTTCACAACAACTGCCGGTATTACACCCAAAGAAGTAACACTGTCCGGCAGTTTTGAAGTAGATGATAAAACTTATAACAGAGATTATGATGCTTCCATAAGTGTGAATAACCTGGAAATAAATGGGATTGAAAGCATTGACAACATTTTGCTTCAAAATATTGAAGCCACTTTTAATAATCGCAATGTAGGCACACAAATTCCGGTAACCATTACAAATGCTGAACTTGATGGAGATTATCCGGAAAATTACAATCTTAATCTCAATAATGCTCCCTCGACAACAGGTAACATTATTCCGAAAACAGTCTTTATCTCAGGTAGTTTTAGTGTCAACAACAAATCATACGATGGCACAACAGATGCAACCATCAGCAGTAATAACCTGGGTATCTCAGGCCGAATAATTGGTGATGATCTGTTTATTAAATCTGTAGTTGCCCGGTTCGATTCTCCCGAGCCCGGATACAACAAAACCGTTTCAATTAATAATATCGAGGTTGATGGTGAACAGGTGGAAAACTATACAGTTTCACTGGAAAACGCACCTGTGACCACTGCCCATATCTGGGAACTTCCCGTTGCCAATAATGATTCATGTGCGACAGAATATGAAACGTCTGTTTCCATTGATGTTTTGGATAATGATGAAGGTTTAGAAAATATTCCTGTCTCGGTTACTGTACCCTCATCTGTTGAAAACGGACAGGTAAGTGTAAACAGTAATAATTCTGTTACATTCACCCCGGATAACGGATTTAGTGGTGAAGCAACATTCACTTATCAAGTAACCGATAATGGCAATAACAGCGATGAAGCCACTGTTTCAATCATCGTTCTTAACGAAGGGATAATAAACCATGTTCCTCAGGCGAACAACGACTATGTTGAAATATGTAAAAATCAATCCATAGACATTCTGGTTTTAAACAATGACACTGGTTTAGAAGATGGTTTTGGTGCATTGGACGTAGCATCAAATCCTGACAATGGAACCGTTATTGTAAACTCTAATCGCACCATTACTTATACACCGGTTACTGATTTCACCGGAAATGACATCTTCACCTATAAGTTGTCTGATGTACATGGCGACTATGATTATGCCACCGTTACCATTAAAGTATCCAATGCAACTGTTGCTGTTCCTGTTGCCAATAACGACTCCAGAGCAACCGAATTTGAAACACCTGTAGAGATAGATGTTCTTACCAACGATACGGGACTTAATAATGTTCCATTAACTGTTGAAGTATCAACAGCCCCAACTACCGGCACAACTGAAATAAGAAATGATACAATTATATACACACCGGCAAATGGGTTCAGTGGTGAAATTACTTTTGAATACACGGTCACAGACAATAATGAAGCTTCAGATAATGCCGTGGTTACAATCTTCGTGCTCGAAGAAGGTGTTACAAATCACATCCCAACAGCAAATGATGACGAAACCACTACTAAAATAAATGTCCCGGTCAACATTCCTGTTCTAAGCAATGATGCCGGATTGGAAGACGGATTTGCCCAACTGGAAATTATATCAGATCCTGAGTATGGAACTGTTGTTGTTAACGAAGACAGAACAATCAACTATTCACCTTCATACATGTTTATCGGAAACGATGCCTTCGTTTACCGCATTTCAGACATTCATGGCGACAACGACATTGCAACCGTATCGATTAATGTTATTGACATAAATTCAATAACACCCGTTGCAAACGATGATTCCAGAGCTACTGAATTCGAAACAGCAGTAATAGTAGATGTTTTATCAAATGATTCAGGACTGGAAAATCAGCCCGTCAATGTTGAAATATCATCAGCCCCTACCGATGGTACCGCTACGATAAACAACGACAACTCGGTAACGTTTACACCTGAAACCGGATTTTCCGGTGAAGTTACCTTTGAATACACCGTTACAGACAATAACGGAGCTTCCGACAATGCCATAGTTACAGTCTTTGTCCTTGAAGAGGGTGTTATAAATCATATCCCGTCAGCAAATAACGATGAAACCAACACAAGTATAAATACATCCGTAGATATTCCGGTCTTGGCCAACGATAACGGTCTGGAAGACGGATTTGGAAATATGGAAATAATAGCAGTACCTGAATTTGGAACCGTTTCTCTTAATCCAAACAGAACCATCACCTATTCTCCATCCTATATGTTTATAGGCTCCGATGAATTTGTTTATCGTGTTTCCGATGTGCATGGCGACAACGATATTGCCACGGTTTCGGTTAATGTTTCTGAAATAATACCTGTTGTACTCGTAGCCAATGACGATTCAAGAGCAACCGAATTCGAAACACCTGTTACTATTGATGTTCTTGATAACGACTTCGGCTTGGAAAACCTGCCACTCAACGTTGAGATTACATCATCCCCGACTATGGGAACTGCCGGGGTTAATACCGACAATACGGTTACATTCACTCCTGCGAATGACTTTAGTGGAGCCATTAATTTTGAATATACTGTAACTGATGTCAATGGAGCTTCCGACAATGCAAATATCATTGTTATTGTTCTTGAAGAAGGCGTAACAAACCATATACCTGAAGCAACCGATGACAATGCAAATACATACATCAATGAACCGATTGACATCAGCGTTTTAAATAACGATGCCGGCCTGCAGGATGGCTTCGGAAAGATGGAAATTATTTCGGAGCCCTTATTTGGCAATGCTTCTGTTAATGAAGACAGAACAATCAACTATTCACCTTCATACATGTTTGTAGGAAACGATGCCTTTGTTTACCGCATTTCAGACATTCATGGCGATAACGACATTGCAACCGTTTCGATTAATGTTATTGACATAAATTCAATAACACCCGTTGCAAACGATGATTCCAGAGCTACTGAATTCGAAACAGCAGTAATAGTAGATGTTTTATCAAATGATTCAGGACTGGAAAATCAGCCCGTCAATGTTGAAATATCATCAGCCCCTACCGATGGTACCGCTACGATAAACAACGACAACTCGGTAACGTTTACACCTGAAACCGGATTTTCCGGTGAAGTTACCTTTGAATACACTGTTACTGATAACAACGGCGCTTCCGATGATGCCATGGTAACAATCCTTGTCCTTGAAGAAGGTTTTACAAATCATATACCGGTGGCAAACGATGATGAAGCCACAACCATCATGAATGTTCCGGTAGAAATTGCCGTTTTAAGCAACGATGCAGGACTGGAAGACGGATTTGGAAATCTGGAAATTATGTCAGAACCTCACTTTGGAAATGTCACAATAACCGAAGACAGGTCCATCCATTATTCCCCATCTTATATGTTTGTAGGTTATGACACTTTTGTTTATCGCGTTTCCGATATTCATGGCGACAACGACATAGCCACGGTTTCGGTTAATGTTTCTGAAATAATACCTGTTGTACCCGTAGCCAATGACGATTCAAGAGCTACAGAATTCGAAACGCCTGTTAATATTGATGTGCTGCGAAATGATACCGGATTGGACAATTCACCGGTAACCGTCTCAGTCACAACCAATCCTCCAGAAGAAGAAGGAACAGTTGCTGTAAATTCCGATAACACCGTAACTTTTACGCCTGCTTCCGGATTTGTTGGAACATCTACGTTTTTTTATTCAGTCACTGATGCAAATAATGCGAGTGATAACGCTAAAGTAACTGTCACAGTTCTTGAAAAAGGAATAGAAAATCATGTACCTGTTGCCAACGATGATCAAGCTGTGACGTACGTCAACACACCTGTCAGAATCGATGTAACAGCCAATGATTCCGGTCTCGAAGATGGAATAGAAAGTGTAAGTATAGTACAACATTCATTTTCGGGAACTGCTATAATAAATAAAGAAAATATTATCATCTTCATTCCGTCCTATTACAAAACCGGGACAACATCTTTTGTATATAAAGTCACTGATATACATGGTGATTACGATATGGCTACTGTAACAGTAACCATCAGGGATGAAGAAAACATAATTCCAGAAGCATCTGACGACCATACCACAACCGCACAGGAAACGCCAGTTAACATAAATATTCTTGCTAATGATACAGGAATCAATGATACGCCTCTGCGCGTTGAAATCATTTCTCCTTCTCAGGATGGTACTGCAGTTGTTGAAAATGATTTGACGGTCACCTTTACACCCAATCAGGAATTTCTGGGACAAACAACTTTCACTTACAGAGTTACTGACGCAAACAACGATTACGACAATGCGGTAGTTAATATAACTGTTTTTGAAAGTATCATAGCCGTCAACGACACGTTAAATCTTGAATTCAACAAGACAGGAAACATCAATGTATTGACAAACGATACAGGCATTGATAACAAACCACTGTCTGTGAGAATTTTTGAACATCCCCAAAACGGAAATGCAACCATAGACAACAGCGGAAACGTTGTTTATGATCCATTCTTCGACTTCTCCGGAACTGATGCTCTAATCTATGAAATTTGCAACACTGACAATCCTGAAAATTGCAGCACAGCCGAACTATTTATTAAAGTAGAAGAACCGGTTGAAGAAGATATTGATGGCATTCGGATTCCCGAAGGATTTTCTCCGGATGGCGATGGCATCAACGATTATTTTGTTATCGAAGGAAGCGAAAAGTATTCCCGTATATCTGTCAGGATATATAACCGTTGGGGCGCGTTAATATATAAGGATAATAACTATAATAATGACTGGGACGGCAAAACAGGAAAGACCCTCGGTTCCGATGCGCTTATTTCAACTGGCACCTATTTCTATTACATAAAAGTTATAGATAACGGCAAAGAATACAAAGGAAATGTCTTTCTTAAAAAATAAGGAACAAAACCATCCATGTAAATCAACAATATATTAACAACAATAACCTTATGAATAATGAAACTCTATAAATTTATTTCATCAGTCATATTAATAGCGGCCTCTATAAGTATTGATACTTTTGCCCAGGAACAACCATTGTTTACAAACTATGTAAATAACCCTTTGGAAATAAATCCGGCTATTCCCGGAACTGAGACGGGACTGAACATGAATCTTTTAACACGTCATCAATGGATTGGTTTGGATGGCGGCCCGGCATCATATAATTTTGCTGCACACACACCTTATCCCGGACAAAATTTTGGGCTGGGACTGAATATAATGACTGAAAAAATAGGTCCGGTAAATAACACGAACTTCGCCGCTTCATACGCCTATCAGATAAAGATTTTTGACAACATTAATTTGTCGATGGGATTGCAGGCCGGCCTGAATATTTACAATGCAGCAATAAGTAATCTTGATTTAATAGAAAGCAACGATGTTAATTTCCAGGAAGACATCAAAAGAACAACGCCCAATTTCGGTTTTGGCGGTTACCTGTATACCGATAAATATTATGCCGGCATTTCAGCGCCCCGTTTGATCCATGTTAGACTGAACGATGAATACAGAGAAAGTTCCGAAGCTTATAATCCCGGTGTTTTTTTAATGGGAGGTTATAACTTTTCTATTAATCCCGAATGGGTATTTCTTCCATCATCACTCGTCCTTTTGCGCGGTGGTTCCCCTATTATTGCTGACATTACAACTCAATTCCTGTTTCAAAAAAGTTATTACATGGGAATCCATTACAGAATTGGTGATGCAATAGGTGCTTTTTTCAATATTCAAATAACCGAAGAGTTAAAAGCCGGATACGCTTATGATTTTACTCTGAATAAACTGGCAAGAGCAAACAGTGGTACCCATGAATTCATTATCTCTTATAATTTACAGAATCTCTGGTAAAATCTTTTTATCGAATTTTAATTTAACTCTAACAGTCTATTATACTACCAACAGTTACTTTAAACACAAAAAATTAATTATTAGCTTATTGCAAAAAGTCAACAAACTTTTTTTTTAAACTACCTCTTTGCAAAATACAACAAGTTACTGAATTCTTTCTCTATTAGAAATTCAGTAGCTTGTTGTTCTTGTTGTCTATATGAGCCCGGTTTGAAAAGCACCTTTGTTGCCAAACTCGTTGTTGTTTTAAATTTTTGAAGCGAACATGACAAAGTTTGTCTCAAAAGTTTATGAATGAAACGAGCATGGCACGGTTTGTTACATAAGAACATGTATAAAACTCAATTATGCGAGGTCCATCAGACCAATAACTTAGATAAATTTTATACTGATAAATAAACTTCGTAATTACGGACTTCGCAGACCTTGTAAATAACACTTTCCGGAGTTTATTCCCGTCCGAGCATAATGCTGAAATTGCCTGTCTCTGTGATGAGCCATTGATCCGGACAGTCCCGTCCGAATAATACTCGCCGGGAATATCAATGCAAAAGTACACGCCCTCTATTAAAGTATCTTTTTGAGCAATGGACCTAATGTCAACAATGGCACTGCCTGTTCCGTTCTCCCTGACCGATTGGACAAACTTAATTCCTCCCAGTGATGTGTTTACGTTCTGGGTTTCCCCTTCCCGGTGGTATTTTGGCTGTTGCTTTTCCTTTCCGGTTGCTGTAACTGAGACCCAGTCTTTTCCAACCACGTTCAGGCTCGTTTCAAATTCCATTAACTGGCCTTCGACCCTTATGCCGGTCAAATTGCCCCAGGCCATCACTTCGGTTTGAGCCTAAACATTATTTGCAACCAACAAATTCATGAACAGGAAAAACGCGACCATCCTGACACCAAAAAATGAATGACAAAGCCTTTGAAGTTTTACTTTTTTTATCATTTCTATTCTGATTATTGCTATTGTACATTTTTAATCTCTAGTTTTCTGTTCCTGTCCGCTCGTTTCCGGACGCCGAACTTTGCTCTGCGCTCCTCCTATGAGGGCAATTGCTGTTTTATTAGTAAGATGCTTGAAAAACATAAACCCCAACCAATCTTCCATACCATGGCCACTTATATTCTGTTATCGTGTCAGAATGAATGCCCACAAAATCTCCGCCTCTTTGAATAAACCGCTCAAATGCCTGTTATTGAAAGACCTGTTAATAATACCTGCCAATCATCGGATGATCGACAATTGTTTTCTTAAGTTCAGCCGGATCAACAGCCCCCTGGCATTTCCAAACCACTTTCCCCCCGGGCTCGATTAACATTGAATAAGGCAAAGCACCGTTCCATTCAGGATCAATAGCCTCGATCAGTTTATAATGATCCCCTTCGCTGTAAATATAATTTTGAATAGCAGAATGAGCATTCTGAAGGAACTCCTGTACCTTCTCCCTGTTTTCCATTTTATCGACTGACAGCGAAATAAATTCAAAGTCTCGCTGCCCGTACATTCGCTGAATTTTCACCAGATCGGGATACTCAATAACACATGGAGCGCACCAGGTTGCCCAAACATTAATTAAACGAAGTTTTTTCGAATCGTTTTCCACCAGCTTCCTGATCCCGGCAAGGTCCAGGTCTGAAAGATTCACCGGCTTCTCCTCCCAGATTTTGTCCGCTCTTTGGGCCAAATCCTGCTTCCAGCCCCACTTAATCGAACACCCGAACGATTTGGTAACGGGATTTTCCACTGTTTTCCCTGCCAGCACGGCATCAGTCGCCGCCCGCAGGTTCTCCGCATTGCCCGTTCCCGGTTTCTCATGCTGGTCCAGGTTCCCTACATATCTCAGTTTCCGCTCCCGGTCAAACACAAAAACATGGGGAGTCGTCGTCGGACCATAATTCAACGAAACAGCCTCATTATCGCCATCATACAAAAACGGAAAATTAAAATGCTTGTCCGCCGCCCGTATCCGCATGTTTTCATACGAGTCATCCAGGTCAGAATACCCGCATTCTTCCGGTAGCAGAGCCAGGTTACTGTTCGGCATGATCGCGACCACCTGCACGCCCCGGTCCTTATATTCAGCCGTATAGCGGATCAGTCGGTCTTCATAGGCCTGCGCTGTCGGACAATGAAGACAGGTAAATACAACAACCAGAACTTTGGCATCCGAAAAATCCTTTAAGCTGACCTGGTTCCCGTTCATGTCGGGCAAGGTAAAGTCAGGAGCCTCCATTCCTATCTTCAGGGTCTTCACCTCCTGCTTCTCCACGTACTGAGGATGAGGAACGAATAAATTCCCGGTCCTGTTATTTTCACTCTGCTTATTTGTCTGACAAGAAACCAGACAAGCCATCAAACCAATTAATATAAAACTGATGCTGTACCTTTTCATAATCTTCATATTTATGAACTCATTGAGTTAATGCCAAAAAATTATATCATCTTTCTGTATCCCCGGAAATCAATCTATCGCCCCCTATTTCCGTTTATCCGTACTCCAACTGTCATCCGGGAGTAATAAAAAACTAAACCTGCGACTTAAAACATTATCCATATTTCGAATTATAAATTTCGTACAATCATCAGGTTATTAAAATCTATTTCGAGGAATTTTTTTAATTCGCTAATTGACAACCAACAAATACATTTTTCCGATTACATTAACTCTTTGTCCGTTCCCATCTTTTTCTTAAATTCCCATTCCAGTTTATTCCCTTTTTCTTCCTTCAATCTGGCCAGCTCTTTTTAAACACGCGATACGAATGAGGCATAATAGTTACCCCGAATGAATGGGTCGGTTTTACCTCTCCCCGCAAATAAGGACTTTCATCCTTTATCTCTGCATGAAAACGAATTATCGAATCATTTATAGGAACTACTGTCGATCCGTCTTTTTGTTTTACGGACATCATCATCGTATCCCAGTCAAAGCTGGTACCTTTACCTTGCCATGGTGTCCGGTAGGATTCCCTGATCTTTGTATTTAAAAGCTGCCTGTAGTCAAACAAAACGATTTCCGGAGCCTTGGCAAACAAGGTGATCCATAACTGCTCTGCATACCTATCCATTCCCATTTGCACTCCGCCTCCGTCAACCCAGCCACCAAAATTAAAACCTGGACGAAGATTATCAAAATACCGGAAAATATTATATCCCAGGTACTGTTGTAAATGCTGGGCTGAAGACGGATCACGGGTTTCAGTTCCGGTCCAGATGCCGTCAAAGATCTTCGGCCCATGAACCAAATCAAATCCCAACCCCTGAAAATGATCGTACCAGTTTGGATATTTAATAATGATCTTAACCTCCGGATTCACGCTCTTTGCTGCGATGATCACTAAATCCTGACCAGCCTCCGTCATTAACTTTGTCCGGTATTCCGTCCAGCTCATATCCCCTTTTGCTTTGATGCACAGATCACACTTGCAGTTGGTAAAAAAGAAATCATCAAAAATAAACTGATCAAAATGGTTGGCCGTGTATTCCGCAATCTCTTTCACTTTTTCCCGGTTTTTCGGATTGGTGTAACAAAATGTCTGAAAATTGTTCGATTCATTGATCGTATAGGTAATGCCGCCTGCTACCTTAACACCACGATCCTGAAAATATTTTTTAGCCTGCTCTATGGTTTTATCCGGGACAATCAGCAGATCGCGGTGCGTCTCCAGGTATATCTTATCCACTTTCGCTTGGGCTGATATGGCTTGCCAGGTCGAGTCGAGCCAATGCATATCTTTCATCTTTGCGACTTCATATGCGCGGGTATATACTGAAACTTTAAAACTTTTATAATTTCCGGCATATACCCCGAGGCCAATGCATAAAAAAATAAATAGATAACCGATTTTTTTCATAATTATGCAGTTCCTTTTGAACAACATTATTTCTTATCAACCACATTAATCATACTGAGTCCCATCCGGCTGTTGTGGTAGGGGCAGCGCCACATGCTGGCTTTCAGTCCATGCACATCCGCCTTCCCGTCTTCTGAAACAGAGCTGTACCACTCACCGTATTTTCGGTCGATCATGTTGTCTTTTATCCAGTTCCATGTGTGAACTGCAGCTTCCAAATACTTTCTATCACCCGATATCCGCCAGGCATTCAACAGCCCGTTCACGCTTTCCGCCTGACACCACCACTGTAAATCTCGTCGGAAATGATTACCGTTCCTTTCATAGATCAGCGAACCGTCCGTATTCATGGCCTCCTTCATCTGGGCATCCACCAGGTCGATAGCGATCATTTTCGTCCTCGACTTCAATTCAGCATCTCCCATTACCTCAGCCGTCTCTGTCAAAAGCCACGAGGTTTCGATATCATGACCATACGAATCGATATCCTCCAGGCTTTGCCATTCCCTGTTGAAGAAAAGCATCAGGTGATGTGTTCGCGGATTATAGATCCTGCTGATCAGCACCTCCGTCAAAGCCTTCAGCTGCCGGTGTAGCCCCTCATCCTTCCAGACCCGGTACAGATTTGTATATGCTTCCAGCACATGAATATGCGTGTTCATCGTCTTGACAGCCACCCCTGCGCCGTCATAGCCATACCTTTCCGGCTTCTGCCAGTCGCGGGTAAATGATTCGATATAGCCGCCATATTCCGGGTCGAAGGCATGATCTTCCAGACAGCGATATAGCCCGATAGCCTGATCCAGGCTTTCCTTGTTTTGGGTAGCACGATAATGCTCCGATAATCCATAAATCGCATATGCAATTCCATAAGTTTGTTTGTCTGTATCTTTAGCCATTCCGTCAGCATTCAGGGTCCAGTAGACTCCTCCCTCCTCTTTATCAATAAAATGATCAATAAAATAGCGTTGTGCCCGGTTTGACAGATTCAAAAACAGGGAATCGCCCAATATCCGGTATGCCGATGAAAATGTCCATAAAATTCTGGCATTCAAAACACAACCTTTATCTGCATTTTCAATCGGGGTCCCGTCAAAAGCAAGAGCGCCATAAAAGCCTCCGCGGGGGTCCACCGAATACTTCTCCCAAAAAGGCAGGATATTCCCCTTTAAATCACTGATGATTTCCTGATAAAGAATAGCCTCCTTATCTACCCTTGAACAGGAAAAGGAGAAAACGGAACTTGACAGTAAAAGCAGCATTCCTATCCTTCTTATTCTTATATTGAATATTCCTTTCATGATCCTTTATTTATGAATATTCTGAAGTATTTAAACGCAAAGCAGCGAGCCGGGATTCACGCCAAGCCTCAAAGATGGAGGGAACACCCGCACCCGAGCCTATTCTCCCGCCAATTCTCTTGCTGCCAGTACCAGAAACATATAGTGCGACGAACCGCCCCCCAGCACGTACTCCGTCTGTTGCCACAGGTACGGGAATTCCAGCAATTCCGGAAAATCAGGCCGGATCAGAGCCGTTCCCGAAACCACGCCTCCGGGAATATACGACCAGTCCGCACGGTTTGCCCCGTAGGCCACCATGGCCGACTTTGCTCCAACGCCTGAGGCAAACGATGCCGTATTCTTCCCCGGATGGCACCCCAGGATAAAATTCAAGGCATCATAAACCAGGTCAGGCCCGAAAATATCCGGATAGCCCTTTACCAGGAAGTACTGGCTGAAACCGAACGACTGGATATCCCACCCGGCTCCCCATATCTTCGGACGATAGGGGATCCCGTAAGGCGTCTCCTCTTTTTCTTTATCCAGTTCTTTCCGGTAGTCCAATAGCGCTTTCCGTATGGCAGATGAAAATTCCTGATCGTTCATGGCGGCATCCGCACGACCGATGAACCAGCCTACCCGACTGATATTTTGGGTAATAAAATCAATATGCGCAATCAGAAAATCCCTGTATTCGTTAGCTCCAGTAGCCAGGTAAAGTTCTGTCGCAGCCCGCAGTTTCTGTTCCAAACCCCTTCCCTCTCCAGTAGTATTGCGAAATAACGTCTGCGAAACATCCAGCGCCTGGTTACTCAGCGTATCATTAAAGCCCTTCAGCACCCGGGAAGCAGCGGCCAGATCAGCAGCAGTACTTAACTCCCGCGGCGGATTATTCTCCGTGAACACCCAACGGTCATCCTCATTCCCGATCTTGTTGTCGGTCATGGCCCCGGCATCCCCCAGCATCACGTACTGGCGAAGGTTGTTGCAGATAATTCCCCGATAGAGCCGGCCCAGCGAGCGGTATGCGCCAACCACCGAGAGCACACCGTTCTCCACTTGCTGCAGCATGTCCGGCTTGCCATCCGGTTGGTGGATTTCCGTGATATGGGTATGATGATCGATCGAAGTCACATCATAGTCCTCATGAAAAGCCTCGTAGGCCAGCGCCAGGATGTAAGCCTCCCCGCTCTGCGACTCCACGCGTAGATCAAAGTCTCCCGCGTCGTGCCAGCCACCAATATTCAGCCCCGGTACCACATCCCCCGGCTTGTACTTTGTCAGCGTTGAAGGCCCCTGCATATACCCGTCAAAATGATTCAGGTTCACCGGCGCCATTCGTGCATCGTCCAGGTGGCAGAAGTCATGCCATACCCGGTACTTCTCGTTTACCCGCATGTGGCACATCTGTACAGGAAGAAAATACTCCAAAACAGGCTGCCACACACCCCGGTCGTATACATCCTGGGCAATACGAAAGACGGAAGATACGGACTGACCATAGCGAACCTGGTACAGTCCTTCTTCTTTCACTTCTGAGAAATCGAACTTCAGGTAGTTATAACGTAAAAACGAACCCCACTCCTTTACAGCAGCAGTGCGAACCAGCTTTTCCCCCTCATCAGTGATTTGATATAATTGTGCATCAACCCGTTTCTGATCCCGTTTGTCCAGCTCAATAACAGCTGCTTTCGGTTCCGAAGGAAGATATCCCACCTGGGAAGTCTGGATCACCGGCTGGTAGAGCCAATCGTCAACCACATTGGGTGTGATAACCCACTCAATGGCACCTTTAGTCTTGCCGGCAGGCACCTCGCTGCGGACGACGAACCAGCCGTTGTTGTGGTTCATGCGGCCGTCATACAGCTTCAATTCAGCACCCTTCGATTCAATGGTAAGCTTATTGTATGGATCATCAGGGCGAACGGTAAATCGCTTTCCGATGGCATAGGGCTTTGCAATAATCCGGTCAGCCCGGATCGGATTATATGAATATTGATCATCCAGATTATCCCCAACTATTTCTGTCGGACCATTCGGCTGAGCGGGGAAAATCCCTCCTTTCCCGTCCATGATCCAGGGCTTACCAAAAAGTTCACCCGGAAATAATTCAAAATTGAATCCGACATTTCCGACAAATTCCTCTGGCACCGGCTGTTCCAAGTCCACCGTAACAACAATTGATTTTCCATCCCCTTTCACCTTCATGGTATAATCGAGATGCAGTTCCGGATAGATCATCGGGTTGAATCCTTTCCGATCACGTGAAGAATCCGGATAACTCAGCCTGGTCGTGATCATATTGGTCGCCGTATCTACCTGTCGGTCAAGCAAAACAGGCAGAGGTTGCCATTGTCCCGGAGTCGCTTCCAGTCTGACATCCCCATTCGTTGCAACCCGATCCCCGTTCATAATGATGACCAACCCACCCTGGTGGCCTTCCGGATAAATATCATTAAAAGCCATCACATCCACCCCGCCATTCTGAAAATAACCGGAAGAATTCAGTTTAAACTGCTGAGCCTTCGCGGTAAGACAAAAGAACACAGCGATCATTAGTAAAAAGCTTGCTTTCAGCTTCATTGGTTTAAGTTTAATTTCGTATAAAGTAACCGGAAGAGTTCCTTCGTCATACCGGAACCCTTCCGTACTGTAAATTTACAACATTTCTCAATAATAACCCGGGTTTTGGTTTTCCGGTCCAATCAGCTTATTGGTAATGATCTCGAGGTAGGGGATCGGGTAAAGCTCATGGTAAGACTGATAGTCGAACTGTCTGTTCGTAAAAATTCACTTACCCTTCAATTAAGGCTGTTTCTATAAATTGAATCTTCCGGGAAGGCCATTACATTCAATGAAGTACCTACTCCTCTACCAGCATATCTCCGACATCCTATAAAGAAGAGACGTTTTTAGTCAGCTTTAACATTTAAAAATTCCTTCCCGATGCACCCCCCCAACCCTTTCCCTGACGGGTCACGTAAATCATAGCCATTTCACTGTGCCAGGCAATGGTATCAATAAGCGCTTTGAAATATTTTTGTTGTGTATCATCGAACCCCTGGAATGACTCATCACCGACTTCGCCTTCGCAAGCCTTGCAGCCGGTACTTTCTATACAGACGCACATATTGTGGAAACTTTTGTAAGTTTACAGACAAGCACCATTTAATAATAAAAACTTCGCGTCTTAGCGTCTTAGCGTTTAAGCGTTTTAACGATATTCGCTGATAAGTTTGTTTGTAAAGTTAAAGTTACAGATTCAGTCGGTAATGGTTATATGAGTGCAGTATAAAAAGCCTTCAAACTGCTGATTTTTACCATTTTTACCACTGACCCCTAAAGGGGAACTGCTAAAAATCAGCAGTTTGAAAAAGTCCCCTTTATTGGATTTAGGGGTCAAAAGGCTTTTTAGACTGCACTCATTATATGATTTTGGTTTAGCCCGGGTAATATCAAAATTATCCATACCTGAGTGCGGTATAAAATGCCTATTTTTGTCAAAATCAAGGCGTTTTAAAATTTTGTACCGGAGTTAACTCATTATTAATTAGGATGCATAAATTTAAAACAACACTGAGTTTGGCAACAAAGATGCTTTTTAGACCAGGCTCATACTTTTAAGAAACAAAAAATTGTATCATCCTGTATAATGCATCGTCTATGTCACCAGACAACCGCAAACACAGAGGGCCAGGCCCCAGAGATCATTTGCTGTTTACAAAAGGCCAGATTGAAATAATGGCTGCAGCCGCAAAAGATTATTGCTGGCTTCTGGATAAAAATTATACGGCAAAAGCTGCTCTGAAACTGGTGGGTGATCATTTTAAGCTACAGGAACGACAGAGAACAGCTCTCGACCGGGCGTGTCAACCGTCAGAACTGGTTGAACGTGTGGCCGCTGGAGAACTGTCTTCTCCTGAAGCCCTGAAAAACCGCCCTGTGATAATTGACGGGTTCAACCTCTTGATTATCATGGAAGCACTATTGAGCGGCGCACCGGTTTTCAAAGGAAGAGACGGATTGATCAGGGATATTTCAGGACTTCACGGTTCTTACCGGAAAATTAGTGAAACACCTAAAGCCATAGCTTTGACTGCAGCATTTTTCAAGCAATACAATGCAAGTTCCGTTTTATGGGTGTTCGACAAGCCGGTAAGCAATTCCGGCAGGCTGGCCAAATTCGTGAAAGAAGTGGGTCTCGAAAATAACATAAAATGGCAGACTAAACTGGCAGATCAGACCGATAATAAAGTTGCTGAAGCTGATAAAATTGTAATATCCTCCGACTCCCAGATACTCGCCCGATGCAATCAATGGTTCAATCTGATCTCATTCTTCCTGGAAAACCATGTTATTGAATCCAACTGGCTCATTGACATCTGGAAGCATAATGATGCAGACCGGTAATATTTAGACCGGGCTCACCATTGAAACGGGTGAACTCCATGCTCTATGTTCTATGCCCTTTCCCCTCAGCTATTTACCGGCATCACTTTACCTTCAAAGCATCATACAATATTTCTGCGGGATGATATGCCTTTTCCCCTGTCCCGTCTTTGATTTGATGACGGCAACTGGTTCCGGGAGCTGCAATAATGGTTCCCCCGGATTTTTTTCGGATAGCCGGGAACAATACCAATTCACCAATCTTCATCGACACATCGTAATGTTCCTTTTCATATCCAAATGATCCTGCCATGCCACAACACCCCGAAGGGATAACTTCCACCTCGTAATTTTGGGGCAGACTTAGCATTCTTATCGTGGGGCCAAGAGAACCTAAGGCTTTTTGGTGACAGTGACCATGAAGTTTTATCTTTTTCGGAGACTCAATAAAATCATCAGAAGTAATGTTCCCTGCGTTAACCTCCCGTTCAATAAATTCTTCGAACAACAAAGCATTTTTTGCAAGAGATCGGGCAGACTCTATAAGCTCTGAAGGAACAAGATCAATATAATCATCTCTGAAGCCAAGAATGGCCGAAGGCTCAATTCCCAGAAGGGGCACATCATCCGAAACAACATCTTTCAACAGTTCAACATTTTTTACGGCAATATCACGCGCTTTTTTCAGCAATCCCTTCGACAACCAGGCACGTCCGCTTTCAATATGCTTCGGAATAATCACCTCATACCCGAGTTTTTCGAGCAACAACACAGCTTTCTTCCCAATATCCGAATCATTAAAATTGGTGAATTCATCATTGAACAAACAAACAGTCCCCTTTGGTTTGGCAGAAACCCTGGTAGTTTTGAAATGGTTTCGAAACCATTTCCCCAGTGTTACAGGCTGCAGTTTGGGTAAAGAACGATTGGGTGCAAAACCAACAATTTTTTTAAGCAGTCGGGATGTGATCCTGTTGGTGATTGTGAAGTTGTAGAGTTGCGGCAATATAGAAGCCAGGTTGTTTAATCGTGAAATATTGGCAATAACTTTTGTCCTGAACGGGACGCCGTTGGCTTCATAATAATGCTGAAGAAATTCGGCCTTAAGTTTTGCCACATCTACACTCGACGGACATTCGGATTTACAAGCCTTACAAGACAGACACAAATCCATCACCTCGTATATCTCATAATGATTGAAACGGTTCTTCGCGTAAGGTTTACGCAGATATTCCCTCAACACATTAGCTCTTGCACGGGTTGTGTGCCTTTCGTCCCTGGTGGCCATATAGCTGGGGCACATTGTTCCGCCCGATAAATGCGTCTTCCGGCAATCTCCCGAACCATTACAAAATTCGGCAGCTCTGATATAACCTTTCTCGCGCGAAAAATCAAAGATGGTTTCAATTTCAGGGGTTTCTGTATCTGTCGTGTAACGCAGATGCGTATCCATTGGCGGAGCATCCACTATCTTGCCCGGATTAAAAATATGTCCGGGGTCCCAGGTATTTTTAATTTCCTGAAAAAGCGCATAATTCTCATCCCCGACCATGAAGCGGATAAACTCACCTCTTAAACGACCATCGCCATGCTCTCCACTCAACGACCCGTTATATTTTTTTACCAGATGTGCTGTCTCTTCGGCAATCTTCCTGAAAAGCATCTGTCCTTCGGCTGTTTTAAGATTGATAACCGGGCGCAGATGCAATTCTCCTGAGCCTGCATGTCCGTAAAACGCACATGTAAGATTTAACGGTTCCAGTAATTTCCTGAAATCGGCAACATAAGCAGGAAGGTCTTCGACAGCAACCGATGTATCTTCAATGACAGCTACCGGCTTTGCATCCCCCGGGGTTGTATAAAGCACTCCGAGTGCAGCCTTCCGTAACGACCACACTCTCTTTATGTCGGAGCCTGTAACCAGGGGATAATGGTATCCAAGTCCGGCGTGTTTCAGATCGATGATGAGGTTTTGGGCAGCCTTTTCAACCTCGGCACGGGAATGGCGCGTAAATTCAATAACCAATAATGCTTCAGGCTCACCCTTAAGAAAGAACCTGTTCCTGTTTTGTTCGGGATTGTTTTTTGTGCAATTTAGAATAAAATCATCCATCAGTTCGCTGGCAGACGGATGGTGCTTCAAGGCTGTCAAGTTAGCCTCCAAAGCCTCTTCAAGGGTGTGAAAATGTACACAGAGTAAACCCTTTTCTTTGGGGGGAAGAGGATGACAGCGCAACTTAATTTCAGTGATGAACATTAAAGTACCTTCTGAACCGGCAATAAGCCTTGCAAAATTAAAATCGGGCCCATCCTGCCGGAATGGAGCCAAACCGGCCAGTGCATCAAGCGCATACCCGGTATTACGTCTTTTTATTGAAGGCTTGGGAAATTCACGCTCTATATTTTCCCTGTTCCGTTCGTCGCTAATTATCTTGTCAATATTCCTGTAAATAGCTGCTTCAGAAGAATTTCCGGAAGAACTACATTTCTCACGATATTGGTCATTATTCAGTTCTCCAAAAACCACCTTCGAACCGTCACTTAAAAATCCGCTCACTTCCAGAATATTGTCACGGGTACTCCCGTATATCAGTGAGTTGGCTCCCGATGAATTATTCCCTACCATGCCACCAATCATAGCACGATTAGAAGTTGAAGTTTCGGGACCAAAAAAGAGACCGTATTCGGCCAGAAACAAATTAAGGTCGTCACGTACAACACCAGGCTGAACTCTTACCCACTTTTCATCAGGATTAACTTCAAGTATTTCCGTAAAAGTACGGGAAACATCTACTATAATTCCATTACCGACAACCTGACCGGCCAGAGATGTTCCGGCTGTGCGTGGAATTAACGACACATTATTCTCTCCTGCAAACCGGATTAAATTCCTGATATCATCTTCATCTTCAGGAAAGCCAACAGCCAAAGGCATTTCGCGATAAACAGAAGCATCGGTTGCATATAAGGTTCGAATAACCTCATCGGTAAAAACTTTTCCCTTCAATGAATTAATAAGTGTTTTTATGAAAGTTTCCATAGTATCAATAGTCCGTTTAATAAGCCTCAACACGGTTGAAATAATGCAAAGCATTTATTATGAAATAGTTGCATCTTATCTCATCGCGATTATATAAACAATCAATAACCGGACATTTGTAGAAAACCTGACAACGTATCATAGTATCAAGACTTGATTTTTCTTTGCAATAATCTACAAATCAACTGTAAATCGCAATAAAAAAGGGCAAACCCGCTACAGGCATGCCCTATAATTTAACAATTCACGACTCACACAATAAAACGAGCATGACAAAGATTGCCGTAATAGATTATCAGAGTTTTAGATATAAGTAATTTAGTCAGTAGTCAGTAGCCAGTAGTGTGAATTATAAACACAACATACGTCTTTGCG